>JAHEGU010000038.1 GCA_024644945.1 Gammaproteobacteria bacterium | reverse complement strand
AAGCTGATGGCCAGTGATGCGTTCCCCAAGCATCTTGCCGCGGTTAACAGAGGGCCCTGACTTTGACAGTCGCCGAAGTGACACAAGTCTTTCTGGATTCGGAACAGTACTCTTCAAACTCAATTCTGAATTACGAAGCGGTGTATGGTGAGGACTTTGTCAGTCCGGGTGGCAGGACTTTGGCAAGAGAGCTAATCGCCAGATTGAGATTAAAACAAGGCGCAAAGGTGCTTGACGTGGGCTGCGGTCTTGGCGGTAGCGCGTTTCTTATGGCGCGGGAATTTGGGTTCAGGGTGGATGGCATTGACTTGTCTGCAAACATGATCGAAATGGCTCGATCCAAACTAAAGGCGCACAAGATAGAAGATCGTGTCTGCCTCGAACTTGGAAACTGCCTGGAACTCAATCGGCAGCGGAGCTATGACGGTATCTACAGTCGTGATGTTTTTCTGCATATCCAGGATAAAGCGCGCCTGTTTAAGAAATTGCATAATGCGCTTAAACCACAAGGCAGACTCCTGTTCACCGACTATTGTTGTAGTGAAAAACCCTGGTCAGAAGACTTTTCAAGGTATGTGGAGGGCCGCAGTTACTTTTTGAATACGTTACCTGAATACACCGAGGTAATCTCCGATGCAGGATTTTGTGATATCCAATGCAATGACTGGACCGACAGATTCATCGATATTCTTCACGGTGATCTCCACACCATATCTGGTTTGGAAATAGAACAGGCGGCCAAACAAAAACTGAAGTTAGGCTGGCGTGAAAAACTCGCACGTGCTGAATCGGGATTTCACAAGTGGGGTCTGTTCACCGCTATTCGACGTTGAGTTAGCCATCGCAAATTAATCGCTGTCGATAGTCACCTAACTGGCAGGATAGTTCGCCTGTAAATTTGCATGGCCGCTTCGGTGATACACTCCGCGGCCTTATGAAATCCGCGGTCACTTTGTCAGGAACACGACTGCTCGCCGCAGAGTGGCGACTATTATCATTTGGGCTGGTCATGAACTTCTGGTCTGGCCCTGGCCAGACCTATTTTATTTCTCTTTTCAGTGGACAGATCAGGGCCGATCTATCCCTGAGCCATGGCGCCTTTGGCGCGATCTACTCGGCCGCCACCCTCGGCAGTGCGCTGCTTATGCTTCGCACGGGACCGCTGGTTGATCAAATTGACCTCAGGAAGATGTCCGCCGCGGTCATCGTGTTGCTGGCACTCGGATGCTGGGCCCTATCGATCACACATTCGCTGCTGATGCTCGTGATCAGCATTTTCATTTTGCGGCATGCCGGACAGGGACTGATGTTTCTATGCAGCACTACTGCCATGGTGCGCTATCTTGAATCGGTGAAAGGAAAAGCTTCCTCGATTGCAGGCATGGGGTACCCGCTAAGCGAAGCGGTTCTGCCGAGCGCGATCGTAGCGCTATTGGCTTGGTTAGGCTGGCGCAACAGTTGGCAGGTTTTTTCTTTGTTATTGCTGCTGTGCGTATTGCCGCTGATTCTACTCTTGCTCCGTGGCCATAAACACCGCCACCAGCGCTACGTGAATAGTATAAACACTGCGGCGGCAGAGATGTCGAAAGGCGGCAGGCACCACTGGACTCGAGCGGAGGTGCTTCGCGATCTCAAGTTCTATTTGATATTACCGGGTTTACTGTCTCAGCCGCTCATGTTTACGGGATTTATTTTTCACCAGGTACATCTTGTACAGGCCAAGGGATGGTCGCTGTCCATGTGGGGTGGATTGTTCGTAATCTATGCCTTGGTATCAGTGGGTAGTAATCTGATATGCGGGGTACTTATTGATCGCTTCAACGCCAGCCGAATTCTACCGGCAATGACGCTACCACTTGCAATTGCGCTCGCTATTTTGTCTGTTTCTTCGGATGAGAGTGCTGCGCTTGGTTTCATGGTTTTTACCGGAATCACTGTGGGCATGTCTCAATCACTGTCAACGCCATTGTTTGTCGAACTGTACGGCAGCCGTCATATCGGTTCAATCAAATCGTTTTCTACCGCGACCATGGTGTTGTCCACAGCCATTTCTCCTGTAATTCTTGGATGGTTCTTTGACATAGGTGTTGCCCTGGAAACGCTCACTGCGGTTAGCGCGATTTATATCTTGTCGACCTCAGCACTGGCTTACTGGGCCTGTCGACGCTACGTCTACCCAAAGCAATAGTTTCGACGACACACGACAATCAGAATAACGATTAGCTCTAAATACTCACCCGCCAATATAAGCCACTGCTTCAATCTCCACAAACATAGTCTCCTCGGCCATAGGTGTTTGAACTGTAGTGCGGGCGGGTGGGTTCTCTGGAAAAACTTCTGCGAAAATGTTATTCATTTTCTGAAAGTCCTGCATGTCCTTAAGATAAACATTAAGATAAACATTGCATTTCAGCACATCGTCCCAGGTTGCACCGCCCCCCGTTCGCACAGCGCCTACGTTACTGAGAGTCTGGCGGGTTTGTGTCTCGATGTCGTCAATTCCCAGGATGTTGCCATCGCTGCCCCAGCCACTTGCCCTGCGGTGTAAATCATGTTCCTCCCATCGCGCCGGGTGAGTAGGGGTATGTGCGGCGTGGCTGGAAATCAAGTTGCTGAGGTTTGAGAGTTCTTCTGGGCATGTTTCGTTACCTTAATATTTGATCGGGTAAGTTGCTAACAGGGCGGTTTACTGCTGTTAAACGCGGTCAGGTGTTGTATACGTCGATCCTCTTTCGACAGCTTCCCGGTTGCCGAATGCCACATTGAGCGGTTATTCCATATCACCAGATCGCCATTTCGCCATGAATGGACATACACTGCCTTGGGTTCGATGCCGGGGCGCATCAGTTCCTCTACCTGGAGTCTGGATTCTGTTTTTCCCAGGTGTTTTTTTTCGGATACGTGCTCTAAGTGATCCATGCAGCGTGGCTGCGGCATCAGCGCCTTTTCTCTGGTTACCGGACAAGTCCATACTATCGGATAAACCTTGGCAGCCGGATCATTGATAGGTTGTCCCGGAGGTTCCCTGCTGGCGGCGTATAATTTTTCAGCATGAGGATCTAAAACCCTTAATCCATTGCTGCTGTTGCCGAGATCGTGGCTCATCTGAAACGGATGACTCATATAATGTACTCTCGTATCCAGGGCTCGATCCTGCGCGCGCGTATTCAGCATGTTGAACGCAATACGGCCGCTGGCAAAAGCGGTTGAGCCTGCGTCACACCATAATCTGGCGCCGGTTCCGTCGTCGTAGTTCAGCCACTGACCTTTGCCTTGGGGGGCCTCGATGCATCGCATCTGGGTAAACAAACAGGGATCATGCTCATAAAACGTGCCGTCGATGTGCCATTGCAGTGCGCCGCCGCCTAATACCTGAGAGCCACCTTCATTTCCGTATGCGCGACGGTTTCCCCCTAACGTTACTTTTAGACCAAAGTGATCGATGTTTCCTTTTCCGAGCACCAGCACGCCTGGCTCGTTTGGAATCTGGTAAGTGCCCGCAGTATTGCCTTGCTCAACCTTAAATCGTTCCCAGGGATTGTTTATCTGATCTCGCCAAATTGACCGCACATCTGGATCAACCTCTCTATGAAAAATGACTTCTTGGGATGGTGAAAGATGTTGCTGGTTTGGAAATACCAGCAACTGATGTTGATATAGTGCACGGCGAATCTGCTCCGCGGATTCGTCATTGATCGAAGCGCAATCGAAATCTCCGACCATAGCTCCGAAGTTATATTCGGTCAGCGGGGTAAAGATCATGCTCTAAAGGTTTTTTCAGATACTAGTAAGTATAAACCAGCAGAATTCCTGTAGAGATAAATAACCCGGCAGCGATTTTCCCGGGGTAGCCAATTAATTGGTTTTTGCAGACTACCCCAAGGGAATCCAGCTTTCCTCCAGCAATTCTTGCGACCCAGAATACACCTAAACTTAACAGTAAAATGAAGAATGCCACCAGGCATTCAGTAATCGCAATGAATGTAACCGATGGGCTGATATCCACCGCTCGCTGAGAACAAAGAATCCCAATTGTGGTCAATCCTTCCGCTAAAAAAAAGAAACGCCATTTAGAGCAAACAATTTTAGGAATTGTCTTTTTGTTTCCCAACAGAAAAAATCCAAATCCAGTAACAAACATTCCAAAACTGAATATCATGTATCCATCCCAAAATGAAGTGTGCTGGTAAACCCATTCCCCGGCAATCAGGGTTAGTGAAAATAACAGCATCGATATGATCAATTTCCCACAGCCAGCAAAACTACCTGAACCAGAGGGCTTGTTGCGACAATACATGAACACCACGCCCAGAGTGGCAACGCCAATTCCCACGTAGTGGATTGGGGTAAGTATTTCGTCAATAAGGAAATAGGCCAGGAACGGCACGCAAAGAACGCTCAGGTTCTGAATGGTTTCAGCAAGCACCACATCGTTTTTCTCAAACAAGGCGGCCAGGTAATAGTAAATATGCAGGGCAAATGCCACGCCGGACAACAAAGCGATACTGGCAACTTTCGGGGCGGGCAGTCGAATTTCAATAATCCCAAAGACTGGTGCCAGTAGCGGCAGGGCGCCAAATAGCGCGGAAATAATGGTCGCCTCCCTGGCATTATCGAAGACCTGTCGATCGATCCAGTATGCGTCAAACAGGCTGACGATCGCATAGAGCATCGGGGGTATAACGGCTATAAGCAGCCAGTTGTTCCAGAAAAAGGAAACCACTTCTAAATTTATTTTATGCCTCTGGAATCGACGCGGCGGTGATGTTCCCTCACTCAGTCCCAGACGGCATTCCTGCTCCTTTTATCCAAATGTGATTTAACTATGCTGATTTAGTGCGCGGGATTCTGTGAACTGGATCACAGAACAAGAGGAATTCCCTGGGCAAGGATACATTTGGGAGCATCAGTCTGGTAAAAGACATGCTGTGAGTAATGACTTATCAACTGACTCGCAAAGCCTGGCGAGTACCCGTCAAGGGATTCTGCTGATTGTGCTCGGGTTGAGCATTGCGGCGATCACCGGTGCGATCATGAAGCTCTTGTCTGAAGAGTTAAGTGCGTATCAGATCGCCTGGTTTCGATTTTTTGGTTTTGCATTGGTCCTGCTGCCTCTGGTGTATGCTCGCATTGGTCGATCAGCTATGAGACCCACACGACCTCGTATGCAGGTTTTTCGTGGCATTACTATGGCAGCGTCCACCGTGGCCTTTGTAGTAGGCGCGCGATCCATCGACTATGCTGATGCCATTGCCATACTCTACGCTTATCCGTTTTTATTGACTCTGCTGGCCGCTCTTTTTCTTGGGGAACGTGTTCACTGGACAGGGTGGCTTGGTGTCATAGTTGGGTTTGTTGGTGTTTTGCTAGTCATGCGCCCATCATTTTCCAGCTTCAACTCGGGAACGCTGTTTGTGTTCTTGTGTGCTGTGATTGTAAGTATTCAGATGGTGCTGAACCGCAAGCTAGGCGCTATAACCCATCCGCTAGTCACTTCATTCTGGGGCGCAATGACGGCTGCATTGGTGCTGACATTTTTTCTGCCATTTTATTGGCAACCGGTAAACAGCGAGCATGTCATTTTGATTTGCATGCTTGTAATTACCGGAACACTGAATCAGACTTTGGTTGTGTTTGCATTCTCAAGGGCACCCGCTTCAACACTCGCGCCCTTTACCTATTTTGAGATTGTGGCTGCAGTGTTGATTGGCTATGTGGTGTTCGGGACTTTGCCCGTATGGCTGTCCTGGCTCGGTATTCTTCTTATTACGTCAAGCGGGCTGGTCGTGGCTCGATCATTAACTGGACACCACGCTTCTCGGCGCCATTCCAAGTTCTGAACAATTGCAGATCCAAACAGTAGCGAAAAACAATGCGCAAGAATCAAATCGATGCCCAAGGTGCGTTTTTACTCGTGTTTTGCTCGGGCCTAATGGGAATCAATCAAGTGATGATCAAGCTGGTCAACGCCGGATTGCATCCTGTGTTTCAGGCTGGCCTGCGCTCAGCCTGCGCGTTTCTCCCTATTCTCGCTTTTGCGTTATTGACACGAAAACATCTTTCGATTCGAGACGGTAGTTTCTGGCCCGGAATGCTGGTTGGATTATTTTTTGCCGCCGAGTTTCTGTTGCTTTTTCAGGCCCTTGATTACACTACAGTTTCCCGCGCATCCATCTTCTTTTACACCATGCCGTTTTGGACTGCGATCGCCGCACATTTTTTTATACAGGGCGAAAGGCTAACCGTCGTGAGGGTAGGGGGACTGTTACTGGCAATGACAGGTGTTGTGATTGCGCTGTATAACAATGAATCCCCAGCCAGCGACCAAGCCATTATCGGAGATCTTTATTGCTTGCTTGGTGCGATGTTTTGGGCAGGTATTATTATTGTAGCGCGCAATACCAGGCTTTCTCGATCATGCCCCGAGATGCAACTGCTGTATCAACTCGCGGTGTCAGCGGTGGTTCTGCTGTTAATTGCGCCTAAACTGGGTGAACCAATAAGGGAACTGACGTCAACTATCTGGGTGATATTTTCTATTCAGGTGTTTGCCGTAGTGTGTCTGGGTTTTCTTACCTGGTTCTGGGTGCTGTCAGTCTATCCTGCATCCAGTATGGCGTCTTTCAGTTTTCTCTCTCCCGTATTTGGGGTGTTATTCGGCTGGTTGGTGTTGCAGGAAACAATCAACGGCACAATTTTGATCGCCCTGTCCATGGTCAGTCTCGGTGTGGTATTAGTCAGTCGAACAGCTAAAAACCCTTTATTGCAATCCGAAACAGGGTAAGCAGTCTCAAGCGAGAATCTTCATGGTCGCCGCATACGCAGCAACTAGCTGGCTATTACACGCTTCCTCAAAGGGCGAATTGCCTGATACACCACTATCAGAAAAATGACGCCGCCAATGATCGAAATTAATCCCCCGAGGCCCATCATTCCCATGCCTGCAATTTGTTCGAAGCGCTCCAGACCTTGTTCCGCGCCGGCGGTCTTGCGTTGAACGCCGTACCCGCCAGACCAGGCTAAACCGAGTATGTGCATAAGCTGGCCGCCGCCATAAATGCCTGGCTGCCATCTGGCGAGCCGTCCGCTGACTTTTCTGAAGCCAAGTTTGGGCATCAGGTGATAAGTAATCCCCATGAACGCCATGGTGATCCCGACGATAGAGCCGTGATAATGCGCCGGTACGGTGACGTTACTGGCGTGAATCATGAAACCAATCACACCGCCGACACCGAACAGTAAAACTGAGAATACCAGCGTACTGCGCTCGATTTCAGTGCCTGGCGCGGGTCGCCAGTTGTCGATGATGGCCCAGGTGACCGCCAGGCCGATTGGAACCGCCCCCAGCGCGCCACCAAATTTCATCAATTGTATAAACCAGAATAAATGCGCGCCGGAACTGACATCGAACGACGCGTAGATAAGTGGCACCGCTAATAACGGGGACAAGCCCAGTACAAAAAGCACCAGCACAACGCGAGGCGAGACTCGCAGGTGCGCACCACTAATACTCGCAAGCCAAAGCCAGGCTACCAGCATCAATTGCGTATGACTGAACTGAATAACATGTCCACCTCCCCAGAACAGCCGGTCATAGTATGCCTGTCCTTCGAAGTCATCGCTAATTCCGAGATAAGACATCACTAGTGAGAATATCGCGAAGAAAGACGCGACAACGGCGACGAAAAGTCCAAACCGCAAAACACTTTCGCCGCTGACTCCGCCACTGACCTGCCAACGGGCGAGCAGTGTACGGAAAACCAGTACACTGTATCCAATTCCAAAAATACCAAGGCCTACAAAGAAAGTATTACTTTGCAGAACCGGAATGTAGTTGCTCATCAGCGGATAACTCTCGCCAGTGAATGGAGAGACGGTAATGATGACTGTGCCCACAACGGCCAGAAACAATGCTACGCTGCCGCAAGGTCTGCATCGGTTGGTGCTGTTATAGCTCCAGAACACGCCGGCAAAGGAAAGAAACCAGACCAGAACGGTTAAATCCACATGCACGACCAAAGCGGTGCGAAAGAAATCGATCCAGGGAATAATTTCCTGAAAGAAAGGCGTGCGAGACAGAACCACCAATATTGAGAACAAACCGCCTACAACCAGAGCGGCAAGCCCAAGAAAAACCCAGCCGGCGGTCATCCGCTGCGCGTCACGGTCTGGTAATGGCAGGTCGAAGTGGTATCGAATAGTGTCTGTATCAGCTGTTGAGTTTGAAATCGGATTATTATTTAAGCTCATCCGCGCATTCTAAAAGTATTGATATTTTGATGCATTGTTCAATTTGTCCGAAAAGCATCATGTGGTGTAATTAAAACAAATTATAAACAGACGATTTGTCGAGAACTTGATGCAATTTAAAAATCGGATAGCCGCTTCAGTGGGTGTAATGGTCCCAGGCTTGGTCGCGTCAGCGAATGTCGCGAGTCAAATCCAGACTGAGCAACTCCCTGCTGCTGATGATGCCACGCAGGATAATTCACTGATGGGGTTTTTTGCTGTTGGGATAGTGATCAATATTGCTCTGGTAGCCGCTTATTTTATATGGGCTTACAAGCAATGGAACCGAAAGCGCGATAACTAGATCTGCCACTCGCTCAGGAACAGTCGAGAATTACGCCAGATCTATCCATTTATAAAATAATCCCTGATTTGTAGATATTGGGAACTGATAACCTCAGGGTAATGAGGTTGTGAGAAAGTTGCGACCAGTCTGCCAAATGGGTCTACGAGAAAGATTGCGCTGGTATGCGCAACGATATAATTTCCAGGCGAACTTTCAGGCTCAAGCATATAGCCCGCTCCGAACTGATTGGATAACGCATCAATATCCTGCTTCCCTGAAGTGGCACCAACAAACTCATCGTTGAAAAACGAGACGTACGCATTTAGTTTATCAGTAGTATCGCGTTCAGGATCAACAGAAACAAAGACCATCTGGGTGTTGGTGGGTAACTCACCGTGTGCTGACTTAAGGTGTCCATCAACGATGTTTAGTGTGCGCAGAGTAGTCGGGCACACATCCGGACACGAGGTGTAACCGAAAAAGATAAAACTCCACTTGTTCTTGAGATTGTCCAGGTTAAAGGCGACATTGTTATGATCAACCAGGTTGAATGGTTGTAAAAGCTTGAACTCTGGACGTAAAACACCCTCCAGTTCAGCCGGTGGCGCAGCAGGTTTCACTATCAGATACGTGCCGAGCATCACGGTCAGAAAGACCGCAAACAGCACCGCGGTGCCGAGAGGCAGTCTGTCAATCCATCTTGACATGTTGATATTTGATAATGTGCTCATTGATTACCCCGGGCTTGATCAGCTCCAGAAACCCGTCATTCAGCTTGATCGTGCACGGTGCCAATGAACCACATTCGTAGATGATCTGGTCTTCGACAAAGCCGAATTTTTCAATATGAACTGTTGCATTCTGTTCCAGCAGGCCAAATTTCCCCCGTATATATGCGCTTGTTGAGGTTTCACTTTTAGCTTGTTCCAGCACCCTGGTAATGGTTTCAGGCTGCACTGATTCGGCGTAGGGAAGCGGTACGTATAGCGTGGCAATCCAGTTGTTATCAAACAGCTTGATATAAATATTATTATTGATCGTCCGCGAGGGGCTATCATTATTCCCTTCTCGAGAGTAATGACCGAGAAGGGCATCGGTATCGATTGGTGTCTGCTGAGACAGGGCCGCGCATGGCATTGCAACGGTGAGCGCAATAGCAAGCCAATGCAGGGACCGGGCCAGTCGAATCCTTATTGTTTTTCTGCGACTAAATCGTATTTTACCCAATCGATCCCTTGGATTCGCGGGGTCAAAATATTTGTGCTGCATTTTGAGGTTGAACAACTAACCAGCCCGACCAAACAACGCATTTTTTGCTTGTTGAATCAGCGATCTCATTGAAATTTCGTCAACCGTGACGTGAGACATCATATCGGTTAGTTTATGCAAACGTGAATCGAATGTTTTAAAGTGATTTTGAAACCAGTCATTGAGTTTTTGTTTGAATTTTTTTTCGTTCAAATCGGTGCTGGCCTCGAACTCATCCGTGATCTCTCTGATCTCATCCAGCAAACGATCGTGGTCAGCTTTGTGTTCAAGGTATTGATCGTATCCATGTTTCTTCATCATCTGCTCCTCAAGAGCAAAATGTGCGGCGATACTTCCGTAAATGTCGCCTAGACTGTCAATGACCAGTTCTTTCTCCACCTTTCGGTCTATCATCGCATAGACGGCATTCACATCATCGATCAGCTGTTTATGCTCATGATCAACCCCCGGAATACCGGTACAAAAACTCTCTTGCCATTCAATAAGCGCCATCGGGCCCTATAGTAATCCCAGCTTGAAATTTGAATTTGACATTTGTCAAGGACGCAACAGCGCAGGTCAAATACTTTAACTGAGCGAAAGTGTAATCTGGCCGGCGATAAAGGGCTACTTCTTCGAGCGAAATTCCAGCTGGAGGGAATGCAGACAGCCGGGCCAGTGACTACTATCTTTTTACAAAGCTCGTTAAGGAGGCTTTCCGTGCCCCAAGAAGAAAATCCGCAAGAACCAGAGCGTATCCCTTTCTTTCAGAGAGTGCTCGAAAATCCCTTTCTGTTGCTCTTTCTCGGCGTTGTCGTGCCCACAGTTTTCTACATTCTGTGGGGGATCATGGAAATCGCCACAATACCCGTCGCTCAATAATCCCAGGGAGCCCGTAATGACTTCATTTTTACCGCCGTCTGAACGCATCTGGTGGAAAGTGCCTATCGGCAGACAAGAACTGGTGTGGATTGGTATCGCACTGGTTTGGTGCCTGATCATGTTTTTCATGATGCCTTACTGGCATTTGTACGGAAAACAGAATCTGTCAAACGAAGCCTATCAAACTACGCCAGCCAGTTTTCAGGCCAAGGTCGATGACATGATTAAGCAATACCAGGTTGGGGAAGAAGCCGGTATGCCCGTCGTGCGACCGCCGGCAGGCAGTGATATCTATATGCTGGGAAGGTTATGGCAATGGTACCCGATTCTCGAGCTGGAAAAAGACAAGTCGTATCGACTGCATCTTTCTTCGATGGATTGGAACCACGGCTTTTCGCTTCAACCGGTAAACATCAATCTTCAAATAATTCCAGGCTACGAGATGGTCCTTACTGTAACGCCGGACCAGATCGGTGACTACGCGGTGGTGTGCAATGAATATTGCGGAATTGGACACCATACGATGCTTGGAAAAATCTACGTAAAGGAGATCTGACATGGCACGATTCAGAGTATGCCCGGACTCCGGGTTCTATTTTGACAAGTCTGCGGAAAGCCTGATGAAGGTTAACGCTGTGGCTGCAGCGGTTTCGCTGCTGGTTGCGGGCATCATGGCCCTCGGAGTGATCCTGACCCGGTGGCAAGAGGTTCATCTGCTGCCGGCCGACCTGTTTTACCAGGCCTTGACCCTGCACGGTATCAACGCGCTGATCTTCTGGATCATATTCTTCGAGATAGCGATCATGTACTTCGCTGCGTCAACTTTGTTGCGCTCGCGACTGGCCGCACCCAAGTGGGCCTGGGCAGGATTTGTGCTGATGATTATTGGTGCGGTCATGAACAACGTCGCGGTGTTTCAGGGTCGATCGAGTGTCATGATGACCTCCTATGCGCCGATGCAGGCTGAGCCCCATTTTTATCTTGGACTGATCCTGTTTGCGGTGGGCGCATTAATTGGCTGCTTCGTGTTTCTCGGTACGCTCGTGATCGCCAAGGATGAAAAAACTTATGAAGGCTCGATACCGCTGGTGACTTTCGGGGCGCTAACGGCCTGCATCATCGCGGTATTCACAATTGCTTGCGGAGCGATCATTCTTATCCCGACGTTTCTCTGGTCGATTGGCTACATCAATCATATCGATGCCGCAATGTATCGGCTGGTGTGGTGGGGGTTGGGACACTCTTCCCAACAGATCAACGTCGCCGCGCATGTTTCCGTATGGTACTTGATCGCAGGTGTCTTATTCGGTGCGCGGCCGATGTCGGAAAAAGTCAGCAGATCTGCGTTTCTGCTCTATATTCTGTTTCTCCAGTTAGCCAGTGCACATCATATTCTGGTCGATCCAGGAATCAGTTCTGAGTGGAAAGTTTTTAACACCAGCTACGCGATGTATCTTGCAGTATTGGCCAGTATGATTCACGGATTGACCGTGCCAGGATCAGTGGAGGTGGCTCAGCGTGCTAAAGGGCTGACCAAAGGCATGTTTGAGTGGTTGCGCAAGGCGCCCTGGGATAATCCCGTGTTCTCAGGCTTTTTTCTGTCGCTCATTATCTTCGGGTTTATCGGAGGCATTACCGGAGTGGTCATGGGTACCGAGCAGATCAATCTGATTATCCATAATACGATCTACGTCCCGGCACACTTTCATGCCACCGTAGCGGTCGGAACCACCCTTGCATTTATGGCGCTCACTTATTTATTGATCCCGGTGTTGTTCAGGCGTGCTCTGTTTCTGCCCTGGGTTGCCAAGATGCAGCCCTATGTATTCTCCGCCGGGATGACGTTGATGATTCTGTTTATGCTGGGCGCGGGCACACTGGGTGTATCGCGTCGTCACTGGGATATGGATTTTACCGGGGCGCTGCTTAGTTTCGAATATCCCGGCACAGCCTATGTCATGATGGCGGTTGCCGGGATTGGCGGCGTGCTCGCTGTGCTCGGCGGTGTCATGTATCTTGTGGTGACTGTGGGTTCACTGGTGTTCGGAAAGAAACTGGACGAGTCTGCTGGATTCCTTCAGAGCTTTGGACTGCCTCTGCCCGCAGGTACCTACAATATCAGCAGGGCGGATCCTGTACCGATGGCCCCTAGACTGGCAGTTGAGGAACACGGTTCTGCAGGTTTCGAGGCCCCCGGGACGTTTGTTCTGGCGATGGCACTGCTGGTGTGTTTCGTGGTGTACTACTTTATCAACTGGGATTACCTGTCGTCGGTCTGGCCGCTCAGCTAAAACCATGTCTTTTGACTTTTATTCGCGGGGTAAACTGGGGTTTGTCCCGCGAGCATCCTTATCATGAAACAGCAGCTTCGCTTATATCCAAGCCAGAGCGCGGAAATTGAATTTGACCGGCGGAGGCTGATGAGTCTGTTCAGTGACATTTCGAATCTGATGAAACTTCGCATTGGTTTCGTCATGATGCTGACAGCGTTAGTGGCCATGGTGGCCACCCCCGGTGGATCGTTGGGTGTTTTTGAAGCCTTTGTGCTAGCTATGGGCATTATATTGTCAGCCGGCGCTGCAGGGGCCTTTAACCAGTATTACGAAGTTGATCTCGACCGTCTGATGCCGCGCACTCAGAATCGTCCGTTCGTGACCGGCAGGTTCCAGAAAGGAACATTCTGGATAGTAGTTATTGGCGTGTTACTGATCGCAGGAGTGGGTTCGGCTGCAATATTTCTAAATGGCATGACCGCACTTTATATATTCCTGGGTGCGTTTTTTTACGCCATCGTCTACACCGTGTGGTTGAAGCGACGGACCTGGATGAATATCGTAATCGGTGGCGCTTCCGGCAGTTTTGCGGTGCTGGCGGGTGCCGCTGCGGTGGATCCGAATCTAGGGCCAGTGCCAATCCTGCTATCTCTGGCACTATTTTTCTGGACACCCTCGCACTTCTGGTCTCTGGCGATAGCGAAACGGCAGGACTATGCTTCCGCCCATGTGCCTATGCTACCGGTGATTATCGGTAACCAGCGCGCCGCCGGAGTCGTTATGGCCAACACTCTGGTGCTGGTGGCGATTTCAATCATGCCTTTCTTCTTCGAACTGGGCTGGATTTACCTGGCATGCGCAGTGACGGGAGGTGGTCTTTTCATATATCGAAATTATCAGATGATGCTCGACCCATCTCCCAGGGTTGCAATGAAGAGTTTTCTTGCATCGCTTGTGCAGCTCGTTCTCCTTCTTATCGGAGCTGTTTTAGACGTATTAGTCCTCGGTTAATCCAGTCGCGTGTTGCGATTCTCCGTACTGTTTTTCTGGCTGCTGCTATGGTCATGTGCGTTTGGTAACGCCGCAGCGCTCGAGCGCTCGCAATCCGACACCGGAAATTTAACCAAGCAGGCAAACGAGTTTGATTACGATGTGGCGCTCAGACTCAGTCAGTCAGCGATTGGAAATCAGGTGACCGAACAGAATTTTGTTAATTCATTGGGCGCACAGGTCAGGCTGAGTGATTTTCACGGGAAACCCCTGGTCTTAAGTCTGGTGTATACCAGCTGTTATCAGATCTGCCCCATGACTACCCGACATCTGTCGAAGGTCGTGGAGAAGGCGCGAGAGGCACTTGGTCGAGATAGTTTTTCGGTTGCAGTGGTCGGGTTCGATACCCGTTTCGACACGCCGGATGCGATGGGATTTTTTGCGGAAAAACAAGATATCAGTGACAAGGGATGGAACCTGCTCAGCATCGACCAGGCTGGAATCGAAAGATTGGCAAAGGATGTTGGTTTTGCCTTCTATTCCTCATCGAATGGATTCGATCATCTTATACAGGCGACTGTAATCGATGCCGACGGTAAGGTGTATCGACAGGTTTATGGTCAGGTTTTCGAGACGCCATTATTGGTCGATCCGTTGATCGATCTTGTGCTTGATCGGCCGCAACCTGCGGAGTCGCTGTTATCGGATCTCACAAAGAAAGTTAAGCTGTTTTGCACCACCTACGATCCTGTTCGGGATGGTTATTATTTCGACTATTCTCTATTTCTGGGCATGCTGATCGGTGCAATAATCATCGCCTACACCGTCTTTGTGATGATAAGGGAGACTCGTGCTCGTTAATCCTGTTAAACGGGCTTATCTGGCCTTGGAGTCCTGGTTTAATCTTTCATTCGGCACCGAATGGAACCCCCTGTATCATCTTGGCACGCTCTCTTTCTTTCTGTTCTGGGTCATTCTGGTCAGCGGAATTTATTTGTTCATTCCCTTTCAGGGCAGCCTGAGCGGTGCTTATCAATCTGTTGAGTACATGACCCATGAACAATGGTATGTCGCAGGAGTCATGCGCAGCCTGCACCGCTATGCATCGGATGCGGTGGTGGTCACTGTTCTGTTACATATGTTTAAGGAGTTCGCCTCGGGGCGTTATCGAGGCTTTCGCTGGTTTTCGTGGGTGACCGGAGTACCCACCTTGTGGTTGATTATTACGCTCGGCATCACCGGCTACTGGCTGGTATGGGATGAGCTGGCCCAGTACGTTGCAATTGGATCGGCGCGGTTGATGGATGCAATGCCGCTGCTGTCCGGCGCCATGACACGTAATTTTGTCGCAGGACAGATGACCGACCGGTTTTTCATTTTGATCGAGTTTCTGCATTTACTCGGACAGCCCTTGATTCTGTTCTTCCTGTTGTGGATCCATGTCAAAAGGCTATCCGGCGTATCGATCAATCCTCCTCGTGGCCTGGCGGGAGGAACCTTTATCGCGCTTCTGGCGTTGTCGCTTGCCAAGCCTGCGGTCAGTCATGGGCCGGCGGATCTTGCGTCCATGCCGTTTACATTGAACATCGACTGGTTTTACCTGAATGTCTATCCGCTGCTGGATTATTGGACTGAGGGACAAACCTGGGTTTTGACGACGAGTGTGACGTTCTTGTTGATGATCATGCCCTGGCTGCCTCCGGCAAAGAGCAGTCCTATAGCGGTAGTTGATCTGGATAACTGCAACGGATGCGGCCTCTGCTTTAACGATTGTCCGTTCGACGCGATTACCGTACAGGCAAGGACCGATGGCGCGCGCTTTGAACACGAAGTGGTGGTTGACCCCGGCCTCTGTGGCGCCTGCGGTATCTGCGCGGGGTCCTGTCCTGCTTCCAATCCTTTTCGTTCTTCAAAGAGCACGCTTAAAACCGGTATCGACATGCCGCAGCTCAGCGTAGATGAGCTGCGTACGCGCACGACACAGGCGGTAATGGAAATGTCCGGCGCCACAAAAATCCTGATTTTCGGATGCGAGCATGGTTTGGATACAGGTTTGTTCGACGATGCCGGTACCCGCAGCATTCGTTTGATCTGCAGTGGCATGTTGCCACCGACCCTGGTCGAGTTTGCCTTGAAGAAAGGGGCTGACGGTGTGCTGGTATCAGGGTGTCGCCACAACGATTGCTATTTTCGATTTGGTAATCAGTGGACTCGGTTGCGCTTTAGTGGTGAACGCAACCCCATTCTTCGCGCCCGCGCGGACCGAGCGCGTATTCGAGTTCAAGGCGCTGCCGAAACCGACAAGGGTGATATTCAACGAAGCCTGGAAAAATTTCGAGAAGAGTTAGGGCGACTTAACCAGGCGGACAAATCAGCAGACGCTGAAAAAGATGAAAAGGTGGCGGATGAAAATTACCACTAACAAATTGGTTCGTTACTCGCTGCAGGCAATCAACTATACGGTGTTTATGGCGCTGGTGTGGTACTTCTCTGCAGCGCCATCGATTCGTATCCTGGCTGACGATCAGGCCGCAATCACCATTGCTTTCGCCCATGCCGGAGATCTCCGAGAGCTTTGTCGAAAACTAAGCAGTGAAGAGATTGCCGAGCTGGCGGCGAATATGCGGCGGACAGAAGATTGTCCCCGGGAAAGGTCGCCGGTTTTAATAGAGGCGTCATTAGGAGAAGAGATCATCTACGATGTGTCGTTGGATCCCCCGGGTTTGTTCGAGGACGGCGGCGTTGATGTCTATTTCAGCAAGCGAATTCCAGCTGGTAAACATAGGTTTGAAATTAAAATGGACGATAGCGTGCGGGAGCAGGGATTCAATCATTCCTTCATTCGAGAATTCGACGTGATGCCAGGCCGGATCATTCTTGTGAGCTTCGATTCAGAAAGTGGATTCAGCGCTAAGTAATCCGTGATTCTGTATCGGTCTTTAGAGCTTCTGAGTCAAGTGCCTTTGGAAACTTTCTTCAGCGCGTAAATACCAGAACTACCCAGAGGGTAATGTCAGAACTGGCGCGACACCTCCTGTCGATGGTGCCAGAATGCGGAAAATTGCAATAACCAGGCCAAGGGATCTCTTACTTTCAATATCATTGTGGTTTATGTAAAACCAATAGCCCTCATACTTTACCGCAGCAAAGGCATCAACCGGCGGCTGTTCGCTAGAAATCATGCGAAACGGAATCAAGTCTTTTTCGGTGGTTGGGATCAGGTAATCAATGGTCCTTCCTTCTGCCAGGTGATCAGGAGGCACCTCCACGCCTTTTGCTAAGAAGGCCATCATGGCGCCCAAAGAACGCGTCTGGACAGTGATCTCATCATCTTTTACGTCTGTTACGCGATCGGTAATCCGAAAAATGTTTCTATGAGGAGATAAGCCTAAAGCTTGCTTAAATTCGTTGATCAGTGATTGTGTGTCTACTGGAGCGTTGTTCGTAAACAAAAGATAAGCGACATCAGTGCCATTTTCATTTACGATGCGCATTTCAAATCCCTCTACGTCCGCGAGGATGGTTAACAGTTTAATGGCGTGCTGAAATTTTTTTAACTTATCAACTTCTTGTTTGAGTTTTGCAGGAAGATCAAAAATCCTCCAAGCGGTAACGGGTTCAAATCCCATATTCTCCACATTCCCAATTCGATTAATTCCAATACGCATCAGAATATCGGCGGACCATCCCTGCTGGGCTGCTGCAAAAATTGTTTCGGGAGGAATGGCAGACAGCATGTGCTCTGAAAACTCCCGTCCTTCAATCGGGATGTAGGTGATAGTCGGTCGTTCTCCATATCGCAGGTTCGCATTCGCGGATGCCGTATCCGTGCCACCGCCGAGGTCCACGTCCGTCCCCACGCCTGCGCCTACGTCATACACATACTGAGTTAGTATGGAGCTGACAGAAAGAAATGCCGGCTCTTCCAGGTACCGAATCCGAACCAGATTTAAAAGCATTTGATGGCGTGAAGATTCAGCAAGCGCTTGGTTGTACTCGAATCGGTCTTGCGGAACGTGTCTGGGCCCAACGCCTGCACAGCCCGCCATCAAAAATACCAAAGTCAAGAGCGAAATCGCAGGAAGCCCTTTCTGTTTAACGACAGCTTGGTTTTCGATGAATTTCACAGGCTAAATTCTAGCAAACATCGGTTTTATTCTTAAAAAATCTTATTTATAAAAGTCCAAATCCGATCAGAGCTTGAGCAGTCGAAATTTGTCTTTCGCTTTTTGGCTATATTACAGCACGATCTATTGTTGGAATTGTTGAACTAATTTCTGATTGACTCCAAGGCCTGAGCGATTCGTAGCCCTGGTTACATTGCATGCGAGCTCCTGAATGTTACACGCGGGATTCTGCTCGTCGTGCAAAGAATCCAGGAGAAGATTGTAACTCATTGATATTTATAATCATAAAAGTAAGACGGTCTAACACCCATTCAGGCTTGAAATAACGATTACCAAATTGAATAATATCGTTTAACATCTAAGAGGCTTTCCACTTAGACACTATAACCCAGACACCATAGACTTGGAGAAGACACCACAATGAGACAAATTAAAACAAGCTTTACCCGACGAAATTTCCTTAAAACTTCCGGCGTTGCAGCAGTTGCCCTCTCTTTCGGCGGCAATTCTGCATTCGGTGCTGAAAGTTTGAACGTTTACAACTGGGATACCTATATTGGTGACCGTACACTGGCTGACTTCAGCGAGTCCACCGGTATAGAGGTCCAGTACGATTTGTACGCAAACCTGGAAGAGATGTTTGCAAAGTTTCAAGCAGGCAATCCAGGCTATGATGTTATTGTGCCCAGTGACTATATGCTGGAAACAATGATTGCGGCAGATATGCTTGAAGAGCTGGACAAATCCCGCCTCCCTAACTTCAAGCACGTCGATCCAAACTTTCTAAATCCCTCGTTCGATCCGGACTGTAAGTATAACATTCCCTATTTCTGGGGTTCAGTAGGGCTTGGATATCGAAAGTCCAAGCTCGGAGACGTAGATAGCTGGGGTGCGCTATTTGACAATCCAGATATGGCCGGCCGAATGGCTATGCTTGCCGACTCCAGGTTTGTGATGGGTGTTGCCTTGCTCTACCTCGGATTTTCTGCCAATACGACTAATCCGGATGAAATCAACGCGGCCCGTGATCTGTTAATCGCCACTAAAAAGAACCTCAAGGGTTTTGTACCCGACAGCGGTCAGGACATGTTGATCTCGGGAGATATCGATTTAGTGATGGAATGGAATGGTGACATCCTGAAAGTGATGGAAGAAGATGATGATTTAACTTACGTCATCCCAAAGGAGGGCACAGTTATCTGGATTGATGGCCTCAGTATTCCTAAAGGTGCTCCGAATATTGACAACGCATACAAGTTCCTGAACTTTATACACGAGCCGAAAGTAAAGGCTGAGATCGCAAACACCATTCACTATGCCACCACCAATGCTTCTGCGAAGGAGTTTATTAACCCCGATGATCTTGCCAATCCGGCGATTTATGCCTCGGATGAAGTGGTCGCAAAAAGTCAGGCGCTGAGCGATGTTGGAGACAGTTTAAAACTGTATGACGCTGCCTGGACTGAAATTCAGGCTTCCTGATCACTGCCGTTTCCATAATTAGATCAACATAACCCTAGGTACTGCCGCTCATTCCAGCGTGAGCGGCAGTAACGCTTCCATTTGAACTGCTCATTGATATTGAGTGGGTTTTGATTGATCGACCGTGTCTACAGACTTCCAATAAACACGTCATTCCACACGTCACCATGGCATTAAACATCAGTTTTCTGCACCGACAGAGCGGCCCAGCCCACACATTGCGTAATGGAAAACTGGCGTAACAACAAAATCGCTTTTTTCATACTGTCCATGCCTCCGACAGCGTGGCTGATGATATTTTTCACGCTGCCTCTCGCGATCATGTGGGTCTACAGTTTTGCCGATCGTGGCCCCCAGGGGCAGATTGAATTGGCGATCAATTTCGATAACTATATCCGTGCGGTAGAGTGGATTCATCTAGGCATTATATGGAAGTCGATATGGACCGCAGCTATCGCCACCGCCATTACATTCGCGATAGGATTTCCACTGGCCATGGGTATCGCGTTTGCACCACCCCAATGGAAAAATGCGCTGCTGTTGATGGTCATTCTACCCTTCTGGACTAACCTCCTGATTCGGACTTACGCCTGGATAGCGGTGCTCAGAACCAGAGGCTTTCTTAATTTCGGTCTGGAATGGGTGCACGATAAAATAAATGCGTTTTTCGCCCTGTTTGGATTGACCGATTTGTTAGGGCAGTTCGAAGCGCTGGATCTGCTGTACAGTCACAATGCTGTGGTGATCGGACTGGTTTATGTTTATCTGCCATTCCTGGTATTGCCAATCTATGCCACTTTAGAAAAACTGGACAAGTCGTATTTAGAGGCAAGCCTCGATCTGGGCGCCGGGCATTGGCGCACCTTGTTTTCCATCACCTTCCCGTTGGCGCTACCCGGTATTCTCTCAGGATGTCTGCTCGCTTTCATTCTTTCAATGGGGACGTTCTTAACGCCGGATCTGCTCGGCGGCACTGATAGTGAGATGATTGGAAATTTAATTGCACGCCAGTTTACTTCCTCTCGGGATTGGCCTTTCGGGTCAGCATTGTCTTTTCTGCTGCTCTATTTTACCTTTATCGTCCTGTGGGTTCGTGCCACGATGGCGGATCGTAATCGCGGACCAGTCTAATGAGCAGACGCCGGCTTAACGTAAACCCACTGGATTACAGCCGCAAGCTGTGGATGCGTTCCGCTATGGGATTTACTTTCTTTTTTCTGTACTTCCCCATAATCTCTTTGATCATCTTTAGTTTTAACGATAGCAAACGTAATATCACGTGGCAGGGGTTCACGCTCAAGTACTACGAAAAGGCCTTTAACAACAATCAGCTCCACGAAGCATTCGCCAACTCATTATTAATCGCAGGTATCTCGACACTCACAGCCACTGTTTTAGGCGCAATGTTGGGTTTGGCGCTGTATCGATTCCGCTTTCCCATGCAGGGTCCCTATGAGGGTATTGTGCACTTGCCAATCGTGATACCAGAAATCTGCCTGGCGGTGGCCATGGTCGCTTTTTTTGCTACCGTGGAAGTACCGCTAGGGTTAGTCACAATTACCGTCAGTCATATCGCGTTTTCCATTCCATTTGTCGCGGTCGTCATTCGAGCGCGGATGGCGGGATTCAATCGCTCGCTGGAGGAGGCTTCAGCGGACCTCGGCGCGAGTCAATGGCAGACGTTCTGGAACGTGACCTTTCCCTATATGAAGCCTGGACTTGTTGCCGGTGCATTGCTGGCGTTCACGCTATCTTTGGATGACTTCGTGATTACCTTTTTTACCTCGGGCCCGGGATCAACGACATTTCCGATCAAGATCTATTCCATGGTGCGGTTCTCGGTAACCCCCGAAGTAAACGCCGCTTCCACTGTCCTGATTGTCATTACACTGGCATTAACCACCTTGGCGCTATGGGTCCAGTCAAAATCACAGAGAAATGAATCAAATGCCTGATACGGATAAAACAATCATATCTGTTCAAGACGTGACCAAACGATTTGGTTCCACCGTGACCGCCGTGGACAATGTCAACCTTGAAATCAAGGAAGGTGAGTTCTTTGCGCTGCTCGGTCCATCGGGTTGCGGCAAGACCACATTACTGAGAATGATCGCCGGATTTGAAACGCTCACCGAAGGGGCGATACTGATTGATGGCGACGATGTGTCGAGCGTTGAACCCACTCATCGACCAGTGAATATGGTTTTCCAGTCCTATGCGGTGTTCCCGCACATGACCGTGGAAGAAAATGTCGGATATGGACTGAGAGTGGTAGGTACCCCTAAAGCCGAGATCGATAGTCGAGTCAAAGAGGCGATCGATCTGGTACGTTTGTCCGGGCTGGAGCAACGGAAACCAAACAAGTTATCTGGTGGACAACAACAGCGCGTGGCACTTGCGCGGGCTTTAGTGAAAAAACCAAAAGTACTGTTGCTGGACGAGCCGTTATCCGCGTTGGATGCCAAACTGCGTGAGGCGATGCAGCTGGAGCTGGTGCGCTTACAGGAAAATGTAGGAATCACATTTATCATCGTGACCCACGACCAGAAAGAAGCGCTTTCTATGGCCAACCGTATTGCGGTGATGGGGGATGGAAAAATTCTGCAAATCGCTTCGCCGAAAACACTGTATGAATACCCCAGCTCCAGTTTCGTGGCGGATTTCATTGGTCAAGTCAATTTATTCGATGTAACCGAACAAGGAATTGCGCACGGAGAGTTAACGCTCACTGTTGATGAACTTGGTGCAGTGGTTTTACCGGGTGTTGACACCAGCCGCACCTATCACAAACTTGCGCTGCGTCCCGAGAAAATCGGCGTGGCAAGAGATAAGCCGAGTGAGATCGGATTGGTAGCGATCCCCGCCAAGTTGGTGGAGGACTCGTATATCGGTGATCAAAGTCATCTATATTTTGAGACTGCTGGCGGTAAGGCACTGTCAGCCAGCGTACAGAACCGGGATCGGGATGACCATCACCTCAATAAACGAGGAGAGAAGATGTGGTTATATTGGCATCCTGCGCATTTCCAGCCCTTATCTGATTAAGGTTGTTGGGCCAGGTTCCACCCCGACTGGGTGTCGCTGACGGCGTTATTGTGCGGTAAGAATTTCGATCACTTTGAAAGAGCCAATAGCCAGCACAAGTATAATTACAAAAAATATAATCGTTCGATTTTCGAAGCGCTTGCCGCGACTCGCCTCTATACGATCGAGGATGGTGTCCGATACGAAATACAGGATAATGCCGGCGGCTGTGTAATAGAGGAATTGCATAAACTAACCTTGCTAAGTCAGCGGTTTATAAATGTGAAAGCCCAGAATATAGATCAACACCCCGGATATCGAGACATATAACCACAACGGTAAGGTCCAGCGCGCTAGCTTTGGGTGTTTCGAGAAGTTTTGTTTAACAGCATAGTAAACGGTGATCAATACTAATGGCACGATTGCGGCAGCCAGAATCACGTGGGACGCCAGCATCGTGAAATAAATCGGGCGGATGAGACCATAACCCTCAAATGGGGTGTAGCCGACCTCGGCGTGATAGGTCAGGTAGGAGACCATGAATATAGCTGAAATCACCAGCGCAGCAATCATACAGCGGCGGTGGCGATCTCGGTTCTTTTTGAGAATGGCAGAATATCCTGCACCAAGCAGTAGTGCGGCCGATGTGTTAAGAGCCGCTTGAAAGTGCGGAAGGTAGGGGATGATTTGGTCAAGTGTCATGGTCTATAACAATTCCGGACTAACGATGAAAAACCAGGACTGGGCAATGGCAACAGGGTCATGTCCAATTCCAGTCGAATCTCTTTAATTAGACACTCTTTGCCAGGCGCCCTTTGCAAGGCGCCCTTTGCAAGGCGCCTTTAATCAGCTGCCCCATGTGTCGACAAGTTGACGCACTCGATCTGCAAATTCTGCCTGATGAAATTCAGCGAAAGCTGACCAGGAACAGAAGCTCTGCGGATCCTTGACGCGATGTGGAAACAGAATGCCGTCAAGATGATCGTGCTCATGTTGCCAGGTGCCGGCCGAGTATCCGCGCACGTTGAAGGATCGGTGTTGACCGTCGCGGTCGTATCCGGATACCGCGATTTCCAGATGTCGGGTGACCGTCCCTCTCATGTCAGGCACCGACAGGCATCCTTCGTTAGCTTCGAATGTTTTGTCAGATAGAAACGCAATGACCGGGTTGATCAGTATAGTCAGCGGAATAGGGGGTTTATAGGGGTAGCGTGGATTATCGCCCACCTCCACAGTAAACAAACGATATGGGATGCCGATCTGGTTGGCGGCAATTCCCGCGCCATTGGCGTCTCTCATGGTGTCGATCAGATCGTCAATCCAGCCTTGTACCTCTGGAGAATCAATTGCGGCAATATCAATCTCTTGCGCCCTGGCGGCGAGTACCGGATGGCCTATTTGCAAGATTTCTCGTACTGACATTTGCTGTTCTCCTGGGAGAGGTTTGTGTATAGCTGCAATGGCATTCTGCATCGCGCATGCATCGAGTGCAATCTGCAATAAGACAAAAAGCATTTTCATGGGCGATTTGATTATACTGATCTGATGATCGCAATTTACCGAGAGAACTTAGTTGATCCAGATTCATTGGCTGGCACTCGTTACATGATAAGTACTACGCTAACGAATACAGTAAATAATGGTCAGTAACGAACTGGGTATGGTGGTTACCGCGGCGGTGTCGCTGGGCGCTGGATTTATCAGGGGCTTTACCGGATTCGGTGGGCCAGCCTTCATGCTGGCAATCCTGACTTTGTTCTATACGCCAATTGCGATTATTGGAAAAATCCTGATGGTGGATCTGACTTCAAGCAGCTATTTATTTCTGAAAATTCGTAATGAGATTGACTGGAAACATACTGCGCTGCTGGCGATTCCGACCATGATTACGATGCCGTTGGGACAATGGTTGTTGCTGACTGTCGACCCGTCTTACATGCGCAGGGTGATTGCGGCAATTATCTTGGTTGCGTGTATAGTGATGTTATTGGGAATTCGTTATAAACGGCCTCTCAGATTTCCGGCATTGATTATCGTGGGAATGGTGTCCGGGATCGTATTTGGTGCAACCTATATCGCGCTGATCGTCGTGGCGGCTGTGTTACTTGGACCCTACGGCAAGAATACTGCCCGGACCCTGATCATTTCATGGACATTTATTGTTGCGGTCTGGTATGGAATCATTTCTTTCATCAGCGGGACCACAGTGGTTGAAGATATCTATATTGCAGCGCCGGGTGCTGTGCTTTACTTTGCAGGAGTGTGGCTGGGTTCTCGCTTGTTCAGTACAGCCGCTGAAAGCAGCTACCGGCGGGTCGCGTTGCTCACTCTGCTGATACTTTCAGTCCTCGGAATTGTGAATTGAGCGGCTATTTAGAGTTTTTTAGCCTCGATAAACAGCGACTAGATCAGTCGAAACAGGAAAAATAATAACGCTGTTTAGCGTATTCTGGTGCGCAGTTTTGTTAGGTTGCGATCTCACTAAATCAGCGAGCGCTCAATCAATTGAAAATTTAGGTAAGATAACCTGGTATCAATCATCGAACCTATAGGATCGCCACATGAAAACCGATACCAGTTCCGCCAACAAAGAAGGGTTCAATCAGTGGACCATCCCCTGGAGCGCGCCTTCTGGCCCTGAGATCGACGCCATCAACGCGGGGACTTTTCAACCCGTTGACTTTGAAATCAGTGATGAAGATATCGCCAGCTACCAACGCGACGGCGTGCTGTTTCTCAAAGGGGCGTTCCGCGACTGGGTTGAGCCCCTGAGAAAAGGTCTTGAGCGAAACCTTGCTTCACCCGAGAGCTATCGATTTCCTGCAGAAAGCACATCTGCCGATGCGCCCGGAAGGTTTTTCGACAGCTACTGTAACTGGAATCTCATTCCGGAATTCGAGCAGTTCGTTTTCTATTCCGGCGCGGCAGCGTTGGCAGGCAAAGCTATGCAGGCCAGTTATGCGCAGTTTTTTCACGAGCACGTATTTATGAAGGAGGCGGGAACTCAACGCCCGACGCCATTTCACCAGGACATTCCATATTATTGTGTGTCGGGTGACCAGGGTATTTCTGTATACGTTGCACTTGACCCGGTGGATGAGGATATGGCGGTCAAGTATGTGAAGGGATCGCATCGATGGGGCAAGACCTACCTCCCGAAAGTCTGGCTGACCGATGCTGACTTTAACGTCGATGATGAAGGATATGATGGTGCGGTGCCGGATATTATGGGGCACAGCTACTTATACGATCTGGCTCATTGGCAGTTGGAGCCGGGCGACACCATTTTGTTTGACTTTAAAACCATTCACGGCACCACCGAGGGCGTGATGCGCGATAAACGGAGTGCGTTTTCTACTCGGTGGATGGGGGATGACATGCGCTACCTGGCTCGAACGGGCGAAACCTCTCCACCCTATATCAATACCGAAATGGAGAACGGAGACAGGATGCGTGAAGACTGGTTTCCCGTTATCTGGCGACGCCAGGACTGAGACATGGGGGTACGCAAGCATACCTTGAACAATCTGCCCAAGGGTAATCGCGGCAGCTTTAGTATCGATCCTCTGGATTCCCCGACCTTGCCTTCGCGGTACTACACGGACAACGATATCTATCAGCGCGAGTTGACTCATCTTCATCAGAAAACCTGGTGTTATGTTGGGCACATTTCCGATGTGGCTGAACCGCGCAGTTATTTTACCGACACCATTGCGCATCAGCCTGTTGTTGTCATCAAGGGCGACGACGCCGTCATTCGCGCCTTCTTTAACGTTTGTCAGCATCGCGGTCATGAACTGCTTACGGGCCGTGGGAAACTGGGTAAAGGGGTTTCCTGCCCCTACCACGCCTGGATGTATAACCTTGAGGGCGCATTGGTGCGTGCACCCCATACCGAAGAACTTGCGGGATTCGATAAGTCGCGGTATTCACTGCGCACACTGCCCATCGCCTTTGCCGCGGGACTGATCTTTGTCAACCTGGATCCGGAGTGTGAGCCGTTCGAAGCTGAAATGGCCGGGTTCGGTCCCTCTATTTCAAAACAGATTCCGGATATAGAGCAATATGTAGCGGCTTACCGGTTGCACTACGACATCAACGCCAACTGGAAAACCGTGGTGGATAACTTTTCTGAGGCTTACCATATTCCGGTCGCGCACCCGCAACTTGCCAAGGTGCTGGATCAGGGGATGGACGAATTTCAGGAAGAGTACCGCTGGAGTTATATCCTGTATCGCAGTCGCACCGGTTTCGAAGGTCTGGAACTGGAACAAGGATCGCCCTACATTGCGTGGCAGGCCTGGCCCCATTTATGCATGTTGAGCCTTCCAGGTTCGGAGAATCTGATCGTGCTTCGAATGGCGCCCAACGGTGTGGATCGATGCGCGGAGCGGGTCGACATCTACACACCTGAAGGGGAAGGCGAAAATGATAAAAACCTCATCGCAGTCAAAGATCTGTTTATGAATATGTTCAACCAGGAAGACATCGCTATAGTTGAGAGTGTCCAGCGTGGTATCTCGAGCCTCGGTTATGACCAGGGGCGCTATGTCTGCGATGCCGCGGAATCCTGGTTTTCCGAAACCTTGCTGCATGGTTTCCATATGCAGGTGCTGGAGGCATTAGAAGAGTAGCTGCTGCCAGGCGGTTGAGAAATAACATGAAAATTATCCGAGCCACCGAACAACACGTCGACGCAGTCGCCCACCTGTTCGATCTCTATCGTCAGTTCTATGAGTGCGAGCCGGATCTAGCGTTGGCGCGGCAGTTTATCGGGGCGCGTATTGAGGGCGGCGAATCGATTATCTTTATCGCCGAGAAAAATGATCAGCAGCTACAAGGGTTTGTGCAACTCTACCCGTCGTTCTGTTCAGTGGAAGCGGTCAGAATATTGATTCTGTATGACCTGTTTGTCGACGCACAGTGCCGCAAACAGGGAACCGGAGAGGCGCTGATGAATAAAGCAACGGAATATGCCAGGGAAGTGGGCGCCGCGCGGCTTGATCTGCTGACCGCAAGATCAAACCTGACGGGGCAGAAATTATATGAAAAGCTTGGATACAAAGAAGTTAATGAGGAGTTCTTAGCCTATTCTCTCTGGCTGTGATTCGACTGCAAAGAGTACTTTCCGCTTTTGCTTCACGAATCGATACACACTACAATTTAAGCAGGGGTGAATAATAGAAGGGGGTTACGTAATGCAGAGTGTTGAATGGGGTCGAAGATCTCTTATCCTCAAGATTATATTTTTGTTCCTGTTTTCTTTTCCGGGACACAGCAAAGAGCTCTACAAGTATCAGGATGAGAACGGGCAATGGGTGTTTTCTGATACGCCGCCGCTATCCGAGTCAATTGATCCGGATAGCGTCGAAACCAGTGTCCTGGAATTCTTCGAACCTAACCGTCTTGTTGCAGTTAAAAATAACGGGCCTTCGGACTCGCCCCGGCTGGTTGCCATCAACGATAGCTATGCCCCGGTTCAGGTGCGCATGACTTTCGATTCTTATACCCAAAACGTTCTGATCAATGGCTATGCAAGAACCCGGGAGGTGACAGAGCTGGTGCCGCCAAGGAGCGAAAAATTCATGGCGAAGATCGAGCCATATGAAGGAAAGAGCTGGCGCTACCGATACCAGGTTGAAGCGGTTATCGGGCCACCCGTAAAAAATGCCGGTGGTGTTAATTATGGGCAGACCGGCTACGCTTATCCTTTCGGCGAAAATAAGACATTCATCATTAGTCAGGGATTCAACGGCAAATTCAGTCATCACTCCCCGACAAGTCGCTACGCAATCGATATCAGCATGCCGGAGGGTACGCCAATCCTGGCAGCGAGAGCCGGGATTGTGGTGGCGAGAGAGGATTATTTTTTCCGTGGTGGTATCAGGGAGGAATTCTATGAACGTTCAAACTTTGTAAAAATATTACACGATGACGGCAGTATGGCGGACTATGTCCATCTTGAGCTGGACAGCATTGCCGTGACATCAGGACAGCGTGTCGAGCAGGGAGACCTGATCGGTCGCTCCGGGAGCACGGGCTATTCCAGTGGCCCCCATCTGCATTTTGTAATCAGTCAGAACCGGGGCATGAAACTGCTTTCAATACCGTTCACCTTCCGTAACCCTGAAACGGGAGAAGAAATTGTGCCGCAGGAGGGGATGCTGCTGGCGAGCCGCGGTTAAAAACAATAACGCGATGAGCAGGCAGTCTACTGGTAGAATTCCTGTACTTACCAAAACCACCCGATGAAGATTACCGAACCTGTTTATTCCGCCCTCAAGGGCGTAAACGACCGTCAATCATTGACTTTGAAGATTCAGGGTCAGTGTATGGAGCCTGTGCTCGACTCTGGATCGACAATCATTGCCGCGCAAAAGCGGTTCTATCTTCCCGGCGATATTATCGTGTTTCGCAGGCAGGATGGAGAACTCGTGGTTCACCGCTTATTGCTGGTCTACTGGAAGAATGGCGTCTGCAAAACCCTGGCGAAAGCCGATGGCTCCCCGCGTTCCGATGCCGCGGTAGCCAGTAAGGATGTATTAGGGCGTGTCGATGTTGCGGGCGGCGTGCCGGTGCACATGAGACTGAAGTCCTTGATTGCTGGCCTCGTCATACTCTTGCGCCGACTGCGTTAGTCAACCTGCAATTGAAGCTGCAATAAAATCAGGATCTATCCAACAGCCTTGCTTTCCGACAACAACAGTTGTCTTGCTTATAAAGAGCTCTGTTATTTACTGCACGAGCCGTGACACGATCCACAGCCTCCCTTTTGCAGGTTCTCCTCTACCGCCAGGCAAAATAGTGGTGCGCCCAGCTGCTTGGCGGGGACATCGACAAACCTTTTCGCTGCATCAACCGCACGGGTGCGGGCCCTTGAGAACAGGGGTGAATTATTCCAGATCTCCTCAATGGACTGGTCATGCACATTCCCGGCCGCCTCCTGAAGATGCATGCAGGCGTTGACGTTTCCATAGGGATCGATATCGACGCCTGCGACGCCAACGCCACATGTTGCGGCTTCTTCCGGATCACTCTTGGCCATTGATTGGCTCGACATGCCTGTCTCTGGTTCATCGGTCAGTGGACCGCGCCGTTTCTGCTGAAGCTCAGCGATATGGTCCCAGGTCGATTCCGCTGGTTGTATCGATAAAGGGGTGCAATCGCCGTTGTCTCTTGGTGCGACCGGCCCCTGAAAGCGCAGCGGTACGCCCAACCCATCACATAGCGCAAACATGTCGTCGATC
>JAHEGU010000143.1 GCA_024644945.1 Gammaproteobacteria bacterium | reverse complement strand
ATGATACTGGTGGACTTTGGTGTGAAGCGCCGGATACACAGATCGACGTCGAGGAATATTGTGGCTATTTCCGTGCTGTCCAGCAAGTTTTTCATGTCATCATTGGCCTTGGAAAGTTGCTCAATGTGACTATGGAGCTCGGCATTGACCGTCGTCGACTATTCGTTGAGGGATTGCAGCTCCTCTTTCGACGTCTCCAGCTCTTCGTTGGTGCTCTGCAATTCCTCATTGGTGGACTGCAGCTCCTCGTTCGTGGATTTTAACTCTTCGTTGGATGTCTCCAGTTCCTCGATGGTGGATTGCAAATTTTCTCGATTGTACTGGAGCTCCAGTTCAAGCTCCGTCAGGGTCTTGTTCCCTTGCTTATCGGGTGTACGACTTTTCTTCGCCGTTTCCCCCTCGGCTACTGCTTTGAGCTCCTGGAAAATAACCATCATCAGACCTTTTATTATGCCCTGACCGAACACCGGTTTAACCGTCAGATCCAGATTAAGAAATCCGCCATTGAGTTTTACTCGCAGATCAGTACAACTCACCTCCTTTTTGCGGGTTGCGACCTTACGGACAGTAGTAGCTAGTACCTCCTTTAAGCCGGGTCGAGCCATCTCCAATATATTTGCACTGGCCTTGCCTTCGGCCGGCTCCAGATAACGCCCGGTACGGCCGTGAATGTAGATGATATTGCAAGTATCATCGATGATTGCGCAGGGCGGTGTGTCGCTTTCATTGAGAATTGTCTCAATGAGCTGTAAGGCGCTGAGCTCTTCTGCCCTGACAATCTTTCTTGTGCCGATCGCTTCACTGCCCTGGTGTGACGCTGGCAGGTTGAATCTCGGTGGGAGGTTGCTGCTAGTCGCTTTACGCCGGAAAATCTTCCACTTCTTGTTTTCCGGTACAAATAGATCTGTCTTCTGGTGGATGCTTTCCGATGAACCCAGAAACAAAAGGCCGTCGGGATTCAGGCTGTAATGAAACATGGGTAGTAACTTGCCTTGCAACTCAGGTCCTAGATAGATCAGGAGGTTACGGCAACAGAGCAGGTCCAGTTTGGTAAACGGGGGGTCCTTGATAATGTTCTGGTGGGCGAAAACCAGCATCTCGCGGATTGATTTATTAATCCGATACTGACTGTCATCTGCTTTGATAAAGTGCCGTTTCAGGCGTTCGGGGCCCAGGTCTGCGAGGATACTCGGTGGATAAACCCCGACACGCGCCACGGCTACGGCTTGCTGATCGATATCGGTGCCGAAGATCTGGATATTGAAATGATGTTGAATATCATCCATGCACTCCCGCAGCAGGATGGCGACGGAATAAGCCTCTTCTCCACTACTGCAGCCAGCCACCCATACCCGTACCGTGTAATTATCCGGTTTACTCTCCAGTAATTTTGACAGAGCGTTTTTCAACGCCTCGAAAGCTTCGGGGTCACGAAAGAAATTGGTTACACCAATCAGTAACTCCTTGAACAAAATGTTCGCCTCACGATCGCTCTCTTGAAGGTAGCGAACATAGTCTCCGATTTCTTCAATATGGTGCAGATGCATGCGCCGTTCGATACGCCGGCAAATCGTATTCATTTTGTACAGTGAGAAGTCATGCTCGGTACGATTGCGTAGAATAGTAAAAATTTTCTGCAGCGCATCGGGAAGACCCTCCTGGGTGGAGGCCAGCCGAGTACTTTTTGTGTGTGTCGCACTCTTGACGTATTTGATTAATTGATTTGGCATTTCACTCGTTGGCAAAATGAAGTCCACCAGGCCAGTGCCTATGGCGCTACGTGGCATGCCATCGTACTTGGCCGAACGTTCGTCCTGGACCATCACCATCCCAACTTCTCCCTTGATCGCTTTCAGCCCTAGCGTACCGTCGGTGCCGGTACCGGAGAGAATGATACCGACAGCATTCGAGCGCTGGTCCTCAGCCAGGGAACGGAAAAAGGAATCGATCGGCATGTTGCTGCCGCGCGGCTGGCTAAGATCCTTTAAATACAAACTGCTAGCCCGCATCTGCAGTTCCTTGTTCGGCGGAATCACATAGACACTGTTTGGCATGACTAATATGCCGTCCTGGATATGGCAAACCGGCATTTTGGTTGTTTTCTGCAACAGCTCAGGGAGGAGGCTGACGTGCGTGGGATCCAGGTGCGCCACCAGGACAAATGCCATCCCACTATTATCAGGCATGGCTTTGAAGAAAGACTCGAAAGCCTCCAGCCCACCGGCCGAGGCACCAATGCCAACGATAGGAAACGTGCTGAGCGCCTTCCTGGGTGATGGCACCTGCTCCGACTTGACAGCAGGGTTTAGCGGGATTGTTTTAGTGGAGGCCTTTTTGTGTGCGGTCTTCACCCTGCGGGGCTTCTCTGTCATACCAGATTCCATTCCGAGCCTATAGACCTATCACCATGTTACATAATTTCGCTACAGGTTTCGACGTGAATCGTGAATATACGCTTCAAGTGTTGCGCCCAGGTCACGTGCACCCTGTGTTAGGAAGGCGATCCATTACAGTTCGCGGGGCGTCGGTGAAGCATACTATTAGTGGAATGGCCGTTTTACGCTGCATTTGCCGTTCCGATATTCTGATCGAAAGTCTCCAAGGGGTCGTCTCCCGCTGTTTAGGAAACTCTTATTTAGAATCAGTCTGCAGGACCTGCTTGGGATAGATACTTGCCATTCGCTGCAGCCCGCTGCCCCATTTTTTGGTAGGCCCGCAAGGGGGATAACCGGCCAACTCCGGTCCTGCACTGACGACCAGCGAAGGCCAACTATACCGCTATTCCGGTCATAGTGCACAATCAAAAAAGGCGACCAAAAGGCCGCGGTGTGAGGAGTGGTAACTGTATCGTTAACTATACCGGCCCAATCAGTCTGGCACTTACATCGTGCGATGTGACTCGCTCTAGCACATCTTGTGAGGAATACAAATCTCTGTCGTATCTAACCAGCATCAGATGGTAGCGCAACGGGCAGAACTCCGCTGTTGCGATGCCACCATTACCTTCCAGCACAGCAACTAATTCCCTCGTTGTTGCTCTCCCAAGGAATCGGTTATATGCACAA
>JAHEGU010000142.1 GCA_024644945.1 Gammaproteobacteria bacterium | reverse complement strand
ATTCAGGCTGCGCTGGACCCTGCGGACGAACCATTATCTCCGGGTGACTTCATCGGCAACTGGATGAGTATGCTGGCCCCTATGGCTGAACAAATTCAGAGTTCTACTGGGCTTACTGAATCTGAGCGTCAAACCGCGCTTGAACGGATCTCTATTCGAAATTCAATCAACAATCTACTGACCTTTCCGTGCATAAAAATTTTATTCGATCGGGGGAAACTGCATCTTCATGGCGCCTGGTTTGATATATCTACCGGGGAGCTTTGGGTAATGGACGCCGACAGCGGCGATTTTGAACGGCCAAGTATCGATTGAGAGGCTGGCCCCCGTTCAGTCGATCCGATGAATATTTCATTACCAGCGGGAAGCTGACGAAATAAGTTTGACTTGTATCAAATTATCCTATGCGCCAATAAGTTAGAAGTATCAGTGTTTGGGCCATGGTCGATTCTGCTGTACTTATGCGGAGTGTGGTTTTGCTCTCCCTTTCTCTGGAGAGAATTTTCCATGGGCCTTAACAAGGTGCCGGGATTATCTTTTTCCGGCAATTGCTTGGAGGGAAAACTGGTCGCCCCACCAGCTTGTGGAGTTAATGCGGCCTTAACTACTCACTGGAAAAAATAATGAACTTAAGAGAATCACTTCGAAACATCATCAGCGCTGTGGTAATTACCGCATCATTTACACTCCCTTCGCTGTCAAGCGCAGCAGAAAGGATTGTCTTTGGCGGGGGTCCTGCCGGCGGTACTTTTCAGGTGGTGGCGAATGCCATTCAGGTTTATGGGCCCGTTAAGGAATCCACCGATTACACAGTAAAAGCCCAGTCATCTGCGGGCTCGATTGAGAATCTTCGTAAAGTAAATCAAGGGAAGTCGGACTTTGGTGTGGTTTATTCCGGTCATGTTTATCTTGGACGAGAGGGATTGCTTAAAAACGATACCAACAAGTACGAAGATGTGATGGCGGTATCTTTCTTGTATGGCGCCCCGGCCCAATTGGTGGTCCGCAAAGATTCAGGAATTACCAGCGTTAAAGATCTCGAAGGAAAAAAGGTGGGCGTCGGTAACGCCGGTTCTGGCGCATTCGCTAACTGTGAATTGTTCTTTACCCATATGGGGGTCTGGGACAAGATCGAGCGTAATGCAATGGGCTATAATGACGCCGCGAACGCATTTGGTAATAACCAGCTCGACGCTTTCTGGCTGTTTACCGCTTTTCCCAGCGGCGCTGTTATCATGGCTGCCCAAACCAACGATATCGATCTGATTGATCTTGGTAAGGATGCGGAGGAAAGTGGTTTCTATGAAAAATATCCTTACTTTTCCAAGCTATCAGTTCCAGCCGGCACATACAAAGGTGTCGAGAAAGAATCACCTTCGTTTCGGGATTCTGCGTTATGGGTAGCGAATGCAGAGGTATCGGACGAAATTGTTTACGATCTACTCTCAAAAATATATACCGACGAAGGACTTGCGTATATGAAGGAGCAGAAGAAGACGTTCCAAGAGATGGCTATTGAAACTGGAGTTGACGGAATAGTCACACCACTTCATCCGGGCGCGGAGAAATTCTGGAAAGAAAAAGGTCTGATGTAGAGGGCTGCTGAGAAAAAGGCGGAAGATATAGATCCGCCTTTTTCTTTAGTTTTTTCACATCGTTAATCTTAGGGGCCAATGCGAGGAAGATAATGTTTGAAAAATTAACTAGAGCAGAACAGGTTATCTTTGATGTTCTGGCGGTTTTCCTCGTTCTTTTTTACTCCTATTCGGCGGTCCTGGAACCGGCAGCAACCCAGTATCACCGTGGAATATATATCATCGTCACATACATCCTCGTCTTTCTGCTGTACAAATCCAGCTCTACCCTGGGCAGAATAAACGACTATGTGCTCATAGTGATTTCGATCATCACGATCGGCTATTGGATCTACAACTTTGAGGTTATTAACTATCGTGCAGGTGCCGAAACGAATCTGGATAAAACCATTGCGGTCGCCGGGGTCCTGATCGGTATTGAAGTTGCCAGAAGGGTGGTTGGAAGTATCTTTGTGGTCATTGCCACAATTATGTTGCTTTATGGCGTATTCGGAGAATATGCCCCTGAATTGATTTCGCACGCAGGGGATACCTTCCCTGATTTGTGCACTAGCATATTTTATAAAAGCGACGGTGTTTTTGGCATCATGGCCAACGTGTTGGCGACCTACGTGGTCTTGTTTGTGATTTTTGGTGCCTTTCTGGAAAAGTGCGGTGCCCATCGATTCTTTATGAGTTGGCCAATGGCAGCGGTTGGCCACAAGATTGGCGGGCCTGGAAAGGTCGCTGTCATTGCGAGCGGGCTGTTTGGTTCAATTTCCGGCAGTGCCATTGCAAATACAGTATCGACAGGCGCTTTCACCATTCCGCTGATGAAGAAAGCAGGCTTCAAACCTCATATTGCAGGCGGAATTGAGCCGGCGGCTTCGATTGGAGGCATGTTCATGCCACCTATTATGGGAGCCGGCGGATTTATCATGGCTGAACTGACAGGAATTCCGTATTCGCAGATTATGTTAGTCGCAATCTTTCCGGCGTTCATGTATTTCTTCAGTGTTTTCGTCATGGTGCATTACGAAGCCAAGAAACATAATATTGTCGGTGAGAAAAGTGAAGAGAGTGCCACAACGATTTTTATGCGCGAATGGTTTTATCTTTTGCCGCTGGTGGTTATAACGGTGCTGATGCTGATGGGATATTCACCGGGATACGCCGCAATTCTTGGTGTTGTTTCTTGTATTGTGGTCAGCTGGTTCAGAAAGGACACCAGGATTGACCTTAAAGGGTTTGTCCATGCATCACGAGCGGGTGCCGAGAGCAGTTTAAAGATAGGTGCGACCGTGGGGGTGATCGGAATAATTATCGGTGTTTTGACCTATAGTGGTCTGGTGCTGACATTTGCAGACATCGTCATTGAACTCGCGGATGGTAAGCTGTTTTTGACTATATTATTAATTGCACTTGCTTCGCTTGTGCTTGGAATGGGAGTACCTGTTACCGCGGCTTACCTGATTACGGCAGTGGTAGCCGTTCCTGCACTGACTCATCTTGGTGTCAATCCGCTCGCAGCGCATATGATTGTTTACTGGCTGTCTCAGGAT
>JAHEGU010000037.1 GCA_024644945.1 Gammaproteobacteria bacterium | reverse complement strand
GCTAGTGGACACGACGACTATGCCCTTTTAGAATCATATGTTCTGACGGGAAACAAGTCCGCTATTGAGAAATCTGGTTATCCGCCACGGTTTAAGATCAGATTGAAACCGGATGTCCGAAATGTTTGATGAGATCCCAACTTCTACTACTATAGCTTTGGTCTACGTCCAAATTTATTCCACTTAACTCAGGAATTTCTGACGTGGCCTGAAACTCAGGCTCGCTTCAATAAACTAGTGCATGGAAGCTTTACTCGCAACTAAAGAAGTAGCAGAATTGTTGAAGACAGCTCCGTTAGCTCTAAAACAAGCTCATATGGCTGGCCTGCTTTGGGATTTCCACTGGTCTGAATTTCTAAAATTCGGGCGAGTTGTCAGGCGCTGTCGAACCCTCTCAGGGCGGAGTGCACACGGGAGCTTAGTTTGGCGGCGCTTACTAAAAACGTCGTTTCAAGGGTCAACTACCGAATTCAGAAGCTGTCTAATATCAAACAAGTACATGCCTACCTGGCCACTGAGGACAATACCTACCGAAGACTTACGTAACAATTGGGCTCGGTCTGTGGGGCAGGTCAGTTATGGAACGGGTCCGATGTGAAATACTTTTAAAATCGCTGTACTACCTAAAAATGGATAGAATTAGAAACTAATTTCAACAATTTACTAGAAATGAGACACGTTTATGCATAGTTGCCCAGATAAACTTGGAGGAGGGTGTCTTTGCGGCGCCGTTCGCTTCGAAACGACCAAGAAACCGTTTAAAGTCTGCTATTGCCACTGTAAAAGTTGTCGTAAAGCCAGTGCTGCTCCTGCTATGGTTATATTGCTGTTTGAAAAGGATGGCGTACGATTTACTAAAGGCGCGCCCAAGCGATATGAATCGTCGCCAGGGGTATTTCGAGGGCACTGCACTGTTTGCGGTACTCCACTCTCCTGGGAAGGCACATGGCACGAAAAATCGATTATCGAAGTTTACGCCGGCACCCTTGACAATCCTGAAACCTGCGTTCCTGATCGCCACGCTTTTATCGAAGAAAAAATTCCTTGGTTTGATGTGGCAGACGACCTACCCCGGTATCACGGCACAAGCCCGGAGCGTTAGAATCTGGTCGCTGCATGCCAAACGATCAATCAAATCATCAACGGAAACTGGCAGTAATCCTGCATGCAGATGTGGTTGACTCGACCGGACTGGTACAGAAGAATGAAACCGTCGCTCACCAAAGGATTCAAGATGTTTTTCAGCAGTTGTCCCACTTTGTTACAATGTATGGCGGTATCGCTCACGAAATACGTGGTGACGCACTGGTAGCCGAATTCGCACGGGCTTCTGATTCGGTATGTGCCGCCCTGGCTTTCCAGGCTGATAATGCAACCAGGACCAAGGACTTAACTGATCACATTCAATGTGAAATTCGTATTGGTATCAGTCTGGGGGAGGTGGTAATTGCTGATGGAACGATCACGGGAGGTGGTGTGGTTATGGCACAACGGCTGGAACAACTCGCTGAACCTGGAGGCGTAGTTGTCCAGGGGACGGTGTCCGAGACTGTTCCGGTTCGCCTTCCTTTTTCGTTTACAAGCCTTGGTGAGCAAAATCTGAAGGGATTCGAGCAACCGGTACGGGCATTTACCGCAGTAACAACGCCTGGGGGAATCCTGCCGAATCCTGAATTAAGTATTACTGCGCCATTGAATTCCGGCCGAAGCAGAGAAAACTCGTCAAATCCAGTACCAACAGAAAAATACAGACCATCAATAGCGGTACTGCCTTTCACAAATATGAGTGGTGATCCGGGGCAGGAATTTTTCTCAGATGGCATAACAGAAGACATCATTACTGAGTTTGCACGATTCAACGATTTATTCGTTATTGCCCGCAATTCGTCATTCGCATTTAAGAATCAATCTGTCGATATCACTGAAGCGGGTCATAAACTTGGAGTTGAATACGTAGTGGAAGGTAGCGTTCGGAAATCTGGAAACCGTGCTCGTATTACTGCGCAGTTAATTGACGTCTCAACCGGTACCCACATTTGGGCCGACCGATACGATCGGGAACTAGCTGACGTTTTTGAGGTTCAGGATGAATTGGTAAAAACGATCACTTCCACATTGGTAGGAAGGGTTGCGAATGCCTATCGAGATCGCGCACAGAAAAAGACAAGCATAAGCATGGATGCCTACGATTGGCTGGTACAGGGTAGAGAGCTTTTTTATAATGGCATATCTGATGATAACTTCAGGGCGATCGAAATGTTTGAAAGAGCTATTTCACTCGACCCTGACTATGCCGCTGCCTATGCCCTGCTTGCAGAAGCATATATTCGGGACTGGGCTACATTCTGGAAATTTCCACCTACAATAAGTCATGATATGGCTTGGGAGTATGCGAAAAAAGCGCTGACTCTGGATGACACAGATAGTAAAACCCACTCAGCACTTGGAGTGGTTAACCTGTTTGCCGGAGATATCAACCAGGCATATTTTCACCTTGACAGGGCTCTTTCCTTGAATCCATCGGATACCCACGCATTGATCTACATGTCGAGATGCGAATCGATGTCAGGCAATACGGATATTGGCATACAGAGAGTTACGGACGCGCGACACCACAATCCATTTGGAAAATATGACTGGCACTATGCACCAGCTTTTTATGTAGCCCATCGTTACAACGAGGCCATTAAAGTCATGCACAGCATCCAGAATCCGGCGCCCTACATGCAATGCTGGAAAGCAGCCGCCTACGCTCAGATTGGCGATATCGAAGTTGCCAGTCAGGCGATTTTATCCTTTATCAAGGATGCCAGTGAGAATCTGCTCGCGACCGGAACCAGGCTACCCGGCAACTGGACGGAATTTGTTTTAGAGCGGTGGAGGTTTGCTCACGCAACGGACAGGGATCATTTTATTGATGGCCTGAGAAAAGCAGGGATTCAGAATATATCGAGAACGACATCTCCGTAACAGCAGTTGGCGCTATAAAACCAGTAGCTATGCGTTGATGGCAATGTTTTTACTGTATCTGGCTTCGTCGTTCGAAAGCAAAACAGGTAATGAATGAAGAGTTCGTCAGCACCGTATTCCCGATATTCAATCGGCCGGAGTGTCCGGCGAACTGAAGCAAGTCCATAGGGCGAGTAGTAGTCTTCTGTTTCTGCAAGGCGAAGGTCAACAAAGAGTATAAAATCAGATTGTACAAATTTTAGGGGTTCTCCATAATTAAAATTCTCATCAATGCGTAATACGAATTTACAGAAATTTATCACTTCGTTTGGTCGAAAATGAACAAAAGCACTCAGATACAAAGCGCATTGGCCAAGGTCGAGGACTCGGTGCTCATTTTGATTGATATTCAGGACTGTTTTCTTAAAAAATATAGCGATGTGGTAAGTCAAGCGGTGGTGGAAAAAGCCGTTTGGTTGATTCACCTTGCTCAGCACCTGAACGTTCCTATCGTAGCAATGGCCGAAGACATAAAAAATTCTGGCAGCCTATCGAAAACCATACTCGAAGCCTTGCCAAAGGGTGTAAAAGTGCACAACAAAAATGTCTTTGGATTGGGCGGCCATCCTGAGATTATGCAGGATATTGAAGTTACAGGCCGCAAGACTGCGGTGTTAATTGGTATGGAAACGGATGTATGTGTTACGCATTCGGCTTTTGATCTGATTGATCGTGGTTACAAAGTTGTCGTACTCAAAGATGCGGTGGCTACCACAAGCGATAGTGACGGTGAGGTTGGCTTGGGTCGCATGCGTGATGCTGGTGCTGCTATTAGTTCAGCGAAAGGGATCTATTACGAGTGGTTGCGCAGTGTTGAGAATCTAGAATCATTGCTGGAAAAAACACCAGAGATCAAAAAACTTGCTCCCATGAAACTTTGATTACGGGAGGTCTATGGCTTCTCTCGAGTGTATGGTTAGAGGTTTGCTCAATCTATTTTTATCACTTTCTATATATTCGCTTTGAGTATCTGCTTGCCCTTCATGGCGATTTCTTGAACGGCTGGCATCGGGAATCAAGATGAATCGAAAAAGCTGACGTTCACCAGGTGTTCAAAGTGCCGGAGTTATTTGATCGACACCACTCGGCGGTTCAGCGAATCCTCGGAGAGACCGGTGGGATCCGTCCTGCACCACGACGACGATCGCACCTTTCTTCTGAGCTAGCACGGCCCAGTGGAACCCTGGTTTGACAAGATCTGGAAGCCGGGTGAATTCGAGCTTATGGATTAACTGCCGAACAAGCCCATGAAGGCGACGCTTAACAGAGCCGCGATCGGGTTGGACAGTTTCTTGGTCGGATCCTCCGCGCTGGGAGTATCTCGGAATAAGCTTGTCTGGCTGAAAACCGAGCGTATAAATCAAAAGTTAGTGACTAATAGAATCTTATAAAGATTCATCAGTTTAGAAGTACCATTTGGCCTGTATGACCGGTCCGCTGAAACTCATGTCCTTGATCGGAACATCCGAAGGGAATTCCCATTCAAGGTGGCGGTAAGCGAACGTTACGTCTCCCCAGCCGTATTGATAGGCTGCGCCTGCCATCACTTGCCAGGTCAAGTCTGATTGCCCGGTACCAATATCGAGATAATAAGGTATATACCATTTGCCCTGTGTGTTTATTCTGCCACGGACACCGATCACGCCATCCCACACTCCTCCAGTTGCCGAGTCCTCGACACTGGCAGTGCCAGCGGTAAATTTAAGGCTGGTTTCCAAATCAAGATAACGCGTACCAAATATCAAATCGGTTCGACCCTTATCGGTATCGGACAGACTATATCCTGCAGCCAAACCCAGCGCCCATCCATCAACACCTACGTCTGCACGGACCCTGGCGCCTCCGGCCGGAGTAGCTACGTCGGCCGTGTTATCTAAAGACATGCTGAGATAGAGCAAATCCGCAAGCCATGACCACTGTCCTTTACGCCCCTCCAGGGTTCCCATAAAGGTAAAGTCCAGGTTATCGAGAATGTCACCGAAACCAACATCGATCTTGTTGCCATTCTGGGTCGTACCCTTAATACCGGCGCCCCAAAGATTGATGCCCCCGGAGTACTGCCAGGATTCGGAGTTCGATTGACCATATGCTGGGGAATAAATTATGGTGCTTACCAACAATGCGGGGGCAAGCGCTAAGCAAATAGCATGGTGTCTTTTCATAGGTCTGTTTTGGTTGATGTGAGGTGGAATAGCTTCATTTACCCTTCCGCTTAATACATACGACGGATTTTACGACGGTTGGCATTGACTAATTTGTCTGAACTAGGTTAACCAATCTTAAGGCTCCGATCAACATCATTAAATTAATAGAAGTCTCTCTTAATGATCAGCGCCTCTTGGTCTCATATGTTCTGACGGGTTACGACGACTCTCCTGATGAGAAAATAGAAGATCTGGCGGATACGCTTGACTATCCGCCGCGAGGCTCGCCCGCAGCAGGCCGTCCGCAGTCAGATTATCATGACGCTGCGGAATCGCTTTCGGCGACTGCGGACTCCAAAGATGTGGAGAAAGGCGAGGGCGCTGCAAGCCCTGAGCGGAGGTAGCAAATGGTGCGCCGCCCGCGGGACGGGATTCACGATTATCGGGACGTTTTACGCCTTAATGCTTAAGCGGCAAGGAGTTTATTTACTCTAGCTACATATCCCGCCGGATCCTTGAGCGAGGCACCTTCTGCCAGTGCCGCCTGGTCGAACAGAACGTTGGCCCAATCTTCTACGGTATCGCTTTCGGCACTTATTTGCTTAACGATCCCGTGCTCCGGATTGATCTCAAGGATTGGTTTAGTGCTCGGAGCATCCTGTCCCATGGCCTGAAGAATACGCTCCATGTTTCCGCCAAGGTCGTGCTGGTCTGCGACCAGGCAGGCCGGAGAGTCTACCAGTCGACTCGACAATCTCACGTCCTTGACCTTCTCTTCAAGAATTGATTTGAACTTGTCGACCAGGGGCTGCATGGCCTCTTTCTGTTTTTCCGTGTCCTCTTTGCTTTCTTCACCCTTGAGTTCGTCGATGTCTAAATCACCCCGGGCAATCGACTGAAGTGGCCTATCTTCGTATGTCGTCAGGTGATTAACCACCCATTCGTCTACTGGATCCGACAGGAGCAGCACCTCAACATCATTCTTACGAAACACCTCTAGATGGGGTGATGATTTTGCAGCCTGGTGGCTATCCGCGGTGACGTAATAGATCGCTTTTTGCTTTTCCGGCATGCGGGCGATGTAATCATCGAGCGATACGGTTTGTGAATCATCGTCCAGATGCGTGGAGGAAAATCGTACCAGTTTGGCAATGGCGTCCCTGTTATCGCTGTCCTCGATAAGACCCTCCTTCAACACTTTGCCATACTCTGTCCACAAGCTTGAGTATTTGTCTGAATCTTTGGTGGCGAGCTTTTTTAGCTCGGATAGAACCTTCTTAACCGAGGCTGCCCGAATCTTGTCAATTTCTTTGTTCTGCTGGAGAAACTCTCGTGATACGTTAAGCGGCAGATCAGCAGAGTCCACCAGGCCGCGCACGAAACGCAAGTAGTTGGGCATCAACTGCTTGGCATCGTCTGAAATAAAAATACGCCGAACGTAGAGCTTGATGCCGTGACGCTGTTCCCGATCCCATAGGTCGTAAGGTGCTTTCGAGGGAACGTAAAACAGGGAGATGTACTCCATCTTTCCTTCTACCCGATTGTGCAGGACCAGTGCTGGGGGCTCCGGATCGTAGGTTAACGAAGTGTAGAAAGTATTGTGTTCTTCTTCGCTGATATCAGCTTTTGGTCGAGCCCATAGTGCAGATCCCTTGTTGATGGTTTCCCATACCGGGTCCTGGCCCTTGATCACTTTGCCCTTGTCGTCCTTCTCCGGTTCTTTCAACATCTGAATCGGAAGAGAGATATGATCAGAATACTTGGAGATGACGCTGCGAATCCGGTAGTTTTCCAGAAACTCTTTATTTTCCTTCTCAAGTGTCAGGGTAATTTCAGTCCCTCGTTCTGGCCTGTCCACCTGTTCAGTAGTATATTCACCACTGCCGTCCGAGGTCCATCTGGTGCCTTCTGAGACGGGTGCGCCGGCTTTACGGGTGAGCAGCGTCACTTCCTTCGCCACCAGAAAGCTTGAGTAAAACCCGACCCCAAACTGACCGATCAGACTGTTGTCGGCGTCTTCTCCTTGTTTTATCTGTTCGAGAAATTTGCGGGTTCCGGAGCGGGCAATGGTGCCGATATTCTCGATCACTTCTTCGGCGCTCATGCCAATGCCGTTGTCGCGGATAGTGATCGTCTTCTTCTTCGGGTCGGCGTCCACCCAAATTCCGAGGGCTTCATCGTCTTCTAGGAGTGCCTTATCTGTGAGTGACAGGAACCTCAGCTTGTCGCAGGCGTCGGAGGAGTTGGATATGAGTTCCCGCAGGAAAATCTCCTTGTTACTGTAAAGTGAGTGGATCATCAGCTGCAGCAGCTGTTGGACCTCAGCCTGAAAGGCGTGTTTTTCTATTGTGGATTGCTTGCTCATTGAAATCAAAATTCTGTGAAAATCCCGTGCAGCCGAAAATGGGGATTCAGATGATCATTTCAAGCCTGACAGGGGGCTTTTCCACACAATGCCAATCGCGTGTAAACGCCTGTAGCAACAGAGTTTGCGCCATTGACGACTGTTATTATTGGTCGTATAGTTCGCCGCCCTTGACCCAAAGCCTCTGGAAGCGTAATTTTTACCCTGTTTGTAGAGGTTTGGCGTCATGAATACGGGGTATAGCGCAGTCTGGTAGCGCGCCTGCTTTGGGAGCAGGATGTCGGGAGTTCGAATCTCTCTACCCCGACCAGATTTTACGGTTTTATCCGTTGCGCCCGTAGCTCAACTGGATAGAGCAACGGCCTTTGAGCTCCGCCATGTCAGGTCGCCTGTCGGCGCCTGGAATTGCGGATAAAGGAGCCTTCGGCGGGAATGAAACTGCCGAAGTGGAGGGCACTGTATCGGTGAAACCTTAACGCGTCACGGCGATGGCAACCCCGAGGAAACCGCCGCAGAATGCTTAAGCAATTTCGGTGGGATCCCTAGAGACTATACGTGCCCCACCTGAGATGGTGAAGATATAGTCCAGACCACAAACTGCTGGTAGAACATATTGTTAAGTGGGCCAGTCAGGCGGTGAAAACCGTAGCGGGTAAGCTAAGCCGTAGGTTACAGGTTCGAGTCCTGTCGGGCGCGCCATTTATTGGCAGGTGTTGGAAGGTTTTGTGTATGGTGAGTGTAGCTCAGTTGGTAGAGCCCCGGATTGTGATTCCGGTGGTCGTGGGTTCGAGCCCCATCACTCACCCCAACACAATTTTTTCCGACGTGGATTGTTTCTCAGGAAGCGACCGCAAATTGAAACCTGATTATGCCTGGTGTGGCTTTGGATTATAGCTCTTCCTGACACAGGCCAAAGATACGTTGCGAAAGTGGCGGAATTGGTAGACGCGCTGGATTTAGGTTCCAGTGGGGCAACCCGTGAGAGTTCGAGTCTCTCCTTTCGTACCAGCTTTTGTCGCGGTGCTTAGAAAACACTGCGCCACAATTTTGTTTATTTAAATAATGTTTTTGTTAAATTTTGGATATTAGTGCGATGCAAGTAACGGTTGAAGAGTCAGGGGCGATTGAGCGAAAGCTGACGATCTCGGTTCCATCTGACGAACTAGGTCAAGAGATCGAGAAACGTCTCAAGAATGTTTCTAAACAGGCAAAGATTCCCGGATTCAGACCTGGTAAGGCCCCAAGGAGTGTGATCGAGAAACGATATTCCAATCAAGTGATCAACGAAGTCATCAGCGACACGATACATTCTAGTTATCAGGAAGCATTGATGGATCAAAAGATCGCCCCAGCTGGCTTGGTGTCGATTGAGCCGACGCCTTACGAGGCGGGTAACGACCTTGAATATGTGGCCACCATCGAATTGTTTCCTGAAATTCCCTTCTCCACACTGGAAGGAAAAACTATCGAAAAACCGGTTTGTGAAGTTTCAGACAGTGATGTCGAACGAACCCTTGAAGACTTGCGAAAACGAAACGCGGTATATGAGATCAAAGACGACAGTTCGGAAATAGGAGATCAGGTCACTATCGATTTCGAAGGCAAGATCGACGGCGAGTCCTTTCCTGGAGGAACCGCTAAGGATTTCCCGTTCGTCCTTGGAGAAGGTCAGATGCTGGAAGAATTCGACGCAGCTTTAGTGGGCGTCAAGGCTGGTGACTCGAAATCTGTCGCGTTCACTTTTCCAGAGGACTATCACGGTGCTGACGTGGCGGGCAAGGATGTCAATTTTGAAATACAGGTCAACAAAGTCGAGAAAGCGACCCTGCCGGACCTGGACGATGCCTTTGCTGAAACTCTAGGCATTACCGAGGGCGGTATGAACAAAATGCGCGAGGAAATCAGAACAAGTCTGGAGAGAGAGCTCTCGACGCGTCTGCGCTCTACAATGCGTGAACGGGTAATGGATGCTTTGCACGAAGCCAATAAAATCGAGGTGCCCAAGGCGCTGGTCGAAGAGGAAATAGATCGGGCGGTGCAGACAATAACCCAACAGCTCAGCGCTCAGGGGATTCCCGCCAAGGATATTGACCGCAATAATTATGTCGACGAGGCTAAGAAGCGCGTGGCTCTTGGATTAATTGCCAGGGATGTCATTGAAAAGAATGAGATCAAAGTGGATGCTGGAGCCGTAAGAGCGCGCATTGAAGAATTGGCGTCCGGCTATGATGACTCTGACGCGTTTGTAAACTACTACTATTCTGATCAGGAAAGATTGCAGCAAATTGAAGCAATAGTACTTGAAGAACAGGTGGTCAATACCATGTTGGAAACAGCTGACGTTAAGGAATTGAACGTCGAATTTAAGGAATTCATGAACCCACAGGCGGCTTGATAACATTGTATATCTGCTTACGCTGCCAAAACCCAGAGGCACCTTACAAATGAGTAGTTTAGAAAATAGCATCCAAACGCAAGCTTTGGGCTTGGTGCCGATGGTGGTGGAGACCACGGGTCGTGGAGAACGTGCTTTCGATATTTACTCGAGACTACTCAAGGAGCGGGTGGTTTTTATGGTGGGTCAGGTCGAAGACCAGATGGCAAATCTGATCGTGGCACAGATGCTTTATCTGGAGTCAGAGAACCCTGAAAAAGATATTTCGCTTTATATCAATAGTCCTGGAGGTGTGGTGACGTCCGGACTCGCAATATACGATACGATGCAGTTTGTCCGTCCTAGTGTCAGCACTGTTTGTATCGGGCAGGCTGCGAGTATGGGAGCGGTCATTCTGGCCGGTGGAGCAGAGGGCAAACGCCATGCGTTGCCTCATTCAAGGGTGATGATCCATCAACCGTTGGGAGGCTCCCAGGGACAGGCGGCGGATATTGAGATTCACACTAGAGAGATTCTTGGAACACGAGATAGACTAAACAGAATCCTGTCTTCGCATACCGGTCAAGCCATAGAAAAAATTAAAGAAGATACAGACCGAGACAACTTTATGAATGCAGAGGAAGCCCAGGAATATGGAATCGTCGACTCGGTATTACTGAAGCGGGACTAAAGTATTCATAGTCACTGACAGTGCCATTCTAGGTTTGGAGTGATGCCTTTAGCCGAGGCCGATAACAGTGAAAAATATGCAGCCAAAGACTGTTTTTTCCACTATACTTCCATAACCGGGGTGACGAAAAGGCCATCTAAGCCTAAATTTCATGAGTGACGAAAAACCATCGAAAGGAGAAAAGCTCCTTTATTGTTCTTTTTGTGGCAAGAGCCAACACGAAGTTCGAAAACTAATCGCGGGACCGTCCGTCTTCATCTGTGATGAATGTGTGGATTTGTGTAACGAAATTATTCGAGAGGAAACCTCTACCGAAGTAACTCCCGAAGGGAAAAGCGGCGGCTTTCCCAATCCTCAGGAAATTCACTCAATCCTTGATGACTATGTCATTGGTCAGCAGCGCGCGAAAAAGACTCTGTCGGTTGCAGTGTACAACCACTACAAGCGAATCGAGAACGAAGAAGCCGTCTCTGAAGTTGAAATTTCAAAAAGTAATATATTACTTATCGGGCCTACGGGATCCGGCAAGACACTGTTAGCGGAAACTTTGGCTAGACAGCTCAATGTGCCGTTTACGATTGCGGATGCAACCACACTTACCGAAGCCGGTTATGTTGGCGAGGATGTAGAAAATATTATCCAGAAGTTGTTGCAGACATGCGACTATGAAATCGAGCGTGCCCAGATCGGAATTGTTTACATCGATGAGATCGATAAAATCTCTCGTAAGTCAGATAATCCATCCATTACCCGCGACGTGTCTGGAGAGGGCGTGCAACAAGCCTTGTTAAAGCTGATCGAGGGTACCGTTGCGTCGATTCCGCCACAGGGTGGCCGTAAGCATCCCCAGCAGGAGTTTCTGCAAGTTAACACCCGCAACATACTTTTTATCTGTGGTGGCGCATTCGCGGGCATGGAAAAAGTGATCCAGGAGCGAACAGAAAAGTCAGGGATTGGCTTTGGTGCCGATATAAAAGAAAAGTCGGCTGACGAACGAGCCAGTGAACTGCTTCAGCAGCTCGAACCGGAAGACCTGATTAAGTATGGCCTCATACCTGAATTTATTGGTCGCTTGCCAGTGGTTGCCACATTAGAGGAACTTGACCAAGAAGCACTGATCCGAATTCTGACCGAGCCTAAGAATGCCCTGACCAAGCAATATCAAAAACTATTCAAACTTGAAGGGGTGAGTCTCGAATTTCGTGAGGATGCGCTCAGGCAGATTGCCATTAAAGCAACTGAACGTAAGGCAGGCGCCCGTGGTCTGCGATCAATCATGGAGAATGCTTTACTTGAGACCATGTACGAGCTGCCATCCATTGAAGGAGTGAAGAAAGTGATCGTGGATGGATCGGTGATTACGGAGGGCGCGCGTCCTCTTTACGTCTACGAAGAAGAAAACGAAAAGACCGCAGCGGCATCATCCTGATCGAGCCTTCGGTGCGATTATCTTGTCGCCGCTATTCGGGGTTGGCGAGTCTGGGGGAACTAGACGCACAGCAAGTGCTGCGGCGCAAGCGGCAGACACAATTGTGCGCTTGTAATCTCACCGGCAGACACTATCTGACAAATACTGATCGCGAATATTCGCTGGCGCTTAGAAAGGAAGGGCGCTATTCTGATTAAATATTATTACAGAGAATTCTGATGGCAGATTCAGACCAAAAGAACATCACACTTCCGCTGCTTCCCCTGAGGGATGTGGTGGTCTTTCCACATATGGTGATTCCGCTTTTTGTCGGTCGAGCCAAGTCTATCCGGGCCCTCGAAATGGCCATGGATAGTGATAAGACAATATTGCTCTCAGCCCAGCGCGACGCGGCCGAAGATAATCCAGAGCCGGAAAGCATATACCGCGTTGGCACGGTTGCCAACATACTTCAGATGCTGAAAATGCCCGACGGTACTGTAAAGGTCCTGGTCGAGGGAGAGCAGAGAGCCAGCATTACCAGTTTTGGTTTGGATCCGGAGAACGAAGAAGACGCGATCGTGTGTGAAGCAGTAATGATCGAAGAGGAACCGGATCAAGGTCGCGAGCTTGAAGTGCTTGCAAGCACTGTGATATCAGAGTTCGAAAAGTACGTAAAACTGAACGCGAAAATTCCACCTGAAATTCTCACTTCTCTTACTGGTATTGAGGATGCGGGCAGGGTAGGTGATACCATTGCGGCGCATCTCAACCTAAAAAATGAAGAGAAACAATCTATTCTCGAATTGCTGACTGTTGCGGAGCGCCTTGAACATATTCTCGGTGTGATGGATTCTGAAATTGATCTGTTAGAGGTCGAAAAACGTATTCGCAATCGGGTCAAGAAGCAGATGGAGAAGAGTCAGCGCGAGTACTATCTGAATGAGCAGATGAAAGCTATTCAGAAGGAACTTGGTGACATGGAGGATGTGCCAAACGAAACCGATGAATTGGCGCGAAAGATTGAAGAATCCGGGATGTCAGCCGAAGCCAAGGAGAAGGCTGAAAGCGAGCTCAAGAAACTCAAGATGATGTCACCGATGTCCGCCGAAGCGACAGTTGTTCGAAACTACATCGAATGGCTGATTTCGTTGCCGTGGAAGACACGTTCTCGAATATCTCGCAATATGGCTAAGTCCCAACAGATACTTGACGATGATCACTATGGTCTCGAGAAAGTTAAGGAGCGTATTCTTGAGTATCTTGCGGTACAACAGAGAGTAAAAAGGTCAAAGGCAGCGATCCTTTGTCTGGTTGGCCCTCCAGGAGTCGGCAAAACTTCACTTGGCCAATCCATTGCTCGGGCAACAAATCGAAAGTTTATCCGAATGTCTTTGGGTGGCGTGCGTGATGAAGCAGAAATTCGCGGACACAGGAGAACTTACATTGGCTCAATGCCAGGCAAGGTGATTCAAAATCTCGCCAAGGTAAAAACCAATAATCCACTGTTTATGTTGGATGAAGTCGACAAAATGTCCATGGATTTTCGTGGCGATCCTTCATCTGCTTTGCTTGAGGTGCTTGATCCGGAACAGAACCATAGTTTTGGCGATCATTATCTGGAGGTTGAATACGATCTGTCTGATGTGATGTTCATCGCCACCGCGAACACACTTAATATTCCCGGACCGCTCCTGGATCGGATGGAAGTCATCAGAATTTCTGGTTATACCGAACAGGAAAAGAAAGAAATTGCCGATCGTTATCTGGTGCCTAAGCAGCTCAAGAATAACGGTCTCAAAGAATCAGAAATCACCATTGAGGATCAGGTGATTACAGATATCATTGGTTACTATACGCGTGAATCGGGTGTTAGAAATCTTGAACGAGAGATTTCAAAAATATGTCGCAAGGTTGTAAAGGGACTGTTGCTGGATAAAAGCATGAAACATGCTCAAGTGACATCAGACAATCTCGACCATTATCTCGGAGTAAGACGATTTCGAAAAGTTGGTATCGAAGATGACAATAAGGTTGGTCAAGTCACGGGACTTGCCTGGACCGAGGTTGGCGGTGAGCTGCTGACCATTGAAACGGTAGTGATGCCCGGCAAGGGTAAGCATGTTTACACTGGTAAGCTCGGGGACGTGATGCAGGAATCTATTACTGCCGCTATCAGTGTTGTCCGGAGCCGGAGCAAACAGTGGAAAATTGACCCTGAATTTCATCAGACGCAGGACGTACATATACACGTACCCGAAGGCGCGACACCAAAAGATGGGCCGAGTGCGGGAGTTGGAATGTGTACCGCGATCGTTTCCGCATTAACCGGAATTCCTGTTAGATCTGATATTGCTATGACCGGCGAAATAACCCTTCGTGGGGAGGTGTTGCCTATCGGTGGCTTAAAGGAGAAGCTACTCGCTGCGCATCGCGCAGGTGTTAAGCTGGTTCTGATTCCACATGAGAACGTTAAAGACCTTGAAGACATTCCTGAAAATATCAGGAACGAGATCGAGATCAAAGACGTTAAATGGATTGATGAAATCATTGAGCTGTCGCTTGAGCGCTCTCCCGCTGAAGAAGGAAAATCAGAAGATACGGCTGCAAAAACCACGACAAGTAAGAAAAAAGAGGAGCAGTCCTCAAATCTAACTGCACACTGATTTAGGTGACTTGTTGAACGTCCGATTATCCCGCGCAAGATAATCTGATGGGTAAAGCAAAGAGATCAAAAAGTTACAGGGGTAAGTCAATGCTTTATATTGATTTGGCGGTGCGCTGGAGCTGATTCGGAGACCAAAACCGTTTGAAATTCAAGGTCAGGTTTGCAAAAAGACTTATTGCATTGGCGCATCCAGATTTATTATGATTCCTATGGGCTGTGCCAAAACCCCTTCAAACAAAGGGTTTACAAGATGTCGGGTGCAGCAAGGTTAGCAACTCATGAGAATCGATTTCAAGACTATACCTTGCACAGCAATCGCCCTTCACCAGATTCTCCAGAAACTACTTCACCAACTATCGAAACAACCGAGGAACCTTAAATATGAATAAAGCAGAATTAATCGAAGCTGTTGCAGGCAGCGCAAATCTGACTAAGACAGATGCCGGGGATGCTGTTGATGCAGTGTTCGATTCCATTTCAAAGGCACTTTCGGGTGGCGATTCAGTATCGTTAGTTGGCTTTGGAACATTCTCCGTGAGTGATCGTGCAGCACGCACTGGTCGCAACCCGCGGACTGGTGAAACCATTAGTATTGCCGCTACTCGCGTACCAAAATTTAAGGCTGGTAAAGGCCTTAAAGATGCCGTAAACTAGCGCGCCTTTCGGGCGCTTAGCTCAGCTGGGAGAGCATCGCCCTTACAAGGCGAGGGTCGCAGGTTCGATCCCTGCAGCGCCCACCAGTCGCGGGAGCGGTAGTTCAGTTGGTTAGAATACCGGCCTGTCACGCCGGGGGTCGCGGGTTCGAGTCCCGTCCGCTCCGCCACCAATAATAAGAAACCGATCATCAACGCGAGATCATTAAATATGATCTCGCGTTTGTTTTTCTGGGGCGGGTTTCCGATGTAGTTTTATGATCGGGGGTTGTGCTTGATCGAACGAAGCACACCCTAGCGAGGGTCAAAGTTCATTGGTGTTGAACTGACTTAGCTATATACAAGTGCAGTCACGCCAGCAGTGAGGAATGGGATAAAATCCCGACAGCAGATTAACCAAAGTTGAATTAGTATGCTTACAGCAATACGAGAGGGTTCCAAGGGCTGGATATCTGGCATCATTATCGGCCTTATAGTGCTGACATTTGCCTTATTTGGCATCAGCTCATACCTTGAAGGCGGCCAGGAAACGCCCGTTGCCACTGTCAATGGCGATGAAATTGACCTGTACACCTATCAAAATGAACTGGCTCAGCAACGGCAGGCCTTAACCAGTCGATTTGGCAGCAATTTTGATCCATCCCTGTTGGATAGTCTGGGACTCAAGGACAGGGTGCTCGATAGTCTGATCGAGACTCGTCTGCTTAATCAGCACACCGCGGATAACAATTACAGACTATCGGATCAACAACTTGCTGCGCGTATTCAGCAAAGCGAAGTGTTTCGCACAGATGGTCAGTTTGATACGGAGAAGTACAAAAATATTCTCACTGCTAACCGACTCACCCCTCAAGGTTATGAGGCGATCGAAAGACAAAACGGGATTGCGCTTCAACTCCGAAACGGAATTGTTGGATCTGCATTTACGCTGGAAAGTGAATTAGACCGGTTAGTGACGCTGCAAACTCAGTCTAGGGATGTGGAATATGTTGTCATTCCAGCAGCGGACTTTGTCGATGAGTTTGAGGTCACAGAGGAAGAGGCACAAGAAGAGTACGATAAGAATCTCGATCAATACCAGCGCGAAGCGAGAATCAAGGTCGAATACATTGATCTAAGTGTGCAGAAGCTGGCTGCCGAGTCGGATCCCACCGAAGACGAATTGCGACAGACATTCGAACGATTAAAGGGGAGGTTTAAAACTCCTGAAGTCAGGAAGGCCAGCCACATACTAATAAGCATCGATGCCGGGTCGGATGATTCGGCGAAAGCAGAACGCCTTAACCATGCACAAAGTATATTTAATCAGGCCGAATCCGGCGCTGATTTTGCAGAGCTTGCCAGAGAGCATTCTGACGATCCGGGGTCTGCCAATAATGGTGGTGATCTAGGAATCGTCACCCCCGGCCAAATGGTGCAACCGTTTGAAGACGCGGTGTTCTCGATGCAGCAAGGCGAGATTACCGGGCCAGTAGAAACGCAGTTTGGATATCACATTATCAAGCTCACTGAACTCACCGAAGAACGCCAACAGACATTCGATGAGGCGCTAGAAGTGGTCGAAGAAGAAGCGCGAAAGGCCTCAGCCGAGGCATTGTTTGCTGATTTGGTAGATCCTTTTCAGAATCTGATTTTTGAACAACCGGAAAGTCTCGGTCCTACTCAAGATGAGACCGGTCTGGAGGTGGAAACCAGTGAATGGTTTACATTGAATCAAGGTGAAGGGATTGCCTCGGAAGCGGCGGTTAGACGTGCAGCGTTTACCCCTGACGTGTTAGATGAGGGATTGAATAGTCCTGCTATTGAGCTTGGATTCGATCGCATAGTCGCAATACGGAAACTCGAGTATGAGGCGGCACACCCGAAACCATTTGAAGAGGTTAAGGATGAGATTACATTAAATATTAAACTGGAGCGATCCAAAGAGAAGGCGGCTAAAGTCGCAGCCGAAGCAATTAACGGACTCACTCATCAGACATCCTGGGACATAATGCTGGCTGCCAACGAGTGGGCTGCGCAAAGTCTTGCCCCTCAACGAGCTGAAATTGAACCTGAGTATGCAGTTCTTGCAGACAAAGTGTATGCAGATGATTTTCCGGATGAGGGTATGCCAATCTATGGCGATGTTGTTCTGCCAAATGGCGATGCGGTGATTTATGCTCTAAAAGGGGTGCAAGAAGGGCCCGGCGGAGATGCCGCGGGAGGTATTCGAGATCAGTTAGTGCAGCAGCTCATAAATAGAGATGGCGTAGAAACATATCAGCGATTCATGAATCAATTGCGGTCCACTGCTGAAATCGTGATCGATGAGGAGCAATTGTAGCGGCATACTGATGTAATCAACTTGAGCGTTTAGACCTGACTCAACAGGGACTATCCGACAAATTTCCAACGAAGTGTTTCCCCGGCCCGAAGCGGTACCAGTTCCCATAAACAGGGGTCGTCATTCTTATTTTCAGGCTCTACCTGGTAGAACGGGGGTACTTCCCAGGAACTTTTCTGCAGCGAAATTTTTCCGGTGTTTCTGGACATTCCATAAAAATCGGCGCCGTAGAAACTTGCAAATGCCTCGAGCTTGTCAAGCGCATCCATAGACTCAAACACTTCCGCATAAAATTCAATTGCCGTATGAGCGCTGTAAATTCCAGCGCAGCCGCAGCTGCTCTCCTTTTTCCCCCGGACATGGGGGGCACTATCGGTTCCGAGAAAGAACTTTGGACTTCCACTCGTTGCGGCATCCAGCAGTGCGAGCATATGTGTACGTCGTTTCAAAATTGGCAGGCAATAGTAGTGCGGTCGAATGCCGCCAGCAAAGATGTCATTACGACTGTACATTAAATGATGCGGCGTGATCGTAGCTCCGATATTTTCGTGCTCTGTGACGAAATCTATCGCTTGGCGCGAGGTGATATGTTCAAACACAATCTTAAGCGCAGGGATTTCGGTTCTAAGTGGTAGCAGCACCTGGTCAATAAACTCGGACTCCCGGTCAAAAATATCGACATGTGGATCCGTAACTTCGCCGTGCACCTGCAATACCAAGCTATGTTCGGCCATGGCTTCAAGTACCGGCATTATCCGACTTACGCTGGTGACACCAGAATCAGAGTTGGTGGTAGCGCCTGCAGGATATAGTTTAAAACCACATACATGAGGACAATCTGCAGCGGCCCTGACTGTATCTAACGATGTGTTGTCGGTGAGGTAGAGCGACATTACTGGATCGAACAGACTACTTTGAGGCAGCGCTTGAAGAATACTGTCGCGATAGGCTTTTGCCTGTTTCACATCGGCAACTGGCGGTACCAGATTTGGCATGATCAGCGCGCGGCCGAAACACTCGGCTGTGGGCTTAATAACCGTATGCATTACATTTCCACTGCGAACGTGAATATGCCAGTCATCTGGCTGAGTTAAAACAAGCTTGTCTGTCATGATCAAATTATATCAAGGGTGCATTCGCCATCGTCAGGACATGTCCATCGGATCGATGTCTAATGACCATCGCACTGAATTCGACTGCGAAGACGCTTCCAATGCCGATAGCCATCGATCCAGCAAGGCATGCAGAGGGCCACGGTTGCGGCATCGCACCAGCAGCTGTGCACGATATCTGCCGGCGAGCTTTTCCATTGGAGACGGCACAGCACTGAGAATTTCTACTCCCTCGACGCCCAGATCATGGGCTAACTTATTTCCCATTTTTTCCGAGTGCCGGAGAAAATTGAGCGCCGCGTTCTGCTTCACAGACTCTGCTCGATACAAGGCAAAGTATGCGCTGGGAGGATAGCCTGCCTGCTCTCGTTCGGTCAGACAGGCAGTCGAGAAAGCATCATAATCATGTTTCTGAATCATTTGCATGATGGGATCGCCTGGATACGCCGTCTGGATCAGTACCTCGCCATTGGCGGCAGCGCGTCCAGCACGCCCCGATACTTGAAGTAATTGCTGGAACATCAATTCAGGGGCGCGAAAATCTGTACTAAATAAGCCTTGGTCCGCATTGATTACACATACCAGAGACACTCCTGAGAAATCGTGACCCTTAGTGATCAGTTGTGTACCTATGATAATGTCGACATCACCACTGCGTATGGCGTCGAGTTGACGATAAAGTTTATTAGCGGTATTGGCTTCGTCTCGGTCAAGTCGACATAATCTCGCCTGGGGGAACTTGCCAAGCAGGGCCTGCTCGATACGTTGCGTCCCGGTTCCCGCGAAATGCAGAGGCGAATCACAATTAGGGCAAGATTCTTCCCCAGGTTGCTTATGGCCGCAATGGTGGCAACGAAATTGACGCGACTTATGATGATACGTCAGGCGCGCATCACACCGTTCACACACCGCTTCCCAGAGACACTGGTAGCAACGGACCATGGGCGCATATCCGCGACGGTTTATATAGACAATCACTTGCTCTGACTGGTCGATGCGCTGCCTAATAGCCTGCAATACCGGCTGTGACAGGCCGTGTACCGCAGGATACGCATTAAGGTCGACCGGTATAATGCTTGGAAGTCTGGCAGCCCCAATTCTCTGGTTTAATCGAAGCAGCTTAAATCGATTGGATCTGACGTTATACAAGGCTTCCAGTGATGGCGTTGCAGATCCCAGCACCACTGGTATTTTCTCGAGACTGGCCCGCTTTATCGCCAGGTCTCTGGCGTGGTATCGAAATCCATCCTGCTGTTTGTATGAAATATCGTGCTCTTCGTCCACTACGATCAGGCCGGGATTATTCAATGGAGTGAACACCGCGGAGCGAGTACCCAGCACCGCATCGGCATAACCTTGTCTGGCCATCCACCAGGTTTTGAAACGAGCCCGGTCAGTCATGCCGGAGTGCAGGGTGCAGACCGTACCGCCAAGCTGGTCGCGCACGCGCTTAACCAGCTGAGGAGTCAAGGAAATTTCCGGGACTAGAATGAGTACCTGTTGGCCTCGATCAATACACTCTCTAGCAGCTTTCAGGTATACCTCAGTCTTGCCGCTGCCCGTGATTCCCTGCAGCAGCAATGTATGAAACTTTCCCAGATGCCGACAAATATGATTTGCCGCATCTTGTTGCTCAGGATTGAGTTTCACTGCCGTCTTAATCTGCGCTGGCGCTGGCTCCCGGTGAAATTGTTCTACCTCAATCAGGGATTTCTGTTCCAGTGCCTTGACTGCCCGTCGCCAGCCTGGAAATCTGGACTCTAGTTGCTCAGTGCTGGTCCAATCCCGATTGTTCAAGAATTGATACAGTTTCGACTGAACGGGGGACCTCTGCAGCAATTCACCCGGCGCCACCTTTCCTTCGCTGTATGCTCTGACGTATTGGTGTCCCTTGGGCGGAGTAAGGTCGATGGGCGCGCGCAAGACTACTGGAAGGCCCGTACTCATCACTTCTCCCACGGGATGGTGGTAGTAGACCTTGGACCAGTCAAGCAGTGAAAACAGGGTTGGTGACAGACTCGGTGTCTGGTCCAGAACGCGGGCGATCGATTTGAGCTTGTGCTTGCCAGACTGAGGCGCTGTCGATACCACCACCCCAACCAGATTCTGGCGCCCGAAAGGCACCAGCACACGCGTCCCGGGTGCCAACGCAGTATCACTGGTGTAGTCAAAATGACGCCGTAACGGCACAGGTACAGCGACCTGCACCACCTTTCTTCGAACCGTTGTCACCAGAGCAGAAGTTTACACACAGAAACTGTGGATAACTTTGTGTATAAAACTTTTCGAATTGGCATGTGTCGGGGAATCGGAGACGGATAAGCCGAATTGATTAAAAATTAGACAATAAAAAATATACGCAACAAAAACAAAAAGATAGGCGTCTTAATTGAAACTTGTCACTACATAATTGCGCTAACTCAGTTCCAGTATGACAATAATATGACAACTGTGTATAACTGTGTCTTAGCAATTACTACCGACTCTGGCTGCGTCTATTCTGAATCAATAACTTAGACGCCTTTATTTGTCCGCATATCGAATTTTCCGATATAAAACGTGGAACCAAAACGAACGGCCTTGGATAAAAGCCAGGCAATTAATTAGATGCACTAATGCAGATCGGTAAGATCGATTGAAAATCGTTGATGTTTACGTTCTTCAAGGTAACGTCTCAACGCCGCTTCAATCACTCGAAAGGCCATATGCTCCCAAGGAATCTCGTGCTCAGAGAACAGACCGACTTCTAGACTTTCTTCACCCACATCATACCCGTCCTCGCGCTCAAGCTGGGCTAAAAACATCACGTATACCTGACTGATGCGGGGTAAGTTGTAAATGCCATAGAGTTGAATATCGTTCACCGGGGCGCAGGCTTCTTCCATAGTCTCGCGGACTGCACCTTCCTGCAGTGTTTCCTTATTTTCCATGAAACCTGCTGGGACGGTCCACAATCCTTTCCTCGGCTCAATGGCTCGACGGCACAATAAGATACGGTCTTGCCAAATCGGGATGCATCCAGTGACGATTTTGGGATTCTGATATTGAACTTCCCCGCAGCTATTGCACATGTGCCGCTCACGATTATCACCGTTCGGTATGGCGATAGTGATACTGTCGCCGCAGATATTGCAAAACTTTATGAATTGACTTAAAGACATCTAGAGATAATAACTTTCTTTATGGCTCGAAGCACCCCGTGTGGAAGCATCCCGCGTGTATTCATCCATACCGGCTAACGCGCAATTAGTTAAAATAACATGACGGATAAAATATTTGTAACCGGCAACAGTAGTGGTCTAGGCCTTGGGTTGAGCGAGGTTTACCTCGAACTAGGCGCGTCAGTATATGGGTTGAGCCGTAGAGGCTGTCCTTTGAAGGATGGAAGGTTAAGGGACGCCAAGATCGACCTGTCAGATCTGGACAAAATAGGAAGTGAACTGAATGCTTTACTGAGTGATGTTCGGGACTTGAGGCTCGTTTTCTTGAATGCTGGAATTCTTGGAAAGCTGCGGCTGATGCAAAACACACCCATAGAAGACCTTGAGTCGATTATGGTAAGTAACGTGTGGGCAAACAAGGTAATCCTTGACTGGCTGATAGCTTCAGGAATCAAGATCGATCAGATTGTATTGGTATCTTCAGGGGCTTCGGTGAGTGGCGGAAAAGGATGGTCCGGGTATTCAATTTCCAAAGCGGCCCTCAATATGCTCGGGCAGCTGTATGCGCATGAATTCCCCGATTCTCATCTGGTATCACTGGCACCAGGCCTAGTGGATACCGCAATGCAGGCCTTCATCAGCGACCCGGAAAGTATCGACGCCGGCGATTTCCCTGTATTCAATCGCCTGCGTGAGGCCCGGGGCACGGATGCTATGCCTGGACCCGCTAAGGCTGCTCGCAAGATCGTTGAAGCGCTGCCGCAATTACTCGAATACCCAAGCGGTAGTTTCGTGGATATCCGAGAGCTTTCCTGATACCTGCTGTTTCAGGGAAGTAGTCCCAATACTATGCCGACAAATACCATCGCGCCAAACCAATTGTTATTGAGGAATGCTTGAAAGCAGAGAGCGCTATCCCGGTTGCGACACAAATACTGTTGGTACACTGCGAACAGCGCAGCAGCAAGCAACCCTAGATAAAACTGGACGCCCAACTGTTTGGCCCAACCGAGTGAAGCCAGAATAACAAGCGCGGTTAGATGTAATAACCCAACAATGAGATTATCAAATCGTCCAAATAAAATAGCGGTGGATTTGACCCCTATTTTTAAATCGTCTTCACGATCGGCCATGGCGTATTGGGTATCGTAAGCAACGATCCAGGCGAAATTAGCGGCAAACAGAATCCATGCCTCCCAGGGCAGTGAATGGGTGAGCGCGGTGTATGACATCGGTATCCCCCATGAGAACGCGACGCCAAGAACCAGCTGGGGCAAGTTAGTCACTCTTTTTGTGAAGGGATACAGTGCGGCAATAATGGCGCCAAAAATTGATAGCTTAATGGTTACCAAGTTAAGCTGCAGCACCAGCACAAACGCTAGGATCAGGAGCACAAAAAATACCAGTAATGCTTGTCTCGGTGATAACTCTCCCGTAGCCAGTGGTCGAGCCTGGGTGCGCTCAACGCGGGAATCAAATTTTCTGTCAGCGTAGTCGTTGATCACACATCCGGCGGCACGCATTACGAATGTTCCCGTAATAAAAATCAATACCGTAGTCGGATCGGGTCGTCCCGCAGAGGCCAGCCATAATGCCCAAAGCGTTGGCCACAGAAGCAGAAATGTTCCGATAGGGCGGTCCATCCGCATCAACCGAATGTAGGGGCTTATCACAGAAAAAGCAGACATCAATTCAAGATTAGACGTTAGCGTAAATATCGTTATTATGTATCCAGCGATCAATCAGGGGCTGGATGGTCTGCGGATGGGATTCTCGTAACTGCAACGCTATTTTTTCAACCAAGGGAAACAAAGCAATGTCACGGCCAAGGTCAGCTATTCGTAATTGTTGCAGCCCGGTTTGTCGAGTGCCCAGCATTTCACCGGGGCCCCTTTGCTCGAGGTCTTTCTGTGCGATTTCAAATCCGTCATTGCTGTCCCGAAGCAGGGCCAAGCGCTCTTTAGCCAGTCGACCAAGGGGCGGTTTATACAACAGAACGCAGTTGGCCTGGTCTGCTCCTCTTCCAACCCGCCCCCGAAGCTGGTGCAATTGAGCCAGACCTAGACGTTCGGCGTTTTCAATAATCATCAGATTAGCATTGGGTACGTCAACGCCTACTTCAATAACCGTGGTGGCAACAAGGAGATCGCATTGGCCGTCACGAAACCGTTGCATAACCTGATCTTTAGCTGCGGGTTTCATCCGACCATGTACCAATTCGATTCGTAGATCTGGCAATGCTTGCTGAAGAGTTTGCCAGGTTTCAGTTGCAGCCTGGGCTTGCAGCTTGTCAGATTCTTCGATTAATGGACAGACCCAGTATACTTGCTGACCTTGTCGACATACGTTGTGAATTCGTTCTGTGATTTCACCTCTTCGGGTGTCTGGCAGAACAACGGTAGTGACCTGTTTGCGGCCAGGTGGCATTTCGTCAATACTGGATACATCAAGGTCCGCATAAAACACCATGGCCAGCGATCGCGGTATCGGTGTGGCGCTCATAATTAGTTGATGGGGCACCTGTTCCTGGTTGCTGCCTTTGTTTCTAAGAGCGAGTCGCTGATCGACACCAAATCGATGTTGTTCGTCAACAATTATTAAACCAAGGTTGCAAAACTCTACATGCTCCTGGAACAAGGCGTGCGTGCCGACGATCATTTTTGCCCGACCACTGGCAATGTTTTCGAGCGCGTGTCGTCTAGTCGCTGCTGCCATTTTGCCAGTTAACCACTGCACTTCCACATCGAGGGCACCAAACCAATGTTCGAAACTTTTGCGGTGCTGTTCAGCAAGGAGCTCAGTTGGCGCCATGAGTGCAACCTGATAACCCGTATCAATTGCCTGCAAAGCTGCTGCGGCTGCGACAACCGTCTTGCCGGAACCAACATCTCCCTGAATCATTCGAAGCGCGGGTTGTGTCTCGGCGAGGTCTTTTGACATTTCCTGAATTACACGCCTCTGTGCGCCGGTGAGATCGAATCCTAAATTTGACTCGAGGGTTTTCCAGGACGGACTCCCTAAACGCAGTACTGGTCCTACTTGAGAACTTCGTTGTTGCTTTAGTTGGTAAAGCGCGAGGTGATGGGCGATCATCTCCTCCAGTGCAAGTCTCTGCTGGGAAGGATGGCGACCCGCGGTCAACGCCTCGGTATCAGCATCTGGAGGTGGTTGATGCACAGTTATCAGCGCTTCCTGAATAGGCATTAACTGAAAACGGCTATGCAGATCGGGCGGTATAAATTCAACAAGACCCGGCAAGGCCAGTTTAAGCGCCTGATTAACCAGGCGCCGAATAATGTTAGGTCCGACGCCTTCTGTAGCGGGGTAAACAGGTGTTAACGACTTTTCGACAGATTCCTCAGGTTCGCTCTCAGTGATCCGATACTCGGGATGGACAATTTCAAAACTGTTTGGGCCGCGTCGCACCTCTCCGTAGCACCTGATCCAGTGCCCATTTTTAAATGCTTTTTGCTGAGATTGGCTGAAATGAAAAAATCGTAGTGTCAGAATTCCTGTCCGGTCTGAAACCAGAGCTAAAAGGCTACGGCGGCGGCCAAATCGAATTTCGGCAGATTCGATTTGACCCACAACAACCACGTCATCTCCAGGCCTGAGTTGCCCGATAGGTGTAATTCTAGTGCGATCCTGGTAGCGAAATGGCAAATGAAACAGCAGATCAGCAGGTGTCTCGACGCCAAGACGTTGGAGCTTAGCCGCAAGCTGTGGCCCGACGCCTTTCAGAACCTGGAGAGGATGTGCGGACAGTAATCTTTTCCGGTTTTCAGGCCTTGCTCAATCCTGGTTTAGAACCAGGATCGCTTCAATTTCCACTGGTAAGTCTTTCGGTAACGATGCAACGCCAACTGCGGCACGGGCGGGATATGGCTCATTGATGAACTGGGCCATAATTTCATTTACGGTTGCGAAGTTAGAGAGATCTGTCATGGAAATATTGAGTTTAACTGCGTCATCAAGACTGCCACCAGCTGCTTCTGCGATTGCTTTTAGGTTATTGAAAACTCTTTTTGCAGCGACTTCAAAACTTGCGTCATCAGGCTCCATTGTGGCTGGATCTAAGGGTACCTGCCCGGATATATAAACCGTATCGCCGACTTTTACGGCCTGCGAGTAGGTGCCAATTGCGCTGGGAGCCTGGTCGGTTTCTATGATTGTTTTGCTCATTGTAAGTAGTCTGGAATTTGTTTTCAGAGGGCGAGTTTAGGGGCTACAGCCAAGCTTGTCACCCACATGGCCCTGTTCTCGGTGATTGCTAGGCCGCTAATAAATTTAAAAGGAAAAAGGAGTTAGCATGTAGGCTGATGCTAAAAGAGATTTCCAGTTTTTGTTCATTTTGCGAAGTAAACGGCTCCGGCAATAGTACTTTGTGTGGCACCTGTTACCGATGGGAGAGTGCAGACTTTTCTATTGAGTGTCGCCGCTGCCATCCAGGCGAAGGCAGCTGCCTCGATCCACTGGTGGGGAAAGCCAAGGGCCTCGGTAGTTGAAACTGGCGCGCAAAGCTGTTCTTCAATCAGTGTTCTTAGCCAGCCGTTATCGGCGCCACCGCCGCAAAGATATACCTCATCGATTTCAGCAGGCAATTGATTCGCTATCGATCGGGCGGTTAGCTCTCCAAGTGTCCTTTGCACATCAACAGGAGAAAGTGAAATATCTAACTGCTGCGTCTTACTGTTTACCCAATCTAGGTTAAATAATTCCCTGCCGGTACTCTTTGGAGCCGGGTGAGCGAAGTATGGTTCTGACAGAAAAAGATCAAGCAGTTTATGGTTCAGCCGACCGGATTTGCCCCATGAGCCATCTTTGTCGAATTGCACATCTTGGTGTTTCTGAATCCAGGCGTCCAGCAGAGCGTTTGCAGGACCAGTGTCAAACCCGATAACGGGCGCATTATTGTCGCCTGGCAGCAGCGTTACATTAGCAATGCCGCCTAGATTGACAATGGCACGAGTGGTGCCGGACATAGAAAAAACTGTGCGATGAAAGAATGGGGCAAACGGCGCGCCTTGACCACCCATAGCCATATCCGCGCTGCGAAAATCGGTCACCGTAGCTATTCCAGTTCGTTGTGCAATAACGGCTCCGTTACCGAGTTGTAAGGTAAATGGATACGCCCCATCTGGCCGATGTCGGACGGTCTGGCCGTGGCAACCGATAACGGAAACTCTTACCTCATTCGCTAGCTCCGACAGGGTGTTGGCGATGCTGGCATAATGCTCTCCCAACTCTGTATGAACGCATCCCGCTAATTCAATTTCATTTTCACCCGGGGAGGTTAAACGAAGAATATTTTTTCTCAATGCATCGGGGAAAGGCTCGCTGTGAGTCGCAATCAACTGTGGTTGGTTGTGATCAGTGACATCGAGCACAACGCCGTCAATTGCGTCGACACTGGTGCCAGACATAATACCGATTGCGGTCGTCGGTTCAGGCACGAGATTTTTAGTGGATTACCGACCTGCAGTGGCCGACGCGCGAGTCGACAAACAGGTTACTGATCGTTCTGAGCAAGTGGGATGCGACTAGCTCTGTCGAGAGCTGCAACCCAAACTTCGGCTTCCTTCTGAAACGCTTTATGATATTTAGTGTCAATCGGCGCTGACTTTGGCAATTCAACGGTGAGCGGATTTTGGTGAATGCCGTTTAAACGGAATTCATAGTGAAGGTGTGGACCCGTTGTCCAGCCTGTCCTTCCGACATAGCCGATTACATCTCCTTGTTTTACACGAGAACCAGACTTAATCCCTTTAGCATAGCTATTCATATGGGCATATAAAGTTTGGTACTTGTGTCCATGTTTGATGACTACTGTCTTGCCGTATCCTTTTTTACTGGCGGCAAGTGTGACAACCCCATCACCGGTAGCAAGTATCGGTGTCTTCATTGGCGCGCCATAGTCGACACCTTTATGCGCTTTCCATTTTTTCTGAATCGGGTGAAAACGTTTCTTACTGAATTTTGAAGTAACCCTTGCGAACTTGATTGGGGAGCGCAGAAAAGACCCCTGGATTCCGTCCCCATCTGGTGCGTAATAGGTCACACGATTTTCTTCGTCAATATGACGAATCGCTCGATACTGTTTATCGGCGGTTAGCAGTTCGGCGGCAACTATCTGACCTTGTCCCACAACTTCATCGTCAAGAATCAGCTCTTCGTATATTAAGGCAATCTGATCTCCCGGCTGAATATTCCGGGCGAAATCGATCTGCCAGCCGAAAATGGAGGCGAGTTTGTACACGATGTCATAAGGAATATCGGCGTTCTTGGCTGCACCCAGCAAGCTGTGATCAATGGTGGCCTTTGCCAGTCGATGTTCAATTGTTGGTTCCTTTACCTCGATATCTGCCATAAAACCCTGGTCGGTGCGTAATACAATCAGGGAGGAGAACTTGTCTAATTTGTAACGAAGTGCTGCTAATACCTCTTCACCTTTTTCTTCTTTGGATGGAGTGATTACCACTTCAATATTTTGTCCGGGACGAATCAGTTTAAGAGGTGCCGCCTCTTCAACTTCGACCAAACTGTAGGCGTCGCTGCTACTTAAACCAAGCCTATTAAATATTTGCGAGAGAGTGTCCCGTTTCTTTACCTTCTCTACTTGCCAATCCTTTTCGGCGAATTGGTTAACGGCGGTGATGGTCTCAGAAACTGTTGTCGTGGAAGAGGTCAGGTTGTCGTTCGAAGAATCGTAAGCGGGGATGGTTGCGTTCGAATTGATGGAGGCAATCGCTTTCGGTTCTTGTTGTGTTTCTTGCGCGCTTTCATACTCTGTCGAGTCGTTGATTAATATTGATGCGATCCCGTGATCCTGCTTACTAGAATCGCTAATGGTTTGCGACTGCTGAGGCATCATCATTGCTACCTGAGTGCGCCCGGGTTTGGAAGCCGGCATGCGATCGTCAGCGCGAAGTGCGAGCTTAGGGTCAGTTTCAATCATGCTGACCACGGGGTCGGGATGCACTCTAGTCAAAGACGGCGCCATCATTGCAAACCTGATCTCTCTCTTTCGGTAAGGTTTCTGTGTGGTTTGTTCAGTTTTGGAATTGCCAGTTTGACTGATATGATCCGCATCCGCATTTCGGTCCTCGATCGGTTGACTCATCGTAGCTTGGGATGAGTCGGAGTGTCTTCCATCGAATATAAGGTCAGCGGTGTGTACTCTTTCTGTTTCGATCAGACTAGCTGTAGCCGCCGATGGATTATCTAACGAGACTACAGTGGAAACTATTGCAATGGCAGACACGACCACAAGACCAATCCTGCCGATATGCGGCGTTGACGGTTCTGGGGGAAGGTCTTTAAGATCGAGCTTTAGCGTTGATCGCATTTTCGGCGTCATTACTGCGGTTTCGATTGAAATTGACGGAAATTAGTTGCCCGGCAGCATACGCTGCGGCCCTTAACCGAATACACTCTAGATAACTAAAACAAGCGGTTATCAGAGGACACGACTAAAGTCCTCGAACTAGACAACTTTGATGGGTCCGTACTTTACCTATTAGTTTGTGTCAGGTCAAAGAGTTTATAACCACCCCTTTTTTGGGGCTTTTCAATCTCAACATTCGAGTAATTTTGTATTTATCTAATGAGTGAACTGAAATCGATTCTGGAAGAGCTGGGCCGGGGTGTCGAGGAGATTCTGCTTGAATCAGAGCTGAAATCGAAACTTGAGAAAGGAAAACCCCTAACAGTCAAGGCAGGATTCGATCCCACCGCACCAGATCTGCATTTGGGCCATACGGTCCTGCTTAACAAGATGCGTCAATTTCAGCAGTTCGGGCACCAGGTAGTGTTCCTAATTGGCGACTTTACTGGCCTGATTGGCGATCCGAGCGGTAAAAATGCCACCAGACCATCGCTCAGCCGCGAGCAGATCGAGGAAAATGCTGAGACTTATAAGAAACAGGTGTTCAAAATTCTCGATCCGGAACTGACACAGATCAGATTCAACTCTGAGTGGATGAATGAGCTTGGCGCGTCTGGAATGATAACCCTGGCTTCCCGTTATACCGTTGCGCGCATGCTGGAGCGCGATGATTTCAAGAAACGGTTCGCCAATAACCAATCTATTTCGGTACACGAATTCCTTTATCCGCTCGCTCAGGGCTACGATTCAATAGCATTGGAGGCGGATGTTGAACTCGGCGGCACCGACCAGAAGTTTAATCTTTTGGTTGGTCGAGAGCTGCAAAAGCAGGTAGGACAGGAGTCTCAGGTAGTGATGACCGTGCCGTTACTCGAGGGTCTAGACGGCGTGAATAAGATGTCGAAGTCTCTGGATAACTATGTTGGTATTACCGAAGATCCGAGTGAGATGTTGGGGAAAATTATGTCGATATCGGATGTGTTGATGTGGAAATACTTCGACCTGCTTAGTTTTAAGACCAATGTGCAACTGAAAAACCTGAAGCAATCAGTCGACGAAGGCATGAATCCACGAGATGCCAAGTTTGAGCTTGCTATGGAGATTACCGAAAGATTTCATAGTCAATCTGATGCGGTGCGCGCCAGGCAGGTTTTTATCGATCGTTTTCGTAAAGGCGTCGCACCCGAAGATATACCCGAAAAAAAGCTGGAGGCTGGGCCCGAAGGATTGCCAGTAGCCAACATGCTGAAACTCGCGGAGCTGGTTTCTTCTACCTCCGAAGCGATCAGAATGATCAAGCAGGGAGCGGTAAAAATTGGTGGAGAGAAAGTAGACGACCCCAAGCTCAGAATTGAGCGGGGGGCCCAAATAGTCGTGCAGGTGGGTAAGAGAAAATGGGCGCAGATCACGGTGTTGTGAGCGGTTAGCGCGAGATAATTCTATTGTTCAGGCCGCATTTTGATAGATGACAGCGGAAGTGGTATCAATAGACGAATGCTTCATCTATGCTGCAGCGCAGCAAAATAAGGCTTATTTGGGATCAAATTCAGACTCTGGACTGAACAGAGCGGTCAGTAAAAAATCGTTCTAAAACAATGGGTTAAAATAGTTTAGAATTTAACTTTGGAATTTCGTCGATATTTTTCATTTTGTTGTTGACGGGTCTCCTTTAATGCGTATAATTCGCGCTCCCGGAAGCCGGCGACCGCCGTCTTCCTTGATCTTTTACAACTAATCAAACAGATTGTGTGAGCGCTTCAATATCTTTGAAAGTCTCTCATCCAGAATGTGAATTGAGATGCGTCTAACGCGTTGATATTCCAAAGCAATTGTCCTTCGGGACGCAAAACTTAACTGGAGAGTTTGATTCTGGCTCAGATTGAACGCTGGCGGTATGCTTAACACATGCAAGTCGAACGGCAGCACGAGAAAGCTTGCTTTCTTGGTGGCGAGTGGCGGACGGGTGAGTAACG
>JAHEGU010000141.1 GCA_024644945.1 Gammaproteobacteria bacterium | reverse complement strand
AACGACTTGGTGGCAACCCAAGTCGTTATCATGCATGCTCACTAACTTATTGGAGGCATTTATGAAAAAAACCCGGTTGATCAGGAACGACAGCCGGCTATTCAGCGGTCCTTCGATGGAGAAAGTGCAGATTTTTCATGGGATCCTTGACATAGGCACTGTACTTGAAAACGTTGATCAGCAATTGGGTTAGCAGCCGTCCCGGCAACCGCATCGGTCGATCGACATCGAAGAACAACACAGCCCGCTCTTCACCGGTATTATTTTGCACCTCGTGTTCATAGAAGTCATCGAATACAATACATTCGCCCTCTTTCCAGTGCAGAATGCGATCGTCGACCCGAAGCCAGCAGTCCTGGCTGTCCCGGGGGATTTTCAAGGCGAGGTGAATACGCACAATGCCGTTGGTTGGCCCCCGATGCGGAGGGATGTGGTAGTGCGGCGCCAGTATTGAAAACCCGGCGTTGCGCAGGCTTGGCACCTGCTCTAGCAGTCGGGCTGTTTGCGGGCAACGATGGCAGTTTGGCTCAAACCGGTCGCCGAATACATAGAATACGAATGTCTTCCAGTTGTCGCCTTTGGATATCCGCTTTTGATACGGAGAAACCTCGTGAAAGCTGGGCAGGCTGTGGCGGCTGTTAAGTACCTCATTTAACTCGGCTTGGATCTTCTGCCAGTTGTTTTCCAATTCTTCAATCCACGGAAAAACCGAGCGGTCAAAAACGGGTTGATCACCAATCAGGGACTGGCGTCCGATAAAATCAGCCAGTGTCTGGACCAGAAAACGTCCCGATTTCATGACCGTTTTGCGCCTGACGGAGCGAATTTCTTGAAGCATCTTGTTTGACCAACCTTGATCGGGTTACTTGTAAACGCCCGTTTCCAGCATAACACAGAGAGCCATTGTGACTGGCCTGGATGAAAATGCAATCTTCCATAATCACAAGCTCCGGTTACCTTTTTCCGGGGTTATTCTCTGACAAGAAAATACATCGACCAACGCCGACGGTCACTATATCACGGCAATTGATTGCAGCTTTTTTGATTCTGATCAAATTCCCGCTATCAATAAACAGTTAATTTTCAAGATTTATCCTGCGATATCGCTCAATAGAGGCCTAATGGATATATCTGGTGCCTGGGACAGATGGCAATGGCCGAACTGTTATTGGGGAATTCGCCGAAGAAAGCCGTGGACCGCATGCTGGTGCTGGAGCGCCTCCTGTGGGGCATCGAGGCCCTATAATCGTCTATAATGTTAGCAACGATAATTTTACTTTTTGTATCGGTACAAACAGCTAATTAAATTTTACGGCTTGTCTTTTCTATAAAGGACAGGCCATTGATATTGAGCCGTCCGGTGAGCAGAAATAAGATTCGAAGTGGTACGGATTAACCCCTGGCATGCCGGAAATGACACAGAGTAACGCGACAGGTCACTGGCTTTGGCGTTCTACCCTGGTGCTGTTTGCCGGGGTCGCCGCGGTGATTGTGCTTGCGGCAGTGTCGCTTGGCTACGTTCTGCTGACGTATGAAGATGAAGATTACCGCGGACTGTTGATCGACACAGTTAAGCGGTTCAGCGATCATACGCTTACCATTGGCGGTCCATTCCACCTGGAGCTTTCATCTCAACCAGCGATCTCGGTCAGTGAACTTCGCCTCGTATCCGCCAGCGGCGACTCCGATCTGACTATTGGTGATTTACAGACCAAAATCGAACTGCGCCCGCTGCTGTCCCAGTTTCTGGTTGTACGCTACTTCCGTGTGAGCAATGCCGATGTTTATCTTGAGGAATCAACCGACACCGGGGACGAACCGACGACAAGCGAATCCGAACCTTCTGATTTATTCATCACCCCCATCATCCACGGCATCGCACTTGACAATATCCGGGTCCGCTATAAAAGACATAGTGATCCCGAACCTGTTGAGTTCAAACTCATCAACTTTGGCATCAAGGCAATCAGCGCTGGCAAACCGCTTGAACTGGAAGCCACCGGCCAGATCAGCGATACCGATTTTACCCTGGCAGGCACATTCGGCGATTTACAGCGACTTCTGGATAGCGATACCCCCTACCCGCTGAGCGTTGATCTGAAGTTACCGAGGTCATCCCTGTCAGTTGATGGCGTTGTCGGTAACCCTCATGAAGGTTCCGGCCTTGACCTGGCGATTGAGGGCAAGGCGCCTGCTGTGGAGAAAATACTCGCCCTTTTTCAACTGGATCCACCGCCACTGGGTGCATTATCGATTACGGCCAGGCTGGAGGGTCATGTCAATGCGCCATCTGTTTCTGATATTGACCTGACGCTCTCGGGTGAAAAGCTGTCACTCGCCGCTACCGGGAACATTAAAGATTCTTTGAACCTTCGAGGCCTGGAGCTGCAGGGTTCGCTGAATGTGACCGATCCTGCCATCTTAAAGTGGTTGCTACCGAAGGAGATTCCACCGCTTGATTCAGTAAAAGTTTCCGCGCTGGTGCGTAGCAAGGATGCTGATTATATTATCAGCGACCTGACTGCAGCGGTCACCGGCCCAAAAGGACTTGCAGTTAACCTGGACGGCGGTGCTCGCATCAGCCAAGCCGATGAACCTTTGCAGAATATCCAGGCAGAGGTGAAGTTCAAGGCCCTGGATACCTCTGCGATCCGCCACTTCTCAGGCGATGTACCGCTTGCCGGTCCTGTCAGTCTGACCGCTCTGATCAGCGGCTCCAGCAAACAGTTGTCCATCAAGAAAATGCACCTGCGTGCCGGTGATGAAAAATCCGTATACCTCGACGCTAAAGGCAACCTTGCCCTTGACGACCTGCTGGGCGCGCCGGCACTTGGCACTCTTGAAATAAAGACCACCCTGAGCGCGAAATCGACGGCAGCGCTGTCCGATATCGCTGGTACCAAGATCCCTGATCTGGGCGGCCTGAAAGTGAATACCCTACTGAGTCATGCCGATGGGCATCCGCGGCTGAAAGACCTGGATCTGCGCCTGACCAAAGGCAAGGAAATATCGCTGCACACCACGGGTGTGGTCGGTAAGCTGGACACCATGGATGGTATCGATATTAAAATGGATCTCTCCGCCACCAGTCTGGCAGCACTGGGAAAACCATTTTCACAAACGCTACCCGACGAAGGACCGGTCAAACTCAATGCCCGCATCACCGGCCATTCCAAGGATATCAATC
>JAHEGU010000036.1 GCA_024644945.1 Gammaproteobacteria bacterium | reverse complement strand
TTACGACTCCATCTCTGCGACTTGTATATGTAATTGATTTTGAGTGCGTCCCCTGACGACTATAATTTATTTTCGCTTGGTGACGTGGACCTAAAATCAGGACAGGTTCTCGGTAACGCGAAACTGGCCTACAAGACCTGGGGTAAACTGAACTCGGACGCGGACAATGTAATACTACTTCCAACCTTCTACACCGGTACTCATGTCCGCAATCAGGGCTTTATCGGCAGCCACCGAGCGCTCAGCCCGGAGCAATTCTCTATTGTATCTATTAATTTATTCGGCAATGGATTCTCTACTTCACCCAACAACGCGGATGCAGCGATTGCCGGTCCAAATTTCCCGCGGACAACACTTTATGACAATGTAGAGTGTCAGCACAAACTGTTGAGTGAAGCACTTGGGGTTAGACAGATTAAGTTGGTGACCGGTTGGTCGATGGCTGGCTGCCAGCCCTTTCAGTGGGCGGCTCAGTATCCTCACAAGGTGGAGGCGATCATTCCGTTTTGTGGCTCATCCAGAACGTCGCGCCACAATTATTGTGTTTCTAGAAGGAGTCAAAGCAGCCCTCCAGGCGGATCAGGATTACGAAAACGGATGTTACACGACTCCACCACAAAAAGGCCTCAAAGCTTTCGCTCGGGTATTTGCGGGCTGGGCGTATTCCCAGACCTTTTATCGCGAAGGCCTGTATCGTCAGCTGGGTTTCAATTCATACGAAGAGTTATTGCTGGACTGGGAGAACGATCATCTTCAGTGGGATGCCAATCATCTGTTAGCTATGCTCTGGACCTGGCAGAACGCCAATATCAGTGACAGCACTCTCTACGGAGGAAATTTTGAAAAGGCACTAGGGGCAATCAAGGCGCGCACTATAGTTATTCCGTGCAGTGATGACCTATATTTCCCTCCACAAGATAACGCTATCGAGGTAGATAAAATTCGAGATGCTGAGCTGAGGATTTATTCTTCTCCGTGAGGGCACTGCGCAGCCTCTCCCGGAAACAACCCTGGCTTCCAACAATTCCGTGACCAGGCGGTCACTGATATTCTCAGTTAATCGGCTGCAGCAGCAAGCGCCTTGTCATTTATTCATCTGTTATCAGTCTCTTACCAAGGCTTACAACCTGGTCTTCCAGGTAGCCGACAGAACGATAGAAGTCGACCACATCCCGGTTGCAGGTTCTGATTTGCAGATTTAATTTGGGGCAGCCGTCTTTTTCTAACATCGACTCCGCTAGAGCCATGAGGCGTCCTCCGTACCCCCGCCTCCGGTGAGTCGGTAAAACAGCAAGGTAGTTGATCCAACCACGATGACCGTCAAATCCAATCATTATGGAGGCAACGATTTGATCATCTTGCTCTCCAACCAGGAAACGATGCGGATCTATGGACAGCTTGCGTGCAATATCCTTTAACGGATCATTCCAAGGTTTCACCAGGTCGCAACTTCGCCACAACTCAATAACCGCTTGTTGGTCTTGATCAGAATATGGTCGAATTTTCATTGTTTCAGTGACAAATGTCGTCCAGCTTTAGCAGCCCTTCTTGGATCGCCACCCTAAGCGTTTCCGCACCACCTTCCCACAGCGTAATGTACTTATGCATCAGGGACACCAACACCTTTGGACGTGCTTCACCAGAATTCAGGCCCTCGATCAGGTCCCGCAAGCGAATCCACTGCCAGTCAAATCGCTCGATTCTGGCTTCGCAAGGATGCTTAGGAATCTCTAAATGAGATATGAATGGGACTTGCACAACGTAAGAATAAAATCCACCCACTTCACTCGGCGTCATTACCTCCAGCTCACTCGCAGTGGGTATGTCGAAAACGCAGCGCGTTTCCTCGTGGAACTCTCTCGCAGCAGTTTCAGGAATGGTTTCATTCCCCTGTGGTCCGCCACCGAACGCAGCGTAACCCACTCGGTCACTGATCGGATCAAAAGCAAGTAACACGTAAGGCTCTCCCGACACACAGGCATACGGAATTACGCCAGCAGGATTAGCCAGGGCGATGTCTGTCCACAGAATCAACATGGAAATCAGTACTGCTTTCATCTCATTGATCGAAGTTTATTTGAATACAAGATTAGCCTGCCAGCATGAATTATCGCTGAATGTACCCGTGATAACAGTCGATCACTATAATACGCGACATGCTTGAATACTGGATCCCCATCACTATCGCTGCCGCGTTCTTGCAAAACATGCGCTCGGCCCTTCAAAAACACCTGCAAGGCCGGCTTTCAACTGTTGGTGCAGGTTACTCCAGGTTTCTCTACGCATTGCCGGTAGCTGCCCTTTATCTTTGGGTAATCACCTACTTTACGGGTCAAGAGCTGCCACCCACCAATACAAAGTTTCTGATCTACTGTTTTCTGGGAGGAATTTGTCAGATCATGTTCACAGTTTTTCTGTTGTGGATGTTTTCTTTTCAGAGCTTTGCCGTTGGCACAACGTTTTCTAAGCTCGAAGTAGTAATGGTGGCCATACTTGGCGCATTAATTCTGCAAGACCTACTGAATTTCCCTGCTATTGTCGCGGTTGTGGTTTCTACACTGGGTGTTTTTGCGCTCTCTTTGAACCAGAGCAAGCTTTCTATTGGCGCGTTGCTTGCCGGGCTGTTTCGCAAGCCTACCCTGGTTGGTCTGATTTGCGCTGCATGGCTTGGCGGATCGGTGGTGTTCTTCAGAGGCGCGTCACTGTCCCTTGAACATCACAGCTTCACGTTATCTGCTGCCTTCACACTTTGTATCAGCCTGGTGATACAAAACATAACTATGGGTGGTTACCTGTTAATACGCGAACCAGGCGAGTTTGGTCGAGTATTGACGAATTGGCGATGGGCCGGAGCCGCAGGCGTGATGGGTGCCTTTGCATCGATATGTTGGTTCACCGCTTTCACAATGCAGAATGCGAGTTATGTGCGAGCGCTGGGCCAGATAGAGTTGTTATTCACCTTCATCGCGACCACGGTGTTTTTTCGGGAGAAAGTGAGTCCAGCAGAGCTAGTGGGGATCTTGTTCGTATGCGCGGGAATACTCATATTGCTGTTGTGGGGTTAACCACCCAGGAACAGCTCTCCTACTTTTGGATTTGCCAACAGTTCGTCTCCAGTTCCGGCGATCGCCAGTTCTCCGGATACCAGCACATAACCTATATCAGCGAACTCAAGTCCTTTCTTAGCGTTCTGTTCTACCATAATGATTGTTTTACCTTCCTTGTTCTGCAGATCATCAAGAATCTCAAACACCATATCTATGAAGCGAGGCTCCAGGCCGATGGAGGGTTCATCGACTAGCAGTATCTCAGGATTCATGACCAGTGCCCTGGATATCTCAAGCAGACGACGCTCTCCCCCTGATAGCACCTTGGCCAGGTGTTTGCGCCGCGCCGCCAGACGAGAATACTTATCGAATACCATCTCGGCGGCCTGCTTGGCCTGTGCTGGCTGATCCTTGAGGAATCCACCCATCCACAGATTTTCCTCCACCGTCATCCCGGGAAAGATGGATTTATCCTGAAGGATGTAGGCCACCCCGGCACGACCCAACTTTTCATTCGGCGACAGACTGGTGACGTCAAGCTTGTCATCACCATCGCCGATGGTGATGCTGCCGGAGAAGATATTGTTAAGTCCAAAAATCGCATGCAGAATTGTTGATTTACCAGCGCCATTGGGGCCAATCAGGCACAATGATTGTTTATGCCCTACCCTCAGATTGAAGCCGTGTAAAATCTCCATTTTGCCATACCCTGCATGCAGGTCTTGTATGCTCACAAAGGGGGCATTGCCAGCAAGTTGGTCAAGCTTCTCAATCGGAATTTCTTCTGCGATTGCAGCAGCCTGTCGCTCAACCTCTTCGACCGATATCACGGCATCCACGCCGCCGGCACCATATCCGCGGACTTTTTCCTCAGTCACGTGGTAGCGCCTCAAGAGTGTTTTTTCCCCGCATCAATGTGCTCCGAGATATGCGTCCACTACTCGCTGATCACCCTGAATTTCTTCAGGGGTTCCCTGCGCGAGCAGCTTGCCGTGGGCCAGGCAATAAATCGTATCCGCCATATTCATAATAACCCGCATGTTGTGTTCAATGATAAATAGCGTAATCCCAAATTCCGTATTGGCTTTTTTAAGCCGGTCGATCAAGCCGTTAATCAGGGTCGGATTAATTCCAGCCGTTGGCTCATCCAGCAACAGGACGGTGGGTTCGTTCATCAGAGCCATTGCAAACTCGAGCAGCTTTTGCTGACCAAATGATAACGAACCCGACTGCAGATAGCGTTTTTCGTATAGGCCGACAAAATCGAGCAGCATATCCGCTCTCTCATAATCCTTCTTGCTATTACGTCCGAACGAGTCGAAAAAGCGCATCTTGCGATGCGGCAGCGAGATCAACATGTTTTCCACGCCGTTCATTGCGCCGTAAATTCTGGTCTGCTGAAAAGTGCGGAGCAATCCGAGCCTGGCGATACTCTGCACTGGCAACTTTGAAATTTCTTTCCCCTCAAAACGTATGGACCCCGAATCTATAGGGTGATAACCGACAATTGAATTGAACAAGGTTGTCTTACCTGAGCCGTTGGGTCCGATCAAGCCAGTGATTCCTCCTGTTTCCACCTGCATTGAAACATCGGTATTAGCCAGTACCCCACCAAAAGACTTGGAGACCCCCTTGATGTCTATAATACTGCTCATTGCGGCGCCTCCTTTCGTTCGACCCGGATGCCGAACCACTCAGGCTTCTTATGCATTAGCCATCCCATGACGCCATCCTGGAAATACACTACCGTGATCACGATCAGCGCTCCCAGTGCGACCCACTGCCAGCCAAGTAAATAGTTCCAGGTCACCTCTTTAATCACGTGGAATAATATGGCGCCAATAATTGGGCCCCAAAGAGTACCTTTGCCGCCCAGGAGCACACATACCACCATGAAGATACCGAGATTGATAGTTTGATAGGCGGTCTCGAGAGGCTCGAAGTGGATCAACTGAAATGCCGAAATCCCCCCCACGACACCGACAAAAAATGCCGCCATTGCCCATGTCGTCAGCTTGTACCGCAGGGTATGAATACCCATGGCCTCAGCCTTTTCTTCGTCGTCTCTGATCGCGTTAATAGCGGCCCCGAACCGCGTAGTGTAAAGCCACTTCAAAAAGATAAAGAGCGCGACCCCGGTGCCCGCGAATAGAAAATAGAAAAACAACTTACCAACATCCAGGTTGCCTGGATAAACCGGCAATGCGATGCCCTGCCCTCCACCGACCCAGTCCCAATTGGCCACCAGCTCACCCGCTGCAATTGCTACACCCAACGTACCGATTGCAAAGTACGGGCCTCTCAAACCAAATGTCAGGTACCCAATCACAACCGCCGTGATCGCGCAGAACAGGCCAGCGCCGATTATTCCGACGATTGCACCGGTAAAATACTGGGCATCAGTAAAAGTCATCAGCTCCGAACGGGCGGCATTGTTGTAAAAACCTACATCATGGACCAAACCGATTGAGATCAATGCCGCAACGTACATACCGGTGCCGTAGAAGAAGATATTGCCAAGCGAGTTGTACCCCATCTGGCCACCGGTCATATCCCAGGTCATCGCGACCACGATCATCAACCACAGCGTAGCCAATTGAGTGCGGAAATCGGGAAATACGAAGGGTGCAACCAGGGTGATCGCAAGCAGCAGTGCATAGAAAATCGATTTTTTCATCATCTCTCCGTTAGCGCTCCATTAACTCAGACTCTGGCGCACACGGCGCTGCTGAATCAACCGGTAAAGCAGTACGAGCAGGAGCAGCAATACCGCAATTGCCTGCTGATAACCGATCCCAAAGATATGCGCACCGTATTGTTCGGCGGCGCCTATCCCCAGACCTGCGGCGATCACGCCCGGTAGGTTGCCCAGACCCGCCGCGGTGACGATGACGAAGGCTCGGATAGAATAACTGATGCCATAGAAAGGCTGGATAACCCATACCATGACGATAATCGCACCTGCTGCGCCGCAAATAGCGGCGTTCAACGAGAAAGTAAATGCATACACTTTCTCCGTATCAATACCGAGTATGCGCGCTGCACGTGCATCCTGCGCCGTTGCCCTGATGGCCTGGCCCATACGACTTTTCTTCATAAACAGAATGACGCCAATCGCCAGCGCAGAAGCAAGAGTAACGCCAATCAGCTTGGCAATTGGGACATCGACAAATCCGTCGAAAAAGTACAGCGTGTCATACTTGAGCTGAATACTTTGGGTGTCGGATCCAAACATCAGATTCATGATCTGAGCCATCATGATCGCAAGACCGAAAGTCGCCAATAGCGAGGTGAACAGGTCTCGTTCGATGACCCGCGAAATCACCAGTTTGTAGACCACCCACCCAATCACCCACATCACCACAAATGCCAACGGGACGCCAAACAGCGGTGGCATACCATGTCTGGAGAAATACCAGGCCACGTACCCGCCCGCAATAACGAAGTCGCCCTGGGCCAGATTTTTGACGTTCATCACTCCCCATACCAGGGCTAGACCATAGGCTGCCAGCGCAAACAGGGCGCCAATCATCACGCCATCGATAACAATCTTCAGGTTTACGACGGGAAATTCAAAAAGTAGAGAAATGTTTCCGAGGATCTGATCCATGGAGAAGTCGCCTTGGCGTGGAGCGAAAATGAACAGGGCGCCGTTGAAAGCGCCCTGTTAACCGAAATATATTATTGCGGTGTTCGCGGATAATTCAGCGGGTGAGACGCGAAAGCAGAAGGCGCCACCACATTGTATTCGCCGTTCTGAATCTGACGTAATACCATCGGCTTGGCGATATTGTTTCCTGCTTCGGAAAACTTTATGCCGCCATAGAAAGTCTGCAGATCAGTGGCCGCGATAGCATCACGCACCGCTTCCTTGTCCAGAGTTCCAGCGCGTTCAAACGAATCTTTATATACATATACCGCCGCCGAAGCCTGTGCGGTCTGGTACGGCACCTTCTTCTCCGCATACTCAGGGTAAGCAGCCTTGAATTCTTTTTCGTAGTTTGCCGCAGTGCCAAATATTGGGTCTTCATAAGTCAGAGTTTCCGCCCATTGGGTTGAGCACAGAAAGTCATTCGCAGCGGCCCCAAAGTTACCGGTAACGTCCGCCGCTTCACAGTGAGTGATCGCAATCATAGGTGTTGAGATCTTCTGCTCACCAATCTGACGTACCGCGGTTGCTGCGCCTTTGGAATGCCCACTGACGATCAACAGATCCGGTTTCAGCAGCTTGACCTTGGTCAAGATCGCACTCATGTCAGAGAGGTCACGCGGCAACTGTTCATCAATAACAATTTCCATATTGTATTTAGCCGCATCGTCAAGTACGCCGGCGCGGATATCCAGCGAAAACGGATCGTTCTCGACAGCCACCGCCACCTTCACCGACGATGTATCTTTACCCGCTTCCTGGGCTTTTTCCGCAGCCAGGGTGACCGCTGATGCCAGGTATTGCTCAGAGGTAGAAAGAACCGCAAACAGGTACTTATAGCCTTTATTAAATAGGGACCTGGAAGCGCCTTCTGCTTCTACCATCGGAATCTGGTATTTCTCGGTGACTGGCGCAATTGCCTTGGTCATGCCGGAGGAATACGGGCCAAGCATATACTGCACCTTATCCTGATCGATCAAACGTTCGGCCAGAGTCGCGCCCCGGTCGCCCTTGGACTCGTCGTCGTAGTAGATCACTTCAAAGTTGTAGCACTTGTCGCCTACTTTGACGCCGCCATTATCCTTGATCTTTTGAATCGCGAATTCGTATCCGTTCTTTGCATGGACACCATTGGTGGCGTATTTACCTGTGAGAGAGATTGCCGAGCCCAGGGTAATGGTATCGCAATCCTGAGCCAGGGCTGCCTGAGACAGCAGCAGCGACGCGCCCGCGACGCAACCCAGTAAGCTGAGTGTTTTTTTCATTTTAGGAGTTTCCTCTTGGATTAGGTGTTGAAACAGTCGGAATTCCTGGCTAGCCCAAGGGCGTTTTTTGCCCTACGCCGAGAGCGGAATCCCGTTAATTATCGTAATAGATGATAGTGCAAGGCTTTTATACTTGTCCAGCTCAGGCTTTAGACTGTTGCGACAAACTGACTGTAGAAAATTAACTTTTTGTAATATTTGATTATCTTGTGCGCTAGCAGCGTTTGAGGCTAACAATATTGTTATCTATTATTCGAAACATCTGTCGAATTGACATTGCTTCGTTTGGTTGGCTTAAATTCAAAATCAGGTAATTCGCCCGGTCGTGCGTATGGATAGTTTGCGACCTTCGTTAATCCATAGTATCCATTCAGACCGGAAATGCCCATACCCTCTACTGATGCGAGGTCACATTGCCATCCATCATCTAATGCTTGATCCGGCACAATAAGACGCTGCACCTCGCCAATGACCAGCGTGGTGTCATTTAACTCGATCGGAATTGCAACCTTGAATTGCAGGCCAATTTTTATATCGCTCTCTTCGACGAACGGCGCCTCAAATTTATCAATATACTGTTCAGTAAGATGACACTGTTCGAATTCAGATACCCCACTATCAAACTTGGCGGATGTGAAATGTGCATTCTCGGCAAACTCGCGATGCACATGATTGATGGTATAGCATCCTGTCTCCTCGATATTTTCCCATGTATGGCGCGCCACCTCGTTTTTCGGTCGCAAAAAAAATCCTATCAGGGCGGGATTACTGCCAATATGCACGACCGAGCTAAAGATCGCTAGATTTGGAATTCCAGATCGCGAGAGGGTGCCGATCAAATTTGCTGGTTTAATACCGGTAACGGAGTTTATCAGATTGATTCGGTTGAGCTTATCGAGCCGCTGGATGTCCTGTTTGGTTAGTTCCATAATTCAGGTTAATAGTCGCGCTGTGAGATTGCCGTGAGCAGTGCGTGAATGGTTTTATATTGGCACATATCTCCGCCTATTATTTGTACTGAGAATGACGATACCTCACTCCCTTTGCGGACGCGTCGATTTGGGACGCTATCCCTTGCACGATCTGGATTCGATTCAGGGCAAAGCGCTGATTGAAGCCTGTCAGACGAACCTGTCAGCAACTGGAGCACTGGCTCTTGATGGATTTATTCCCGCCGAAGCGACTAAAAGTTTGGTTTGCGACGCTCGCCAGCGTAAGCCTTTAAGCCACAGGATGACGGGGATGTTTTGCCCTTATTCTGACGATTTGAGCGAGGAGGATGACCTGAGATTGCTCGACGATCATCCACGCAGGCTGAAGCTACCGGCTTCGCACCGGTTTATCGCCGGCGATTGCATTCCATTTAACAATTCATTGCAGCAAATCTATCGGGATCAGCAGTTCATTGAATTTGTAGCATCGGTCCTCGGAATCGAGTCTCTGTATCCAGTCTGTGACGCACTGGGCTGCATTAACATACTGACTTACGAACCGGGAGACGCCAATGGATGGCATTTTGATACCACCGAGTTCGTTATTTCGATCATGCTGCAAGCCGCAACCTGTGGTGGACAATATCAATACATTCCAGAAATGCGTAACGAAAAAGATGAGAACCTCGGTGCGATCGCAGATCGCATGCTCAATCCGGACTTGGAGCACGGCATAAGACAGATAACTCTTGAACCCGGCACTCTGTTTCTATTCAAGGGAAAGCATACGCTGCACCGGGTCACCCGGGTAGAGCAGGGGGCCGAGCGTATTGTCGCCATCCTGAGCTACGATCGTGCACCAGGACACATATTGAGCGAAGGATCAAAATTAGCCATGTATGGGCGAACCAGTTGAAACAGACACAGATCCAGTTTGTATTTACCCATTAACGACAGGCTTACAGGGCCTACTAACCTATCTTAAATTCTGTGACCAGGCACGTCATCCGGTAGGCATCCCTTCAAACACCGGCAAGTCGCCATGTATTTCAAACCAGTGCACTTTGTTCGCGGTAAAAAGGTGATCTACCGGCCCACTTCCAGGATCATCGTCAAGAGCACCCAATGGCACTGCCGCAATTTTTCTTTGCTCGTCGATACGCGGCATTCCCGATCCGCACACATCACAAAAAGCATGGGTAAAATATTTTGCTTCAGGTAATCTATAAAAGGAAACATGCTCAATACCTTTGACAAACTGAACACCGCTGCTAGACACGAAACCATTGGTGGTGAAAGCCGCAGCGCGCGCACGTCTACAGCGTGAACAGTGACAGTTATGGATCACCTTAAACGGCTCCACCACCTCAAATTCAACGGCGCCACAAAGGCAGCTGCCGCGCAATACACCCTCCGTGGCCGGCAACAGGGTCTTATTCGGATATACAGGCAAGTTCTCACCGGGTGGATAGATATTGTACTGCACCAGATCATCAGTGATTTCATACCAGGGCGCTTTTGAACCAACCATAATATGCGCCTCTACAGGAGGACCATCTGTGTGTGAACCCGCCGGTACATAGACAATTCTATTTTCCTTATCTGTATTCGGCACAACCGATCCACACTCACCACAGAAGGTCCGATCAGTTTCTGGAGAAGAACAATATTTGACCAGAGTATCGAGCGTTACGGTCCAGTTAAACTTATCCGCTTTAACGAGATAGTAAGTTCCAAATGCGGCGCCATGCGCCTTGCGGCACATCGAACAATGGCAGTGATATGCGGCTTCGGGTTTATCGCTAAATTCCCAGGTGATCTTGCCGCACAGACACTGTCCACTAGTCATAACTCAAGTAAAATTTCTAAATTTGTTTGGAAATACTATCATATCTTCTAAGTGTTCAACGGCCACTCCGCCGGTCATTCGTGGTAATTCACCCTAAACCACATATCTCGCAACCGGGACACCAAGACTATCAAAATCAGGTTCGATCCCGAGCCCGGACAAGTCCGACGGTAACAAACATCCGTTCTCTGTTTTTGGCGACGGTGTGCCTGTTGTGCCTGTTACATAGTTATGTAAATCGGTTGAGTTTACGTGCAATTCCTCGGGCGTGGAGGCGGCCAGATGTGCCAGCGCAGCGGTCACAATTTCGCCGCCCCAGGTATCTTCCACCACCATCGGAATCCGATGCTCGACCAGATAATCCCTCATCTTCTTGGCTTTAGTTAATCCGCCTTGCTTAGATATTTTGATGCAGACTACTTCCGCGCCGTGATCTTTCACTACTCTCTCTGCCATCTGTAATGAGTCGATACATTCATCAAGCTTCATCGGCAGATCAGTTCGACGACGCACCTGCTGACACTCCTCATAGGTCAGACACGGCTGCTCTATATAGACATCGAGGTCGCGCACCGCGCGGCAAACTTTTAGTGCGTGGTCCACTCGCCATCCGGTATTGGCATCGGCAAAAGCTAATTCTCCACTTTTTAATAGTGGGACGGTGGCGCGTATTCGATCAATATCTTCAGCCCAGTTTGAACCCACTTTGATTTGAAATTGTTTGTATCCCTGACCCCTGATTTGTTCAATTTCCTCGACGGTTTCCTGTGGTGACTTGATTGGCGCAACTCGATACATAGGCAGTTTATAATTGAGTTTTCCACCCATTAACATCCACACGGGTTGGCCGCAGCTTTTTCCAAGAATATCCCAGCACGCGGCGTCTATGGCCGCTTTGGCATACCCATGACCTTTGAGAACGTCGTCCATAATGCTTTCTATTCTTCCGACCTGCCTCGGATCCTGCCCCAATATCGCCTGTGACAATCTCGGCATCGCAGCTCTTACGCCTTCGGCATATGCAGCAAGATAGTTGCCGTCAATTGGACAACATTCACCACATCCGCTTAACCCCGCGTCGGTTTCAATCACGACAACAGTGGTATCTGCATCAGCGATTACGCGGCCCGGACCCCATACATAAGTGCCCCCGACATACGGCAGAGTTTTCTGATACACGTTAATCGCAGTGATTTTCATTCTGGCTAACCTACAAAGTCACAACAATATTGCCCACATGGGCCTTTTCCTGGAAGGCTTTCTGGGCCTCTCCGAGATCTTGCAGAGAAAATGTTTTCGCCAACATCGGTTTAAGTTTTTCTTGCTCTATCAGATTGACAATACGGCGCATGGTGCCAGGAGGCACGATAGTAGCGCCGGTGAGCTGTAAGTCCCGATACACCAATTGGCGTAAATCAAATTCAACCAATGGACCGGCAATTGCACCGGAGGTCGAATAGCGCCCGCCCTGTCTGAGCACACTAATTAATGCCGAAAACAAATTTCCCCCGACCACATCAAGCGCCACGTCAACGCCACCCCTGGCAAGTTTCGAAATATGCGTCGCAAGTTCTTTTTCATTACGGTCGATGACCGCATCAGCTCCCAGATCGATCAACGGTTCTGCCTTAGACTTTGATGCAATGCCGATCACATGGGCACCACGTAATTTACACAATTGAATAGCGGCAGAACCTACTCCACCTGATGCACCCGCAATGACAACAGTCTCGCCGGGCTTGAGTGCAGTTTTTGCAATCAAATTTTCCGCGGTACCATACGCACATGGGAAGGTTGCCAACTCCGCGTCGCTCAGATTGCTGTCAATTGCAATTGCATTTTCATCGGGTACGGTTGTAAATTCAGCATACCCCCCGTCACATTCTGATCCAAAATACTTAGACCGTGACGGATCCATCCAGTTACCTGTTGCCAGGAACCAGGGGTCGACCAGCACTCTTTGATTGACTCGCGCCGAATCGACGCCCTGCCCCACTGCCGACACCACACCCGCAACATCAGCGCCCTGGATGCGAGGAAATGTGATGGTGGATCTACTCCAACTGCCGTCAGATTCGTCAGCGTTCTGATAACCAGAGGTAGCACCTTGATTTGTGATTCCCTCATTCACTGCCCTGGAATACCAAGCGGTGCGAGTATTGATATCGGTATTGTTTAATCCACATGCACCGACCTTGATCTGCACCTCACCCTCCCGCGGTTCCGGTGTTGGCCAGTCTTCACGAAACTCAAGTTTGTCTAGGCCACCGTGGCCAGTTAACACAACAGCTTTCAAAGTATTTGTTCCTTTACCGCGGTTCTAGTTAGAGGTAATTTATTTGGCAAGCCGTGCAGCATTAATTTCTTCACCGCATGGCCCGAACAATCAGTCTTGCAAATTGTTGTTGCACCGGATCCCAGTAAGGAGATAGGACACCGCCGTCAAATCCGTCCGACGCACGGCCCGCCTGCATTCTTTCGATAATGCCAATATCTTCCTGGTTAAGATCGTACCAGTTTTTGATTACATGCCGACGCGCTTGCTCAAATTCCGGGGCGTGCGTGCCGTCTCCGATAAAGTATAGTGCGATAGTTTCTTTTGTCCGCTTGGCGCTTTCAGGGCTGGCGATGAATACATCCACCTGGTCCGGAAAAATTTCGAAAGCAAAATTGGGAAACAGCACGTACCAGTCACCACGCTTTTGCCGATCTTTAGAGAGACCCGGGAAGTATGGCAATCCTTCTCCCCGGGCTGGGTCGGTCTTTTCGAATTGATATCCACAATATAGTATATGCTCATGGAAATCCGGGGGTGTTCGCTGTTCCATACCAACAAATGAATTAAGCCAGGGATGGCACGAAAACACATGGTAGGGCTCGATGAAATTTTCAATGGTCAGCTTCCAGTTAGCGTCGATATCGAACTCAAGTTTTTCAGCAAACCCAAGAGCCGAGAAGTCGTAACCTTGTATCCGCGTTTCAATAAACGCAATATGTTCATTAAATTTGGCTGCGTGCCCATCAATATTAATGAATATCCAGTCATGCCAGACGGAACCGCGGATCTCAACCAGGTCAGATCGGTGACAGGCTTGGTGATTGATATCATGCTTTTCGCCGCCAAAAAAATGTGGTCTGGCTATAAGCTTACCCTGAAGTGAATAACTCCAGGAGTGGTTAGGGCAAACTAATGATTTCCGCCCCTGCTGAGGTTCATCGATTAATTTGGCGCCACGATGTCTGCAAACATTATGAAAGGCCCGAACGTTTTCATCTTCGTCACGCACGATGACCACTGGCTGCCCTGCGATATCCACAGGCAACATATCTCCCGGTTGAGGAATCTGATGAGCAAAAGCAGCGAACACCCAATTCTTCCTGAACACCGTTCCCTGCTCAAATCGGAAAAATGCTTCTGAGGTATACGCAACGTTCGGCAGCCCCGAACTCTCTTCGGTGGGAAGATTTAGTCGCCGCTCAAGGTCTTTATCAAAAAAGTCTTTTATCGCGAATGAGTAGTCGGGTCCGGACATGACACTGAGCCGAAGTGATATCAATGTAATAAGTTCTCATGATTCTTTCACCACATGGTCTAGAATATCAAGGCGTAAACGGACTCATCTGCGCCAGTCTTATGCACAAAAAGTTGCTGGAACCGATTCAACTCGGGCCTACCAGAATTAAAAACAGGATTTTTAATCCGCCCCACGGCACGACCCTGAGCCACCAGGGCGCAGTTACTGATGAACTGGTGGCCTATCATGAGGCACGCGCCAAAGGCGGCACTGGCCTCATAATCCTCGAGGGCATGACCTTTCATCCCAGCTACGGTTTTAAAGAAGCGTTTCTATATGCAGGCGATGACAATGTAATTCCTGGCCTGCAGCGCTTAGGCAACACCTGTCGGCAGCACGACACAAAGGTTTTCGGTCAATTGTTCCACGCGGGACGCGCGGTTCGACTCAGTCACGATGGCTCTAGGCCGCTCACATACTCTGCTTCGGATGTGCCGGATGAACGCTATCGCGTTACGCCTGTACCCATGCCAAATGCAATGGTATGGGAAATGATCGACAGCTATGTGCAAGCCGCAGGGCGGTTGGCGGAAGCCGAACTAGACGGTGTCGAGATACTTGCCAGTATGGGATACCTGATCGCTCAGTTCTTAAACCCGTTAACCAACTTGAGAAGCGATGAGTTTGGGGGCAGCCACGAAAACCGCCTGCGCTTCCTGAAAGAAATCCTGATCCGCTCGCGCGGTCGGATCGGACAGGGCAAAACACTGGGAATTCGTGTCACGCTTGACGAAAAAACAGAGGGCGGTTTGTCCACTGATGACATGATGGCTATATGCCAAGATCTTGAAAATAATCAACTGGTGGATTACTTCAGCGTGATTTCAGGCTCGTCTGCCACTCCAGGTGGATGGATCCATGTCTTCCCTCCTATGGCTGTTCCAAACGCCTTTGTCGCAGACGATGCGGCTAGATTGAAACAAGTCGTTGCAAAACCAGTGCTGGTAGCCGGTAGAATTAATCAGGCGCAAACCGCAGAAGTAATCCTCATCGAGGGGAAAGCGGACATGATCGGTATGGTGCGCGCACTGATTGCCGATGCTGAGTTTGTAAATAAAGTAGCGAGTGGGGATACAGACCAGATTCGAGCTTGCGTTGGCTGTAACCAGGCATGTGTAGGGCACCGACTTGCTCACCATGCCGTTTCTTGCATCCAAAATCCGATGAGCGGGCGGGAACTGCAATTTGAGTCTGCAACTAAATCCACTGAAGTTAAAAAGGTGCTGGTGATCGGAGGTGGGCCAGCCGGTATGCGTGCTGCGGCCACTGCGGCTATTCGTGGCCATTCGGTTACGCTATATGAGAAGAACCACAAGCTTGGCGGACAAGTAGACCTGGCTGAGAGACTTCCAGGTCGCGCGGAGTTTGGTGGCGTGACAACTAATCTGCTCCAAGAACTGAACGATCTCCCGGTGTCGGTACATTTGAATACAGCGGTAACGGCTCAACTCATCGATTCACACAAGCCAGACGTCGTAATTATCGCAACGGGTGCACAACCTCGCCTACCTGATATCGATACAGGTGATATTGAATTTATCGATTCATGGAGTGTGATCAGGGACCACAGGAAGATTGGCCAAAACGTTGTAATCGCGGACTGGTCTTGTGACTGGTCTGGTCTCGGGATCGCGCAGAAGTTAGTCCAGGAGGGACACTATGTGCGCCTTGTTTCAGGAGCGAGTGTTGCAGGCGAATCGATCCAAGGTATTGTGCGGGATCATTGGATCGGGGAAATGCATCGCCTCGGCGTGGAAATGACGACCTATGCCAGGCTCTATGGGGCCGACGGTGGCAACGTTTATTTTCAGCATACCACCAGTGGTGAACCCATCGTCTGCGAGCAAGTGGACACCGTTGTCAGCTGCTTCGCACCGCAATCAAGTCACGAGTTTGATTGGCTGGCTGACTCAGTTGATCAGGGTGATCAACAATTTGAATTGTATCGAATCGGTGATGCGATGGCGCCTCGGACGGTAGAAGAGGCCGTTTTGGAGGGTTTTACAACGGCCATGCTGCTCTGATTTATCCTGTGATCAGTAGGAAACCAGTGGAGAATGATTAATCTAATAGATGGGGCGTTGTAATAGGTTAAACCAGTTAATGAAAATTGCTATACACCTCAACCACAGAAATCCGTGCGGCAGAACCCGTTTCACAATGAATATTCGAAGGTGGTTACAATGAGTGCAGTTGGAACGCGGCGTTTTTCATCATACTACGCGGGTACTTTCCGATGCCCTTGGCAGAAACCGCAGCGTACAACCTCTTCCAAGAGGTGCATATGGTTAGCAGCAAGAATACTTTTCAAGCTACGAATCAAATTTTGTCTTCAACATAGCCATCAGAAAACATGAAAATAGCGATTATTGGGGCCGGCGCCATGGGCTCGGTTTATGCCGGGCTGCTTGCAGACGCTGGTAATGAAGTGCATGTGGTAGACCTGTGGCAAGAGCACGTCGACGCCATCAACAATAGCGGGCTGCGTGTAGCGGGTGCGAGCGGCGACAGGGTTGTCGACAGTATCAGCGCCCACTCATCAACCGATGGAATTGGCGTGTGTGATCTGGTGATTATTGCCACCAAAGCTTCCGGTGTCGGCGCTGCCGCAAATTCTGTGGCCCCGATCCTTGATGAACACAGTATTTTACTGACCATTCAGAATGGACTCGGTGCGGGAGAACGAATCAAAGCCGCGATCCGCAATGACAATGTACTTCTCGGGGTTGCCGGTGGCTTCGGCGCCTCCATGAAAGGACCGGGCTATGCACATCACAACGGCATGGAGCTTATTCGGGTCGGAGAGATGGAAGGAGGCATTTCAGATCGAGTAACGAAAGTCGCCAAGGTTTGGCAGGATGCGGGCTTTAACGTGAAGGCATTTGAGGATATCAATCAGCTTATCTGGGAGAAGTTTATCTGCAACGTGACGTTCAGTGCACCTTGCACAGTGTTCGAAAAAAACATCGGGGAATTGATGGAAGACCCCTATGGCTGGCCTGTGGCAAAACAGTGCGCGAAGGAAGCCTACGACACCGCAGTCGCTAAAGGGATCAACCTGTCATTTGACGATCCTTCTGCATACATCACCCGCTTTGGTGAAAACATGCCGAAAGCACGTCCTTCGATGTATCTCGATCACCTTTCGCGACGACGCTCAGAGATCGATGCGATAAACGGCATGGTGCCTGTTGTGGCTAATGGAGTCGGATTAAGGGCGCCCTATAATGAGGTAATCAGCGCCATTGTGCGGTCAAGGGAGATGGCTTTCTGATCGAGCCGGGCTTTTTTCAGCTGCTCTTACATGGACGGAGATCCTGGATGAAGTCCAGGACCACGGGCTTTAGAATCCGGTCATCTTGCCGAAAGTCAGGATCTCTCTATACTCTCAGAAACCTGGCATTGAAGGCAAAAAAGCCGGGGTTAAAAATCCTACCATTTACAAATCCATTCGTTATCAACTTCAGGCTGGGGTGGAAACTCCCGCCCTAGAATGTCCGATAGTTCAGCTATTATCGGCTCTGCGGTAGTCTCACAAAAAATATTCATTCGCTCATTTGGATCTTTTTCCAGGTCAAACAATTCGCCCCATTCCGGATGTGACGGATAAAGGGTCAGACGCCAATTATCAGTACTTATGGTCTGGTTATACAAATCTGGCTTTGCGGACGGATGGTATTCACCGAAATTCCATTTCCTGAAGTTGCAGCGACTTTCAGTAAAAAGTGGTTTCATGCTCACTCCATCAAATTGCCCCTCATTACATCTAACTCCGCACAAGTCGAGTAAGGTTGGCGCTAAATCAATGTGATTTGTTAGCGCATCGGTTAAGACACTTTTCGGTATACCTGGCCCCTGCATCAACATGGATACCTCGGTTAACTGTCGATACGGAGGTGGACCTTTATGCAAGAGCCCGTGGTCTCCAAGCAACTCACCGTGATCCGAAGTAAAAACAATATAGGTATTTTCAGTCAGGTTCTGATGCAAAAGGGCTCGTTGAATTCTGCCGACGCCATCGTCAATCATTTCGGTCATGGCATAGGTATAAGCAACTGCCCTGCGCATCGAATCGTCACTGATGCTTTTCGTGGTGATCATAGAACCCGCTTCCAGATCTGTCCTGCCGGCCCAGTAGAGTTCGCGAAAACCGTCTCCTTGAGGGTATAGCTCTGCGTAGTATGGGAGTTGCCTCTTCAACTCTTCATCAGTAACTGCAGGTAGCGGCACTGTTTGCGCATCATAGCGATCGGCATAGTATCCTGGAGGATCGAATGGATGGTGTGGATCCGGATAAGACACGAATAAAAAAAACGGTTGTTGATCACGCCCTGGTTGCGCCAGAAAATCCACGGCTCGATCAGTAATCCAGGTGTTGTAATGTTGATCGACAGGCATGGCCGAGCGCCAGATTTCATCGAGATCGGAAGGTGGAGCCTGTTCTGCACTGGCTGGCTCCAGCAGGTGCAGGTAATCGGGATGGTATTGGCGAAGCCAGTTGGCATAGTGTCCCGCAAGACACGCCGTGTCCGATTCCCCAAGCAATAAATCCAGGGTCTGGTAACCATAGTAAGGGCCGGCCCAACCCTCTGATTCCTGCAAATTCCAGAATGCTCGGGAATCTGGCATTGAGTAACTTGCCGGTGCCAATAACGGTTGCAGATGCTGCTTGCCCACACCATGGGTGCAGTAGCCCTCTGCCTGCAACATACCGGTCAGAGTAGGTACTGAACCAGGCAACGCCATTCCGTTCATGGCTAGTCCGTGATGTCTAGGGTAAAGCCCTGTGAGCATGGTGGCGCGACTTGGTGAACAAATCTGCATTGGAGTGATATGACGGGTAAAACGCATGCCACTCTTTGCAATAGAGTCAATATTTGGCGTCCTGGCGATCTGATTGCCGGCACAACCGAGACTGTCCGAGCGCTGTTGATCGGTGCAGATAAAGACGAAATTTGGACCTGACATAAATTAAATCTCTGGTGGTTGATACCCGCCCATTTGGGCTTCAATTATTTTTGCGAGGGCAAGAACAATATCCTCTCTCCAGGGTGAGGCCACAATTTGTACGCCGATGGGTAGCTTTCCGCTACCACTTGTGCCAGCACGAACCACCGCCGCAGGCCAGCCTAGAAGATTTTGCAGTGTGATATAACTCCACTTTTCGTAATTATCCGCAACCGAGGCACCATGCGGACGCGCCAGAGCATGTGATGGCGGACATATAATCGCGTCGTAGTCTTGCATAAATACAAGCGCGTCGCTGCGCACTTCGTCGATTGACTCCAGCAATGATGTATTTACCGTTGCAGTGGTGCTCAAGTTAGAGTTCTCGAAGTATCGGTCAAGATCCGGTCCAGGCTGTGTTGTTCCGTATTTCTTTAGCAGTTTTCTTGCCGCAGCGCCTGTCGCGGCGATTCGCAATTGGCTCAACAAATCGGCCATTCGGGGCATATTGGGCAAGGTGTTTTGTTCGATCTTCAGCCCCTGTTGGTCCAGCGTTGTTACCGTATCTTGTATCACACGGTCGATTTCCTTATCCAAAGGTACAATACCGTTTTCAGTATAGTAGGCAATGCGAAGATCACCGAGTTCTACTTCTGCAGAGGCAGGCAGAGGCATCGGAACGACTGATGGATCAAGACCATCGGGACCACAAATAAGGTTAAGTGCGAGTTCAAGATCTTCAACATAACGGGCGATGGGACCTATTTGTGTGAGCGAATCCAGCACACCAATGGCGTAGGGAATAATGTGACCGGTGCGCGGAGCTCTTCCCGATGTTGGCTTGATACCTGCGACCCCACATAAATGTGCGGGCTCCCTTATACTGCCGCCGGTATCGGATCCAAGTTCTAGTGCTGAGCCACCTGCGGCTATCAGCGCGACCGAACCGCCACTGCTGCCTCCGGGACTCCTCCCAAGATCGTATGGATTGCTAGTTCGTCCGTAGATCAGATTGTCAGTTTCTCCGCCGAGAGTGAGTTCGGGTGTATTGGTCTTGGCAATCAACACTGCTCCGGCATCTCGTAATCGTTTGACAACAGGAGCATCTTCTAAGGGGACAAATGATTTCCTACCCAGCGTGCCGCCAGTGGTCACAATGCTTTCGGTGTCCAGTGAGTCTTTAATACTAATCGGCACACCATGTAATGGCCCTTTGAACCTGCCCTTTGCAGCCATTCGATCTAAATTCTCTGCTTCCTGACAGGCACGCTCCGAAACGATCTGTACTGCCGCATTGATGATTGGATTTATCTCATGAATTCGTTCCAGATTGGCTTCAACTATTTCCGTGCAGGTCATCCGCCTCTGCCGTATCTCATTTGCGATCCGTGAAGCGGACCAAAAAAGACAGGGTGGCCTGCGCTTCAAAGGTCCATCCTCTTGGTAAAAAAATGAACCAGCAAAACTGCTCGTCTGGAAACAACCATAAAATTTTAAATGATGATAGATTGAATCAGATTCTAGTTCACATTCTGCAACGATGGTGATTTACCACCCGTGTTACTCGTCTGGAAAATCATCCTCCCGAGAACTAGAATCTGTTTCAGCACACGCCAATCAAGAAATCGAAAATGCCACAAAACAATCAATCAGGGTTGGGTTCCGCCCTATGGTCTACATGGGCATTACTTTTGGGGTTTGGGGTTCTGATGCTGGGCGATGGACTGCAGGGAACATTGCTGGCGGTGAGAGCAGACCAGGAAGGATACAGCGCCACTACTACTGGTTTGATCATGTCGTCTTTCTACGCCGGCTTCCTCACCGGCTCAATCATGACGCCTCGAATTATGCTGCAGGTTGGGCACATCAGAGTATTTGCCGCTCTTGCGGCGATGGCGTCTGCAGCAATTCTGGTTCATGCGGTTTTTTTAGATGTGGCGGTCTGGATCGGGCTTAGACTCATCAGTGGATTCTGTTTCGCCGGACTGTATGTGGTTGCGGAAAGCTGGCTCAACGAACGCGCCACCAATGAAACCCGAGGAAAGTTACTATCACTATACATGGTGGTCACCTATGCAGGCGTGGGACTTGGTCAGCTGTTGCTTAACCTGGCCGATCCGCAGGGATACCCCTTGTTTGTGCTGACTTCTGTGCTGATTTCTATTGCTGTGGTGCCTTTATTGCTGTCCGCGAGTGCCACAGTTCAACATGAGGAATCCGTCCACATCAAACTAAGGGATCTGTATCGAGTCAGCCCTCTAGGCGTTGTCGGAATGTTTATCGAGGGCTTCGTGACCGCGACGTTTTTTGCACTAGGCCCGGTTTATGCACAACGGCTCGGTCTGCCATTAAAGGAAATATCCTATTTTATGGCGTCCGCAATGGTGGGTACTGTTATCCTACAATGGCCTATTGGCGCCCTATCCGATTATTTCGACAGAAGAGTCGTACTAACGATCGTAGTATTAATGACGGCCGCGGCAGCATTTGCCTGTGTGCCCTTATCTGAAGGATCGACGACCACCCTGCTCCTTGCCGTGGCGGTGTTCGCGGGTCTTGCCCTGCCTCTGTACTCACTCTGCCTGGCACACACCAATGATCACCTGCATCCGAGCCAAATGATCGCGGCCAGTGGCACACTGGTACTCGTTAGCGGATTGGGGGCCGTAGCGGGCCCGTTACTCGTTGCTTCGATAATGGATCAATTTGGGCATCAAGGTTTTTTCTGGAGCATTGGCGCTGCTTATCTATTGACCGGTATGTTCGCTCTTTACCGTATGACGCGGCGCACCGCTACGCCACGGGATAAACAGGGCGCTACTACGCCCGCTGCAGTCCACCCATCAAGCGTGGTGATTGAAAGTATGCAGCAATATGCCAAAGAAGAGGCGCTGTCGGAGAATTCCGTTTCTCCGCATGAAATAGATAACTGATTGCAGCGAAACGGATGTCTGGCTAAAGCTTGTCCACTAGCGTCTTGAGTTGCCCAATCCGAGCAGCGAAATCCTCCTCTAGATGCTTGATCTCCTCCGCCACTAGCTTTTGAAGTTCAACACTGCTGCCGCGCAAGTCCATAAGTTGGCCTAGTTCGGCCACCGCATTTCGAAATTCAGCGGAACTTTCGAAAATTACCTCGGTCTTGCGCGACCCGCTGTCCACCATCGTACTTTTCTTGATTTGCGGAAAACGGTACTTACGAGACACGGGAAGAATCGAACCTTTCTTTCGATCATAAATAATTCGCAGAACGTCTTCATGGTCTACATCTACTGCATAGATTTCATAGCGTGCGATTTCTGAGGGATTCTTGACTCCCATTGCCTCCAGGGCGTTGTATTTACTCATATTAATGCTCTCTCTTGCCTTGGATTATGCGGGTTTCTGGGGTTTGTCGTCGCCAACTTTCTCAAATCCATGTAGGATTTTCTGAGTATGCGCCTCAGCCTCTTGAAGCTCCTCAATAGTCAGGTGGCAGGAAATCTGATGGCCGCTTTTCAGTTCGCGAATCGGCACGTCTTTTACATCACAAGTGGCTTCGATCGCCATTGGACACCGATTGTAAAATGGGCAGCCTACTGCGGTGATCTCCACGCCTCGGGCGATTCCAACCGCCATCTCGCGTTTTTGCATGGTGTCTTCCAACCAACCGATTCGGAGTTCCGGTACTGAACTGATCAAAAGTCGCGTGTAGGGATGAAATGGCGGCTCTAAGACCTCATCGGTCGGACCCTGCTCAACAACGCGGCCGGCGTAAAGTACGACGATCTCATCCGCAAAGGAAGCGACAGTGGATAAATCGTGACTGATAAAAACAAAGGATACGCCCGTCTTATCCCGCAGATTAGTCAATAACTTAATCACGTTGGCACCAACAATACTGTCAAGCGCAGAAGTTACCTCATCGCACAACATCACTTCCGGGTTGGCCGCGAGAGAGCGCGCCATATTAATACGCTGCTTCTGCCCCCCGGACAGCTCCGCCGGATATCGGCTTGCAAATTCCGCAGGGAGTTCAACCATGTCTAGTATTTCAGCTACTTTCGCGTGTTTCTCTCTGCCTTTGATGCCATGGTAAAACTCCAGCGGCCTGCCGAGTATATCTCCGATAACCTGCTTCGGATTGAGCGCGGTGTCAGCCATTTGAAAGACAAACTGGATTTTCTGCAGTTCTGACAATTTACGGTCTTTGATGCCGCCTTCCAGTTCCTCTCCCTCCAGTTTAACCTTACCTTTCGCCTGTGGTAACAGCCCTGCCATCACTCGAGCAAGGGTTGACTTACCGCATCCTGACTCGCCGATTACACCGACAACATGCGCATTTTCAACTTTGACCGAGACATCACGTAAAATGGTAACTGCAGGTTCGCCATTGATAATTCCGCCATAGCCGGCGGTCATGTTTTCGACACTCATAGCGGGTAATTCGCGCTCGTGCTCAGTGCCTACGTCTGTTCCCATCCCGGCTACCGGCTTGGGTCGAACCGCATCCATCAGTCTTCGCGTATAGGCATGGGTTGGATTGTTAATGATCTCATCTGCCGAGCCTTGCTCCATCACTTCGCCGCTGTACAAGACAACAATATGATCTGCCACCTGAGCCACCACAGCCAGATCATGGGTCACATAAATTGCCGCCGCATTCTCTTCCCTGATTACTTTTTTAAACGCTTTCAACACTTCGATCTGTGTCGTAACGTCGAGCGCGGTGGTTGGCTCATCCAGCACCATCAGATCAGGTTTGCCACAGAGCGCCATAGCCGCCATCAGACGTTGCAGTTGACCGCCGGATACCTGGTGGGGGTAGCGAAATCCGATACGATTCGGATCCGGTAGTTCCAGCGCGTGATAAAGTTCTACGGCGCGTTTGTTGGCTTCTTCCTGGCTCATTACGCCATGTAGAACGGGTGATTCGGTGACCTGTTCGTTAATGGTAATGGCCGGGTTGAAAGTAGCCGCTGCACTTTGGGCGAGATACGCGACATTTGCGCCGCGAATCTCGCGCTGCCGCAAAGGTGGCATGGTAATCACATCCTCACCATTCAGCAGTACTTCTCCACCGCTGAACTCAAGGCCTGGCTTGGTGTACGACAACGACGCCAGTGAAATAGTGGTTTTTCCTGATCCGGATTCACCAATAAGCGCCACCACCTGCCCTTTGTAAATATCAAAACTGACGCCTTTGACAATTGGAATCTCAACCTTTTCGTCATTGTAGGCACTGATTCTAAGATCTTTAACTTCGAGTAATTTTTCTGCCATGGGTCTACACCATTTTCTTTGCAAGCATGCCGCCGGATTTGGCGGAAATATCATCGACAATCAGATTGATAGCGATGGTGAAGGTGGCGATGGCAAGTGCCGGCCAGATTGCCGCATAGGAGCCATAGGTCAGGCCCTGCAGATTCTCTCGTACCATGCTGCCCCAGTCCGAAGCCGGCGGTTGCACACCCAGCCCGAGGAAACTCAGGCTGGAAATGAACAGCACCACGAACACCAGCCGGAGACCAAAGTCAGTGGCCAGTGGCATCGCCGCATTCGGCAGCACTTCTGATTTGATGATCCACCATACTCCCTCACCGCGGGCCTTGGCCGCTTCGACAAAATCCTGGACCATTATGTCCTGTCCCAGTGCACGTGCTATTCGAAATACACTGGTGGCATATATGACTGCGGCGGTGCCGATAAGGATGGGTATCGATGACCCCAGCGCCGCGATGACAATCAATCCCAGCATGATCGTCGGCAGCGCCAGAATAGCATCATTGATCCGGCTGATCCCCATATCGATCCATCCTCCCTTGACCGCAGCCAATATTCCCAGAGTGATGCCCATCAGATAGGCAAACAGGGTAGCCAGCAGCGATATGCCGATGGTGTTTCTGGCGCCGAACATTATCCTGGATAAGGTATCCCGCCCCAGGTAGTCGGTCCCCAGAAAGAAGGTTCCATATTCGTTACTGTGCGCATTCAGAAAGCTGTCGTCACCGTCCATATCCATTTCATGGAAGGGAGCGATATAAGGCCCGATAACGACAATGAGCAACCAGAACGCAACCACCGCCACCGATAGTTTTCCTACCCACGAAAGTTTGATTCTTCGCTTGGGCGGCGCGTCGGGTAACTCGTCAAAGGTATCCAGTTTCGCAATTACTTCTTCTTCTTTGGTTTTAATAATTTCTTCGGTCATGTCAGTCGCCTATTTTGGATTTCTGAGGCGCGGGTTGGATACGATCGAGCCAACGTCCGCCAATAGAATAAGAATTACATAGGTGCCGCAGAAGATCATGGCACATGCCTGAACCAGCGGCAGATCCCGGGTTTGTACGCCGTCAATCATCAGCTTTGCCAAACCAGGGTAGGCAAAGATGGTCTCGACGATAACCACTCCGCTCACCAGGTAGGCCAGATTCAAAGCGATTACGTTAATAATTGGACCGATAGCGTTAAAGAAAGCGTGCCGAAGAATAATACGCCCCCGCGGAACACCCTTGAGAATTGCCATCTCGATATAGGGCGAGTTCATGACGTTGAGTATTCCTGCGCGAGTCATTCGTATCATCTGTGCCGAAACCACAATGACCAGGGTAATCAGCGGCATTGCCAGCGCCCTCATCAATTCGAGGAAGGATTCCTCTCCGGTCATGTACGCGGTGGACGGTAACCAGTGCAGTTGAACGGCGAGAATCAAAACCAGTATTGTAGCGATGAAGAATTCAGGTACTGAAATCAGGCTCAAGGTGCCAAAGGTAACGATGCGGTCGAGCCAGGTTCCTGGGTGCATGGCCGCCCACAACCCCAATGCGATTGAGATCGGGATGGAAATCAGCGCGACCCAGCCCGCCATCATCATGGTATTACCGAGACGTCCGCCGATTAGGCTGGCTATGGTTGCGCCGCCCGCTTTTGAGATTCCTAGATCGCCGCTCATCATGTCACCCAACCAGGAAAAATAGCGCACGTAACCCGGTTGATCCATGCCCAATTCCGCGCGTAACGCGGCAAGTGTTTCTGGTGTAGCGCTTTGACCGAGAATGATTTGTGCGACATCACCGGGAAGGATACTCGTCGCCAGAAAAACGATAATCGATACTACGATAAGCGTAGCAAAACCGATTCCGATCCGGCGCAGAACCATTTGCATCATCATAAGCTTTATCCTCTGTTGGTTATATCCTTATAGTATTAATTTATGGGTCAGGGAAAAAAAAGGCCTGCAATATTTTTAATGCAGGCCTTTTATGTATCGTTAATTGGATATTAACGATTATGCCAGCCAGATGAATTCCGGCCATTCGTTTCCGCCCAGTTGTCCCAAAGGCACCGTGGGCATACCCATGACGTTATTGGCAATACCGTCGTTGATATTCGAGAAAGCGGGAATCACCATGCCGCTGCCTTCATGAATCAGCGTCTGCATTTCACACATCATCGCATGACGTTTGGCCGGATCGAGCTCTCCTAATACCGAACTCAACAGCTCACCCATTCGCTCGTTATTCCAGTAGGTATCGTTCCAGGCAGCACCAGGCCCAAACTGGATCGCCATCTGCGATTGCGCGGTCGGACGCATGTTCCAGGTGACCACGTTGAGCGGTTCATTCATCCAGACTGCACCCCAGTATCCGTCAGTGGGTACTTTTTTAAGCTGGAGATCGAAACCAATCTTGGCCGCGTTAGCCTGAGCAAGCAGGCACATATCCGGGACACCCGACGTGACTGGCGCCACAAACAGCTCAGCGGACTTGACACCGGATTTTTCGAAATGGAATTTTGCTTTATCCAGATCAAACTCCCGTTGCGGTAGTTCGCTACAAAAGTCGGGGCCATGTGCGGAGGAGATTGGGGTGTCATTGCCTACAGAGCCCTTGCCTTTTAGGATCTTTTTAACGATGCGCTCGCGATCCTGAATGTACTGCATGCCCTTGACGAAATCATCATTGCTGCCGGGTTCAGTGTTTTTCAAAACACAGATGCCCATTTGCAGTGCAGCCGGTGTGGACAACAAGGTCACATTCTCTGCGGATTCTACCTGCCGGAACGCCTTGGGATCGATTTGAGTCACCATCTGCATGTCACCGGCGATCAGCGCGTTCACTCTCGCTACTTCGTCGGTGATCGCGGTAATTTCTATGGCATCGAGGTTCGCCCCTTCGCGCCAGTAGTTTTCATTGCGCTTGTGAACAGATTTTACCCCGGGTTCGAATGATTCCATAGTAAATGGACCAGTGCCGATACCGTCGCCGGTGGTGCCATTCTTGACAATCTTGGTCTGGAACAAACCAAGCAGTGTCGGTAGATCTGCGTTCGGCGTATTCAGTACTGCTTTGACTTCATGGGAGTCGACTTTCTTCCACTCCTGAATTGATTCCAGTACGGACTTAATTACCGAGGTTGAATCTTCGCCCATGTGACGATTCATGCTGTAAATCACATCATCGGCGGTAAACGGTGTGCCGTCATGCCATTCGACGCCTTTGCGAAGTTTCAGAGTCCACTCAGTTGCATCCGCATTCGGCTCAATTGTCTCAGCCAGTTCAGGTTGGGGTGTCAGGTCATTGGCATGCTGAACCAAACTGTTGTAGGTCGCACGGCCTCGGGTATAATCGATGGTCGAGGTGAACAGTGGCGGATCAAGCTGGTCGTCTGGCCCATGCAGGTTGGATGCCATACGCACTGAACCACCTTTCTTAGGCGTCTGCGCGATAGCCTCGCTACCAGTACTGAGCAAGTTTTGTGCCGCAGCTAGCGAGACGCCAGTTACCGCCATCAGTTTCATTACATCTCTGCGAGAGTAGCCATTTCGCACCGCTTTCTCCACTAGGGCTTTGTCGTAGGCCGACAGGTCAGAATACTTGACCTCACCCGGAGTAGATTTGGGGGAAAATTTATCTTTCATGTTTTATTGCTCCAATGGGAAAATAGTATTTTTTATGGATAGAATTCAGAAAAAGCTGTATGCCCTGTTGGGGAATTCTATCGACGCCTCTTCCACATATTTATTGAAATTGATCACCCGCATTGATCATAGACCGTGCAGGGCAACGAGGCATGCATACAGTTTCATTATAAACAAAACCAACGGTTAGGCAAATTAATCCCCGTTAAATGCCCACCAACATCTCGATGTATCTGAATTTGAACAACAAAACCCCTCAAATAGACTCACCAAGTAGGGACAATGGCATTTGAGCGGCTGACAATTACCGTTTTCCAACCACTTTCACAACGCCAACCCCGCAACTGGACTGATTTGGTGATGCGACTTTTTGCCCTGAATCCAATTTGATTGGATTGCCTCAAAACGACGCTAAGTTCTCAAACTCCCAAGTCTGTTGTCCAAGCTGCCGATCAACTCCTGGGTTTCATCTTCAGTGGATGGCAATAATGGCGGGCGAACATTCCGCCATCTCGGTTCTCCCCTCTGTTGCGCCAGAAGCCCTTTCATAGCAGGAACTGGCGCATAACCCTCTACCAGTTTACGCAGCGACACCATTTCATTGTTCACTCGATCGAGATCACCTTCAAAGGCGCCCGTCGCAACGTCAAATACCTTGCGTATTCCCGATGGATTGATATTGCAGGTAGCCGAAATACATCCGACCCCACCATTCTCTAGCCCTTTGCGCAGAAACGTTTCGGAACCTGGAAACACCGCAATACTTGGAGCTGCTGCAATCACCGCCTTGGTATTTTCAAAGTCGCCGGAACTGTCTTTGTACGCCACCACAACGTGTGGAAAATCCTGCGCGAGTCGTGCAGCGAGATCTGGAGAAAAACCAACCACCGCCATAGGTGGAATATGATACAGACAGATCTTGAATCCAGGGTGATCCACGGCTTCAATCAATCTTTCAAAGTAAACATAAATCCCCTGGTCAGTAGCATTTTTGAAAAAGAACGGTGGCAATGTCATCACTGCTGCGCACCCATGCTCTGCAGCGTGTTTACAAAGCCTGATTGTTTCTGGCAGGTTACACAGCCCGGTGCCAGGCATCATCACGCCTGGGTCAATACCACCATCAATCAGAGAATCCAGTATGCTGATCCTCTCTTCTACAGACAGGCTTAGAGCTTCACCAGTAGTACCAAATGGCGAAATATAGTGAATCCCGTTCTGCAGCAGCCACTGAGCATGCGGCAGGTAGAGGTCCGCGGCAAAACTCAGATCGTCATTAAAAGGGGTGAGAAGCGGCGCAATCACGCCTGACATTTTTTCTATGGTCATGGCTGAACCAGGCAAGTTTTATAGTGAAGACGAATAGTCTGGAATGTACACCATAGTTTCGATAATAGATGCTTGCAATACCGGTCATTGGAAGCCAGGTTTGTCTGGGTGATGTCGAAGATCAATGCGCCAGATGGCCAAAAATGTGATAGCTAAAAACAATCGTCTTGATCGTGACAATCGATTTTATATATCGAAAAGCTTCCACTATCATTCACGACTCTAACTTTCACAATTCAATTATCGAGGTTCAAATGATCTTAAGAGACAGACTCCCTGACGTCGTGTTCAAGACACGCGTATCTGACGAAAACGTTGATGGATCCAATCCTTATCGCTGGCAGGATCAGTCCACGCAAGAAATCTTTGGAGGCAAGCGAGTCGTTTTATTTGCTCTTCCAGGCGCATTTACACCAACCTGCTCATCAACCCATCTGCCGCGCTATGAAGAACTTTTCGAAGAATTCAAGCAGGCTGGAATAGATGAAATCATCTGCCTCTCGGTCAACGATGCTTTCGTTATGTTCCAATGGGGCAAGCACCTTGGGGCGGAAAAGGTACGTATGTTGCCTGACGGTAATGCCGAGTTTACCCGTAAAATGGGCATGTTGGTGGAGAAGGCCAATCTTGGGTTCGGTATGCGCTCCTGGCGTTATGCATTGGTAGCCGATAATCTTGAAATCGAAAAGATGTTTATCGAACCCGAATTCGGTGACAACTGTCCGACGGATCCCTATACGGTCTCCGACGCTGACACAGTGCTGAAATTTCTTACCGGCACTGGCTCCAGACTCAAAAAAGCGAGCTAGGCACAACCGGGTAACGTTGTTATCTAACCACGGTCACGGTGCATTCTGCATGGCGAGCAACGCGAGCCGAATTGGGGCCAAGCAGAAAATCGGCCAGGGAAGGCCGATGGGCGCCCATAATGATCTGCTCAATATTTAAGTCTTTGGCAGCTTCGACAATCTCTCGGTAGACGGTGCCGTTCTCCACCACGACGCCCGCAAACATGTCCGCAGGAACATGTTGTTCAGCGATCTCTTTCAGGCTTACGGCAGCTTCGTCCTTCCATTTCTGCATCGGATAGTCGGCCGAACCGTGCATCTCCCCGCGTACCGCATAACGCTGGTCGATCCCGGGATGAATACCAGGCACCACTGTCATTAAATACATCTGGGCACCCTCGACACCAGTGGCCATTTTGACCGCACCGGTAATGATCTTTTCCAAAGACTCTTCGTCTTCCAGGTCGATCGCGGCTAGATATTTCGTCATTTGTTTCTCCTCATTGCTTTGAGTTATCAGTCTTCTGGCATCTTGAAATCGCGAGGACTAGGCAAGCTGACCAAGTACAACACCCAAATGGTAAACACAATCATCAGGATATTAGCGATCGAAATATCAAGACTAAACGGTAAAGACTTATCTACCACTTCGATTTCAGGCAAGAGGGCGGCATGAATTGGCATCGCCGGATCAATAACTTCACCCGAATCAAGCGCCTCACTGATTGCATGCACCGCATCGGCACTCACCGGCACCGCAGAAGCCACTCCTGCAGTACCCGGACCAACTTCACCGGCCTCCTGCTGCTTCTCAATCGGGCTCGCAATTACAGTTTGAGTGCTAAGGCTGGGGACCGGCCTGAACTGAGAAGGGTAAGTTCTTGCGGCGATATTTGCCGGTCGAATGAAACTGTATTGCGCCGTATGTCCGCCCTGAGACCATTCGCCTATATCAACCAGAGTAAGATTCGCATTCTCGAGCACCTGTCGCATTGTTCGGTCGCCCAGGGCCGTCATGACAAACACACCGTCGGCATTACCTTGGGCCAGAGACTCAGCCTGAGCAGCGAGACTTTCACTGGACTTAATGACTTCAACCGATCCTGACAAACCCATGGATTGCAGCACCATATCCAGTACTCGCGCTGAGCCGGTCCCGTCGGCACCAGTGATGATCTTTGTCATCTCGGTTAT
>JAHEGU010000082.1 GCA_024644945.1 Gammaproteobacteria bacterium | reverse complement strand
CTTAATATTCTGACTGACGTCACGTTGCGGACTGACCTCGACCTGCTGATCAACATAACCCGCCTTGCTGACGGTCAGTGTATGGGGCCTAACTGAAAGCCGAAGTCGCCGATTACCGTCGATCAGTTTTCCATCGACCATAATGTTCGCATCAGAGGGATCGGTACTCACAAACACCGTGCCGTATTCAGCTTTTAATTTAATGTTTAGCGTTTTCTCTTCATCAGGTTGCAACGTGATGGTGCTCTCGGTTGAGGCGTATCCCGACTTTGATACTCTGATGGTGTGCGGCGTGCCAGCCACTAAATTTACCGTTAACGGTGCAGTGCCGAGAAAAGCGCCATCAACTGTGACCGTTGATCCATCAGGACTACTGGCAACTGTGAGCTGCCCATCTACAGGTTCTAATTTGACTGACCTCAGTTCTATGTCGTTACCCGCGGTCACGGATTGCACTTGCGTTAACGGTTTAAATTCCGGTTTGCTCAGCGTGATTGATCGATTGCCCTGCAATATTTCTGAGGTCAAGGGAGTTTGACCGATGGAGGTCCCGTCGATCGTCACATCGACACCTGAAGGATCACTTGAAATAGATATGTGTGCCCAGGCGGGTTTTAAAACCACTTCCAGGTGCTGTTCTTTGCCCCACCCCTGAACTTCAATTTCCTGGTTATGCACGAGGTACCGATCAGTCTCAAGTTGTAACTGGTGCATGCCACGAGCAACCTTCGCCCTTCCCTCTTTATCAAGCGAGGCTTCATCTCCATCGAGCAGAATCTTGAACGGGACCGAGGGACTGGTAGTGATCCGCATTAGTCCCGGCAACTCTGTAAGAGAGTACGCAAATTCAGTTGGACCATCCGAGACGATTTCTATTTGCTCATTGAGATCCTGGTATCCGGTAAGTGACGCTTCGATCTGGTAGGTGCCCGGTAACACGAGCTGCGAGCCCCAGAGTGCAATGGGTGGCGGAAAGCCTTTCATTTTCAGTTCCGTCGGCTGCGGTTCCACATTAACTTCAATGGGTGTTGCCATTAACAGATAGATCGCCGATAAACCCAGCAGGATGATCCCTGCCGTGGCGATTCTGCGTCGTGTTTTACCGCTGCGGCTACTCGCAGGTCTTTCTACATGCACGGGCATATCCACATTGTTCGCGACAGGCGGCTCAGGTGGCGCATGCAGGGGCGGTTGGGGTGCGGGCACCTCCAACTGGCGCACCACATCGATCAGGACTTTATCTCCTTGCACCTGCCAGGTCAGCAGGGTTTCACCAAATTGGATCCGGTCACCAGACTTCAGCCACTGGGAGTCCCTCAATCGCTCACTGTTATGAAACAGGTCGAGTGATGATGTTGCAGGCTGAATATAAGCGTGCCCATTTGAGATCGCGATAAGGGCAAATAGATCATCGTCCGCAACTTCTGGTAATACGATTCCGCCTTGATTTTTTCCTCCAACGCGCAGAGGGAGCTCCGCTTCACCCAACTGGCGTTTACCTGACGCATCGTCGATGAAGTACAACCGGCTCAAATCAGCTCCTCGCAACGCAACAAAAGCGAAGTTTCGCTTGAGCCAGGCGTGAGCTTGATCACTTTGCGAACATCCCGATACCCTGGACAGAATCCGGTTACCGTATAACTGCCCGGCTTCAAGGTCACTCTTTTCTCTTGAAACTTGCCGAGCCGCCCAACATGGTAAATCGTAATGTCGGTCTGGTTGTCGGATTGAAGCAATAGCGTCACCGGCATCTCAGCCAGACGAATCGCTTCACCAAGCTTCTCGATCTTTAATGCCAGCTGCGGTTCGCTATTAGATACGTTCTGATTGGACACAACCAGTTTCTTGGCGTTACCCAGTGGTTCATCCGAAGCAAGCCGATCAAGATCGGTCAGGTAGTGATCCAATTGTGCGTGCAGCGAAATCCGGTTTTCAGCCCGCGCCAGACCGGTTACTGCAAATGAAGCCTGGCCATCAATTTTTAGCGCTTTTCTATAAATTTCAGACGCGGAGCTCCATTCCTCCTGTGCCGCCATACGACCAGATTCTTCGCGCAATCTGGATAATGTTGCCAAACGTCTTGCTTCCTCTAATCGCCGACGAGTGTCGGCCACCGCAGGCCCATCCGGATTGAGTTTTGTCGCCTGCTCGAGTTCTTGTTCGGCGACGGTCAAGTTGCCTGCCTGCAGACTTTCCAGTGCCCTGCTCATCGCACGCTCAAAAGCAAGCGCAGCAATTAAGATTTTGATCCGCTCCAGAGCCTCCGTTGCGGGCTGGTAGACAGAATCCAGTCTGTTGGCTTCAGCATATGCAGTCGCTGCTGCTTCCGGATCATTCGAATTTTCCGCCTGCTGACCCGTCTCCATCAACGCCAGGACCTGATCTCGAGCCCTGGCGCGCGCGAGTCCCCGGATAGCAATATCGTGCTGTGGCTCCATCGCAAGCACACGTTCAAACGCCTCAATCGCCTGGGCGCTTTGGTCCTGCTGTAACGACCGTTCACCAGCTTCGAGACTATCGGCAAGCCGTTGTGCTCGGCTGCTTAAAAGTGCGTTCAGCTGTTGCCCGGCGTCCTGATACGCCGACAACGCCTCACTGAATCGCTTGTGCCCGTAATGATCATCGCCGGATAGCGCCGAATCCAAGGCGCGCTGCCAGTCTTCAGGCGCCCACACTTCCGCATTGGCGAGTTGGGGCTGGGCTCGAATACGCAAGAATTCCTGCAGCGCAAGACCTGCGTCATGACTTGCCACACTCGTGGCTGATGGGGTCTGCTCAGCTGGCTGAACAGGAGAAGGCGTTATCTCAGCGGGCAGCGGTGCGGCGTCCTTCTTATTGATCAAAGCAGGAAGCGCGACCATTACCCCTATAGCAATGGCCACCAGCAGTCCCAGCGCTACCCAGATCCATCGAATCCGTCTCCCACTTTTTAAATGCTCCCGATCTGCGTTGTTCAACCGGGAATCTGGCGGCTGCAACACCGGTGCAGACAGTTCAGATTCCATTTGATCGATCAGTAAGTGCCGCTGGATACTGGCTCAAGACCAGTTTCCGAAGCATAAATCTTTCTCATCAGTTCGCGCCATTGCTTGTACTGCGCTTCAGCGGAGCCCTTCAGTTCCAGTGTCTCGCCTTCAACTTCAATCACCAGAGGTCTTGCCTCAGATACAAATGACTCGCCCAATTCTTCAATGGCTGCACGGTGAATATTACTCTCGCTGCTGATATCCAGGCCTTTCTTAATTGAATACGCCCCACCCAAGACCATGACATCCCTGGCTGTCCTGGTTGTGGCCCTTGTATTACTGCTTCCCAGTACCTCTATAGCGATAGCCCCCAGGATTGCAAGAGCCCCAAGTGCTTTACGATTGGCAGCCTTGCTTTTAGCTTCACGTAACGCTTCGGCCTCAATATTGCGCGCCTTGCGCCACTCCTGATAAGGAATTTCGAGGTCTCGGTAAAAGTTTTCATAATAACCGTTCAGAGTATCGATCAACTGGAAGTCACGATCGCGAATTATCTGCACTCGGTGATAGGCCGGGTCGTCCTCAGCCGGCAACCTTACCAGCACATAGATGCCCTGATCGTCCATCTGCAGGTGATCACTGAAAGCATCTGGCAGCATATCGGCGGCGAAACGCATTTCGGCGACCTGTCGTACCCTGGTACGGTCCTCATCGCTAAGCGATGTACGGAACTCGGCCAGGTCATTCGCAATCTCATAGTAGACGGGTTCAAAACTATCTTCGTGCTGATTATTATAGTTTTTACTTATGTCTTTGATATCGTGTCGATATATGCGCTTGAACCAGCGTCGCCCCGTGGCGTCTTGCGCCGTAATCTCGATCTCCAGTGTCTCACCATCTGACGCCTTGATCACACCGCCAACAAGTACCTCGGCGCCTTCAGTGTCACGTGGCACCACCCGCACTGCACCCCAGTAACCCGTCTTTTCCATCACCTGTCTCAGATGGGCTGGCATAAACCGGGCCTCCGCGGCGCGAATTTCCGGATACAGTCCTAGCGCATCCTTTTCCTTTTCAGGTAACTCACCTGGATCGAACAGCTCAATCCAGACATCCAGCAACTGCTCTTCTGGCAGCTCGGTAAAGGCCTTATCCAGTTTCACCTCGGGGGTTACGTTGCGAGACACATTGGTGGTCGCGCAGCCCGCAATCAGCACACCAACTATCAGCACCGTGAATAGGTTTCTTAGAATTCGCACAATAAGACCTACCCGGTACCAGCTTTGTAACGTTTGTACTCTTCCCATAACTTTTTCTTCAATTCGGGATCAGTTTCCTTCTCGGCGGCTTCCCGCAGCTGTCGGGCAACCACATCATCGTCACTACCATCTGGCACATCGTCAGGTATTCCGCGTGTGTCACTTTGATCAGGACTTCCGATCGTGCTTTGCGTGCGACCTGCCGTGCGCTGTTCTTGTTGCTCACCGTCGTCCTCTTCGCCGGCCTGCATCGTGGCATCAGTCTCTGCCGGCTCCGTATCAGTCTGTTCTGACTCACCCTCTCCTGTTTCACCCTCTCCTGTTTCACCCATACTTTCTGTGGCACTCGCAACTTCCTGTGCGGAATCCACGCGTGGGGTTTGTGCTTTAATTTTTTCCTGCTCCTTGAGAAGTTGTTCATCGAACTTGCTCAACGCACTATGTAGCTGATCAAGCATCGCTGCCGTACCTTCTTCTCGAGACCTCTCAGTGGAGATATCAATACCGATGGGCTTAAGGCCACCAATTTCAAACTTATCACAGGGCAGATCCACTGGCAGCGGTTCATCTGGTTCGAGCTCCAACGCCCGGCAGCCCTCATACACCTGCTGAACCAATTGCTCGATCCATCCAGCAAAATCGATTTCCTCCGCCGCCCCCAGCTCACCAGCCGTGCGTGCTCGATCAAACTCAGCCATGGCCTGTGATAGTGCGGCGTAATCCGCCCGAACCCGCTGCAGCAAGTCACTTTCAGCCTGCGCTACAGATCCGCAGCATGCCAACAAAATACCTGCCAAGATGGTTTTGAAATGATTCCGCATAACCCACGAACCGTAACCCAAATACCCTTAATAGAGCCTGAACCGCCATAGACAAGACATTGGAATATCAAACAACTTTTAGAGTGACTGCTATTCGAGTTAATGACAGTGCAGTGCTAGCGCCCTTAACAGCCGATCAACTTCGGCCGCCTCAGTATTCCACGCGGTAACAAATCGAACTGCTGAACCATCCAGTTCTTCATCATTAACATTGACACCGTCAACGCGAAGCGCTTCAACCACTGACTCCGGAATTCGAACGAACACCTCATTCGATTGCGTCGGATAGGCCAGCTCGATGCCTGGTAGTGCGGCAATACCCTCGCTGAGGCGAGCTGCCATGGCATTCGCATAGCGGGCATTGCGCAACCACACATCTCCGGTCAGATACGCCTCGAGTTGCGCCGAAATAAAACGCATTTTAGATAAAAGCTGACCCGATCGTTTATGCAAGAATGGAAAGTTTCCTATCAGTTCCGGTCTAAAAAAAACCACAACTTCGGCCGCCAGACAACCGTTCTTGGTACCACCCAAGGTCAGCACATCGACACCAGCTTTCCAGGTTGTTTCAGCCGGACTTACTCCAAGAGAAACAACGGCATTGGCAAATCGTGCGCCATCCATATGGACGTTCAAGTTGTGCGCTCGGGCAACCGCGGTGATCGCGGAAATTTCATCCAGCTGGTAAACCACGCCTGCTTCACAGGCGTGTGTGATGCTGACGGCTGCAGGCTGCGCATGATGCACGTTGCCTTGCCCATAAATTGTCGACTCCAGTGCCTCCGCGGTAATCTTGGCGTTTTCGCCCTTCATATCTACGAGTTTTGCTCCACCAGTAAAAAATTCCGGGGCACCATATTCATCGGTATTGATGTGTGAGAGCTCATGGCAGTAGATCTTGCCAAACGAAGGCGTGATCGCTGAAAGCGCCAAGGCATTCGAGGCGGTTCCGGTAGCCACTGGAAATATCTTGACCTCGGTTTCAAATATTTCACAAAGCCGTGCCTCCAGATTGACGGAGTACACATCCTCCCCATAGGAATCAGAGATTCCGGTATTTGCCGCGACCACGGCGTCCATCACTTCAGGACAAGCGCATGAAACGTTATCTGACGCGAGACTGTTTATTGGGGATTCCTCTATCATTATATTGGTGTCTGTAAGGTTTAATTTTGAAGCAGTCAATTGATCACGATCAATTCACGCCTGACATCACTCAGTCGTTCACCACCGTTTTCGGTCACGACAAATGGCTCAGAAATTGCGGCCCCATAATCATCAAGCCACATACCGGATTGAAAATGGAAGCACATTCCCGCCTGTAACTCAGTCTGATCTCCCGGGCGCAAACTGGCAGTACGTTCACCCCAATCAGGAGGGTAATTGAGTCCGATCGAATATCCGACGCGACTTTCTTTTTTATATCCATGACGATTTAATACCTTCTGCCATACGGACTCCACCTCTTCGCAAGTGACCCCAGGCTTAGCCGCACTGAGCGCCATATCCCCGCCTTCAATGATGACCTCGGAGAGGCGGACCACTTCATCGGGCGGCCGCCCTATATGGGCTGTGCGCGTTAGTGGCGCATGATAGTGCCGTCGCGCAGCGCCGATCTCCATGACGATGAGACCGCTTGCAGGTAACGGTTCATCGGTCCAGGTCAAATGCGGCGTGCTTGTGCCCTCCCCGACCTGAATAAGTGGACACAGGCTCGTATAGTCACCGAACTTACTGTCAATACCTATGATCTGCGCGTGATAGACGTCTGCGATGACCTCAAACTGACGCACACCGGGCCTTAGCCTCGAAAGCGCTTTATTCATAGTGTCGGTGACAATTCGGCCAGCTTCATGCATATAAACAAGCTCGGCTTCTGATTTCACTAGGCGGGCCCAATTGACGATCTCGTGATTATCAGAAATCGTAGCATTCGGAAGGCCTTTGATAATATGTTGATGCGCCCTGGCGGTATAGTAGTGCGCATCGAGTTCGACACCGATTTGCGCAGTGTCCCAGCCGCGTGCAGTCACCAGCTCACTCAACTCATCGAACGGATGCTTGTCCGGATGGTGTACCAGTGGCTCCGAAAAACCCACGATGTTTTCAGCTGGAAGATCGGTGGTGAAATGCGCGGATTTGGCATCCTGGGCCCGTCCGAACCATATCGGTGATGCTTCCTCCAAGTGCACGAGAACTGCCTGGGGAGTATAGAAGGACCAACCGTCAAATCCAGTCAGCCATCCCATGTTTGCGGGATCCTGACAAATCAGCAGCTCAAAACCCGCGGCTCCCATGCGCTGCTTTACCGCTTTGATGCGCTGCTCGTACTCCGATTTTTGAAACGGCTTGCTATAGCCCATTGATAACCTCTCTTTCAGGCGGCAGAAAAAAGTGTTGGTGCCTGAGATGTCATTATGGGCAACATCGTGGTTCACCGCTTAACAGGTACTTCTTAGACCACTCACATCGGAACAGCGATGACACCCAGAAAATCACCCATGGCAATTTGCCCGGGAAAATGTCGGCCGCTAAAAATACCATCAATTTTCACTCGGTACTCCGTTTGTGCAAGACCCGTACGATCGATGTTGTGAACGCGGGCGAGAAGGTCACCCGCCTTCACTTCGGCCCCAAGATCGATGCAAAGCTCCAGCAAGCCTGTTGACTCGCTAAAAACGAAACAACTCTGGTCGGGCATATCCAGATATATCGTATCATCAACTTCGATTTCGCCCTGGGTAATGACTGCATGTATAAGTATATTCCTTATGCCCTTTTTAGCGATCGAAATGGTAGTGGCCGTGGCACTGCCGCCACCGGCCAGCTCTGTCCCAATAAATACTTTTCCCATATTTTCAGCGGCCGTATCATACATACTGGCAGGGTCCAGTTCCAACAACATCATTGAATGTGGTGCATTAAAAGCCTTCATGGCAGCAACGCAACGCCCTTGTTGATCCTTATCATCTAGAACATGTGCACAACAGAACGGTAGAAATTCCATTGTCTTCCCACCGGAATGAAAGTCGACCACATAATCAGCTAGCGGCAGAAGGGTGCGCTGAGAGTAGTCAGCAATTTTTTCCGTCAACGTTCCCACCGGATTTCCCGGAAAGACCCGGTTCATGTTTCCCCCATCGATTGGCGATGTTCTCTTGCCAACCTGGAATGCCGGATAGTTCATTCCCGGAACAATGATGACACGGCCTGATAGGTCGTCAGCGCTGATGGTATGAGCCAGATCAAACAGCGCGATGGGGCCCCTCGTATTCGTCACCGTGATTAGCGCCAGTAAACAGAGTGGTTGGTCCCGCTCCATTTTTTGCGACCGTGATTGGGATCATCATCGAACCCCAGACGGACGCGTCGTGGGAATGCGGTAGTTTGAGAAATCCGTGCTGGATGCCGTCTCGATCAAAATCAACAGTTGCGGTAATTGGATTCAAGATAGTCATAAACAAAAAAATTTAGAAAGATGTGGTTGCCAGGTTTTATATCTATGGAAATTGGCAATATCGGCTTCTACTTGCGAATTTATGCAGTCTACGATCTAAGTAATTCCCCATATCCAAGCACGGGCTCCTGATAACCCGCAGCACGCAGGGCCTCCCAATAGAGCGCCTGGTTGGCACTGACCACCGGCTTGCCTAGCGTTTGCTCGATACGCTCTATAGTATCGACCGCCCGAATCGCTGTACATGAAATGAATAATGCGTCCGCCTCTGGCCGATCCGCCTCTAGAGCAGCGTTATATATCGCGTCGGGTGGAATGTCAGCCATGTCATTATCATCTGCAAAAAGAAAACTGGTAAGCGCGATCACATCAAGGCCGCTGTTTTCGATATAGCGCACGATAGGCCCGTTCACATCATCGACATACGGTGTCAACACCGCAATTTTACCCGCCCCAAAACTATTCAATGCAGCAATCCCAGCGGTGATTGGAGTAGCTACGGGAATGCCAGGGCGCACTGCATGGACGCTTTCTGCAATGGCATCGTAACCAATGACCACGGTTCCAGAGGTGCAGCTATATGCCACGGCATCCAGTCGTCCTTGCGGAATAATTAACGATACGGCTTCTGAAACGCGGGGCGCCATGGTACGAAGATTTTCCACAGTACACGGATTCGCATTTAGAATACGGGACGTATATATAGCGACCTCGTCACTCGGGCGCATGTTCATAAAATCCCGTTCCGTCACATAGTCGCTCGCTAACGCGATCAGGCCAACACGGTATCGGCCAGGCCCTTTATCCAAATCAAATTCCGAGTTGACCGGATGCGCTTGAGTCATATCGCGCTGTTCCAGGGGTTCGATTTTATTCATACTTATTTAACTTCTCTAAACGATGCGCGTTAATACATCCTAGTTGAAGTGACTTCGCAATCCTTGGACAAGGTTTTTGGCTCGACTTGCTCAGCAGAAAGCCACTATGCCTGACTTTTATACTCTTCAGGGAATATAGCGCGAACCTGTTGTAATGATAAACTGCCAGGCGAATTAATATCAAAATACTGCAGGTAAATTGGAAATGCCTTTAAAGCGTTACGTAACTGAAATGGGAATGGGTGTAGACGTGCATGGCGGCGATTACACCAAAGCCGCAAAGCGCGCCGTGTCGGATGCTATCCGTCACTCGAGTCTTAATTTTTTCACCCATATGAACAAGTCACGAGATGAAATGCAGATCATCGTTAAAATCGGCGCTGCTAAGCCCGATTCCGTCAATTTAGAGGCAGTAGCGGCGCAACTTCCTTATGGAACGGTCAGCGTCGAATCGGAACACGGCGGGCTCGATATTCCGAGCGAGAACGGCGCCGACTTGATGGTTATCGTGAATGCGGCGGTTCTGGTGTGTTTTGATGAATAGAGACCACAGCAAGCACCAATTCCACTGCGGTAGCCGTTAATATAGAAAGGTGATGAGAAAATTAAGGATAGCTTCTGCGCCATCTCTTTAATTGAGTGTGAAGCAATCGAAGGTAACAGCATGACGTCTGTCATTGATGACTAAAATTCGCATTTGGGTTGATGCAGATGCGTGTCCGGCGGCAATTCGAGAAATATTGTATCGAGTCGCTGACAGAATCCCGATACGGGTCACCTTGGTTGCGAACAGCTACATGCATAAACCCGCATCCAAACATGTTGATTGCCTGCAGGTAACTTCAGGGTTCGATGTAGCGGATAATGAGATCGTTAAAAGGCTCTCAGCAGGTGATATAGTGGTCACCGGCGATATACCCCTGGCAGCGGAAGCGATCGAACTCGATGCAATTGCGTTGAGCCCAAGAGGAGAGCTTTATTCCCGCCACAACATTCGTTCTCGATTAAACATGAGAGATTTTATGGACAGCATGCGGGGTAGCGGGATACATACCGGAGGACCACCCCCTTTCAGCCACAAAGACAGGCAATCCTTCGCCAACCAGCTGGACAAACTCCTTTCAAAGCT
>JAHEGU010000009.1 GCA_024644945.1 Gammaproteobacteria bacterium | reverse complement strand
AGGGATAATATCAAGTGCCACCTGAGATCAATCCACGGAGCCCGGTAGCCGTAAAAAATTTATTTAAAACGATAAACTGATGCTGGAGATCACACCAACCGTTGCGCTCAGCCGCCTCCAAAACTTATTTTCAAGTCTCGATAACGAAAGGGCTAATGAAAAGCGTGAACTACTTGAGTATCTGAACACCAAGTCAACGCTTACCAAGGATGAGGTTTTTCGGTTGCATGAAATTTTATGTTTTCTGCGCGCCTATCCCGACAATACAACACTCCTTTCTGTAGTTGAAGAAATGCTGGCGCACTTCAGCCGCCGAAAGGATCTAATACGACATCACCGGGCGTTGGCCGATACTGGTATTTCCGGTACCACGATTCACTACCCTTTTTATTGGCAAACGGCGAAATGGTTGTTTCAGCGCTGGCCTCAGGCTATTACGATCGACTGGCGAGAATGGGATAACAAAGAGCAATTAACCGGTCTCTGGCCATTGTTATTGGCGCAACCCGCCATTGAGTCTCTTGAAGGGCTATATCTTTCTCCTCGAAAATGGATCGAAACCCTGAAGCGACCCGAAGATACTGATGCCGCCTTTCTGGTCAGGTTGTTCAATCGCTGGAAGGTGAACGATACGGTAAAGGAAGTCAATTATGATGGTCTCAATGTACCGCTTAAACTAGCCCCAGCGAACAGAACGCCTTCTCGCACAACTTCAAAGTACCCTATACAAAGATTATTCTTCAATCATTCTGAAAGAAAATCTGAATCGACCTCACGAATCTCAACCCAAATTAAAAGAAAGCCAACATCAGTTCGAAGAGTAGGCAAGGCCGAAGGTAACAAACTGATTGATCTGGCGCGTGTTCAGATGATAACGCGAGGTCGAGATCTGTACGGTTTTGTCAGTTCAGATCCTTCCGATGTGCGTATCGTGAGTTACGAGGCTGGAATTCAGTTCGTTTGTTACGGATTGCAACCCGAGTTTCGACCGTTACTCGAAGCGATGTATGTGTTTCTGATCTTGAAGAACGGTGTGCCAATCGGATATACCCAGGCTGCTACACTACTCGGTTCCTCTGAAGTTAATTTCAATATCTTCGATACCTTTCGCGGAACGGAGACTTCGCGTATTTTTAGCACGACCCTGGCCATGGTCCATCATCTTTTCGGATCGGATGCGTTTGTGATCAACACCCAACAAATTGGTGAAGACAATCCTGAAGCCATACAGTCCGGTGCGTTTTGGTTTTACCACAAACATGGTTTCCGACCGGTGGATGAAGAGGTCCATGAAATTGCCTGCGTTGAATTGGAGCGTAAAGAATCAGAGCCAGGTTATCGTTCGAATATTCGTACGCTAAAGGAACTAGCCGTGAGCGATCTTCACCTGTTTCTCGGGAAGTCACGTCCGGACCTGGTCAGTAATCTGGCGATTCATAACGTGGGACTGGCGGCAGGCAAGGAGATGGAAAAGCACGCTCGGGGCTCGCGCTCAAACGGGGCTCGGGAGTGCATGAGGCTGGCGATGGGGAGGTTAGGGTACAGACCAGTTAATGCGTTGCCAAAATCCAGACGTATTGCCTGGGAACGCTGGAGTCCAATATTACTGGCGATTCCAAGGCTCGATCGTTGGAGTACGGCAAACAAGCGTGCAGTGATTGAGGTGATCAATGCCAAAGGAAGTCAGAGAGAGTCGGACTTTGTGGGATTGTTCGATCGACACAAATTGCTGCGATCTGCAGTTATTCAATTGAGCAAGCAGGAGCTTCATCGGTAGGGCTTATCCAGTCACAGCAATTGATTTCCAAACTGTGGCTCGACCGCTGGTCGCTTATACTGTGCTGCAGAACATCGAAACTTAATTGAAGCATTGAAAATCGAGGCTGACCGGGTCAAACTTTCTTAGAAGGCACCTGGTTTTTGCGAACATTGGCCTCGAAATAAGTTGAACGTGACTGAATCTTGGTAGGTCAAGCGGCGACTATATCTTTCCTAGTTGGAGTGACGTGCGTAGTTTAGGACTAAAAATTTTATGATTTCACCGGCACATATCGCTATCGGCGGATTCCAGCATGAGACGAATACTTTCGCCCCTCATACGGCGCCCTATGAAGAGTTTGTAAAGACCGACGGCTGGCCGGGATTGACGGAGGGTGAGGCACTTTTTACTGTCATGTCAGGACTAAATATTCCGTTGGCGGGATTTATTGAGGCAGCGCAAAAGGATAGTCATCGCTTATTGCCGATGCTTTGGTGCTCAGCGGAACCCAGTAGTTATGTCACCGCCGATGCCTTCGAGCGCATCACAGGCATGCTTTGCCAAGCTCTGAGGAATGCCAGAGAACTGGATGCTGTGTATCTCGATCTTCACGGCGCTATGGTTGTCGAAACATTCGAAGATGGTGAGGGTGAGTTATTGCGTCGGGTCAGACAGATTGTTGGGCCGGGTATACCGATTATTATCAGTCTTGATCTACATGCAAACGTCACCGAAGCGATGGTCAGGCATGCTACCGCAATTTCCATTTTCAGGACGTATCCGCATCTGGACATGGCCTTAACCGGCGCACGGGCATATCAGCTGATGTCTGCAGCGCTCAGTGGTCAGCGAATATTTGGCGGCATGCGTAAGATCCCCTTCCTGTTTCCGTTAACCTCACAATGCACTGACCTGGAACCCTGTAAATCCATTTACCGAGATATTGTGTCCTATGGTGAGGTCAGTCCGAACTGCCTGACATTCGAATTTGCGACTGGATTTCCAGCGGCTGATATTTATGAATGCGGTGCAGCTGTAGTCGCTTACGGGTTCGATCAGGACGAATTGGAGGCGTTACTTGATCATGGGCTTAACCGGGTCATGGACGCCGAACCGTTATTTTTGAACCTATTGTGGCAGCCCGACGACGCAGTATTGAGGGCGATTGAAAACAGAACCGATCGACCGGTTATTCTTGCCGACGCACAGGATAATCCGGGCGCCGGAGCGACTTCGGATACGACCGGCTTGCTGATGGCTTTAGTGAATAATCGGGCGCAATCGGCTGTTTTAGGCGTTATCCACGACCCTGAAGTTGCACAATTTGCGCACCAGGCTGGGTGCGGCATTGAAATTGAAGTTTCATTGGGCGGTAAGTGCGGTACTGAGGGCGTTTTGCCATTTAAAGCGCGCTTTATTGTCGAAAGTGTGGGAGATGGAAATTTTACTTTTACCGGCGACATGTATAAAAACTCCAGAGCTCGACTCGGCCCAATGGCCTTACTCCGAGTAGTTGATGAGAGGTCGGAGGTGCGAGTTATTGTGGGGAGTTCAAGAGTACAATGCCTTGACCAGGCTATCTTTCGGCATCTGGGTGTTGATCCGTCGGAGCAAAAAATAGTGGCTTTAAAGAGTAGCGTACATTTTCGTGCTGACTTTGATTCACTGGCTGCCGAAACTCTTGTGGTGGTCGCGCCAGGAGCGCATCCCTGTCAATTATTAAATCTGTCATACCAAAATTTACGACCGTGCGTCAGGCTCGAACCCATGGCTTTTTGAAATCTATTTCCTGCGTATCCGTTATATGGCCGGCATCGTCCGATCAGATGAATCTATAAAATAAGCATAAATGTTTCAACATGATTGAGGCTGATATTTGCACTGTCCACGATGTATCGCGGCGCACACTTGTTCATCAGATCTGCGTGAATACAGGGCGACTCGGGCAAATCATTGTTGATAGAGCAGGCTATCTATTCTGGGATACAGCCGCCCAGGCAGAAGGCTCTCGGTTTGAAATTTGAAAGCCGGCAGCGGGTTGATGCCCGTCACTTGGTAGTTTCCTATAACGATTCTATATCCATTTCTATAGGCAGGTCCTATCTCCTCTGTCACCGATTTGGAATCGCTTTGCCAACATGTCATGCGTCCAAGGGGCGCAATTTTCACCACTAATGAATCTATTAATATTAGAATATACTAATATTAAGTTTTCAGTTTTAACAATCAATTTAAATTAGGAGTCGAACCATGCTTAAGAAAATTCTATTATCGTCAATAATGTTGATGGGGCTGAGTGTATCCCCTGTATTCGCTGCAGAAACTGCAGATGCTCCAGCCACTCAGCAGCCTGCGCAAAATTCATACGATCCTTTTGCCTGGATGAATCAGCAGGGCGGGGCCGCCGCAACTGGTACCAATATGTTTGATCCTTTCTCATGGATGACAATGATGTCCGGGCAGCCCAATGTTCAGAACATGAATCTGGCACGTCCTGAGGGATGGGCAATGTTCATGAATCCGGCCACATACCCTGCGCTGATGAATCCCGCTACCTATGCTCAGTTCATGAGTCCAAACTTTTACATGCAGTTTGCCAATCCAAATAATATGATGTCCTGGATGAATCCTGCTGCATATGGCGTATACATGAATCCAAATACCTATATGCAGATGATGAACCCGATGGCGTACATGCAGTTCATGAACCCCAACACCTACATGCAGATGATGAATCCAGTCAGCTACAGTGCGTTCATGAACCCAAATACGTATTTTCAATGGATGAACCCCGCGTCATACGCTATGGCGGACCAGGGTCAGAGTGAAGGCCTTAATATGTTTGATCCCAATGCTTGGACCCAGATGTTTACGCCTCAACAGTAGAACCTTTCCGGGAGGGCGCGATACTCCAATGACTATAGCCAATGGGTGTGATTGGGTTAGCGCGTCCTTTCCGGAGATGTTTTATTTTGCCATCCAGTGTTGATCTGGCTTGAGATTTTATTCTCCTTGAACTGATCTGAGTGGACTCGGAGCCTGATCGTTACACGGTTTCAGAAATAATCCAGTCTCGGAAATCCTTTAAAGCAGGGTTGGTCAGGGCGCCATGGTCGTAGGCCAGGAAATATCCGTAGTTAGAAAGCTCAACGTCAGAGACTTGGAACAACAAGCCTTCAGAGATTTCGTTTTGAACCAATGAATCATTGAGTGCCAGCCCTTGGCCGTCAATGACTGCTTGAACCCTGACATTAGGATCTGGAATCACTAATTCATCATGTTTCGCTCGGTAGGGCAGGTCAGCCACACGATGCCAGTCTATCCATGCGGTGCTGTCTTCAGTATCATGCAAAAGGGTTAAGCCAGATATAGATTCCTTTAATCCGTCGGTTTCTATTTTGTCTGCAATTGAGGCTCCAGCCGTGGCAATCGCTGGACATTCGAACAGCGGTTCGACTTTCATGTCACGCCAGCTTCCGTCACCCCAACGTATTGCCATATCAATGTGTGCTTTGTTCGAATCGATAATTCCGCTCACGGGCTGAAGCTTTAATCCCACATGAGGGCGGCTGCTAGTGAAGCGCATTAATCGGGGTGACAACCAGCGTGACGCAAAGTAAGTCGACATTCCGATTGTTATGCCCCGTTCATCCCGCTCTTTTAGTCTTGAAATTTCTTGTTCCAAATACTGAAAGCTTGCCTGAGAGGTATGCCAGAGGCTCCGCCCTTTCCTGGTTAATGAAATTCTGCCGCGCTGGCGATTGAACACCGCGAAACCAAGTTCCTGTTCAAGCCGTTTGATCTGGTAGCTCACTGCACCCTTGGTCAGATGCAATGCCTCCGCGGCACGCGTAAAGCTCATTTCCGCCGCGACTATGTCAAAAATACGCAACGTATCATAGGATTTGAAGCGTTTCATTATGTTTAAAATATTTGAACAGTTTGTATAACACAATTGCATTGTGGTGTGCGGAAAAAAATACGATTATTAGTTTTTAAAAACTTAGTCGTGTGAGGCGGGAAGGTATTGGTGCAAAATAATTGAACGCCAAGTTAATCAGTAGACGTGCGGGAGGTCGGCGAGCGCGCAAGAAGAAGCGAGAGCTTCGGTCGTCTAAATCCGCGCCACCACCGAAACGGCGGATTCCTACTATGGAAGTCTTTGATGAGCAAGGGCTGGACAAACTTGAGGAGCAGGCCGATTGGATTCTCAAGGAAATAGGCGTCGAGTTTAGAGGAGATCAAGAAGCCTTGGAGTTGTTTCGGGACGCCGGGGCTGCGGTACAGGGAGAGCGTGTCAGGTTTGATCCTGGACATGCGAAGACGCTGTGTGCGACGGCGCCATCGAAATTCGTTATGCATGCCCGTAGTCCGGAGCATTCCATAGTGGTAGGGGATCGATCTCTATCCATGACACCTGGTTACGGCTCGCCTTTTGTTACCGACATCGACCAAGGCAGGCGATATGCCACTCTGGAAGATTTTCGCAATTTTGTAAAAATGAGCTATCTCAGTCCGTGGCTTCATCATTCAGGTGGCACGGTATGTGAGCCGGTGGATGTCCCGGTCAATAAGCGACATCTCGATATGGTTTACGCTCATCTGCGCTTTACCACCAAGCCATTTATGGGGAGTGTCACTTCACCCGAACGCGCGCAGGACTCCATTGAGATGGCGCGGATTGTGTTTGGCCGGGAGTTTATGCAAAAAAACTGTGTTATTCAGGGCAACATAAATCTTAATTCCCCCCTCGTGCTTGATGGCACGATGTCCGGTGCACTGAAGGCCTATGCTGCTGCCAATCAGGCTAACTTTATATCCCCATTCTTGCTCGGAGGCGCCATGGGGCCGGTGACACAACCCGCATTAATTGCTCAAGCGCACGCTGAAACCATTGCGGCTATCGCACTGACGCAGCTGGTGCGGAAGGGCGCACCTGTGGTGTACGGAAGTTTTCTAACTACTTTAGACCTGCAAACCGGCGCCCCAACTTTTGGTACGCCAGAGGCAAATCTTGCAATCATGGCGCTTGGCCAGCTTTGTCGGCGCATGAATTTACCTTTGAGAGGGATTGGCCACGTCACTGCGTCTAAGCTGTCAGATGCCCAGGCTATGCAAGAGTCTTCGGACTCCATGATGACGGCTGTTATGGCGGGTTCAGATATTGTTTTCCATGCAACCGGCTGGCTCGAGGGAGGTCTGACCATGGGATACGAAAAATTTGTTCTTGATCTGGACCGATGCGGCATGATGTGTCGTATGGTGCAAGGGCTTGTAATCGATGATAACCAAATGGCGAGGGAGGCCTACACTCAGTCCAGTCCTGGTGGAAATTTCTTAAGCACGAATCACACTTTGAGAAATTTTGAGACGGTTAACTATAAATCAACTTTACTTTCCAATACCCAGTCCTATGAACAGTGGACCGAGGCAGGTTCACTTGATTCGGAGCAGCGAGCCAATCTAGTCTGGAAGAAAATGTTGAACCAATACCAGGAGCCGAGTATTGATCCCGCAACCGATGAAGCACTGCTGGAATTCATTGCTAAGAAGAAGAATGCAGTTCCAGATCAGTGGTACTAGCGAATTAATCACCAATAGAGGAATGTAACCATGTCTGATTCAACACGCACCTCGGCACTTGCCTCCCGTCACCGGGCACTCGGATCCGGTCTCGAGGACTGGAATGGGATGGGTACTGCCTGGGGCTACGATACCGATCCTAATTCTGAGCATGACGCGGTAAGAGAAGCTGCGGGGTTGTTCGATATGTCGCCACTTAAAAAAGTTTTTGTACGCGGTCCTGATGCGGAAAGGTTAATCGATCATGTCATTACACGAGACATGACCGTGGTCTACCCCGGAAAGTCGGCGTATGGTGCAATATTAACTGAGCGAGGGACAGTCTGTGATGATGCAATCATCGCCAACAATGGTGATGATGAGTGGTTTTATTGTCATGGCTCTGGAGAGAGCATGCTGCGTCTTCAGGAGTCAGCGCAGGGGTTAAATGTCGACATCGAGTTGGACGACGACCTGCACAACATTTCTCTGCAAGGACCAGAGGCGTTACCGTTGCTTGGAAGGCATACGCCTATGGATCTTGCTTCTTTGAGGTATTTCCATCACCAGCAAACGGAGCTGTTCGGGTTTCCTTGCAGGATCTCCAGAACTGGTTATTCAGGTGAGCGAGGTTATGAAGTCTTGGCAGGGAGTTCGGTGATTTGTGATATTTGGGACAACATTCTTCACCATGGTAAAGCCAATGGTGTAATGCCTGCATCTTTTACTGCGCTTGACAAGGTGCGTATAGAGGCGGGGCTGCTCTTCTATGGATATGATATGACGGATGAACATAGTCCATGGGAAGTTGGACTTGGATTTACAGTCAATCGAAACAAGGGGGACTTTCGTGGCAAGGACGAGGTCTTCGGTCTTAAAGGACAAGAGCGATTTCTACTGGCAGGGATTTCGATCGAACACAATGACGCCCTGGCGGGTGGAGAAAAACTGCTACACAATGGTGAGGAAGTTGGTGTGGTTAACAGCCCGGCCTGGTCTCACCGACTTAAAAAATCTCTTGCGCTTGTTCACTTGAAGCCAGAGTTGGTCTCCGATGGAACTCGTCTAACAGTTGAGAGTGAGGATGTTTCTTTTAATGCGACGGTGGAAAATATTCCATTTTTTGACCCTGGTAAGTCCCGCACGCATGCCTGAAACGTGTCGAACCGGACCAGGTGTCAGGTTGAACTGTGAAGATCTGGAATTGCTGAATGCAGGTAAAAAAGTAGTTTATTGCCGCGATCATCTTCGCATGTGTTGCATCACTAAGGAGTGGAAGTGATGCACAGCGTGTTCGGAAAAATAGCTGCGATCTGCGTCCACCATGAATCGACCACGGTCGTAAGAAAGTGAATGCAGCCCTTTCTGGACATTTTCTACCAGCGACACATCTTCCGGACCCAGGACTTCGCTAAAGTAGTTGGCAACACTCTGGCCAATGTCGTCAAGCGTTCCGTCCGGACTATAAATGGCGAAACGCTGATGTGTCAGCTCGGGTGCTACTGCTTCAAATACGAAGACTGCCATGGCGTCTGAACCTGGAAACCTGACAAACGCCATATCTGGCCAGACGTAAAAGGTAATGAACTCTCTTTGCTGGTCTGATAAACCATCCGGAATCCGGTAGGCGGAGTTCTGTGGTCGAGTAGTGCCGCCCTGCCACGACCAGGTGCCGGTAGTTTCAACAATGTAAGTGTCCATATCAACCAGGTCGACGAACGCTTTATGCGCAGGGTGACAGTGATAACACTCCAGTAGATTGTCTCCAACGTTTTTCCAGTTTCCCTTGATATCGAAGGTGGTGCTTGAAGCTAGCCGGTAGTTCTCCAGATCGCTGAAATGGGCGCGAAACCTATCGACGCCTGCAGAAATCTGCGGGCCAAGTGGAGCGGCCTCGATATCCAGATTCAGAAAAATAAAACCCATGATGGTTTCTATCTTCACCGTATCCAGACTGATATCGTTTTTGGCGAATCCCCTGACCAGTTCGCAATTTGGTGCTGCACGTAATGCGCCATTAAGATCGTAGGCCCATGCGTGATAAGGACAAGTGATCAGGCTTTTTCCCAGATTGCCCCGCTCCTCGGTTAATAATAAATGTGCTCGATGCTTGCAGACATTATGAAAGGCCTTAATTTCATTTTGTCGATCACGAACCACAAGTAATGGTTGATCAATAAGAGTATGGGTAAGGTAATCACCAGGCTCAGGAATCTCACTGACGTGACCGACGCACCGCCAGCTGCTGAGAAATATCTCAGACCGCTCTCGGTCGAACCAGGAACGTTTCCAGTAGGTGAAAGCGGGTAGGGTCCATGCGCGCTCGGCGACTTCAGAAAACTCAAAATTCGGTTGCGGATCTGACATTCGATTCAGTATTGCTTATTCCTGATAACTGCAGATTAATCTGCTGAATACAGTATACCCGATCAAGTATGAATTTTATTCTTCTGCTTTTAGCCAGGGCTATTCACCTCTGACGCATGGATGAACGGTATTTCTACTTGGGATTATTTCAGCTGCTCGCCTTCAGACTATCGATGGGCTCGACAAATTTGTTGCAATGATCCTCAAACAGCCCGGCTTCGTTAAAATTCATAAGGATAGTCTATATCATGTCTTCAACTCTATCGGCTGACATGTCGCAACACGATATAATCCCGCAATTATTTTTTCCCCAAGGCATATGCAAAAACCAGGCTTCAGAATGAACGGATATTCGCGCCTGCTGCTATCCTATTTACTTATCGTTTGTGGTGTTTTGAACACTGTGGAAGCCAGCGAGCAGAATGATCAAAATATTATTGACGCGGCAATTGAGCAGTATCAGAGCGGAAATGAAGCAGAAGCGATTCGATATTTGATGCAGCCGGCCTATCAGGGCAATGTTGCGGCTCAGTTTAACCTGGGGGTGATCAATATAAATCGCGGGGCCGATGCCATTGCGGCCAAGGAAGCACGTTTTTGGTTTGAACGTGCAGCGAAAGAAGGTGATATCGGAGCGCAGTTCAATTTAGGTATGTTGTTACTGAATAGTGCTGACTCTGCAGCGCTCAGTGCGGCAGCGGACTGGCTAGAGCGCGCAGCGCAAGGAGGAATCCGTATGGCCCAGGTTAATCTGGGGATCCTGTCATTGTGGTGGCCAGGCTTTCCAGTTGATATGGTAGTTGGACGAAAATGGATTGAGCTTGCTGCAGCAGACAACGACGAGATCGCACTTAAGGTTCTCAAACTGGGCGACGAAAATACGGCTGCTGCCGAAGCGCTGGGGTCACTGTATCCCTTAGATACAATTCTCAGGTCAGAAGTTAATCATAGCGGAAGCAGAATCAGGCGTGATAATGCCCCGATCTACGCTTTGCCAACGGGTCGACAGGAACCTTTAGAAACCCTGTCAAAGGATACCGAGGTGGGGGTGATTCGTAAGACCAGCGGTTGGATCAATGTGAGAACTGAACCAGGGCTGCCAGTATGGATGATGGCAAATATGGCTGAAGTCACAGGTACCCGGGCCACTGTAACAAAGCTCGAAGCAGGTCTTTATGTCGAACCAGAAATTGACTTGGAGGTGTATAAGATCGGTAGCGTGACCCAAGGTGAGACGCTGCAAATATTAAAAAAACAGCAAGAGTGGCTATTGATAGAGGCCCCGCGAAGAGTCACTGGTTGGATGCGAGAAGACGATGTGGAGGTTAGCGTAAGTTCTCTTCCGGTAGAGGATTCACTGGCTGATGACAAACAACGCGAAAATGGAATAGCTGTTGTTGATTCGCGCGGCGCATCTGCAGGATCGGAAAAAATGCCACTCATCCCGCCTGAATTTCCCGCAACAGCGGGGAATTTGAAATTCATGCAGGTCCTTGAGGAGACGTTGGTCTTCAGTGATCACAAACCGGGCGCATCAGCATTGGGGGTCGTGCCAGGGGGGACAGTATTACAAGTGGGGCAGGATGAAGAGGGATTTACTCTCGCTGAAGATGTGCCGCTTAGAGGTTGGATCTATGCAGAACTGATCACCCAGGGGCCGGATTCAGGATTTGTTAATTATCAAGGCGCAAGAGTTCGAAGTGAACCCGATTTTAGTGGACAGGTCATCGCTATTTATCAACTCGGTCAAGAAGTTACGGTGATGGAACAAACAGATAACTGGTACAGAATTGCGCTCCAGGCCCACAATGGATGGATCCGGACAGCACAACTGAACCCGGCGGAAATTAAAAATAAAACACAGCCATTGCAAGAAGTAATCGAGGCGGCACAAGAAAACAAGGCCGAGATGCTGTCAGGAGTCGAGCAAACTTCAGGTGCGACTTTAGGGACTGAGGTAATTATCCCGGCCGATGAAGTCTTATATTCGGAGGCATCTGAAGAATCACAGTCTCTGGGACGGCTCCAAGGGCCGGTTAACATTAAACAGCCCGAAGACAGTGAAGAAATGATCCCTGTTTCGCCTCCGGTGAATACATACGGGTGGATCTACGCAGCCCTGGTTGCGCAAGACGGGAACAGCGGTACAGTGGTGCGAGATAGTGTCAGAATTCGATTAGATCCCGATACGTCATTGAACAATATAGTTCGGCTAAATAATAAAGGTGATAAGTTGACGATTCTTGAACGGGTAGAAGACTGGTACCGAATCTCTCTTGGCGCGCACCAGGGTTGGATTGCTCCGCTACCTTAAAGCGAACTTACTTCAATATGAAAATATTGTCGCCGTCTATACGCGTCTGGTAAGTCTGCAAATCGACCGTTACCGGTGCCCGTTTCGCCTTACCTGTGGCGATATCGAAACAGCCTTGATGAAGCGGACATTCGATGACACCGTCGATCACGAACCCATCGGACAGGCAGGCATACTCATGATACATATATCGCTGGTTGCATAGTATGTGCCGCCAAAGTTGTAAATTGCGATTAATAGATCATCAACCTTTACCTGGATCAGGTCTTCGTCTTCGATATCGCCAATTGCGGCGACACGCACCCAGTTTTCCGACATATGTGAGTTACTTTCGAATGGAATGAATAAGGCGGATGGTAGCAGAATTATCTTTTCTTTCTCTTCGTCAGAATTGACAATCATACCGCTTGGCTGTAAATCAAAAACCCCCCTGACTGACGAGCCCAGAGGTCCGCATAGAGTCCGCCGCGACGCAGCAGCTGATCGTGGTTGCCGGTTTCAACAATCCTTCCCTGGTCCATGACAATCAAGCGATCCATCGCTGCAATAGTTGACAGTCGATGGGCGATGGCGATTACGGTTTTTCCTTCCATTAACTGATACAGGCTTTCCTGTATCGCTGCCTCTACTTCCGAATCCAGAGCGCTTGTTGCCTCGTCGAGTATCAGTATTGGCGCATTCTTAAGCAAAACCCGGGCGATTGCGATTCTCTGCCGTTGTCCTCCAGACAACTTCACTCCACGTTCCCCGACATGGGCATCATACCCAGTACGTCCATTAAGATCCGAAAGTCCAAGGATGAAGTCATGAGCGCGGGCCTGCTTGGCCGCCATAATCACTTCTTCTCGTGATACGTCTATACTGCCGTAACATATATTGTCGTAAACCGATCGATGAAGCAGCGACGTGTCCTGGGTCACCATACCGATATTTGAGCGCAAGCTCTCTTGACTGACATCAGCGATATTCTGTCCATCAATTTCGATTTGCCCTTGTTCTACGTCATAAAACCTGAGCAGTAGATTCACAAGTGTGGATTTTCCAGCGCCTGATCGGCCTACCAGTCCGATTTTTTCACCGGACTGAACCAGCAGCGAAAAATTCTCAATTATTCCCCCGCTGCCATCGGGTTTTTCCTTTCCATAGTTGAATCCTACATTCTGAAAGTGGATAGCACCGCCGGGTACGTTCAAAGTAGCGGCATTCTCTTGGTCAGTTATAGCGATATCCTGGGAAATAGTTTCAATTCCATCCTGGATTACACCGATATTTTCGAACAGTCCCGCGATCTCCCATAGAATCCACTGGGACATTCCCTGCATTCGCATCACTAATCCCATGGCAAATGCGATCGCCCCAACGGTCACGGCCTCCTGGTGCCATAGATAGACCGATGTCGCTCCAACTGCGAACAGTAATCCCGCATTCATCCAGTTCAGTACCACAGTCAACATGGTCGAAAGCCGCATCTGGCGGTATACCGTGTCGAGAAACATGTCCATGCCTTCCCGCGCATAGTGGTCTTCTGCCTGGGCGTGGGCAAACATTTTGACCGTAGGAATGTTGGTATAGCTGTCTACAACCCTTCCGGTCACCAGTGAACGGGCTTCAGCTTGTTCCATGGAGATCTGTCTGAGTCTAGGAACAAAATACCGGAGAGTGAGAATGTAGCCTACCATCCAGGCCACCATGGGGGCGGTTAGACGCATGTCGCTGGCGGCAAATAGAAAAAGTGCGCCTGTGAAATAGACTACAACGTAGAGTAATACTTCTGTCACTTTAATTACCGCATCTCGAACGCCGAGAGAGGTCTGCATCATTCTCGCCGCAATGCGACCGGCAAAATCGTTTTGAAAGAACTCGATACTCTGACGTAGAAGGTATCGATGAGCCTGCCAGCGGGTGCGCATGGCAAAATTCCCCAGCAGTCCCTGGTGCACAATCGATTCGTAGACGAATTTGAGGCATGGAAGTATCACTAACACCAAAAACCCAATCGCGATCAGTTTGGTTCGATATGTATCCCAGAACGTTTGTCGCTCTGATTCCGATAGCCAGTCAACGAGATTACCCACAAAGGAAAAGAGATAGACTTCAATCAGAGAAATGGTGATGGAGAATATTGCACTGATAAGAATGAGTGGCCAGAATGGCAGAGTGTAATAAGCCACGAAACCGCGAAGAGTATTCGGCGGTTTGGTCGGTTGCTCAGAGGGAAATGGCGGGCAATATCCCTCGAGCCAGGTATTGAGTCGAATTATCCAAGCAGGCACAGCGCGGATGATATCAAACTCGAAGGTCGCGTAAGGCGTTGATAGGGGGTTCGTTTAATATACGCCGGCTGCTATAGATTCCCGCAAGGCCGATCAACAATGCCGACGCAATGGGCACCAGAATCCAGGCCCACCAGGTTGGAGTGTAGATAAGTTCAAAAACCCGGTGATAAAGCACCGCCACGATGATTTCGGCACCGGCCACGCCAATTATCCCGGCGATAAAACCCATACCTGCAAACTCGCTCCATTGGTTAATTCTGAGTAAATACTTTCTCGCACCCAGCGTTCGCACTAACGCGCCTTCTCGCAGCCGATCATTCATGGTCGACTGGATTGCCGACAGCGTCACGATAAATCCCGCCACCAGCACAAATAAAAGAATTGACTCGACTGCCAGCATGACCTGGGTAATGATCGATTTGACTTGATTCAAGATGGCGTCCATTTCGAGCAGAGTCAGCGAGGGAAACTGTTTGAGCAGGCCAACTAAGACCTTCTTGCGTTCTGGTTCGAGAAAAAAACTGTTGATCCATGTCACCGGCAACTTATCAAGGGATCCGGGATTGAAGATCATATAGAAATTGGGATTGAAATTATCCCATTTCACCGTGCGGAGGCTAGTGACCGTAGCCTCCCAGTTCCGATCTCCAGTAAAAAAAGTCAGGGTGTCGCCGATCTTGATGGATAGTTTGTCAGCGAGTTCATGTTCAACCGACACGCTTGTTTCATCGCTTGTGATTGCCGGCCACCAGTCGCCTTCCACAATCTCGTTGTCTACCGGTACGCTTTCCGACCAGGTTAAATTCAGCTCCCGATTCAAGCTTTCATTAGTCCGCTCTTCCTTGCTGACATGCTCAACCATGGCATTTCCATTTACCCTTGTCAGACGCCCCCGAATTACCGGGTACAGTCGGTCAACCTTGATCTTTTCCTGCTGTGCAAATGACATATAGTCGTCGGTTTCACTTGACTGAATATTCAACACAAAGTGATTTGGCGCGTCCTCGGGTATCGTGCTTTGCCATGTGGTCACGAGCTCGGTGCGCAGTAGTACCACTACCAGCATAGCCATAATGGTGAGCCCAAAGGCCATGGTTTGTGCAACTGCCTCCCGACGACGGCGCAGGAAATTTCGAATCCCGGCCCGAAGATTGATGGGAAAACGTGGCAGCCAGGACACAATCACCCGAAATAAGCCACTGATTCCGAGTGCTGCGATGATCATTACAATGCCGCTTCCGGCAATGATGCTCAGAGTGAGCGTCAGGTTGCGCGTGTAAAACCACATCATCAGAACGGTAAGAATCAGGGAAGTGCCGTAGACAAACCGCGCGGATAATGGCAATGGCGCGAGATCGTGTCTCAGGACTCTCTGGGGCGACACGGATTTCAACCGCAGTACCGAGGGGAGCGTAAAACCTAACAGCACGATAAATGAGAGTACGGTCCCTGATAGAACTGGCTTCCAGCTCGAGGCGGGGACATTTTTTGGAAGCAGATCGCTGACAAATGCAAACAGTCCAGCCTGGGCTAGCCAACCAAGAATATTACCCAGCAATCCGCCCACTAGTGCCAGGACGCAGAGTTGGACCAGGTAGATCCGCAAAATATCGTTTTGCTTGCAGCCAAGGCAGCGAAGCAGCGCACTGGTGTCGTAATGGCGCTCACTGTAGTGGCGGCCACTGTTAGCAATTGCAACTGCTGCTAGCAGCAGTGCAACTAGGCTAGCAAGCCCCATATATTGTTGCGCCTTCTTGAGTGCGTTGCTGACTGCGGGGCGATCGTCATCGAGGGTGCGAATTCGTTGTCCCGGTTCCTGGTTCTGCTCGAGCCATTGTTGCATGGCAGCGACCGAATCGCTCTGTCCCGCATACATCTGCCGGTACCAGACCCTGCTACCAGGCTGAACGATACCCGTTTCGGCGAGATCTCTTTCGTTAATCATTACCCGTGGATTGAAACTGTAGAAACTGTTTCCTCGATCGGGCTCATATGTCAAGACTCGGGACACGCGAAATTGTTTTTCACCAAGCTGGATCGCGTCTCCTAGTTCTAAATGCAGTGCATGCAGCACTCTGGATTCGACCCATATCTCCCCAGAAAGGGGCCCCTCAGTGACGGCGCGCTCGGGGCCAAATAACTCGTCTGTAATTCTCAGAGTTCCTTTGAGTGGATATGCATCACTCACCGATTTGACCGCAACCAGCAGAATATCTTCCCCGGCGTTGACAACCGTTATAAAACGCTGAACTTCAGCGACCTCAAGACCTAAGGTTTCAGCCTGCTCCCTGACCAAAGGTTTGATTTGCCTGCTGCTTGATAGCACCAGGTCGCCCCCTATAATGTTATTGGCATTGATGGCCATGGCGCGGGAGATGCGATCCGTAAAGTGGCCAATGGCTGTATGACTGGCAATTGCTATCAGCAGTGCGAGCATCAGAATAGTGAGCTCTCCACCCTTCCATTCACGCCACAGCAGGCGCGGGGCAAATCGAAATTGTTGTGTTAGTCCCATGCTCAGATACTGAAGAGCTTTCCTGAATCCATTCCCACACGACGACTGCATAGATTGGCTAAAGTAGGTTCGTGAGTAACCAGTATCAGCGTGGTGTTGTTCTCTGCATTGAGTTGAAACAGAAGGTCAGCGACCATGGTACCGTTTTCAGCATCCAGATTACCGGTGGGTTCGTCTGCGAACAAAATATCTGGCCGTGTAACAAATGCCCTCGCTAACGCTACCCTTTGTTGTTCTCCTCCAGACAACTGTCTTGGATAGTGAGATTTACGTTCGCCAAGACCCACATGATCGAGGATTGAATCAGCTTCCTCATAGGCGTCCTTTTTGCCAAGAATTTCCAGGGGCAAAGAGACGTTTTCAATTGCAGTCAGATTAGGTAGTAACTGAAATGACTGAAATACAAAACCAATATGTTGGGCCCTCACTTCGGCTCGCTGATCTTCGTCCAGTTCAGTAATCGTTTGTGCGGCAATATTGATTTTTCCGCTTGTGGGAAGGTCTAGACCAGCGAGCAGACCTAGCAATGTAGATTTCCCCGATCCGGAACTGCCCACTACTGCCAGGGTTTCCCCAGAGGATACCGTCAAATTGATATCGTACAGGATTTGAAGCGGCTGACCGGCCACATCGACGATTTTATTAACGCCTTCGGCGACAATCAGGCGGGCATCCATTTGCAAATTAGACGTAGTGACAGGTTGGGATCGGGCCAGTGCTTCGGTATGGTACATGGGAACAACTCCTCTAAAACAATTGTCCTATATATGTGACTAATAGGTTGATTTTCAAAGCGCAGGCTCTATGAAGTGGTAGATATAAACATCGTAATGGTGAATTGCTGATGAAAGGTTCCGATTTAACTCGAAAATTCCGCACTGCGCTGATGGTAGGGGTGATCTGGTGCGGGTTGACATTACCGGCTGCGGCAAACACCACAATTCTGCTGATAGGGGATAGTCTCAGTTCGGGGTATGGCCTCCAGGGTCCGGTCTGGGTTGAGCAGGCAAATCAGGCTCTGGCGAAACAGGGGCATGCGGTCACAATAATCAACGACAGTATTAGCGGTGATACCACTGCTGGTGGCGTGGCGCGAATCAAAGATGGCATAGATCGTATTCAACCCGACTGGATTATTATCGAACTGGGAGGGAATGACGGCCTGCGCGGTATTCCGCCGAGAACCATAGAGGATAACCTCATGAAAATGGTAAACATTGCAGATGCGAATGGGGTGCAGACCATGCTGCTGGGTATTCGGATACCGCCAAACTATGGAAAGTCATATACTGAACTGTTTGAACAGACGTTTAAATCAGTATCCGCAACTACCGGCAGTCCTTTGTTGCCTTTCTTTATCGGTGAGATTGGCGGAGACCCAAAGCTTAACCAGGCAGATATGATCCACCCCAATGACCAGGCGCAGCCCATAATCCGAGATCGAGTACTACCGTTTATCAAATCGGTGCTTGGGATATAGAGCCGACACGCAAAGAAAACGCTAGGGAGAGTCCTGGGCGGTAAAAGAAGGCCCTGCTGTTTCCAAGTTCAATTCAATCTCCATCGATGTGTCCGGAAGCCCCCTGTTATCAGTCAAATCTCGGGGTGACTAAAATGTGACTTTTACAGCGGTTACCGGTATAAAGCGGGCATGAAAATCCTCCTCAGTAATGACGATGGTTACCAGGCGCCTGGTCTTGGTGCTCTCGCTAAAGCGCTTTCTGATATTGCACAGGTCACGGTGATTGCCCCTTCGACCAACCGCAGTTGCGCCAGCAGTTCGCTGACTTTACGGCAGCCCATTACGGTTCGAACTGCCGCTAATGGAATGATGCATGTGGATGGCACGCCGGGAGACTGTGTTCATCTTGCGATCAATGGGATGCTGGACTTCCAGCCGGATATGGTGGTGTCAGGAATAAATGCAGGTTCCAATCTGGGCGATGACGTAATTTATTCCGGCACCGTTGCTGCCGCGATTGAAGGGCGTTTTCTTGGACTGCCGGCAATTGCGGTGTCTCTGGCAGGAGAAGGCCTTGATCATGAAGATCATTTGAAGCACTACGACACTGCGGCGAGAGTCACCAGGCAGATAATTCGAAACCTCGATTGCAGCCCTTTACCTAAGGATACTATTCTGAATGTAAATGTCCCGGACGTATCGTGGCAGCGCCTTGAAGGTATTCATGCGACTCGATGTGGCGCGCGCCACCAATCCCAGCCAATTATTCCACTATCGAGTGCTGCGGAAGCGAGACAGTTTCAAATTGGCCCGGCAGGCGATAAGGCCGACGCCGGTCCAGGCACTGATTTTTATGCTATCGCGAATAATCAGGTGTCGGTGACGCCCCTGCAAATTGACATGACCCGCTATAGTCGCATGCCCGAAATTGCCCACTGGGTCAGTGCGATGGATCTATCGTGAACGAGACCATTGCCCGACAGGGGATTGGCATGACCTCGCTACGCACAAGACGACGATTGATAGATCGGTTGCGCTCCCACGGTGCTGCTTCCGAGCGAGTGTTAAGCGTTATGGAGAAGACGCCTCGTCATTTGTTCGTTGATCAAGCGTTGGCGCACAAAGCGTATGAGGATACGGCGCTACCAATTGGCCAGAATCAGACCATATCACAACCTTTCGTAGTCGCGCTCATGACTGAGCTCTTAATTGGCGCAGATATTCCGATGCGCAAGGTGCTTGAGGTGGGCACAGGATGCGGTTATCAGACCGCAGTCTTGTCGCAACTGGTGAACTGGGTATTTACGATTGAAAGAATAGGCTCTTTGCAGCAACAGGCAAAAGAGAGGCTGCCAGCTCTTGGCTACCGCAATGTAAGTTATCTTAATGCAGACGGGTTCGAGGGCTGGGCAAGCAATCAACCTTTTGACGGCATTCTCGTTGCGGCTGCGCCCGCTCTAGTGCCGCCAAAGCTTCTAGATCAGCTGGCCGAGGGCGGAAGGCTGGTAATTCCAGTTGGTGCGGAAAGCGATCAGTGCTTGAGAATAATCACTCGGGGCGCAACTGATTTTCATGAAGACCAACGCACAGCTGTGAAATTTGTACCGATGCTTAAAGGGCACCAGGAGTAGGAGCGTTTCTAATGAGAATATTTGGAACGCTTTATGACAAAGTGCTCGAATGGTCGCGTCATCGCCATGCGGAACGGTATCTAGCGGCCCTAAGTTTCGCCGAGTCTTCATTTTTTCCAGTTCCAACCGCATTTATGCTGGCCCCAATGGTGTTGGCGAACAGAGATCGTGCCTGGTGGCTCGCAACGCTTGCAACAATTACCTCGGTAGCCGGGGGTGTGCTTGGGTACGCAATTGGGTATTTCGTGTTCGACCAGGTCGGTGCAGTGATTATTGATTTCTTTGGCAAGCAAGATGCATTTCAGGAGGTTAAGGAGCGCTTTTTAAAGGATGGAGTCTGGCTGGTCCTGCTCGCTGGGGTGACGCCGTTGCCATATAAACTGTGCACGCTGACATCAGGACTGCTGGGACTCGCGCTGCTGCCATTTGTCGTCGCTTCATTAATTGGTCGAGCGGGTCAGTTTTTCATTATTGCTATAGTGTTATGGTGGGGTGGTCCAAAGATCGAAAAACATCTGCGGCGCTGGATGGAGATCATCGGCTGGTCTGTAATCGCTCTAGCAGTACTCGCATATTTGTACTTCAGGCACTGACAGCTTGATCATGGAAATCTGGAGAGTCTGGGTTGTAATATTGCTCGCAATTACGCTGGGCGGTTGCGGCAGCACGGCCACTGTTCCAGTCATCAATAAATCTCCGAATCGTCTTATTCCACCGCAGACCGTGGTAAAGCCTGGTGACAGTATCTATAGTATCTCCTGGGAATATGGATTGGATTACCTTGCGATTGCTAAGTGGAATGGTATTAAAAGTCCCTATCGTCTGAAATCGGGTCAGCGCTTAAATTTGCGACCGGGGGCTGCACCCTCTCCGGCACCTGCACCGAGTGTAATCGTGTCGACTCCATTACCACCGGAACCCGCAGGCGCCAGCGCCAAGCCAGGCGGCGGGCAGAGCGCAGGCGGTTCAGGTACCGCCGTGGCGTCAGTCCCCGCCACGCAGTCAGCCCAACCTCTAGCGGCGCCGACCCGCTGGCAATGGCCTGCAAAGGGAGACTTGATTGCAAAATATTCCCGTGCTAACGGTGTCAACGGAATTCGAATTGCGGGTCAGAAAGGTAGCGCAATTCAGGCCACTGCCGCAGGGGATGTGGTCTATGTCGGTGAGGGTTTGCGCGGATACGGTAAGCTGATTATTGTCAAACATTCTGAGAAATACCTGAGCGCTTACGCGCACAATCGTAAAATTCTAGTGACGGAAGGGCAGCGAATAAAAGCCGGACAGCAGATTGCGGAAATGGGTGACAGTGGAGCGGAAAGGACTATGTTGCATTTCGAGATCAGGGTTAACGGTAAACCTCAGGACCCACTTAAATTTCTCAAAGGCTGATACACTGCGCGCCCCTGGCCGCACCGCCATCGACTTCAAAGCAAATCTTGGTCATCAGATGTTTCGACGAGATCACCGCCATATTCTCTAATCATAATGCAATGAATCAAACTCCAGACTTCGATCGACTCGACCGGGCTCTCGCCAAGTGGCCACGCGTAACGCTGACTCATACGCCAACACCGCTTGAGCATCTGCCGCGTCTATCGGCACACTACCCTGCGCATTCTCTTATGCTGAAACGCGACGATTGCACTGGATTGGCTATGGGGGGTAACAAAGCCCGTCAGCTAGAGTTTTATCTGGGAGAGGCACAGGTGCAGGGATGCGACACGGTGCTGAGCACGGGCGCAGTGCAGTCTAACTACATGCGGATGCTGGCGGCGGCTGCGGCGAAACTTGGGTTTGAATGTCATATCCAGCTCGAAACCCGGGTCAAGTCCAACGACACAGACTACTTGGAATCGGGTAATGTGTTGCTGGACAAATTGTTTGGCGCGCATATTCACTCCTTTGCCGAAGGAGAAGACGAGCACGGGGCTGATAAAAAGCTGAAACAGATCGCGGATCAACTGGCGGCAGACGGAAAACAACCTTACATTGTCCCGCTGGCGCCGGTAGAGCAGCCAAAAGGGGCGCTCGGTTATGCCCTGGCAGCGAGGGAACTTGCGGAACAGTTCATGCAGCAGGGTATTGAACCCGATATGATAGTAGTTGGCTCTGGCAGCGGATTAACTCATGCTGGTCTGCTGACGGGTTTTCGAACCTTGGGTATGTCAATTCCGGTCATCGGAATGTGCGTGCGACGACCGGTGGAGGCTCAGTACCCCAGGATTTTATCTACCTGTCGCAAAGTGGAGCGCATGCTGGGACTAGAAGAAGTGGTCAAGGAATTCGATATAGAAGTCAGCGATCTCGCACTTGCGCCAGGTTATGGGCAGGTTTCACAGAAGGTGGTACAAACCATCCAAGACGTGGCAGCGCTGGAAGGAATATTGCTGGATCCGGTTTACTCAGCGAAGACTGTAGCCGGTACTTTAATGATGCTCGAATCAGGAATGCTTGAAGATAAGAACAATATTGTAATGATTCATACTGGTGGCACTCCTGCATTGTTTGCGTATCGAAAGCAGATACTGTCACTGCCTGAATTCGGTCTATAATTCCCGCCCACTAAGAACAAAACGAGGTTTGTTATGGATTTGCAATCGGCAAATCGCAAGCTTGTCGCAGGCCACGACCTTACTCGTGAAGAAATGCAGGATGTGATGGGTTTGATCATGCATGGAGAAGCTACTCCTGCGCAGATCGGTGCATTTCTTACCGCGTTAATGATAAAGGGCGAAACAGTTGAAGAAATTGTAGGCGCCGCCACAATCATGCGAGATCTGGCCGCTAAGGTTGAGACCCGGGCGGATCGTATTGTCGATACCGTGGGGACAGGCGGAGACGGGGCAAAATTATTTAATGTTTCCACCGCCAGTGCCCTGGTTACTTGCGCCGCAGGGGCCAACGTTGCGAAGCACGGTAATCGTGCCGCCACCGGTAATTCCGGCAGCGCTGATGTGCTTGAAGAAGCTGGTGTGAACATTGCGATCTCGCCGAACCAGGTCGGGCAATGTATAGACCAGGTGGGAATCGGATTCATGTTTGCGCCTACTCACCACGCGGCAACACGCCACGCTATTGGACCTAGACGGGAGATTGGCGTCCGCACGATATTTAATCTGCTTGGCCCTCTTACTAACCCGGCCAGCGCTACATACCAGCTGGTAGGCGTGTTTGATCGGAAGTGGGTAAGGCCAATTGCGGAGGTATTCGCGGCTTTGGGCAGTATTCACACCGTGGTGGTATGTTCTGATGATGGCACTGATGAGATTTCATTGGCAGCAAGTACCGAAGTCTCGGAATTGAAAGACGGTAAGATAAATGATTTTCAAATCGAACCGGAGGATTTTGGGCTGACAAAAGCGTCAATGGAGGCGCTTACGGTTCGTGACTCAGCGCACAGTCTTGAACTGATAAAGCAGGCGCTGGGTGGGGCCCCTGGACTCGCGTATGACATGGTCGCGCTCAATGCAGGTGCCACAATATATGCGGCAGATCTGGCCGATAGTATTACTGCGGGAGTGGAGCTGGCACGCGAGGTATTAAACAGCGGCAAAGCGCTGGACAAGCTTTCCGAACTGGCAAAATTGACTTCAAGTTTTAAGGAGGACTCCTGATGCAAATAATCTTTGTGCAATTGAAGTGTGAACTTGGGCACTCTTATGATGTGGCTGCTGAATTGGTTGAGCAGGAGGGGGTTTCTGAAGTGTATTCAACCTCGGGGCAGTATGACCTGCTGGCGAAGTGTTATCTGAAGGACGGCGATGACATTGGCAGGTACGTGGCATCTCGGGTCCAGAAACTGGGGGGTGTCCGTGATACCTACACCATTATTACCTTTAACGCCTTTACCTAGGTAGTCCCCAGGCGGCCTCAATTCGGCCTGTCAGAGAATAAATTGACGAGTTCGGTCTTGAGCTTTTGGGTTTACCGTTGAATTGAGCACCAGTATCGCCAGATAAGAATAGTCGTCGCTCGACTAGACCCCGCTTTTTAATGTTTTTCGGGTATTACAACAGTCCTCTCATTTACCGCATCTGCTTGTTATGAAGTCTTTGAAATCACTGATCGAGAGTACTCGTTTCGAGACCATCATAATGCTGGTCATTATGGTCAATGCCATTACTCTGGGTCTCGAAACCAATTCTGAAATCATGCGCCAACATGGTGTATGGCTGGTGCCGCTTGATCGAATTATTCTGGGGATATTTATATTAGAGGTTAGCGCAAGATTATTGGTATATCGATTTGATTTCTGGCGCGATCCTTGGCGTATCTTTGACTTGATAATTGTCAGTATTGCCTTGCTGCCAACCGGCGGAAGCTTCTCTGTCCTGCGTGCCCTGCGCATCCTTCGCGTGCTGCGATTGATCAGTGTGGTGCCGTCATTAAGACGAGTAGTTGGCGGCCTGGTAGCAGCATTGCCGGGGATGGGATCGATAACTGTACTTCTTGGATTAATGTTTTACGTTTTTTCTGTAATGGCCACAGGTATCTACGGCGAAGCGTTCCCCAATTGGTTCGGTTCAATCGGCGAATCTGCCTATAGCCTGTTTCAAATCATGACCCTGGAAAGCTGGTCTATGGGCATTGTTCGGCCAGTCATGGAGAAGTTTCCCTATGCTTGGATGTTTTTTATCGTCTTTATACTATGTACATCATTCACCGTGTTAAACCTGTTTATCGGAATCATCGTGTCCGCAATGCAGGCCGAACACGAAGATGAAGCGAGTGCCGAACGCGACGTATTGCATCATGAACAGCAGGCAATACTCGATGAACTGCGATCTTTACGGCAGGAAATCAGAACATTGCACAAACAGGAAGGCATAGACGCCTCGAGCTTGAGACCCCAGATCAATGATTAGGCCGTTGTTAGTTTGCTGGCCGACTATACTAAAAGCAGTGAGTCGCCAGAGGTTAAGTTAACCTGTCAGGTTTCTGGCGCGGTGGTTGCACAAAGTAGATGCCTGCAAGAACCAGCCACAGCGCCGCCACTGTCTGCCAGCTCAGAGATTCGTCTAGTAACCATATTCCCCAGATGCTGCCAAGAACCGGTATCAAATAGTTGATTTGTGAGAATGTTACCGCTCCAAGATTGCGAATAACTCTGAAATAGATCAACGCCGCGACCGCAGTGGGGAATATTCCTAGAAGAGCAATAGCCATTACAGCATCGGTCGAAGGTATCATGCTGCTCGGGTCCTCCAAAATCAGAGCCAGCGGGATACTGCTCAAAGCTGCAACCAAGGTAACCCCGGTTGCCATTTGAATCCCGCCAGGTCCTGGTCTGGACCGAACTAGGATGGTCGTAACGGAATAGCTAAGGGCGCCACCAAGCACCGCAAGCTGGCCGAGCAGGTGGGAGCCAAACTTGCTCAAAACGGATAATCCAACTAGAGTCATCAGGCCAGTAAATCCCAGGGTGATCCCGAGAACTTTTCGTTGGGTCATTGGCTCCGATGGAATAAAAAAATGGGCCAGAATAAAAGTAGAAATTGGCATTATCCCCATCAGGATAGCTGCCAGGGAGCTGTCGATATATACTTCGCCCCAGCTAATCATTGCGAAGGGCAGGGTGTTACCCAGAATGCCCACTGCGATGTACATGTGCACTGCATTGGCATCGAGTGGCAAGCGTTGTTTTTTTACCAGCAAAACTGTGACAAGCAAGCTGCCTGCAATGATCAAGCGGGCTGAAGTTAAGGTAAATGGCCCGACGCTGCTAACACCGATCTTGATTAGCAAAAACGAGGTGCTCCAAATCAGGGTCAGAATGCCCAGTAAAAGATAGTCTGTAACCGCCGATTTACTCATGCAAAAAAATTAGTCAGTTAAACGTGGATTCACTGCTCGAGCCGGAAGAAGATCCGGCATACACACTGCTGAACGAGGATGGAACGGCACCTCTATTGATTGCCTGCGACCATGCCAGTAACCAAATCCCACGCAGCCTGATGGGGCTGGGTATTGATCCCGATCTATACGAGTTGCATATTGCCTACGATATCGGCACTCGGCAAGTGGGAATGATATTGATGGAGATGTTCGACGCGCCGCTCTTGTTATCGAATTATTCACGTCTGGTCGTAGACTTGAATCGTCATCACGACGATCCGACCATGATCACAGAACTCAGCGATGGGCACGTCATTCATGGCAACCTGAATCTGAGTGAGACAGACCGAGAACTGCGGCTCAGCACGATTTTCGATCCCTATCATGCCAAGTACTCTGAGCTGGTGAACCGACTGAAGCAGAAATTTGTGCGGCCCATGATTCTTTCGGTGCATAGTTTTACTGAACGCTTTCAGGGATTTGATCGCCCTTGGCATTTTGGCGTGCTGTGGGACAAGGACAAAGAGCTCGCAAAGGATCTGATTGAAAAGTTGAATGAAATTGCGGATCGCAATGTGCCCGCGTTAACAGTTGGGGACAATCAGCCCTACAATGCAAAGGTACCTATGGGGTATTCCCAGATTGTTCAGGCCAACGACAAAAAAGTAGAGATGGCATTGATCGAAATCCGGCAGGATCTGGTCGCAGATAAACCAGGGCAGTCATGGGCGGCTGAAATTCTCTATGAAGCGCTTTATCCGTTGCTCATCAATACTACTGTGTCGTCGAAATCTTAAACGCTCTGTATCAATTGCGACGGGTAGCTCAATATTCCAGATGTAATGAAGCTAATTATTGGTAATCAAAACTATTCGACCTGGTCGATGAGGCCATGGTTGTTTATCCACTACCATGCCCTGCCGGTGCAGGTAATCTGCATGGAGTTGTTCTCGGACGATCTTCTCGCTACCTTGGCGCCACATTTCTCCGACGGTAAGGTGCCATTGTTGCTCGATGGGAAATTTGAAGTTTGGGACTCTATTGCGATCATGGAATATCTTGGTGAACGTTTTCCAGAATCCTCTTCCTGGCCCACCAACAGAGAAGCCCGTGCCGTGGCCAGAGCTGTCAGTGCGGAGATGCACTCAAGTTTCAATGCGCTGAGAGACGAAGTGCCGATGAACATTCGCAAGAGATTTCCCGGCTATGAGTTGAGTACTCAGGCGCTAAAAGAGGTGTCACGAATCCAAAGTATTTGGCACCACTGCCGGAATAATTACGGCGCAAACGGCCCCTGGCTGTTTGGAGATTTCACCATCGCTGATGCCATGTACGCACCGGTGGTGATGCGCTTTCGCAGTGTGCAAGTGGACCTTGATGAGACTAGTCAGACCTACTGCAATACGATGAATCAGTGTGAATCAGTCAGACTATGGATTGACCAGGCTTATCAGGAACAAGCGGTCGTGGAGGCAGATGAAATTGATTGGCCGGGTGAGTCTATACCACCGAGAAACGATTGCCTCGAATCTTAGTGCGAGTCAATTCAGAACTCGTAGATCAGTGCGAAGGTTCAATGCGCTACAATCCAGCCTGACCAAACACATTAAAAGTACTCGTGGCCGGCAACACTATTGGACAACTATTCACGCTCACAACGTTTGGAGAAAGTCATGGGCCAGCGCTAGGAGCGGTTGTGGATGGATGTCCGCCCGGACTGTCGCTCAGCCCTGAAGACCTTCAGGTTGATCTGGACCGTCGTAAACCAGGTCAGTCCAGGTACACCACACAACGGCGCGAAGCGGATCGAGTGGAGATTTTATCCGGTGTGTTTGAGGGCGTTACTACCGGTACACCAATCGGATTAATTATTCACAACACCGATCAACGTTCGAAGGACTACAGCACGATTAAGGATCGTTTTCGGCCTGGCCACGCGGACCTGACCTACCAAAAAAAGTATGGCATTAGAGACTATCGCGGTGGTGGTCGTTCTTCTGCAAGGGAGACTGCGATGCGCGTGGCCGCTGGTGCGATCGCAAAAAAATATTTAAAGAGTGAATTTGGAATCGGTGTGCGCGGTTGTGTCTATCAGATAGGGGCAGTTGAGGTGCCTCCAAAAGATTGGAGTGCGGTCAACAAGAATCCTTTTTTTGTGGCTGATGAATACGCTGTGGAAGAACTTGAGGGGTTGATTACAGCAATCCGAAAGCAAGGTGAGTCCTTGGGTGCAGGGGTTTTGGTGGAGGCAGTGGGTGTGCCAGTAGGGTGGGGAGAGCCGGTTTTCGATCGGCTGGATGCCGACATAGCAAAGGCGTTGATGAGCATTAATGCTGCCAAGGGAGTGGAGATCGGTGCCGGATTCGCCAGTATCAGTCAGAAAGGGTCTGAACATCGTGATCAGATTACTTCAGAGGGTTTCACAGGCAATCAGGCAGGCGGTGTACTGGGAGGTATTTCGAGCGGCCAAGATGTCGTAGCACGAGTCGCCTTTAAACCCACATCAAGTATCCTTGTACCCGGCGAGACGGTAAATCTTGACAATCAGCCTGTCAGCATCACTACTCCGGGACGACACGATCCGTGTGTCGGTATTCGCGCGGTTCCTATAGCCGAAGCCATGATGGCGTTAGTGCTGATGGATCATGCTATGCGTGATCGAGCCCAGAACGGTACTTTCCCAGAACGGTAAGTGTTCCGAGAGACGTCCTGGGTTCGCGATAAACGACCGCCAGGGGGCCGCCTTGGCCATTCATCGCTCTTACCCATCCAGCGCTCACGATATACCGGCCATCCATGGCCATATGGTATTATCGCACTCGTTTTTTTGGTTAACCCGGTAGGGGCATAGAATGGGTCAGCAAACCTTGTACGACAAGCTCTGGGAGCAGCATGTCGTTCACTCCGAAGATGACGGAACATCTCTAATTTACATCGATCGTCACCTGGTGCACGAAGTCACCTCACCACAGGCGTTCGAGGGGCTGCATATTGCGGGCAGAAAGCCGTGGCGTACCGGCAGCATGCTGGCGGTGCCGGATCATAATGTGCCGACTACCACAGATGGGGCTGGAATTGATGATCCTGTTTCGAGATTACAGGTTGAAACTCTGAATCAGAATTGCAATCACTTCGGTATCGCAGAATTTAGTATGGCGGATCCAAGACAAGGTATTGTCCATGTCATTGGTCCGGAGCAAGGCGCCACACTACCGGGCATGACCATTGTTTGCGGGGATTCCCACACTTCTACTCATGGCGCTTTCGGTGCGCTGGCATTTGGTATCGGCACTTCCGAAGTAGAGCACGTGATGGTCACGCAATGTCTGATCCAGAGAAAATCAAAGAATATGAGGATCTGGATTGAAGGAGAGTTACGTCATGGCGTTTCTGCTAAGGATATTGTGCTTGCGGTTATCGGAGAAATTGGAACCGCTGGCGGCACTGGATACGCAATCGAATTTGCTGGCCCGGTTATTCGTGATCTGTCCATGGAGTCTCGCATGACTATCTGCAATATGACCATTGAGGCCGGGGCGAGGGCTGGATTAATTGCCGTAGATCAAACCACAATAGACTATCTTGAAGGTAGACCCTTCGCCCCAACTGGAGAGTCATGGGAAAAAGCGGTCGAAGCCTGGCGCAACCTGACATCTGATGATGATGCAATGTTCGACCACGAGATCAAAATAGAAGCCTCGACCATACTGCCACAGGTGACCTGGGGCACATCACCTGAAATGGTGACTGATATCGAGGGATATGTGCCGGATCCGAATGACTATGAGGATCCAGCAATAAGTGATGGAATCACTCGAGCTTTGGAATATATGGGGCTTGAGGCCGGCACTGCGATCCGGGATATCAAGCCCGAACTTGTCTTTATTGGATCATGCACCAATAGCCGTATTGAAGATCTGCGCGAAGCGGCGGACGTGGTACGAGGACGTAGCGTAGCGCCCAGCATCAAGCAGGCCCTGGTAGTGCCCGGATCCGGATTAGTTAAACGGCAGGCAGAAGCCGAAGGTTTACACCAGGTATTCATCGACGCGGGCTTTGAATGGAGAAACCCGGGATGTTCGATGTGTCTAGCAATGAATGCGGACCGGTTAAAGCCAGGGGAGCGCTGCGCGTCAACTTCAAATCGAAATTTTGAGGGTCGACAGGGGCAGGGTGGTCGTACTCATCTCGTATCTCCATCGATTGCCGCGGCCTCGGCGATTGCAGGCCATTTCACGTCCGTGGAGGATCTTTAATGGATGCATTTACAGTACTTGACGGGCTTGTTGCGCCCCTCGACAGGGCTAACGTCGATACTGACGCAATTATCCCGAAACAGTTTTTAAAATCTATCAAACGTGCCGGCTTTGGGCCAAATCTGTTCGATGAATGGCGGTACATGGATCAGGGGGAGCCCGGCAAGGATAGCAGCGGCAGGCCTTTAAATCCGGATTTTGTGCTGAATCAGCCCCGGTATCAGGGTGCCAGCATACTCCTGGCCAGGGAGAATTTTGGTTGCGGTTCATCCCGGGAACATGCCCCGTGGGCCCTGTTCGACTATGGTTTTCGCTGTATTATTGCCCCAAGTTTTGCGGATATATTTTTTAATAACTGTTTCAAAAATGCTATATTACCTGTTGTTTTAAATGAGAATATAGTGGATGATCTGTTTATCCGGGTATTCAAACAGCCTGGATTTATGCTGAAGGTAGATTTATCGGTTCAAACAGTCGAGTTTCCAGACGGAGAAAAGGCGCAGTTCGAGGTGGAAGCGTTTAGAAAACATTGCCTCCTTAACGGCCTGGACGACATCGGTCTGACTCTCGAAAAAGCCGAGGAAATAAAACTATATGAAAAACGTCGTCGAATTGAAGCACCGTGGTTGTTTGACCCCGTTGCATGATCCAAAGGGGGATTGTACAAGTAGGGGGTTGTACAAGGCGGAATACATCCTTATTCCTGGCGCCGGGAAATACCAAAATTTCTAGAAATAACATGAAAAGACTTTCATCAACATTTACCGCCGCGATTACCAGCTTGATCGCACTGATATTGTTGTATCCACAAGCGGGATACGCCCTTGGTTTGGGGAAACTAAGCGTAGAATCAAATCTCGGTCAGCCTCTGAGGTTGGAAATTAAGCTTGATTCCGTGTCGGCAGCAGAAGCAGAAACGCTGGATGTGTCCCTGGCTTCGCGATCTGATTTTTCCCGGGCCGGAGTAGAGTATCCGGATATCGCCAGCTTTTTAGAATTCGAACTGGTGCAGGGCACTGATGGTGGCTACGTTGTCGTGATCACTACTCAGGATGCGTTGCAGGAAACTTATCTCCATTTACTTGTTTCGGCGCTCTGGTCTGGCGGTAAGGCGGTTCGAGAATATACAGCGCTGCTGGACCCACCTCTTTACTCGGGTCAGGCCGCCGAGGATGTCACGTTGTCCGGCACTGAACAAATCAGTGGAGAAGTCAGCTCAGATACATCCACTGAGCAGTCTTTTGCTGCAGACGAAGTCGTTGTGCGTAAAGGGGATACCCTTTCTCAAATAGTCAACGATATCAGTAAACCAGAAAATGTAGACTATTTTCAGGCGCTCGAGGCAGTTTATCGTAGTAATCCTGAGGCATTCATCGATAATAATATGAACCTGTTGCGCAGCGACGTAACGCTCAAACTTCCTAGTTTTGAAGAAATGCAGGCGGTCTCTAGGCAGGAGTCAGTGGCATCATTCACTGCTCAATTAGAAAAATTTAACGCGTATCGCGCTGCAGTCAGGCAGCAGCAAGAGCAGGAATCCGGTGAAACGCTGGACCAGCTCATTGAAGAGTCTGTCGTTGATACCGATGCAGGTGAGCCTCAACCAGAGCCTCAACCAGAGCCTCAACCAGAGCCGCAAGTTGATATTGCTGCACAGACGACAACACCGGAAATCGGGCAAAGTGACGAAGAGTCAGTGGCAGACCAGATTGAGGGTGATCAAGCTGATGCAGCTGCCGATGACGAGGAACAAGCAAGATTAACTATCGGTCAGCAAGATATCGAAGGGGTGTCCTTGGAAGAAGGCGAAAATGCGGCTCAGATTGAAGCTCTGAAGGCGCAACTGGCCCAACTCGATGAAAGTCTTCTGGCCAGTGGTGTTGAGAGCCAAAGTGTTCGCGATAATTTAAGGCAAATTCAAAATCAGGTTGAGCGCATCTCGACTTTGGTTGAGGTAGAGGATACAGATTTGGCGATGGCCCAAACCCGGGCTGCCGAATCGAAAGCAGAAGCAGATGTGCCTGCGGAACAAATAGAGCAAGCAGTCTCACAAGTAGAAGAAGCCACCTCTCAGTCTGCCGAGGTTGAGCAATCGGCAATTGTTGGTGCAACTGAAGCTGAGACAGCAGGTGTTGATCCTGAGGCGAGTGTTGAAGACGAGGTCTCCATCGAGGCGGAACAGGAACAGCCGGTATTAGCGCAACAGGCGGAAACATCTGAGTCTTCAGAGCAGGCTGCTAGCGAATCCGTCGCGGCACAAACCACAGAAACCGAAAAAGATGACAGCGAGGAGGTGGCGCAGCTGGCAGCTGCTGAGCAGGTTGAACCACCCGCGGCAGAAGAACCCGATGCCGGAAATCAATCGGCAATAGGTTCTGCGGCCAGAACGGTGGCTAAAAGCGGATTGCTTGACTCCGTAAAGGGTATATTCTCGAGCCTCCCCGAATATGGATTAAAAATTGCCGCCGGTCTCCTGGCGCTCTTGGGTGGGCTTTTCCTATGGCAGAGAAGAAAGTCACGTAAAGAGTTTGATGCGAGCATGCTGGATATTGAGACTGAAGAAGTTTCGATGAATTCAGAAACTACGATCAAGAAAATGAGCGATGCGTCAGGCATAGATCTGGCCAGTTCAAATGACAGCGCTCTGGAACTAACAATTGGTGGAGGAATGTCTTACCTGAGTGAGGAAGGCATCACCGGGGTTAACGAAGAAGAAAACGAGGTGATCAAGGCCGGTGCGGTAGATCCGCTGGCGGAAGCCGATGTCTATCTTGCTTATGACCGCGATGAACAGGCTATACAGGTATTGAAAGAGGCGTTCGCAGACGATCCCGAACGCGGCGAACTTGCTGAGAAACTTCTGGAGATCTACCACAAACAGGATGATCGTCGTTCGTTCGATGCGCTGGCCACGGAGCTACACAAACGACAGGACAGCACTCAAAACCTGAGCTGGGAGAAAGTAATCGGCATGGGCAAAGAAGTCAGCCCGGACAATCCACTTTACTCTGGAGAAGCTGCAGTCGCAACGGACACAAGTTCGGCGGTCGATTTTGATGACGATCTCATGAACGAGCTAGGGGTGTCAGATAAAGACAAATCAGATGCAGAGGGCACGGTATCCATGGGTGATAGCGGGCTGGATGTTGACCTGGACATTATGAAGGCTGGCATCGATGCACCTGATTTAGAAGATGAGGTAAAAGATCTTGAGATTGAAGATCTAGAATTTGATTTCGCCGAGGAAGAGGCCAAGCAGGAGGAAAAGGATATAGCTGAAGTTGATGCACCAACCTTAAGCCAGATCATCAGTGAAAATGCCGGAAGCCAGCTCAGTTCGGATAAGGAAGATTCGATACAGATTGGAGATTCTGATCTGGATGAAATTTCACTTAATGCCGGGGAACTGGATCTTGATCTAGGTAAGGACGACGACAAACATTTTAACCAGATCGAAGAAGAAGCGAATCGAGCAGTGGCGGAAACTTCGGGTAAGCAATCGAAGGACAATCAAGCTGCCCTGGATTCAATTGATCAGCACTCTGGAATGTCAGAAATGAGCCAGCTGGAGCCTTACCACGAATCGGAAACTGCCCTGGAGCTGGCAAAAGCCTATCTAGAGCTGGGTGAACAGGAAATTGCCAAGGGCTTTATTGAGGAAGTGCTCAATGAGGGCAGTGAGAAACAGAAGGGAAAGGCCCGCAAGCTGATTAAGGAGCTTGCAAGCTGATCGGTTACTGAAAATCTGATTTACGGAAGGGCCCGTCAGGGCCCTTTTCATTTCTAACCTGGTTGCTGGGTGTGCTCGTAAGCCAACATTACTACGCCAAGTTCGCGCTCTGCATGCCGCAGTTCATCTAGTTGCTTGCTGGACAGGTGAGCATATTTCGCGGTTGGTTCCACTGCCACAATCACAGTCCCGGTAGAGTCTTCGAGTTTTTTAATTCTGGCAAGCTGACGGTCATCAACATCAGCTGGGCTGTATTCGAGATTCATTTTTTTACTCCGTTGATTTGCGATAACTTCAGCATGGTCGTGATGTAAGTTTAGGATGGACCGATTCAGAGCGCACCAACAAATACCATATTGCCCGGTTTAGCTTCTGAAAATCGCGACTAAGCTAAATTTGTTTGAGGGTTCGATATCGTGCGATCTTCTTGACGTAAATTTCAGCTATTTGCGCGAGTTGAGAAATTTCCTCGTCGCTGAGTTTTCGAATCATACGACCCGGGGACCCTACGATCATTGATCCATCAGGGAACTTCTTTCCTTCTGTAATCAGCGTGTTAGCACCAACAATACAATACTTGCCGACCTCCGCATTATTCATGATGGTGCTGCCTATACCGATAAGGCAATTATCTGCGATATTACAACCATGCAACATTACGCTGTGCCCAACAGTAACGTTGCTGCCAATAATAAGAGGAATGCCAGGATCGGTATGCAATACAGTGTTGTCCTGAATATTAGAACGGTGGCCGATAGAGATCAGGTCGTTGTCACCACGTGCGACGGCATTAAACCAGATACTGGCATGACGCTTTAGCACTACTGTTCCGATTACATCAGCACTAGGCGCTACAAAACTTGAGTCAGCAATATCAGGTATCCGATCTTCAAGCTGGTATAGGGTCATGGCTACATCAACATTGGCTTCTCAAGATCACGCAATGATTCTTCTTTTGCATTCAGCGTGCTCGAAAAAATTGACGCAATACGTTCACTGATTTTCTTCTTGCGCACGTATTCCAGATGTATAAGATCACGATCCTTGCGCGACTCCATCAGGTAATCATCGCTGGTCTGAAGTTTATCAATCAATCCCAGTTCGAGCGCCCTTGTGCCAAGCCAGTGCTCCCCGGTAGCGACCTGATCGATATTTAAATCCGGTCGTTGAGATCTGATAAAATCTTTGAAAAGCTGGTGAGTTTCCTCGAGTTCCTGCTGCAATTTCTCACGGGCTTTGTCGGTATTTTCTCCGAATACCGTCAGAGTCCGCTTGTACTCTCCAGCGGAGAGCTGTTCGAAATCCACTTCGTTTTTCTTCAGAAGCCGGTGCACATTTGGGATCTGAGCCAAAACACCGATAGACCCTACAATGGAGAATGGGGCGGCGATGATTTGATTGGCGACACAGGCCATCATATAGCCACCGCTTGCCGCTACTTTGTCTACGGCTATAGTTAACGGTATTCCGTGATCTCGTATCCGCCGTAATTGACTTGCCGCCAGGCCATAGCCATGTACAACGCCGCCACCGCTTTCAAGACGCACGATTACCTCATCTTTTTCCGTTGCATTGGTCAGAATTGCGCTGATCTCGTGCCGCATGGCTTCAGTTGCGCTGGCTCGGATGTCACCATGAAAATCGATCACAAACAGGCGTTTTCGATGTTCTGTCTCCTGTCCTCGTTTCTTAGCCTTCTTTTCCTGTTTGGCTATTTGCTTTTGTTTCTTGCGTTCAGTTTTGGCCCACTGTTTCTGAGCTTCAGGGCCTAATAGAGCGCTGTCTAGAATGGTCTCCATGTGCTCGTATTCCTTATTGAGCAGTGTAATTTGAATTTCGGATTCGGCCGCTTTCTTCTGACGGATTGCGATAGACGCAATACTCCCCACGACAACTAAAATTGCAATCACTATAGTTGCGGACTTTGCCAGGAAAAGTCCGTAGTCTGTTACAAACTCCATACGTCTAATAGTAGATAAATGTTTTGGTGAATTCCGGGTTACCGGTTCGGATTGATTTTAGCCCAGCTATCGCGCAAGGTCACAATACGATTAAAGACCGGGGCGCCGGAGCGACTATCTGGGTCAAGAAAGAAGTAACCGACACGTTCGAACTGAAATCGGGTTGCGGGATCTGCATTACCAAGTGATGACTCCAGTTTGCAGTCTTTCAGCGCTACCAGGGAGTCAGGATTAATTGCTTTCTGGAAATCCCGACTACGATCTGCCAGCGGGTTCGCGTCCTGGAATAAACGATCATACAGGCGCACTTCCGCATCGATTGCATCGGAGCAGTTAACCCAGTGGATAATGCCCTTGACTTTACGACCTTCCGGCTGTTGTCCATTTCTAGTTTCCGGCAGATACTGACAACGCAGTTCAATTATCTGGCCAGCATCGTTTCTGATAACATCGGTACAAACCACTACGAAGGCGTTGCGAAGTCGCACTTCTCTTCCCGGTCCAAGCCGGAAGAACTTGGCTGGTGGGTCTTCCATGAAATCGTCATGGTCTATATAGAGTTCCTTCGATAGGCTCAGATAACGTGTGCCCATCGATGCGTTCTTAGGATGGTTCGCTACTTCAATTTGTTCTGCTTCATCCTCCGGGTAGTTTTCAATGACCAGTTTCAATGGCTTTAGCACAGCCATTGCGCGTGGAGTGACTGGGTCGAGGTCTTCTCTCACGGCGTTTTCCAGCACCACCATGTCGATCACATTATCTTTCTTTGTAATTCCTACCTGACCGATAAATTTTCGCACTGATGCTGGAGTAAATCCTCTTCGGCGTAAGCCAGAAATGGTGGGCATTCGTGGATCATCCCAGCCGCTTACTTCATGGCTCTCCACTAATTGCGTCAGTAAACGTTTACTCATCACAGTGTAGTTGAGATTGAGCCGGGAAAATTCGATCTGGCGCGGTGTGCTTGGCACGTCGATATTGTTGATGAACCAGTCGTAAAGCGGTCGGTGGTCCTCAAATTCAAGTGTACACAGGGAGTGCGTAACGCCTTCAATAGCGTCGCTGAGCCCATGTGTAAAGTCGTACATTGGATAAACACACCATTTGTTGCCGGTGCGCTGATGTTCATGGTGTCGAATTCGATAAATAACCGGGTCCCGCATGTTGATGTTCGGGGACGACATATCAATCTTCGCCCTGAGAACACGTTCACCATCTTCGAGTTCGCCCGCTTTCATACGTTCAAACTCTTCAAGGTTCACTGCAACAGAGTTTTCACGATCTGGACTATTTTTGCCGGGCTCGGTTAAAGTGCCACGATACTCACGGATCATTTCCGCAGGCAGGCTGTCTACATAAGCGAGCCCCTTGTTAATAAGCTCAACAGCGAAGACGTACAGCTGATCAAAGTAGTCAGAAGCATGAGCAATTGCCGACCACTCATAACCTAACCAGCGCACGTCCTGTTCAATCGCCTTGACGAATTCCAGATCTTCTTTAACTGGATTGGTATCGTCATACCTCAAGGTGCAGCGCCCTTTGTAATCCCTCGCGATCCCAAAATTCAGCCAGATCGATTTTGCATGACCGATATGCAGGTAACCATTGGGTTCAGGCGGGAAGCGAGTGACAACGGTCTGATGTTTTCCCGATGCCAGGTCTTGATCAATTATCTGCCTGATAAAGTTACTTGGCTTGGTGTTTTCAATCATTCCGCAGAATGGCAGGTGGCGCTTAAAAAAGGCCGTGGAGTATAGCTTAAACCAGGGATTATTTATATTTTCAAAGTATTCAGACCCCTACAGCAACAGCTTTTCCAGAATTTTCTGATAACAACTGGTCAGCAGCTCCAGGTCTTTAACAGAAACCTGCTCGTTGATCTTGTGGATTGTTTCATTGACGGGACCTAGCTCTACGACCTGGGCCCCAGTGAGAGATATGAAACGCCCGTCCGAGGTGCCGCCAGAAGTCGATTGTGAAGGGTGATGGCCAGTTATCTCCTGTATGCTGTCACTTACCGCGTTAATCAACTGTCCGGGCTTGGTTTCGAATGGCTGGCCACTCAATTGCCACTGGATGTCGTAATCGAGCTGATGGGTATCCAGTATATTTTCTACAGTTATCCGAAGATGCTGTTCCGTCACCATCGGAGAAAAACGGATATTTAAATGAATATCAACTGCCCCCGGGATGATGTTGGTAGCGCCGGTGCCGGCATTGAAATTAGACAACTGCAGGCTCGTAGGCTGAAAATTATTATTTCCACTATCCCACTCGAAATTGATGATTTCACTGAGTGCCGGCATGGCGGAATGAATAGGGTTTGCCGCAAGATGCGGGTAGGCAATGTGTCCCTGAATACCTCGCACAGTGAGATTTGCCCCGAGAGAACCCCTACGCCCGACTTTGATTACATCCCCAATTTTGCTGGTGCTGGTGGGTTCACCTACTAAGCACATATCTATCTGTTCATTCCTGGCATTTAATGCATCCAGCACTGCTAATGTTCCATGTTGAGCGGGCCCCTCTTCGTCGCTGGTAATCAACAATCCAATAGACCCTCCGTGATCTGGATGCGCTGCGATAAACTGATCGCACGCTTCCATAAAGCTCGCTATGCTGCCTTTCATATCCGCTGCTCCACGGCCGTGCAGCATACCGTTCTTTATGGTGCCCTCGAATGGCGCAATCTCCCAATGCTCCAACGGACCGGTGGGTACAACGTCCGTATGACCAGCGAACACGACCAGGGGTTGAGCCTGCCCTCGACGTGCCCAAAGATTTGTGACTCCTTCGCGGTTAATGAACTCGCAGCTGAAACCCAGTGGGACCAGAAGATCTCTAAGCAATTCCTGGCAGCCCGCGTCCTCAGGTGTCACGGATCGCCGTCTTATTAATTGTTGGGCTAGAGTTACGGTTCCTGAGAGTCCGCGGTCATCGGGCGACATCGTTGCGTTTAATAAGGGAAACAATTAAGGTTACGCTATTGTAACAACGAACCTAAGTGCAGATATTCGTTTGCTCTTATCAATTTTCACACTCGTTTATGACTGACTGGTTTAAAACTTCACTCGGACAGTGGTTAGTGGACCAGGAAAAATCGTTGTGCCGGCATCTCATTCCCGACGGCTACTACCCCACAGCCCTGCAGCTGGGTATGCGTAATGAAGATTATCTGCGAGATGTAGAAATTGGATGCCGTTTCATTGCAGATTCTTCCTTTGAGTCTCGTGACCAGATTAATTCAGCGCAAGCTGATGACACAGAAAGCTATTCCGTACACCGGGTAAGAGCGTTACCTACCGCTTTGCCTTTTAGCGATAAGACTCACAGTTTGATAGTTATGCCCCATATTCTTGATTTCTGTACCGACCCACATGCTGTTTTACGGGAGATTAATCAAATTTTAATACCGGAAGGTTGCGTGGTAATCACTGGTTTTAATCAGGTCAGCTTATGGAGCACAGCTCGGATTGGCTGGAAAAAATATGCTAACGCTCCGTGGCGTGGGCACTATTATAGAGTTAAGCGCGTACAAGACTGGCTGGCGCTGCTGGGTTTTGACATAGTTGGTGCCAAGATGTTCGGATACAGACCGCCATTACAGAATGAAAAATGGCGCAGTAAATTAACCTTTGTCGAGAAGGTGGGTGATCGTTGGTGGCCTGGTTTGGGCGCTGCTTATATGGTTGTTGGTAAGAAACGAGAGATTGCTTCGAGCACCAGTGGTATGCGACTCGCATGGCGTAGATTCATCCCGGCTATTGCGCGTCCAGCAGTTCCAGCAACAGGTGGTTTGCCGGTAACTGGCGCTGAGGTTGGTAAGACTCAGCTGCGACTTGTAGTGAAGAATCAATTCTAAACCCAGGTTCTCGGGTAAGTGCAGGATTGTGTCACCATTTATACCGATGGTGCTTGCCGTGGTAATCCTGGGCCGGGAGGTTGGGGGGTATTGTTGATTTCAGGAAAACATGAAAAATCGCTAAAGGGTGCTGAACTTGAAACTACGAACAATCGCATGGAGCTGCAAGCTGCAATTGAGGCGTTAAAAGCGCTCAAACGGGGCTGCGAAGTGGAACTCTATACTGACTCCCAATATGTGCGCCGCGGTGTGCTTGAATGGCTTGATAACTGGAAGCAGAGTAAATGGAAAACGGCTGGCAGGAAACCAGTCAAGAACCGTGATTTGTGGGAGTCTCTGGATCAGCAGTTGTCTCGGCATAAAGTCTCCTGGCATTGGATAAAAGGCCATTCCGGAAATGCTGGAAACGAACATGCTGATACCCTTGCAAATCATGCGATCGATGATTTGCTTTCGGAGCAGACATAATGCGACAGATTATTCTTGATACGGAAACTACAGGTCTTGAACCGAAGCAGGGTCATCGCATTATAGAAATTGGTGGGATTGAGATGATTGACCGCAGGATGACAGGGAATACTTTTCATCACTATATCAATCCAGAGCGGGAGATCGACGAAGCGGCATATGAAGTTCACGGAATATCTCTGGAAAGCCTTCAAGACAAACCCGTATTTAGAGACCTTTCACAGGAGTTGCTCGAATTCATTACAGGCGCGGAACTGATTATTCATAACGCTCCCTTTGATGTGGCGTTCCTAAATAACGAGTTTGGGTTGTGTGGGTACGGCGCCAAAGTAGTGGAAGACAGCTGCGAAGTGCTTGACACCCTGGTGATGGCGAGACATAAACACCCGGGGCAGAAGAACAATCTTGATGCGCTATGCAGGCGCTACCAGGTCGATAACAGTCAACGACAGCTGCACGGAGCACTTCTTGATGCGGAAATTTTGGCGGATGTATATCTGCTGATGACCGGTGGTCAGATTTCTCTATTAGGGGAATCGGACGATTTAACCCGGTCTGGCGCGACCCGGTCTGGCGTGACCCGGTCTGGCGCGACCCGGTCTGGCGTGACCCGGTCTGGCCTGACCCAGCATGCGGCCACCCACACTGGAATTGACACTAAAATTGAAGATGGAAACGAATCTTCGCCCGCGCGAGCCACATCCCGAACCGTGGTTCATACCCCCCTGATACGGGCAAATGAGCAGGAGCTTGAGTCGCATCGAGCATGGCTTGTGCTACTGGAAAAAGAAGCCGAAGGAAAGGTGGTATGGAATGAAATTGAGACCGAAATCGGGTAGTTAATGTACGCCCCACAATCTCTGCAGCGGCAGGCTTACCAGGCTTTAATGGTTGAAACTATTGAGCAGAAGTCGGCCTTAATTGACCAAATGCAGCGGGCCACGTACTTGCTGGATCAGACAGGTCCGGGCACGTCGGATTCGGAGCATATACAGGATGTTGAGCAACCTGGACAGCCGCGGCACCTGGAGTTTGTCCATCCTCGAGCGCTGAAGCGGCGTCGTATCACCTCCGAGGAGGGTCGGGCATGTTTTCTACACGCCATTGCTCATATTGAGTTCAATGCGGTGAACCTGGCACTTGATGCAATCTATAGATTCCGTGGAATGCCACGTGCATTTTATGATGATTGGTTGAGAGTCGCTGGCGAGGAGGTGCGTCATCATGATCTGCTGTTGGCGCGGATGCAGGCACTGGGTTGCGAGTACGGGGACTTTCCGGTTCACGATGGACTATGGGAGGTGGCGCGTAAGACCAGCTACAGCTTAGTGAGTCGTATGGCGCTGGTGCCGTGCGTGCTGGAAGCTCGAGGGCTTGATGTGACACCACCTATGATTCAGAAGCTTGTTAATGTGGGGGACACAGAGAGCGCAAATATCCTGCAGATTATTCTGGATGAAGAAGTTGAACACGTCGCCATTGGCGTGAGATGGTTTAACTTCGCGTGTCTCGGAGAGGACGTTGATCCCGTCGATCGCTTCACCGAACTAATAGAAGTTCATTTGCCTAATAGAATCCAGGCCCCGGTAAACAAAACTCAGAGATTGGCTGCAGGATTCACAACGGAGTGGCTTGAACGGTTGACTCTGTTGAGTGCAGGTCATTTTCACCCATCTCCCAAGGTTTGATGGAACGTATAAAATGATCCTATCGATCTGAGAAGGGGTTCAGTTCATGGTAGAACTTTTTTATAGGGCTTTACTTCAACCCGTTCGTAGACCCCTGCAGCCAGATAGGGATCTTGATCTGCCCAGGCCTGGGCATCTTCCAAAGAGTCAAACTCGGCTATAATCAGGCTGCCGGTAAAGCCCGCCGGCCCCGGATCTTCGCTGTCTACTGCGGGGCACGGGCCTGCAACCAGCAGGCGCCCCTCGTCTACCAGTAAATTTAGTCTAGCCAGGTGTAACGGACGGGCAGTGAGCCGCGCTTCGAGGCTGTTTTCTTTGTCAGTAGCGTAAATTGAATAATACATTCTCTTAATTATTTAAGATGTTCAAATTAATTTAATTCTATCTATATTGTCAGGTGTTGAGTGTAAATTTCCAACGGGTTGGGTAGTATTATGGAAATAGAAAAAAGCCTTGCATAGCGACAGAAATACAGGCGATTGCTTGAGATGAAAATTTATTTAGAAAACGGTACTCACCATAAAAAGTAAAAAATACATTGTGTTCGAGGGGCCTATTGGGGTTGGAAAGACGACCCTTGCCAGACGTGTAGCCAGTTCTATTGGTGCCGGGCTGATGCTCGAACAGCCTGATGATAATCCTTTTCTGGAGCGATTCTATCGGTCGCCGGCACAATACGCATTGCAGACGCAGCTGTTTTTCCTTTTTCAGCGCGTGAAACAGCTTAAAGAATTAAGGCAAGGTGATCTCTTTTCACCTATTAGGATTGCGGATTTTATGCTTGAAAAGGATCCCTTATTCGCTCGTTTGACTCTGGATGAAGACGAGCTTTACCTTTACGAGCAGGTTTACAAACAGTTAGCGCCGGAAGTCCCGCAGCCGGATCTTGTGATTTATCTCCAGGCGCCAACAGAAGTGCTAGTCAAGCGAATTCGCAAACGCGGGATTCTATTCGAGCGCAACATGGAACGGGGATACCTGGAGGAACTGGCGGATGCTTATACCCGATTTTTTTTAAGTTATCACGACTCAGCGCTGCTAATGGTGAATGCTGAGAATTTAAATTTTCTGGACAGTGAAGAACACTATCAATTGCTTCTTGATGAGATCGCAGCGACTCATTCGGGCCGTCATTATTTCAATCCAGATTTCTAATAATACAAAGTACTAAATGACCGATAATGCTATTAGCAGGTATCCTGTTCCGGAGCTGTCTTCTTTGGAACCAGATATTCGTGCTCGAATCGAGGCCGTGCAGGAAAAAGCTGGCTTTGTTCCAAACGTGTTTCTAACACTGGCTCACAGACCAGATGAATTTCGTGCGTTTTTTGATTATCACGATGCGCTGATGCTGAAAGAGGGGGGGTTGAGCAAAGCCGAACGCGAGATGATTGTGGTGGCCACTAGCAGCGTCAACGACTGCCATTATTGTGTTATCGCTCATGGCGCAATTCTGCGTATCTATGCAAAGAATCCCCTGATAGCGGATCAAATCGCGATTAACTACCGCAAGGCGGATATCAGTGACAGGCAGAAGGCAATGCTGGATTTTGCGGTCAAGATAACCGGAACACCTGGAAAAATTGGTGAGGATGATTTCGAGACACTCAGGTCTCAGGGGTTCAGCGAAGAGGATATATGGGACATTGGTGCAATATCAGGATTTTTTGGCCTTTCCAATCGTATGGCAAATTTAGTTCAGATGCGTCCCAATGACGAGTTTTATACTATGGGCAGGGACTTGCCGCTGTCGTGATTGATCCTGTTCAGCATCTCAAAGGTAGAGAGCCATCGCTTCGGACAATAGCTATGCCCTCGGACGCGAATCCCGCCGGAGATATTTTTGGGGGCTGGATAATGTCGCAGATGGATCTGGCGGGTGCAATATACGCCAGCTACATTGTAAAAGGCCGATTGGTCACTGTGGCCGTCAATTCAATGAATTTTCACCTGCCTGTGTTCGTCGGCGACCAGGTGAGCTGCTATTGCGAAACTTCGAAAATCGGAAACACTTCCATATCGATTCATATAGAAACCTGGGTAAGACGTAAACAATCTGATATTGAGTTGTTTAAAGTGACGGAAGCGACTTTTACCTATGTTTCGATAGACCAAAACAGGCATCCAATACCTATTAAACGGCATCTGGACTAAAACAAGCTATCACCATAGTCTTGTAAGCCACAGTTATGTTTATCAGTTTCGTATTGTTCCTGTAGCCAGCTTTGCAACGAGTTGATGCACGTCGCTGCAGATGTCCTCAGCAGTCTTTGACGCGTCAGATCCATCCGCAATTCGCTGCACTAACGCCGATCCCACGACTACAGCTTCGGCAAATTCAGCAGTTTCGGATACCTGGTCTGCAGACTTGATTCCAAAGCCAACGGCGACAGGTAACTTAGTATGCCGCTTGATCCGCGCAACATCTTTCATTACTGATTTACTGTCTGCAGACCGAGTGCCGGTAATGCCAGCGATCGCGACGTGATAGACGAATCCAGAACTATTTTTCAGGATAACTTTGAGCCGAGAATCATCTGAAGTCGGTGTGGTTAACCTGATCCAGTTGAGCCCCGCAGTCAGGCATGGATGGCACATTTCAACGTCCTCTTCCGGAGGCAGGTCGACAATAATCAGTCCATCAACTCCGACATCGATTGCTTTATCGATAAAAGCTTGAACGCCGTAGTAATGAATGGGATTGTAATAACCCATAAGAATGATGGGCGTATCGTCATCTTCCTTTCTGAAGCGCTCCACGGTCGCTAAAGTTTTCTTGAGAGTCATGCCGGCTCCAAGGGCTCTGAGGTTGGCGGCCTGTATCGCCGGTCCATCGGCCATAGGATCTGAAAACGGCATGCCAAGTTCGATCACATCAGCGCCCGCCTTGGGCATCCCAGCGAGGATTTTTTCCGCGGTGTCCGGATTCGGGTCTCCGGCAGTGAGGAAGGTGATTAATGCCGCCCGGTTCTCAGACCTGATCTTTTCAAAACGACGCGTAAGTCGGTTATCACTGCTCATATCTCCACTCCCAGTGCCTTAGCAACAGTAAACACGTCTTTATCGCCGCGTCCGCAAAGGTTCATGACGATTATCTGATCACGGTCCATGTCCGGCGCAATTTTGGCAACATGGGCCAGTGCGTGAGAAGGCTCAAGGGCTGGTATGATCCCCTCGGTACGGCAGCAAAGCTGAAACGCCTCTAACGCCTCATTGTCTGTAATCGACACGTACTCCACTCTGCCGCATTGGTGCAGCCATGAGTGTTCAGGCCCAATACCTGGATAATCCAGCCCCGCGGAGATGGAATGTGCGTCTAAGATTTGCCCATCTTCGTCCTGCAACAAGTAGGTACGGTTACCATGTAAAACACCCGGTTGGCCACCAGTCAGCGATGCGGCGTGCTCTCCGGAATCGATGCCATGACCGGCTGCTTCAACCCCAATTATCCTGACTGACTCATCATCAAGAAATGGATGAAACAGACCAATGGCATTTGAGCCGCCACCAATGCAGGCAGTGAGGACATCAGGAAGCCTGTTTTCCCGTTCAAGGATTTGGGCTTTAGTCTCAAGTCCGATAACGGATTGAAAATCCCTGACCATTTCTGGATAAGGGTGCGGACCCGCTGCGGTGCCAATTATGTAAAAAGTATCTTCAACGTTTGCGACCCAGTCACGAAGGGCATCGTTCATGGCATCTTTGAGAGTCGCGGTACCGCTCGTGACGGGTATTATTTCGGCACCAAGCAGTTTCATGCGAAAGACATTGGGAGCCTGACGTTCAATATCCTTTTCGCCCATGTACACCACGCATGGCAGGTCAAACAGCGCGCACACAGTAGCGGTTGCCACTCCATGTTGACCAGCTCCGGTTTCCGCAATAATCCGTTTTTTCCCCATTCGCTTGGCCAGAAGAATCTGTCCAAGGGTGTTATTGATCTTGTGGGCGCCGGTATGATTCAGCTCATCTCGTTTAAAATAGATTTTTGCACCGCCCAGCTCAGCCCCTAACCGCTCAGCGAGAAACATAGGGCTCGGTCTGCCAACGTAATCGCGTGAGTAGTACTCAAGCTCATTTCTAAAATCCGAATCGTGACGATATCGGTAATATGCTTTCTCTACCTCCAGCACGAGGGGCATAAGAGTTTCAGCCACAAAGCGACCGCCAAAGATGCCGAAATGGCCGTTTTCATCGGGACCGGAGCGATAGGATTCGGGGGTTGTATTATTCATTGGGGATCATTTCAAAAAACAGGCGTGGATTATACCGGGCCACCAACATGGTTGACATTGTCAGACTCGCTGACATACCATTATTTCCAGCGCCGATTTGAATTTCAGCTTGCGGGCGCTTTAGAAGTACGGCTAAAGAGGAGTTAGACCACCTGTTTGATGTCGCTTCTTTGACGGCTGAGAGCGGGTTTTTTTATGCCTGCATTTAGAGGAGACTGAACCGGGCAATGTGCACTCCCTGAGAGTGCCAGCTGCTTTGTGTTGATGTCTATTTAGCTAGTTATAACAATTAGTTGGGTTAGATCCAGCTCTGCATTTCTTGATCCTAAATTTCCTCTGAAAACGGAGCCCAGGTAACTGAATGGGCCCTCTCAACACTAACTTATTGCAGGAGTTCACATTGAGCAAAGTCAATTCAGCAGGTCTTGATGCAGATCCCAACGAGCTTGGCCTCGAAACGTTGGCGATTCGAAGTGGTCAAGTACGTAGTCCAGAGCGTGAGCATGCCGAGCCGATTTTTGCCACTTCAAGTTTCATTTTCAATAGTGCAGAGCAAGCCGCATCCTTGTTTGCCGAAGAAGAGACAGGCAACGTATATTCGCGCTTTACCAATCCTACTGTTGCAACGTTTGAAACCAGACTCGGTTACCTTGAGGGCGCAAAGTATTGCGTAGGGACGTCCTCGGGTCTGGCGGCAATAACCGGGCTTGTGCTATGCCAATTAAAAGCGGGAGAACATGTAGTCGCCTCACGTGAGCTCTTCGGATCGACTATTTCACTATTCAATAAAATATTCAGCCGGTTTGACATAAGCATCACGCTTGTACCCGTGTCTGACATTGACGCGTGGCAACAAGCCGTTACATCAAATACCAAAATGTTGTTTCTGGAAACGCCAACCAACCCACTTTGTCAGGTCGCCGATATTGCTCAGATTGCGCAAATCGCTCGGGATGCCGGTGCGATGTTGGTGGTGGACAATTGTTTCTGCACACCCATATTGCAGCAGCCTCTTTCGCTTGGCGCTGATGTAGTGATCCATACTGCGACTAAGTTCTTAGACGGACAGGGAAGGTGTGTGGGTGGCGCAATGGTTACCAACGATGAACAGATACATGAAAACTATTTTGCAATGCTGCGAACTACAGGTCCGAGTATGAGTCCGTTCAACGCCTGGGTATTTTTGAAAGGTTTAGAGACACTTTCTCTGCGCATGGCCAGGCATTGCGAAAACGCCAGGGGAATAGCCGAATGGTTGCAAAAGCACGATATGGTTGAAAGCGTATTTTATCCTGGCTTGGAGACGCATCCAGGTCACGACCTCGCAAAAAGACAGCAACGCGATTTTGGTGGTGTAGTGTCTTTCCGGATAAAAGGAGGGCGATCAGTTTCATGGAAGTTTATTAACGGCACGCGCATACTCTCTATTACCGCTAATCTCGGCGACGCAAAAACTACAATCACACATCCAGCGAGCACGACCCATGGCCGGTTAACGGAGGAGGAGCGCAATCTGTCGGGGGTTACAGAAAACCTGATTCGTGTGGCCGCAGGGTTGGAAGACCTCGATGACATCATCGCGGACCTTAAGCGTGGATTTACTGCCGCAGGTGCATCTTAACCAAGGTTAAGGGCATGAATCAGGCGCTATGTCAGCTGCTCACCAAGGTAGCTGATAGCCTTCTGCGTGCCAGAATGTTCCTGTATTGTCCATGCTTAATTCATCGATCCTTTCGATTATTCCTTGGGCAGCATCGGATGGATCTATTCCGGTTCGACCGGTCATTTCTGTCGCCACCAGTCCAGGATGCAGCAGGATTACAGGAATTCCTTCCTTGCCGAGGTCGAGGGATAAATTCTTGCCAACCATATTGGCAGCAGCCTTAGACATTCTATATCCGTATATCCCCCCCGAGCCGTTATCTTCAATCGATCCAACCCGGCTGGTAATGATCCCAACCTTGGAATTACTGGACAGATTATTTCTGAGTGCATTGATCACGCGCAGTGGGCCCATAGCGTTGACCTCGAATTGTTTCTGTATTCGCTCAAAATCAAGGTCGTCGAGAGTCTCCCGGGTGAGAATGCCTGCATTATTTAGTAAAACATCGAGGTGGATGCCGTTGAGAGATTCTGCCAGGCTTGCAATGGAAACTGGATCAGAGACATCTATTCCCGGAATGACGTTGACTCCAAGCGCACTTAGAGCAGCTGAAGGTGTCCTGCAGGTGGCGAAGACGGTACATCCACGATCTTGCATCAGTCTGCAGATCTCCAGACCGATCCCTCTATTAGCGCCGGTAACCAGTATACTTGTCATCAAAAATTTGCCGGATTGGTATAATTAGTATCAATTGTATTGCAAATTGGCGCCGACAGCTGCAGAAACAGCCCTTAACTATTTGACGTTACCGCAAGGGCAATTTATAGTCCTGATTCCGATAATTTAGGTGAAGACATGGAATATTCAATTGAAAAACTCGAGCGGCGCGTGGCCGAGCTTATCAAATTGGCGGAGTCCATGAATCGTGACAACGAAGTGTTGCGTAATGACCAGCGAATGCTGAGGCAGGAGTTCCGAGCGTTACAGGAGAAAAACAAGATTGCCCGGGGCCGGGTGGAGCAGATCGTTGCCAGACTGAGATCCCTGGAAACCTGATGATCGGTCAACAGTCGTATCTTTTTCCTGGTCTTTAAAAACACTTTGCCGGAACTCTAATCCCATGTCGAGTGATAAGAAAGGCGTTAAAGTCAGTATCATGCAGCGTGAATTCACCATCGCTTGCGATGAAGAAGAAACCCAGGGGGTAATAGAGGCGGCCAGCTATCTCGATAAACAGATGCGATTGATTGCAAATAATAATCAGGCTCTTGGTGCTGATCGCTGTGCAATTATGGCGGCGCTGAATATCAGTCACGAACTACTCGAGGCTCGAAAAAATATGGGTGATGATGATCAGGTGTCGGAGCGACTTGAGAAACTTCATGCGGAAATTGATAGCGCTATGGATAGCATTCGTCAGGTCGCACTCTAAACTAGACTCCGCGTCACGAGCGCATACAGACAGGACCTCCTGCTGTCACATTATCGAACAAATTTCAAGGTTCGGAATTACCCCTTGCGTCTGTTAACATAGGGCTGCGTTGCCTGCGGTGTTCGAGTTGTTCTCCGAATCCCTTAGAACCTAATACACAATTTCGGGCGCTTCAGTGGACAGCGGGTGTGCATGAACTCGGCTCGCGCCGGCGGGAATCCCGAAGCTGTCTTTTGTGCCCACTTGAACCTTTCGGTTCAAGGTAAAGTGAGCATACGACACCTGCGGGTAACGCTATTTACCATCTGTTCGAGCGAGCGCCTTTTACTGTAATGTCTTTTCCGTGAACGTCAATTCTGACGACCTCCCGAGAGAACTGGGAAATAAAATTCGACTACGTAAATCTCTACGCGCGGCACGGAGGATGTTGACACCAGAGGCCCAGTCTAAGGCAGCCGAAGACTTACTGACTCGTTTACTCGAAGTTGAATTATTTACCCAAAGTAATCGTATTGCGCTTTATCTTGCTAATGATGGGGAGATTGATCCGTCAAGAGTAATCGGCTGGTGCCATTTAAATTTACGGCACAGCTATCTTCCAATCGTCAAACAGGAGAGAGGAAGAAATTGGTTGATGTTTGGTGAAGTTAAACCGGACAGTCAGTTTCGGAAAAACAGATTCGGTATACAGGAACCTGTAGTCGACCAACCTGCATTGGTTGATGCCCGGGAGATGGATCTAGTACTGTTGCCACTTGTAGGATTTGATCATAGGGGTAATCGAATTGGCATGGGGGGCGGATTTTATGACACCACTTTTGAATTTCTGAAACAATCTGAAAATCGTAAACCAGAGCTGATCGGGGTGGCCCACGAAATTCAAAAAGTAACCACCGTAAACGCTGAATCCTGGGATGTTCCACTCACTATGGTAGTCACTGATCAGGCGATTTACCGATTAATACCATGAAAATCTTGACTATAGGCGATATCGTTGCGAGGCCAGGCCGCCGAGTGTTGACTGAAAACCTTGAGTCAATTCAGCGTGATCTAAATATTGATTTCACTGTAGTGAATATCGAGAACGCCGCAGGTGGTTTTGGAATAACAAAGAAAATACTCGATGACTTCCACGCCTTAACCATAGATGTCATGACATCGGGAAATCATATATGGGACAAGAGGGAGGCCTTGGATTTCATCGACCAGCACCCGGACCTGCTGAGACCCCATAACTATCCGCAAGGCACTCCCGGCTCTGGCTGGGTTGTCAGGCAAACCGCGAGTGGTATCAGAGTTGGCGTGCTTAATCTAATGGGGCAGGCGTTTATGCAACCCACCCTGGACTCTCCTTTTGCCCTGGTGGATCAGGTTTTGCAGTCAAATCGCTCAGAATTCGATATCATTGTGGTTGATTTTCATGCCGAGACCACCAGTGAGAAGATTGCGATGGGCTGGCATCTAGACGGTCGAGTAGCCGCGGTTGTGGGTACGCATACACATGTTCCTACAGCAGACGAGAGGATCTTGCCAAACGGCACTGCCTATATCACTGATTTGGGTATGACTGGTTGTTATGATTCAGTGATTGGTAGTGACAAGCAAGCGGTTCTGGAACGCATGGTGCACAAAATGCAAAGACGTTTGGAGCCCGCGACGGGTAAAGCGAGTTTATGTGGAGCAGTAATCGATGTTGATGAAGGAAATGGACTTGCCAACTCAATTAAACGAATTCGTTTGGAGCAAGCCTGACAGAACCTATATGGCGTTTTTATTACTATGAAATATTGGCTGATGAAAAGTGAGCCGGATGCTTTTTCGATTGACGATCTGAAGAAAGTGAAGGTCGAGCCTTGGGATGGCATTCGAAACTATCAGGCGCGTAATTTTATGCGAGATCAGATGCAGAAAGGCGATCAGGTGTTCTTCTATCATTCGAACTGTGATGAGGTCGGTATTGTTGGTGTCATGAAGGTGTCGAGTAAACCCTATCCGGACCCTACCGCCTTTGATAAGAAAAATAAGTATTTTGACCCAAAGAGCGATCCAGAAAATCCGCGCTGGATGCTGGTCGATGTTCGTTTCGTGAAGAAACTCAAGCGTACAGTTACACTTTCTGAGTTAAAGCAGTACTCTCAACTTGACGGTATGCAATTGCTTAAGAAAGGAAATCGATTATCGATAATGCCGGTGGAAAAAAGCCACTGGGACTTTATTTTAAGCATAGTATAAAAGCTATCAAGTAAGATTCTCCCGAGGAAGTATGTAAAATGAATGTTCAATTATTGCACCGGATCAAAACCTCGATCCGTAGCGTTATTCTAATCCTGGCGGCATTGAGCTTGCTTCCGGGGACCATTTTTGCAAACCAAACCAATCCAATGATTAAGCTAACAACCAGTAAAGGCGAAATTACTATCGAAATGTATCCTGATGAAGCGCCAGCGACAGTGCAGAATTTTCTTAGTTATATTGAGTCAGGTTTTTTTGACGGTCTTATTTTTCACCGTGTAATAGAGGGTTTCATGATCCAAGGGGGAGGATTCACGCCCGATATGCAACAAAAGCAATCTGGAGATCCGATTCAAAATGAGGCCGACAACGGTCTCAAAAATGAAACAGGTACTCTCGCAATGGCTCGTACTGGTGATCCGCATTCGGCTACCGCACAGTTTTTCATCAATCTCGAAAATAACGATTTTTTAAATCACACCGGAAAGAATCCCCAGGGTTGGGGGTACACAGTATTTGGCAAAGTTACGGAGGGACTAGACGTAGTCAAACAGATCGGAAGTGTCTCAACCGGCAGATCCGGTCCGTATAGCGATGTGCCTGTGGAACCGGTGATTATTGAGAATGTACAGGTCATAGTTCAATAGAACATCTGTTTCTCTGGGGGCGGAGAAACTACTCGACAGCCCAGGTGACCGGAGCGGCCACTTCAGCGATAATGATGCGAGATTTATCTATCTCATTATTATGGACTCATACTTTCGACGTGCCGCTCTCGACTATCATTCTTCAGGCAGTCCGGGAAAAATCTCCATCACCCCCACCAAGAGTCTGGTCAACCAAAGAGACCTGACCCTCGCATACTCTCCAGGCGTCGCTGCAGCCTGTGAGGAAATCGTTAATGATCCGTCAACTGCATCGCGCTATACCAGCCGGGCTAATCTGGTTGGAGTTGTCACCAATGGCAGTGCGGTATTGGGGCTCGGAGATATCGGGCCTCTTGCTTCGAAACCAGTGATGGAGGGCAAGTCGGTATTGTTTAAGAAATTCGCGGGGATCGATGTTTTCGATATTGAACTCGCGGAAACTGATCCAGACCGCCTGGTGGAGATCATTGCTGCAATGGAACCTACCTTCGGTGGTATAAATCTCGAAGACATAAAGGCGCCGGACTGTTTTTACATAGAGCGCGCACTGCGTCAAAGATTGAATATACCGGTATTTCATGACGACCAGCACGGGACCGCAATTGTCGTCGCAGCGGCGTTGACAAACGCTCTGCGCATCGTCGAGAAGAAGATAGATGATGTCCGTCTTGTGGTCAGTGGTGCGGGTGCTGCCGCACTTGCATGCCTCGACTTATTGGTACAGATTGGTCTGCCGATTGGAAACATATGGGTAACTGATCTAGCAGGGGTCGTGTACGAGGGACGAACAGAATTAATGGATGATGCCAAGGCACGTTTCGCTCAGTCGACAAAAGCGCGCACATTGGATGAGGTTATCGGTGATGCTGATGTATTTTTAGGATTGTCTGCTGGTGGCGTACTTAAGAAGAGTATGGTGAAGCGAATGGCTGAAAAACCCATTGTGTTCGCCCTGGCAAATCCAGATCCTGAGATTTTGCCCGAAGACGTCAAGCTAGTCAGAGATGATGCCATCATTGCTACCGGTCGTACTGACTATCCAAACCAAGTTAACAATGTGCTCTGCTTTCCATTTATTTTTCGGGGTGCGCTGGATGTTGAGGCCACTACTATCACCAAGGAAATGGAAATCGCCGCGGTCGATGCAGTTGCTGAACTAGCTCGAGCCGAGCAATCAGAAATTGTTGCTGCTGCCTATGGCGCAACCGGTCAGGGCTTTGGTCCGGAATACCTTATTCCCAAGCCATTCGATCCTCGCTTAATAGCCAAAATAGCGCCAGCGGTCGCAAATGCCGCAATGGAAGGTGGCGTCGCGAGACGATCGATAGAGGATTTCGATGCTTATCGTTCACAACTGGAACAATTTGTTTACCATTCTGGAAATTTCATGAAACCGATATTTGCGGTTGCACGGCTCGAACCGGATCGGCGGATTGTTTATACGGAAGGAGAAGAGGAGAGGGTACTGCGCGCAGTACAGGCGGTGATTGATGAGAAGCTTGCACAACCTATTTTAATTGGACGACCCTCAGTAATAGAAAAACGTATTGAACGCTTCGGTCTGCGAATGCGTCCGGGCGCTGATTTCGAAGTCGTCAATCCCGAATGGGATGACCGCTACCGTGACTATTGGCAGGAGTATCACCGGCTCACCGAACGACAGGGAGTGACCAGACAACTCGCTCAAATCGAGATGAGGCGTCGTTTAGTCCTGATCGGTTCGATGATGCTGCATCAGGGAGATGCAGATGGAATGCTTTGCGGGACTTTCGGGACTTTTCCGATGCATCTGCATTATATCGATCAAGTGATTGGACGCCGCCCTGACGCATCGGTTTACGGGGCGATGAATACGCTGATGCTGCCAGGGAGGCAGGTCACACTGGTTGATACTCATGTCAATATCTCTCCTACGGCCGACCAGCTAGCTGAAATTACCCAGCTTGCCGCGGCGGAGTTGCAGCGCTTCGGAATTCGTCCGAAGATTGCACTGTTATCACATTCAAGTTTTGGGACTTCTGATCACCCTTCGGCGATTAAGATGCGTGAGGCCTTGTCCTTGATTCGCCAACAGGCGCCTGATCTGGATGTGGATGGTGAAATGCACGGAGATGTCGCTCTGGATCCAGAGATGCGCGCACAAATCATGCCACGCTCAACCTTAGAGGGAGATGCCAACCTGCTCGTTTTGCCAGGGCTCGACGCCGCTAATATTGCGTACAACTTGCTGAAAACCGCTGCGGGTCATAATGTGGCCATTGGCCCAGTGTTGCTTGGCGTTGCGAAACCAGTGCATATCCTGACTGCGTCCACCACGGTCAGGCGGATTGTCAACATGACCGCCTGGGCAGTCGTCGATGTGAATAGTGAGCGCTGATCTCAATAAAGCACAAGTCGTGTTGGCCGTGATAACCGAGGCCTATTAGAATTTAGGACTAATTCAGATCTGACCTGACAGATACTCGCGCTTAACACTTCTAATGTGATTACCATATTAGTAAAACATCCCAGTATTAGTTTGATTAGTGGGCGCAAATGTAAAAGTGAAACTCGTTTCTGAAATCTTAAAACACCCCGCTAATCAAAGCTCTCCCGTGTCGAGCCTGACACCTGCAGTTAATTGGCAACTTTATAAAAGGTTAACTGGGAGAGCCAAAGATATCTCTTACCATGGGTTAACACTGCGATGTTATCCTGACAATCATTCTGCTTCGCGTGCCATCTATTTCTCCGGATCGCCGGACTATCGAGAGATGCGATTTATTCTAGATTATCTTCGCCCCGGGGATAAATTCATCGATGCTGGAGCAAACATCGGTCTTTACACGCTGTTAGCGTTATCGGTCGTGGGGTCGACCGGATATGTGGATGCATTTGAACCAAACATGGAGACCGCAAACCGTTTACTCGAGACTTTGCGTCTCAATAAAGTCAACAATGTTACTGTGCATCAAACGGGTCTTTCAGATGCACCAGGATCTGTCAACTTCAATTTGACATTGGATGAATGCACGGCGCATATCAGTGCATGTTCATCTAGTTCAACCTCAGGCACAGTGATCGATGTTGCGCGGCTAGATGAGCAACTTGATGATTCACAGTATGCGATGGCCAAGTTCGATATCGAGGGTTATGAACCGTTTGCGATAAGAGGAATGAGTAGATGGCTTAGAAATGGTAACCCTCCAGTAATGCAAATTGAAGCAGCCGGTTATTCAAATCGGTACGGTGTTTCAACCGAGGAGTTAATTGCTGAGTTGCATCGATTCGGCTATTTTACTGCAGTATATCGCCCAGATACTTGTTCTCTTGCGCGCACAAATTGCCCTTGGCAAATCCCGGTTGATAACATACTTGCTATTTCTGAAAAATACGAAAGTTTTGTTATGCAAAGATTGTCACAACAGCAGCATGGAATGCATTGAGGTAGTTGAGCTCTTAAATGAAAGCCAGCAGGCAATATACAAAAAGCGATCGATTAACTCGGCTGCCAATTAATACTGAATCGCTCCTCGATGAGCTACGGTTCTGTATGCTTGAAGATCGATTCAGATTAGGACGTGAAATCAAACGCGCTGCAGCAGCCGAATACAAGTACGGTAATTCAACTCATGATGCATTTCATCGCTTGACTGCCAGGGTGAATAAATCGAAAGATCGAGCTGAGCAAAGGGCAAAAGATGTCCCTGCAGTAACTGTTCCATCTGAACTGCCAATCAGCCTGCATCAGGAAAAGATCTCTAATTTGATTCAGAAAAACCCGGTGGTGATCGTTTGTGGTGAAACCGGATCTGGCAAGAGCACCCAGATTCCAAAGATATGTCTGAGAGCAGGATTTGGTATCCACGGAATGATTTGTCAAACCCAACCCAGAAGAATAGCGGCTCGCTCGGTGGCCGAACGCATCAGCGACGAAATTGGGTCGGTACTTGGGCGATATGTTGGATATCGAGTACGCTTCAGTGAACAAGTGAGTGAGGGTAACTATCTACGGGTATTGACTGACGGAATGTTGCTTGCAGAGTTTGCAGGAGATCCTGACCTGAATCGTTACGAAGTTTTGATTGTTGACGAAGCCCATGAACGGTCATTGAACATCGATTTCCTGCTTGGTCTGGCTAAACGAATTATAACGAAACGGCCGGAATTCAGGCTGATAATAACTTCTGCCACATTGGATACTGAAAAGTACAGTAAACACTTCGATAATGCGCCAACTGTTACTGTTTCTGGTAGAACCTATCCAGTGGAATGCCGTTACCGCCCGCTTGGGGCGGGAGACAAGGAGGTAGATGTTTTACCTGAAGCTATAAATTCGGCGATTCAGGAGTTACACGGGGAAGCTCCCGGCGATGTGCTGGTTTTTCTACCCGGTGAAAGAGAAATACGGGAGACTTCAGCGTGGCTTGAGAATCATCTGAAGCAGGGGATTGAAATACTGCCGTTATATTCACGCCTGACGCAGGGTGCGCAGCATCGGATTTTTCACCCTGGCACTCGTTCCCGGATTATCCTGGCTACCAACGTAGCGGAAACTTCGATTACGGTTCCTGGAATTCGATATGTAATAGATAGCGGACTTGCCCGCATAAGCCGGTACAGTGCCACTCGAAAGCTCCAGAGATTGCCGTTAGAGAAAATTTCAAAAGCGTCTGCAGACCAACGTGCAGGACGTTGTGGCCGTGTTAGTAATGGGGTTTGTATTCGACTCTATGACGAAGACGACTACTTAAATCGGTCACTATATACTGATCCGGAAATTCAACGCACATCACTGGCCGACGTAATCCTTCGCATGAAATCTATGGGGATTGGTGAAATTGAAACTTTTCCTTTTATTGATCGTCCCGGAAGGCGCCAAATTAATGATGGGCTTCAGCACCTGGTTGAATTGGGCGCACTCGATCAGCGGCGAACGATCACAAATACAGGACGCCAGATTGCCCGTATACCGGTTGATCCAAGAGTGGCGCGTATGCTGTTGGCCGCTAGGATTCTAAACTGCTTGGAGGAAATCGTAGTGATCGCCGCGGCGCTGTCATTACCGGACCCGCGAAATGCCCCCGCAGACAAGCTACAGCATGCGCGTCAAGTGCACCGTCAAATAAGTAAAGAAACATCAGATTTTTTGGTGCTTCTGGATATTTGGCGTCAATATCGTCAAATTCAGAAAAAGGAGTCCAAGCGTAAATCCTATAGATGGTGTGAGCGAAATTATTTATCGGTATTTCGAATGCGCGAATGGGGTGCCTTGCAAGCAAGCTTGAAGCGGACCCTTAAACAGCTTGATTTCCAGTTCAATCAGCGTCCCGCTGATAAGGACACTATTCATCGGGCACTGTTGCCGGGCCTGCTTTTAAATATCGCACAACTAAAAATCTACACCAATAAAAACACCCCCAAACAGAAGTCGGCGAGAAGAAATCGGCGTCAAGAGTATGATGGAACTTTCGGCAAGACACTACAAATTTTCCCCGCATCTGTGTTGCGAGATAATCCTCCTAAATGGATTATGTCTGCCGAGTTGGTAGAAACGGGGCAGGTATATGCCCGAACGGTTGCCGGGTTGAATCCGCAATGGCTTGAGTCAGCAGCTGAGCATCTATTGCAATACCATTACAGTGCCCCATCCTGGGATCGACGCCAAGAGCGCGTAGTGGCTCATCGTCGAGCAACGCTTTACGGTTTAACGATTTATAGTGGGCGCAAATGCGATTACAGTAAAATAAATTCCAGCGACTGTCGCATGATTTTTATTCGTTCAGCGCTGGTCGATGGCGGTCTGGATTCTCGTATGCCATTTTACGTTCACAATCGAAACCTGGTGGGCGAAATTGAATCTTTAGAACATAGAACCCGGCGTCGAGATATTCTGGTTGATGATACTGAAATTTATCAGTTTTATGATGAAGTCATCCCGCAACGGGTCTGTAGCGCCAGTGATTTGCGTAAATGGCACCGATCCCTGGATGAGGGCCAAAAATCCAAGCTGCTGATTCCACGCAAACGATTGATGCTGAGTGATCCGGACCAAGCCCTTAAAAATTTTCCTGATGAAATCGAGAACAGTGGTATCCCATTGTCTCTTGATTATCTTTTTGATCCGGCATCTGAGCGGGACGGGGTGACTGCACAGATTCCATTGCCGCTGCTCAACAAGATGAATGCCGCGACATTCGAGCGTTTGGTACCGGGGCTGCTGTCGAAGAAACTGGCGTTGTTGGCACGAACCTTACCAAAACAAATCCGCCGATGCTTTGTACCTATCCCAGATACGGTGGATCAGGTAGCTGAGTCGGTCAGTGCGGATCCAAGACCCCTCAGTGTTTCGCTAGCGGAAGCGCTGGGAAAACTAAAAGGAATCGAAATTGACCCCAATGATTTTGATTTTGCCGCGATACCCGAGTATCTAAAGTTGGGTCTTGAAGTGGTGGATGATCGTCAACGCACTGTAGGATTCGGCCGCGACCTGGAGGGCTTGCAGTCGGAGCACGGCCTGCGGGCTCATGCAAGCTTTGTAGCAAAAGGAGATGCCAGGATTGAACGCCGCGGAATTAGAAAATGGGACTTCGATAAGCTACCTGAAACAGTGACCGTTAGCGTAGGATCATACAAAACAGACGCTTATCCCGCCCTGGTAGATTGTGCGGACAGCGTTGCCATAGAAATATTCGATTGCAAAGATCAGGCCGATCAGACACACACAGACGGTGTTCGGCGGTTATTGTGGCTTAATCTGCCTGCGTATCGGAAGCTAGTCAGGAAACCCATTCCTGAATGGCAAAGGATCAGCCTGATGTATGCTTCGATCGGTGATTTATCATCCTTGCAGGCCGCAATGTTCAACAAGGCACAGGATCAGGTTTTCTTTCGCGACAAAGCCCCGGTTCGGTCACGCCTGGAATTTGAGCTGCTGTTGAGCAACGCAGCGCCTAAGTTGCCGAATGCGCTTGCAGAAATTGCGGGGATTGTTGCCGATGCCCTTATAGAATATCGAGCAATAAAAAAGTTTATGGATGAACATCAGGATGAGCTGCCAGAACTCACAACCGAAGATGTGGGAACGCAGATCGAATGGCTGATATACGACGGATTTGTCGAGGATATTCCTGTTGAGTGGCTGCGGCACCTGCCGCGTTTTCTTAGAGCGATTACGGTCAGATTGGAACAGGCTAGATTGGACCCAGATACTGATCGATTGCGTCTGCAGAAGGTGTCTCCCTGGTGGAACCGATATATGGGCTGTGAATTCGAATACAGCGATGAGCTAGAGCGCTGGCGCTGGATGCTGGAAGAGTACCGAGTGTCAGTTTTTGCACAAGGGTTGAAAACGAGTATGCGAATCTCTTCTCGCAGACTGGATCAGGCTTGGCGGGAGATAGAACAATACTATCGAACACCAATTCGGGTATGATCGGAGACTGAGTTCTTAAACGTTTGTCCGATGTATATTCTCATAACCAAACTGGCCGCGTTTTTGATTTCTCCAATGGGGGTCATCACGCTTTTAATTTTATTTTCCCTGCTGATGCGCCTGATGGGGAAGGTTCGCAGCGCACGTATATCTCTTGGTGTTTCGGTGCTGGTATTGGTTGTGGCATCTTCGCCACAGACTGCCCGATACATAGCGTCATATCTTGAAGAACAGTATCCACCAGCTTCTATTACTACATTGCAACCGTCGGAGGTGGCAGTGGTGCTGGGAGGGTTGCTGGCGCCACCAACGAAACCCAGAATTCAGATTGAGCTAGTTGGGAGCTCAGACAGGCTGCTGCATACAGCACGAATTTTTAATGCGGGCAAGGTTAAGCGGGTCTACCTGTCTGGTGGAAACGTATTCGATGGGTATGTCGCTGACAGTGAAAGCACTTATGCTCGGGCTTTGCTCGAGGAGTGGGGATTGCCGGGCAACCGAATTGAAACTGGAGGGGAGTCAAAAACGACATATCAAAACGCCATCGAAGCACGTGATTATCTCAGCAAGAATGGCTGGATTAACAAGCCGGTCGTATTGGTGACTTCTGCGTTGCATATGCCGCGCGCGGTAGAAACTTTTCAGACCGCTGGTGTGAGAGTTATTCCAGTCACTACAGATATTCAGGTGACCCGGCGCACTGCGCCAGCGGTGTTTGGCTGGCTACCTTCTGCCGCCGCGCTTAGTTTGACAACTGCGGCCTGGCACGAGGTGGTAGGGGCATGGTATTACCGATTTAGAGGTTGGGCAGAGCCTGGTTAAATTGATCTCTGAATGGAACTGAAAGACCGTTTGGCCCGGGTTCAGGATCAGACAAACTTTCTTGGCCAGGTGCCCTTGGATCTACGTTGCGAAGGATCTATGCTGCGAAGCTGTTCCAGCGGTCGACGCATGCAAGGAATATGCACCCATTGCGCGGTAAAATATCCAGAATTCCCCTGTATTCAGGTAAAATCCCGCCTCCACAAATGATCTAGATCCCACATTGGCTCGCAAAGTTTATATTAAAACCTTTGGTTGTCAGATGAATGAATATGATTCATCGAGAATGGCCGATCTGCTTAACTCGAGTCATGGGTATGAACGAACCGAGCGAGCGGAAGAAGCGGATATGGTCCTGCTCAATACTTGTTCGGTGCGTGAAAAAGCCCAGGAGAAAGTGTTCTCCTTGCTGGGCAGATGGCGCGAAATAAAGGAGAAAAAAGAGAATCTGGTCATTGGAGTAGGTGGTTGTGTAGCCAGCCAGGAAGGCAAGATGATTATGCAGCGGGCGCCCTATGTTGACATGGTATTTGGGCCTCAGACGCTTCACCGAATTCCACGTATGCTGGACGAAGTCCTGGACGAGCGGTCTCAGGCAGTGGATATCAGTTTTCCTGAAATTGAAAAATTCGATAATCTGCCTCCGCCCAGAGTGGACGGAGTTAAGGCCTTTGTTTCGATAATGGAGGGTTGCAGCAAATACTGCTCTTTTTGCGTGGTGCCATATACCAGGGGCACTGAATTCAGTCGCCCTTTCGATGATGTCATTGAAGAAATTGTTGGGTTGGCTGATCAAGGTGTCAGAGAGGTTAACTTGCTGGGGCAGAATGTAAACGGGTACCGCGGCCTTACTCATGACGGTCGAACTGTAGAGTTTGCGGAATTGCTGCACTATGTGGCAGCCATTGAGGGGATCGACCGCCTGCGCTATACCACATCCCATCCCGTTGATTTCACCGATGACCTGGTGGACGCATATGCCTCTATCCCCGAATTGGTCAGTCACCTTCATCTGCCGGTTCAAAGCGGCTCAGATCGAATTCTAAGATTGATGAAGAGAGGCTATACCTCCGCGGAATACCTCAGCTGGGTGGAGAAAGTAAGACGTCACAGGCCTGATATTTCGATGTCATCAGATTTTATTATTGGATTCCCTGGTGAGACTGATCAGGATTTTGAGGAGACCATGAAGTTGGTTGATTCAGTTAATTTCGATCACAGCTTCAGTTTTATCTATAGCCGGCGACCCGGTACCCCAGCAGAATTACTTGATGACAACGTCACGCTTGAGGATAAGAAACGCCGATTATCAGTTTTACAAAAACGTATCCTCAATTCAGCGGGTCGTATAAGTGAGCAGATGGTGGGAACTTTACAGCAGGTTCTGGTCGAGGGCCCATCGCGAAAAGATCCCGCTCAGTATTCAGGGCGCACGGAAAATAATCGGGTAGTAAACTTCGACGGTGATGAAAGTCTGGTCGGTCAATTTGTTGAAGTGCGGATAACGGAAGCGCTACCAAACTCTCTGCGTGGTGCGATAATGAGCGCAGAATTAAAAACGGTTCCGGCAATTGATAATTTCACACCAACATTGAAATTTGTCTAAGCCAATCACCTTTCAGCTACACCCTGCTGAATCCGACAGACTCTCTCAGTTGTGTGGACAGCAAAACGCGAACTTAGAGCAGATCGAGACATATCTGGGGGTTAAGATCACTCAGCGCAATAACGCTTTTAGTGTCTCTGGTGGTGGGCAGAAAACCGCCCGGGCCGAATCAGTGATACGACGTTTATTCGAACTGACCGGTGACGAAAGCCAGCCCATTAACAGAAATCAAGTGCATCTTGAGTTGTCCCGCGTGGAAGTAAATGAAGAAAGCGATGATCGAGATAGTGAAGAAGCCGGTGAAGAGGTTGTGCTACGACTGCGCAAGCACGTTATTCGCGGTCAAAATCCACGTCAACGCGACTATCTCAGGAGGATTATCAGTAACGACATCAATTTTGGAGTTGGGCCTGCGGGAACGGGGAAGACTTATCTGGCGGTGGCTTGTGCTGTTGCAGCCCTAGCGGACAATGAGATAGAGCGGATATTATTAGTCCGACCGGCGGTCGAAGCTGGAGAGAAGCTGGGTTTTCTCCCGGGTGATATCGGTCAGAAAATAGATCCCTACCTGAGACCGCTGTTTGACGCGCTGTATGAGATGCTGGGATTTGAGAGAGTGGGGAAATTGATCGCTCGAGGAACCATTGAGCTGGCGCCGCTCGCTTACATGCGAGGAAGAACGCTGAACGAATCTTTTGTGATTCTTGATGAGGCGCAAAACACAACTGTTGAACAGATGAAAATGTTTCTGACTCGCATCGGATTTGGCTCCAAAGCGATTATTACCGGTGATATCACCCAGATAGATTTGCCGCGTGGACAGTATTCAGGGTTGAAGCATGCAAGTACGGTGCTTTCCGGTATCGAAGGAATAAGCTTTACCCGCTTCCTTCCGCGTGACGTCGTGCGTCATCCACTCGTGCAGCGAATCGTCGAAGCATACGAACAGCAGGCAAGTAAAGAGCATCTCCAGGAGCGAGGATGACACGTGCGGCTTTGGAGCTGCAGGTCGTCGATCAATCATTTCCGGTGCCGTCGGTTGATTGCTTCAGGCTTTGGGCGTATACCGCCCTTGAGGCCGCGCAGTCTGATCGACTTGCACTGACAATTCGCGTAGTGGATCGAGATGAGATCACGCAACTGAATAAAAACTACCGGCAAGTTGACGGCTCGACCAATGTCCTGTCGTTTCCGTTCGAACCTATCCAAGAAATTGAAACCAATCTGCTTGGTGATATTGCGATTTGCGCCGAGGTGGTTGCACAGGAAGCAGCAGAACAGGGGAAACAATGGGAAGCACATTGGGCGCATATGGTGATCCATGGTATTCTGCATCTGTGTGGTTATGACCATGATTGTTTAAAGGATGCCGATGAAATGGAGGCCCTTGAGGTGAAAGTGCTTTCCGTTCTCGGTTACTCTGATCCTTACCGCTGTGATGAATAACAAATCCCATTACTTGAAGCGTTGCTGATGAAATACCTGCTTGCGCTGGTGGCAGGTCTTTTAAACGTTCTGTCCTTCTCGCCCTTTGAATGGTGGTATCTATTAGTGCCATCCTTCATGATTCTCTTTTTGTTGTGGTACAAAGCTCGGAAACTCGAGGCTTTCTGGATTGGCTATATGTTTGGTGTCGGGCAATTTGGGGCCGGCATCTCCTGGGTATATATCAGTATCCAGACCTTTGGTGGAATGCCACCTTTGCTCGCGGGATTTAGTGTGCTGGTGTTCGTACTATTGCTATCTTTGTTTCCTGCAATTGCCGGGTGGTTGCAGGCCCTGTTTAGCGGTCTGAGTTTTACCGCCCGTGTGTGCGCCATCATGCCATTATCGTTTCTGTTGTTTGAATGGCTGCGAGGGTGGATATTTACCGGCTTGCCGTGGTTGAGCACAGGGTATGCAGTGGTGAATACGCCGCTCAGTGGGCTGGCGCCTGTAGGCGGGGTTTATCTGGTTGGAATGGTTTTGCTGGTGTCTATTGGGGCCTTGGTTGCGATCATTTCTGATCTCAATAAAAGAACTTCAGGGCTGTTACTGATTATTATCGGCAGCTGGATATTTGCATGGCAACTGGACAAAATTCCCTGGAGCAAACCCATCGGGGAGGCGTTTAGTGTCGCGCTGATTCAGAATAATGTCCCCCTGCTTGAGAAGTGGAGTGCCGAATCTCGCGCCGCGATTATTGACGAGTACATCGAGAAAAGTGAGCTGCATCGGGACAAAGATCTGATCGTATGGCCGGAAGGAGCGCTACCCGACTACCTTAATGAAATGCCTGCATCGTTCTGGCAGCAGTTGCAACAGCACCCCTCCGATTTTGCATTTGGCGCACTGTACAGACCGCAACCTGACGGAGGCTATTACAATAGCATTGCTGCGGTGAGCGAGCAGGTGTCGATATACAGTAAACAGCATTTGGTTCCATTTGGTGAATTTTTCCCCATGCAGACTTTACTGAGCCCGGTGCTGGACTACTTGACGATACCGATGTCTGATTTTTCAGCATGGGATAGTGAGCAATCGCCATTGACTGTTGCGGGCCATCGCGCGGCGGCATCGATCTGTTACGAAGACGCATTCCCTCATGTGTCGCGTAACCAGGTAGCCGATGCGGGATTCTTGCTGAATGTAACTGAAGATATGTGGTTTGGTGATTCACTGGCGCCACATCAGAGATTACAGATGGCGCAATTTCGTTCTCGTGAATCCGAACGGCCAATGGTCCGTTCTTCGAATAACGGGCTATCGTCTTTAATTGACTGGCGCGGGCACGTCCAGGTTGTGGCGCCACAATTTAAAAAGTTCGTTACTGAGGGTGTGGTGCAATCGCGCACTGGCGTAACGCCCTATGTTCGATTTGGAGACATCCCGGCATTGCTGTTGGGCGTCTTCCTGCTGTTGTCCGCGCTGTTGTTCGGACGACGATCATTGCGATAGAATTAAACTTGAACTTCCATAGAATTAAATACTTCATGTCAATACATACGCTGAGCCACTCAACACTCGTAAATTCGTACTGGAAAGACCAGTCGATGTTAAGAAACGTACTGCTAGTGGTTGCTGGCTCAGTACTATTGTTCGTGTCGGCAAAGATTAAAGTACCATTCTATCCAGTACCGCTGAGCATGCAGACATTTGTAGTGCTAATGTTGGGAATGGTATACGGCTGGAAGCTTGGGGCGGCCACAATACTTCTTTATCTTGCAGAAGGGGCATTTGGATTGCCGGTATTCAGTGGTACTCCGGAAAGAGGAATCGGAATTGCATACATGGTAGGCCCGACCGGCGGCTACCTTTTAGGTTTTCTGTTTGCTGCAATTGTGGTTGGGTGGATGGCAGAACGTGGATGGGGACGAAATGTATTGACCACCTTTGGCGCAATGGTCACAGGTAATTTGCTGATTTATGGTTTTGGTCTGTTATGGCTAGGCAGTGTAATCGGCTGGGATAAACCAGTGCTTGCGTACGGTCTTACACCGTTTCTTTTAGGTGATCTGTTAAAGATCATTGTCGCTATGTTGCTGCTGCCTGTGGCCTGGAAACTGATCAGGAAATAACACTACTAATAAAGTTGTTACCTTCAAAGGCCCGCAAGGGCCTTTTTTTATAGCCAGGATGGCTGGTATGCGGCGGGCGCAAGGATGCGCGAGAGCAGCGAATAGCCAGGATGGCCTTGGCAGATTTTTGCTCCTGCAAAATCTGCACTTCCACCGTCCCTGGCGGTCGTATGCGGCGGGCGCAAGGATGCGCGAGAGCAGCGAATAGCCAGGATGGCCCTGGGCAGATTTTTGCTCCTCGGCAATTGCTCCTGCATTGCCTCATAAGCAACATCCCAGTAGCGATGCAAAACCTGCCCTTCCACCATTCCTGGCGGTAGTATGCAGCGGGCGCATGGACATCTGAGCAGCGAACGCTATCTGGGGCGGCGGTTGAAGGAAGTGTTGATGTCTGGTTGAAACAGAATTCTCAATCCGCATTTCGTCCGGACAAAAAAAAACCCATTCCATGGGTTTTTAAATGATCCGCCGTATAAATCGGAGGTGAAGGAGGTACGGCGGAGCGTGATGTAATTATATGGAATAACGCCTTTAAGTCAACCGCTTGTCCGGCAATAGATACCGTTTATCGCGGCCAATTAGACCAATAAATGACCTGGATACTATTGTCGCCATGGTGCGACAGGTCTAAATGTGCTATCGAAATTTTTTCCTGTTTTCAGTCATTTATGTATATTTTATTCTACTGCACGTCAATTTGAGATGTGCCAATTTCGGTGCAATGATTTAGTCGACTCTAGAAGGGCGCAGAAACACTGTGGCTTTTGTTACTAAATCGTAATCTGGAATAGGCCAACAAACGACAAAAAAATCGAACTAAACCTTTTAAAAATCGTGTGCAGACAGACAGTCGTCTACTTAATTTCTGGTCAATAAGGCAGCGCGAAAAAATCCAATTGGTTCAGAAGTGAACAGATATGTCCTTATGATGTGACAAGCAGGAAGCCACTTCGGTCGCAATATTGACGGGTAGTCTTTTTTGTAAGCGCAGTCCGACACTGTCATAAATAGCGTTGTTATAGGTATTAAGACCCGGCAAGAGGTTGTCCGCTGCCTGAACTCTCCATACAAGCTCCTGGTTGAAAGCTTCTTTTGATTCATTAAGAAGTTGCAGGGCTTTGTCCCTGTCTGGTGAGTCGCCTTTCAGAGCCCGTCTGGATTTAGATAACAATGACTTGATATGGCTGACGCCCTCGATTTCGCTAAAGTCACTTTCCTTTTGCTTGATGATTTCCATGGCGGTTTCTGCTTCTTCACTGTTGATCACCTGATCAAGGCCTTCGAACACTGATTCGAGCGCCTGCAATGGTTCTAGGTCGACCAATAATATGCGAACAACTCTTAAAGGCTCATATGCTTCGTCGACGCCACGACGGTAATTGCTTCGAGCGACCTGGTCATTCTTAGCAAGTTCTAGATATTGATTGCGCTGCTCTTCCCATTGAGCTGGAATGTTTCTCTCTGCTTCTTCAATCAATTCTTGAGTACGACTGATATCGCTCTCAAGCTTCTCTAACTGCTGTTCAGTAGGCTGTTCACGGCGAGAAACCCTATCCAAATTGTCTTGTTGGTTTTTAAGTTCCTGTTTGAGTTTTCGAATACTGGTCTGAATAGATCTTACCTGCGTGTGCAGCGGCTGGTAGTTATCCTTGAACTGTTCCAGTATCGCGCTAGTTAATTTGACCGACTCGACGTTTTCGAAAGTCTGATTGGCTGAATCAAAGCTGGAGTTAAGAGATTTCTGCAGCGCTTCCGGCAGAGAGTTCAGGTTCAGGCTACGTGCCTGGTTGATACTTTGAAGCAGGCCATCCTGGTTTTCGTCGTAGTATCCAAATAAGTGTTCTTCGATACATAGCTGTAATTTCGGATTGACCGGTGGTGGCGCTGTCTCAGCCGTAAGGTGAGTTCGGTTAGGCATATAGTTCACAAGGCTAGGAAAATATCCTGCTATTGCCAAGCCGGCGAGCTGCAACATGATAAATGCGACCGCACCCTTGTAGATATGAGTGGTTCTGACTTCCGGCGGAGCGACTCCTCGAAGATAAAACAGGGCAAATCCAAACGGCGGTGTAAGGAAAGAGGTTTGAATATTGAGACCTATCATCACACCGAGCCACACCGCGGTAATATTAGCCGACGGGTCAGATAACAGGATTGGCGCAACAATGGGTACCACGACCACTGCGATCTCGATAAAATCGAGAAAAAATCCCAGCAGGAAAATAACCAGCATAACGACCAGGAACTGGGTCCAGAAACCACCCGGCAAACTGGTGAGAAATTCCCTCACCAGCTCCTCGCCGCCGAATGCCCGGAAAGCCGATGTGAGCATGGCAGCACCGATCAGGATAATGAACACCATTGAAGTGGTTTTAGCGGTGTCGACCATGACACTGACCAGCGTGTCGTTGATCTTGTAAGTGCGCCAGCAACTCCAGACCAATGCGATGACGAATACCAGTACTGCGGCCGCCGCGACTATCACGCCAATTAAATCACGATTGGTTGATACGTTCTTTACGTTCAGGTTGAAGTTGTTATTTAGAACCAGGACGACCGCGATCGAACAGGTGGCAAGGATGGTGGGCAGATACTGACCGCGCTTGCCATCGGTCAATCGATAGCCGGCCATGATTATCGCGCCGACAGCGCCGATTGCACCCGCCTGGTTGACCGTTGCAATTCCGAGGATAATCGAGCCGAGAACAACAAAGATCAGCGTCAGTGGAGGCACAAGTGACAGCGCAATTGAGATCGCAAAATTCCGGTCGTATTTTCCTTCGTAGGGGACTGGGGGTGCGGTTCCGGGCTTGGTGATGGCTCGTATCAGGATATACAGCATGTATAGACTGACCAATATCAAGCCGGGAACCAGCGCCCCCATGAACATGTCTCCGGCGCTGGCGGATACGATGTCGAGCTGGGTGGGCAGGGAAAACTCTCCGGTAAAGGCTTTGTACTCTGCTTTGCGAAGCGTACTGGCTTGATCAGCGGCATTCGACAATTGGTCTGCCAATATGATTAAAACGATAGAAGGCGGGATAATCTGACCCAGGGTGCCGGAGGCGCAGATTGTTCCAGTCGCGAGTGGCTTCGAGTAATTATTACGCAGCATCGCAGGCAGTGAGATCAATCCCATTGCGATTACCGTAGCACCGAGAATGCCAGTCGTTGCAGCGAGTAATGCACCGACAAATACCACTGAAATGCCGAGTCCGCCCGGGACTGGACCAAACAGCCTCGCCATTGCAACCAGCAGATCCTCTGCGATCCGCGATCGTTCCAGCATGATACCCATGAATACAAACAGCGGAATTGCGATCAGTGTGTCCCGCTCGACTTCCCAGTAAAGGCTGCGAAAGTTAGTTATCCCTGCGGTCATCCATTCCGTAGGGCCGTCCTGGGCAAAATACGCGGAGGGATCGCCGGCAAAGAAATAGCCGCAGGTGGCCGCAAGCACGATGGTGGCGATGGCAGAACCCGGTAGAGCGAACGCAACAGGAAAACCAGAAGACAGCGCGATGACCATCATCAGAACCAAGGTGCAGAGAAATACGATCTCCATATTAGCTGCTACCGTCGGCTAGAGGGTTGGAGTCTTCAACAAACTCCGCCATATTGCTCAAGAATAAGCTGACGAACTGAATCGCCATGCTGAGCGCAAAAATCATTAGATATCCCGCCATCAGGTATTTAGTGTACATACCATAGCCACTTTGGGAGATTTCAAAGCTCAGAAGTGGACTGACGATAATGCTGCCCCTGCTGCTGGTGCCAAGAATCAGTATGGTCCAGCAAATAGGCAATCCTAAGAGTAGCGATCCAATTGAATTGGTAACCGCCTTACCTTGTTTAGTAAATCCTGCATACAGCACATCTACTCGCACATGGCCATCGTTCAGCAGCGTGTATGCGCTGGCAAACAGAAATAATGCCGCATACCAGAAACGAACCAGGTCTCCCATAAAAGCCTGTTCATAGGAAAATACGAAACGTGTAATGACGATAAGAAACTCTGCCCCAACAATCATCAGCGCCAACCAGATAAATCCGAGGGAACGGGTTAACAGGGCGATCACAATTGCAATGCCGATTAATGGGTAGTGCACCCAGGTGCCGCGAAAAATTGAGCGGCCAAGCTGGGTAGTAAGATCCTCTCCAACGATTGCAGGCAGGAAACCTTCGACTCTTAAGAACGAAAGCAGCATATCGACGCCACCGACTAACAGCACGGACCAGAACGCTGCACGCACGATAAAGGCCGCGATGGCGCTATATAGATCTGCATCATGAATCAGACCACGGAAACTGGTGCGTTTTACCCAGACCAGGGCTGCAACGAATATTGCAGAGAACGACAGAAACTGAATCCAGCCTTGTGTAACTGCGTTTCCCTGTAATCCTTTAAATGTTTTATCGGGAGCGAACACTCCAAGATGAGTAAAAAACTGACCCATGCCTGGCCATCCAAGCACGTAAATAAGGAAGTTATCAATCAGGAACAGAACCACTGCAATAGTTGCAGTTACCGCAAATCCCCTTAAAACCCGAGGGTAGTTTGCCAGCTTCTCGAGAAATCCAATCACGCTAATTCTGATGAGAGCTTAATAGCTATAGTCACTGAATTTGGCCCTCCAAATGTGCCGGCAGGTATAAACTATATTTTTTGCCAGCAAATAAACATTTTACAAATTACTTGAATAAAACGGTACTACGGCAAACGAAACCTGTCGGTTCCGTTTGCCGAATTTTACTAAGACCGTTAAGTCTTATACTAATGCAGAGTTAAATGCCAGTGACCCGGTTTCGCTGACGCAAATACTCCTGGTCGGCGATTTTTTGCCATCGACCAATGTCAGTCCGGGCAGCTATGAAGCTATCATGAATGCGCTTTGCCAGATCGCTGTGTTCAACGGTTTCAGCAAACACCTCATCCGCAGCTTCTCCAAATGAATCGTAGATGTCATCGCTGAATTTTTTGAGCTCCACGCCTTGCTCATTAATCAATTTGGTTAGTGAAGCACCATTGTTAGCGTTGAACTCCGCCATCATGACGTCGTTCTCCATAGAGGCTGCGGCTTCCACCATGACCTTGTCGGAGGCCGACAGGCCTTCCCAGAAATCCTTGTTGATCCCCGCTGCCAGCATCGGACCCGGTTCATGCATACCCGGATAGTAGTAATACTTGGCGGCTTCGTAGAATTTCATCGCTGCGTCATTCCATGGACCTACCCATTCGGTAGCATCGATCGCCCCGGAAATCAGATTCTCATAGATCTGTCCACCGGGCAGTGATACTGGTGAAGCGCCGAGCTTGGCCAGAACGTCGCCACCGAGTCCCGGGATCCGCATCTTCAGGCCTTTGAAGTCGTCAGCGGAATTCATTTCTTTGCGGAACCACCCTCCCATCTGCACACCGGTGTTTCCACACATCAGATTTTTAAGACCGGATTCACCCGCCAGTTCGTCCCACAACGCCTGCCCTCCGCCAAAGCGGATCCATGCGTTCATTTCGGTGTAGGTGAGTCCGAAAGGTACCGCGGTAAAGTAAGCCCAGCCAGGGTGCTTACCCTTCCAGTAGTATTCAGCGGCATGATACATCTGGGCGTTGCCGGACGCGACTTCGTCGAATGAATCGAAAGCTCCAACCCGTTCACCGGCGGCAAAGTATTCAACTTGAAATCGACCATCACTGATATCTGAGAGTCGTTGGGCAAAACGTTGAGCACCGGTACCAAGACCAGGGAAGTCCCGAGGCCAGGTAGAGACCACAGAAATTTCTATTCGATCTTGGGCGATGGCGGGTGCCGCCAGGGTCGACGCGCCGGCGGTGGCTGCTGCAGCGACACCGCCTTTCAATAATTCACGACGTTTCATAATGGTGTTTCTCCTTAATATTGGATGGGTTAATAGTTGTGGTTTTAGAGTGTATCGCGTCCTCTGAAAGACGCATTCTAAGCTTAGAAAGGCCCGATAGTATTACCCATTTGGGTAGAGCAGTAAAGCGCGAGCGGCCTGGCTGCGCTGCCCGGGCGCACATCTGGAACGCGCCGTTTTAATATCAGATTTTTGAGATGGTCATATATGCGTGCACATAGTCCATACCGTGGCCCTCAGGGGCCTCGAGTACCCGCTGGTGGTAGCTTGAATAATAATCTTCAATGATTTGATTGCGCTCTGATTGAGAGCGGCCCATGTCTAGACCTGCGGCAAAAATACTCTGATTCCAGCTTCTGACCGTGGGTATCAATCCATCGGCAAATGCTTTTACATCGCCATCTGCTTTGAATTGTTGTGAAAAAGGGCAGGGTACCACCCGGGTTTCGATGCTATCCAGGCGCAGTCCTGCCTGATAGCTGTTGCTTTTGGGGTCGTTAAGCGGGGCACAGAATTCTTCAATGTTATGGTAATACTGAGGCAGAGTCATGTTGTGGTACTCCTCCATTGTCACTCGACCGAGCTCAATAAACTCACGCCAGATTTCGTTAAAGGTGTCGAACATGTTGACCCCGCCGGTATTACCCAGGTATCTACCGGAATCGTCTCGGCAGAAGTTCACCAACACCATCCTGCCACCGGACTTAAGTTCGCTGGCGCGGCACATCAGGATAGTTTCCCAGTCTTCACGCGCCTGCGTGGCAAACTGTTCTAGCTCTTCTCCGGTTGCGCCAACCATGTGAACATGACCCGCGATGTTACAGGGTTTTTTTGATAACCAATGCATTGCGGTTGCGGAAAATACCAGATCCAACGAGTTATCGGGTACTGCCTGCAGGTAGAAGGACGAGCCCGAGAACAGAGGCCAGGCGTTTTCAAATTCTGCAATCCAGGAATTGAACGCCGTTCTTCCATGAACAATATCTACCAGCGCATTGAAATCGTTTGCAGGCTGATCGGCATAGACCACCGTAGCGTCAAGTCCCGGTGCGAGTTGTTGTAAATTAGAGAGAACGCTGCGAATCATCTCGAGAGATGTCCCACCGTCGGCGCACCCCATATCCGCCATCATAAATCCGCCAGAGTCTGATGAGAGATTGATGGCGTCGAGCGCGTCAAGGACTCGAGGCGTCGCGATGTCAATAACGTCTTTGGCCCCCTTTGTCGCAAGCGAGTATAGCCCTCCCTCTGACATGGTAATGTTATCTGCTTGTTGTTTTGACATGATTAATGAGTAGTAAGAACACCCGTTGATCATAGCGCCTGAGGGGTATCAATGGAATCGAGCACCAGCCCTGGTGCTTGAGTTGGGTTCTACCCCGATTTCACAAACGATTGAGTTAAGAGGTATCAGCTATTAATTACTAGCCTGGTGGTACAAATTAGCTCAAGCCAGGCTAATTAGAAAAATCACGAACATTACAACAATCCCAATTGGAATCAGTACCCCTAACCAGTCTCTTGGTTCGTCCTTATGCTGCTCCATGGCCTTTGAAACTTTTGGCAAACGCCAAAGTAGAAGCACCAGAATAATGGCGCCAATCGCTACCTGCTCCCAGGTTTGCATTTAGTAAGTTACTTCTTCCGCCATTCTCCGCCGATCAACACGTATTCCCCAGGCCTTGATCGTTCGATAGCCTTTTTTCCTGCCAGAGCTTCAACGTTCTTCAGGCTGGTGCCGTTCTTTTGCGCGATGCTGCTGTATTCAGCGCGTCGTTTTTGATTGATCTGATTGACCAGGTTATTCACTTCCGCTGTCGGCGATCCGACTGGCTGCAGATAACCTGATGGTGTTTCTCCTACCAGACCCTGGCCTTTTGCCGCATCCAGGCTGAGGGCAAGGGCGTTCGTTACCATCACCAGAGAAGTCATCAGAATTAATAGACCTTTTTTTATCGTCTTCATCATCTTTTCTTCACTATATTTAACTTGCATTATTTAACGTATCCCAAAATCTGTCACTGACTGAAATCAGAACAACTCGCTTTCTTCGCTGAACAGATTGTCTAGATCTTTTTCCACCTTCACCCGGATTTCATGCTCGATCTTGACATTAAGATTGATAGTGATTGGTTCTTCCGGAGTGGCAACTTTTACCGTAGGTGCGCACCCCACGGTCAGAACGGCGAATAACATCAGCCCTGGAAACCAGTTTGCAGTTTTCATTCGAACTTTTCCTGTATCTGTTTGTCGATTGCTTGATTAACACCCTCAGAGTAGCTGAGACTCTGCAGTAAAGATAGCACATTTTCCTCCGTATTGATGTTCAGGTGCACAGGTCGATTAGTGTCAAGTTTAGGACTAATACCTTTTAGCTGAAAGCTCATCTTGAGGTCACCATTAGGTTGGTAATCGGCGTTGGCGGTCAGCACCCGATAACGGAAATCTCTTAAGGCAGCGATCACCACATCTGTCAGTGGATTATCCAGAGCTGCCGCCTGCTCATCGCTAATCGAATACATAATATTTCCCCCCCCAAGGTGGTTCCAGAACACACCATTATTGATACTGACTCCTCTAGAAGATATTGATATGGGCAGGTTACCGTCCACTCGGCCTGTGGCTTCTAAACCTTCTATTCCCTGAGTAGCAACAACTTGCTCAATATCCAGATTCTGGATTTTCAGATCTAATTGAGAGTCTGGCCCATTCAGATCGACAATAAAATTACTGGCGTAAAAACTGCCGCCAAACAAGCCACCCTTAAGGTTATCAACAAAAAGTTGAGGTAGATCCCCATGTTGCGAAGTCTCCACAGAGAATGCCGAGGAAAGTTGCTCAAGTTTTACCCCATATTCCAGGCTTGCAATACTAGCCACCAGGTTACCATCCGAACGTACGACCGGCAGTATTTCGAGTTTGCCGGCAATCGCTAGGTCTTCGAACAGGGATTCCTGATAGGTTCCTGATAATTCATCTGCTTCGAAGTCAGCGCTTAAAGAAAAACTATCTTGATTCCATCCGGCGTTCAAATTGATGCCAAGTTGTCCGTCAGAAATAGAAAGCATGTCTGGCAGTTTTAATTCGAGTGCGCTGGCGATGTCGGGCAACGTGTTTGCGGCTAATGGAGACGGATTCCACAAGTCAGCTGTGCCAGTCTCCAAATTAATATCGTGTTTCATAGTGAACTTAAGCGGGTCGTTGGCACCGTCTACTTTGAGTGTGCCCGCTGCCTCCACCAGTTGGTCGTTTCGCACGACGTCGAAAGATATGGCTTGAGCTGGCGGAAGAGGCGTGTTTAAGGAAATATGAGCGTCATCGCTCTCGACTTTGGCCTTAATCTCGACTGCATCCATATGCGATACGGTGGTATTAAATCTTCCTCCAATTATTTGATTTTGACCAAGGTCAATTTCAGTTTGCACTGTCCATTGACCATTTCTGTGGACCCACCCCTGATCAGCGTCGACGCTTAGCGAGGATATATTTTGTGACCTGAGACTCGTCCGGCTTACAGTGAAGCCAGGCCAGGAGATTTGTCTTACCTGAGCCTCCAGGCCTTTTTGAACTTGGATCTCCTTGTCTTTTACGACAAGTGCCGGCGCGATGGATAGATCGTTAATAGTGTAGTCGTCGAATAAGACCGTGGTAGCGGACACCCTTGAATCCGGTAGGAATTCTGCATACAGAACACCATTGTCTTTTTCAACAAAGCCTTGAGGGCTCAGACTCAGGTCGGTTATTCTAAGATTACCAAGGTTAAGCTTCTCGGCTTTTAATTGAGTCCTGGCATCGAAATCAATGCGATTTACTGACTCGTCGAATATTGCATCTGGCAGATGAAGATCCAGGTCGACGGAAATACCGGAGCCCTGAAATCCCTCTGTATTGATCTGCTCGCTGATTGCCGAGATGTTAGCGAGGTAGCCCTGGTCCCCTGGGTTAATATCGATCGTTAGTTCGGTGAACGCTTGTATATTCTGCAGGGATTTACCAATTGTTGATGCAGGTGGGTAATGTGCAATCCATTCCCCAAAAGCTGCAGTGTCAAATTTTGAATTTATTCTCAGGCTTCGGTTTGTCCCCAGAGTACTTATTCCCAAGTCGAGGATTTTAACTTCCTGTACAGCGCTCGATCCTAAGCTTATATCGACACGGCCAGGCTCCATTTCGAGATCGAGAAATCGACGATTGTCCTCGATGCGGGCTTTGATATGTTCTCCGGTGTCCTGAATGTGGGAGGATCCATTTCGAACAAAGACATTGTAATTCGCAAGGGAAAGGTCCAGCTGTTTTACCGATAATATTTTTACCGGCAGACTGAGAGCAAGAAAGTGGCTCAGATCAGACAGTACCTGGTCCAGCGTAGGTCCTGCGAGACTGGGGGTCTGACCAGATGACGGAGTGCTCAATTGTTCAATCACCAATCTCATGACCACCACACTTTCGATTGAAACAGACTGCAGACTTGAGAGTTTATAGGCTATTTCGATTTCAGAGGATCTGACATGGAACTGTTGTTCGCCAAAACGGTATGTAAACGAAAGGGAATCGATCAGACTGCGATCGAGATCAATGTGTGATGGAGTGATTGCAAAATCTTCAATATCACCACTGATTACGGTTCGATCCAGGATCCAGATTGCAATCTCAAGTCGCTGGTTCCATAGCAGTATGAATAGTCCCAGCAGTAATACCGGCCACAGCGGGATGAATCGCAGAAAACCAGGGCGCTTCATCAAGCTAGGCAGGTTGATAGCGAAACTGGTTAAGGTTGATTCCCAGATCGATGTCTTTTTTCAGAGTGAACAGCTCCATACCAAGACGCGCGATTTCTTGTCCATTAAAAAGTTTGGATCCGATCTTGCCGGTCATTTCGCGGGAGGCTTCAAGCAAGTTATCCATGGTATGGTATTCGTGCACCAGGCGAGCCGCGGTGCGGATACCGATGGAAGGAATGCCTGGAATCGAAAGGCTGGAGTCTCCGGCCAGTGCTAGCAGCATAGGCAGTTGTTCGGGCTCCACACCGAATCGTTTAAAGATCATTTCGCGATCTAGGTGACGTTGGCCAAAATGGTCGTACACTGAGATCTCTGGACATAAAAGTTGACAATAATTGCGATCAGTGGAGAGAATAGTCACAGTGCCATGGTGATTTGCGATCTTAATTGCCATGGTGGCAATAACATCATCGGCTTCATATCCGGCCCTGTCGTAACTCAATACTCCCTTTGACTCAAACGCTTGTTTTAACTCGGGCATTGCGTCCGAGAGCAGCGACGGCATAGGCGATCTGTTTTTTTTATAGTCTGGAAACACTCGATGCCGCCAGGTTCGACCAGGTTGTTCGAATACCGCAACACTGTGACTTGGCTGATGTAACCGGAGCGCTCTTTCCAGTGAAGATGTGGATGAGCGAACAACGCCTTGGATGTGTTGTTCCGGCTGCCCGTCATCCGCGTCTTCGGGCGGGGAGGGAACCGCCGCGTATATTCTTCTGACCAGATTAAGGCCGTCTACCAGAAGGGCTTGCATGAGTAGATTTCAGGTTTATAACAACCTGGTATCCAGAAATCGAATCGTAATTAACCCTGCACAAGGTTTAGAAACTCCGTGCGGGTTCGGTGGTCAGTGCGAAAACGTCCAAGCATCATCGAGGTTTTCATGGTGGAGTTCTGTTTTTCGACGCCCCGCATCATCATGCAAAAGTGTTTGGCTTCTACAATTACCCCTACACCTGCCGCGCCGGTCATGACCTCAACTGCCCGCGCGATTTGTTCGGTAAGGTTTTCCTGGATCTGAAGCCGGCGTGCATACATATCGGTAATCCGAGCCAGTTTTGACAGTCCGATGACCTTTCCCTGGGGTAAATAGGCGATATGGGCTTTACCAATAAACGGCAGCAGATGATGTTCACACAGGGAATAAAGCTCGATATCTTTGACGATGACCATCTGATCATTGTCCGATTCGAATATGGCACCGTTAACGACCTCATCGAGATCCTGTTCATATCCGTGGGTCAGGTATCGAAAAGCTTTGGCCGCTCGCTGCGGGGTTTTCTGCAGGCCATCTCTGCTGATATCCTCGCCGACAGCTTCGAGTAGCGCTTCATAGTGCGCTGTAAGCTGATCCGATTTGCTCATTTTTCAGTTATCTGGAAAATATTGACTAGTTTGAATTGTAGCACCAGGACCTGTTTATAGAATGCGCTTTTTTGCCTGTCGTGGACGGGTTATGATCGGCCTGAGGCAGAAGCGGGTCAATCGCTTTGATAACAATATTTTGAGTAAATCAGGTCAACCATGACAACACAAAATACTATACTGATCGGCGGGCGCGATCAGAAGCAAGTTCTGATGGACACACGAATGGCGAATCGGCATGGCATGATTGCCGGCGCCACCGGTACCGGCAAAACTGTGACCATGCAGATACTCGCTGAAGAATTTTCCAAAGCCGGGGTGCCGGTACTAATGGCAGATGTTAAGGGGGATGTCTCGGGACTTGCCTGTGAAGCAACGGCGCATCCAAAGATCGATGAAAGAATTGAAGCCATCGGTATCAGCGATTACCAGATGCAGGGGAATCCGGTGGTCTTTTGGGACTTGTACGGCAAGAAAGGCCATCCGGTAAGAGCAACTGTAAGCGAACTTGGCCCACTGCTCATTTCCAATTTGCTTGATCTCAATGAGACTCAGACAGGTGTAATGTACGCCGCCTTCAAGATCGCAGATGACAATGGTCTGCTGTTGCTTGACCTTGAAGATTTACAGCACCTTCTTGGATGGATGTCGGATAATGCATCAGAATTGAGGGGCGACTACGGCAATTTTACCTCCGCCAGTATCGGTGCAATCCAACGCGACCTGCTGGTGCTTGAGGAGCAGGATGCAGAGATTTTCCTGGGGGAACCGGTGCTGCAACTGGATGATTTAATGCGCCAGGATTTTTCCGGACGTGGGGTAATTAATGTGCTGGATGTCACTACGATTATTTCAAGAGGCCCGAAGCTTTACGCTACCTTCCTGTTGTGGTTGATGGCGGAGCTGTTTGAAAATATGCCTGAAGTTGGGGACCCGGATCGTCCCAAATTCGTAATTTTCTTTGATGAAGCACATCTCTTATTTGATGACGCGCCCAAGGCACTCGTAGACAAAATCGAACAGGTCGTGCGGTTGATCCGTTCCAAGGGAGTGGGTATCTATTTTGTTAGTCAAAGTCCACTGGATATTCCCGAGGACGTGCTGGGACAGCTCGGCATGAAGATTCAGCATGCGCTGCGGGCGTTTACGCCCAAGGAGCAAAAAGCGGTCAAAGTAGTGGCTGAGAATTTTCGTGCAAATCCAGATGTCGATACTGAAAGGGTGATCACTGAACTCGGTGTCGGTGAAGCACTGGTTTCGGTGTTGGATGAAAAAGGTATCCCTACCCAGGTAGAGCAAATTTTAATTCGACCGCCACAGAGCCGGATCGGGCCGGCTACAGACGAGGAACGGGCTGCACAAATTAAGCTATCTCCGATCGGAAATCGTTATGACGAAGCCGATAATCGAGAGTCCGCGATGGAGAAGCTGGGACAGCGAGCCGAGGAACAAATGCGCAAAGCGGAAAAGGAAGCAGCCCGGGTGCAGGCTGAAAAAGAAGCTGCGGAAGCTGAAAAAGCGGCAGACAAACTAGCTCGTGAAGCTGAGAAAGAGCGAGAACGTCTCGCACGTGAGGCTGAAAAGGAAGCGAAGCGGCGCAGCGGCGGAAGCAGGCGCCAGAGCACCAGCGAAGCGATGATGAAAAGTATCGCCCGCTCAGCAGGTTCCCAGATCGGCCGGCAAATCATGCGCGGTATTCTCGGATCGTTGTTTGGCGGGCGCTAGGGCTTATTGTACTGAGTTGATGACTGAGATCAGAAAAAAGCAATCCCTGGAAACCCGCGTAATCCATGCAGGGGAGTATTCGCCTCGTATCAAGGGCGCGATCAGCATGCCTATTTTTCAGAGTTCAACTTATGAGTCCAGTCGAGAGGCGGGCTATCACACCATCCCCTATCTCAGGTTGAATAATTCGCCTAACCACGAGGTACTACATCGTAAACTCTCGGACCTGGAGGAGGCGGAATCGGCGCTGGTCACAGCAAGTGGTATGGCTGCAATTACTACCGCTCTGCTTACAGTGCTAAAGGCCGGGGATCATTTTTTGGTGCAACGAGCGTTGTACGGGGGTACCCACACTTATATTACCCATGATCTGCCGGAACTCGGCATCAGTTTCGATTTCGTTGACTTGCTGAGTGCTGACGAATGGGCGCAAAAGATCAAGCCTAATACACGGGGCTTCTATGTCGAAAGCATGACAAATCCTTTACTTACTGTGGGGGACTTGTCTGGCGTGGTGGAGTTTGCCCGCGAACATGGGTTGATCACTATGATCGACAATACTTTGCCTTCACCAGTCAATTTCAATCCGGCGACTCTTGGCTTTGACCTGGTGATGCATAGCTGCACCAAGTATCTCAATGGGCACTCCGATATCGTCGCGGGTGCCATCATTGGCAGACAAGATCTGGTGCAGAAAGCGAAAATAAAACTTGATCATCTGGGCGGCACATTGGACCCTCACGCGTGCTTCTTACTGCATCGCGGGATCAAAACCTTGTCGCTTCGAGTTGCCAGACAAAATCAAAATGCTCTTGCGCTGGCCACTTTTCTGGAACAGCATTCTGCTGTATCAAGGGTGAACTACCCCGGCCTTTTCAGCCATCCAGACCATCAAAGGGCAAAGTCATTGTTTACCGGATATGGTGGATTGCTCAGTTTTGATCATGTCGGTGGTGCCGAGGGTGCCCATGCGATGATCGATCGGCTGGAACTGGCGGCTGAGGCGGTGAGTCTGGGTGGTGTCGAAACGCTCATCACCATACCTGCGGAATCTTCCCATGCCGGGTTGTCGACCGAGGAATGTGAGGCCTTTGGAATTGGTGCGGGTCTGGTCAGGCTTGCTGTGGGTATAGAGAGTGAGCAGGACCTGGTGCAGGATTTTGCCAGCGCACTGTAATAGTTAATAATCATATGACTCAGGTGCTGGCAAGCGGCGGGCTGCGTAAAATGAAGACGACATTGGCGCAGCCGGTGCAGTACCAGCTGCCCATTGGCGGCGAACTGGTTGATCTTAATTGCCTGATTGGCGCTCCCGTAGCGCTCAATTTTAAAGGTCTCATTCACTGCATTCATTGCGGGCGGGAAACGAAGAAAAGCTTCAACCAGGGCTATTGCTTTCCCTGTTTTAAAACACTTGCGGAATGTGACCTGTGTATTATGCGGCCCGAGACATGCCATTTTCATTTAGGAACCTGCCGCGATAGTGAATGGGCGACGAACCACTGTATGCAATCCCATTATGTCTACATTGCTAATTCATCGGGTCTCAAGGTGGGGATAACGCGGGGCACGCAAATTCCGACCCGGTGGATTGATCAGGGGGCTCTGCAGGCGCTGCCGGTATTCAGGATTCGCAATCGATATCACTCGGGTTTGCTTGAAGCTACGATAAAAAAATATGTCAGCGATCGCACTGACTGGCGCAAAATGCTCAAGGGCGGTGGTGATGCCGTAGACCTGAAACATAAAGCAAGCGAGATCATCGATAATGCCAGGGCAGATATTGATGCACTGAGAGTGCAAGACGGTGAAGTCGAATGGGAGGTGTTGGAAGAGCCCGTAGTGGAAATAGAATACCCCGTGCTCTCTCATCCTGAAAAAGTGACCAGTCTCAATTTTGATAAAACTCCAGAAATAAGCGGCGTGTTAAATGGGATCAAGGGGCAATACCTGATACTTGATGCCGGGGTGATCAATATTCGTAAGTTCGCAGGCTATGAGGTCACTCTAAGCGCCTGATCAGGTCGTTGTGATAGGAGTCGGCATCGTCAGATTGATGCGCAACCCCGATAAGTTACTGCAGACTTTTGGCAGCTATCATCCAATTCTGGTTTTTCCGACATCATTATTTTATTTGATGATCCGGACGGTCTGAAGATTGCGCTAGCGGCACGGACTGCGCATATATTCCGCTTCCGCTTCCGCTGTACGCTTTAGTCCGGTGGCTCTGGTGATTTTAAATGCACTATGCGCGCAGCATGGATTACATTGAAAATGTCTTTTTGTGTCACCCAGATTTTAAATATCGAGTAAGAATTTAATGAGGGGCTGTAAATAGGCGCAGAACGACTACTGCAACGATATAGATGAATTGCTCCCATCAGAAATTGTGATCTGAAGATATTTTATTGCACTAAATACAGATTGCGAATCGCGTGTATGGTGAGGAAAAAAATAATATAGGATCAGTGAACTGGACCAAATCAGACTTTTGCAGATGGATTAAGTATTCGAACTTCGCGTTGAGGAAACGGGATTTCAATACCGTTTGCCTGCAGTGCCTGCCAAATCATGAATAGTAAATCAGCGCCGACTCGATTCTTTCCATCATCGATACCCATCATCCAAAATTCAACCAATATATCTATTCCGAAATCTCCGAACTGACTGATTTCGGCGTCGGGTTGCTCCTCTTTGGGGATACCGTCGCCGCTTAGTACCTGAGGATGGCTGGCGACCACCTCTCGTACAATTTCGAATAATTTCTCCAGATCTGTATCGTAGGCAACAGAAAAGTGAAGTGGGTATCGTTGTTTCTTATCTCTATGCGTCCAGTTGGTAAATGAACTGGTAATGAAAGTGTCATTGGGCACCACAATGTCTTTACCATCGTAGGTGGTTAACGTTGCAGATCGCATATTCAAGCTATCAATCACGCCTGATCGACTGTCTTCTAATTCCACAAAATCGCCAATTTTCAATGACCGATCCATAAGCAAAATCAACCCTGACAAGAAGTTGGATGCAATCGACTGGAGGCCAAATCCAAGACCAACGCCAAGTGCGCCACCAAATACGGCGAGCGCAGTCAGATTAATTCCAACAATCTGCAGAAGTAAAATGAATACAGTGATACTTACAACAACCTGAAATATTTTTATGAATATTTCTTTTGTTTCATTATCGAGTTCTTGCTGACTACGTATGACTTTTTGGCCGATGTCGCTTGATATTCGACCCAGCCAGAACAGCAAAACCCCAAATACTACTGCTCGTGCGAGCGCATAAGCGGATAACTTTATATTTCCAAGTTCTATAGATAGTCCATCGAGGTAGACGGTCACTTCGTCCAGCACACCAAAAACTTTCAGAACTGCAATTGGAATCACCACCCATTTAAAAAATCCCCGAATAACTGGGTTTTTTATAAAACGAAGAATAAGGTGATACAAAAAATAAATAACGGCCAGAAGCTGAGCAATAATAATCAGCCATATCGTATCCCCGAGATATTGACCGGCTTCTCGTAAGACCCCCAACATGCTGATGTTTAGCAGGGGAAATAAAAGTTGTCGGCTCTGGTGGCCGAATTTACCGAGCCATGTCCATTTTTCGTCAGATGCTGAATCCTGAAAGATTGGGATACTTTTGCGTAACGCCTTTGCAATGAGCCAGGCTAAACTTACGGACAAAACTATAAATCCGATCTGAATATAGAAAGACGGGCTTAGCAGCCAATCGTTAACTTTCGATAGATAAAGAGTGAGAGATCTTTCTATTTCATTCAGGTTCATAATTTTGTCCGCTAGAGTTGGGGGATCTCATGCATTTCTGTACCTATCAAACTACAGAAACCGGAGCACTATCGCTGGTACCAGCGCCTCATAGCTAATACCTAGAACTTTCAGATTACCTTTCAATAAAGTCCGCAAAGGTATCAGCGGCTGTCTCGACCGCATCGGTCTGCGCAATATGCACCACAGCGTCTCCCTCGTTTACCAATGGGAGATAAGTTCGGCCTATCACCATTCCTGTGTGTTTAGATTGTATTTCTATTTCGGTCTCTCCAAACGGATCGGCAATAGAGCCGAGCGAATCATTGGAATTAATGATTTCTCCAAGTTTTATCTTAGTGTGAAAAATTCCGCTGATCGGAGCTCTGCTCCATGAACTTGATGAGACTACCAGTGGCTTTATAGGTTCTTTACCGGACTTGACTCGACTCAGCATCCCTAGCGTCCGCATAACGTTTTTAATGCCGGCAACGCCAGCTCTGATGGATCGCTCTTCAAAACGAAGTGCTTCTCCGGCTTCATAAATAATTATCGGAATACCGAGGTCATCAGCGGCCGCGCGCAGCGAACCGTCTCGTACTTTTGAATCGATGATCACTGGTGCGCCAAATGCTTCGGCCATTTTTACCGTTTCCGGATTTTTCAGATCTCCTCGAACTTGCGGAATGTTTGACCGGTGAATGGCGCCTGTATGCAAGTCTATGGCGTGAGTAGAATTCTCAACACATTCTTTGATCAACAGATTAGCCAGGCGACTCGCTAAAGATCCTTTTTCACTTCCGGGAAAGGATCTGTTTAAGTCTCTTCTATCCGGAAGATACCGAGAGTGCTGTATGACGCCATAGATATTAACGATTGGTATCGCGATTAAGGTGCCACGCAGCCTCGAATTGTTCGTCTTGTGGATAAGACGGCGGATGATTTCAACCCCATTCAGCTCATCGCCATGAATCGCTGCACATACAAATAGTCGCGGTCCAGGTTTTTTACCGCGGATAACATGCACCGGCATTTCCAAAGGAGTATGGGTGTACAGCTGAGGGATTGGAATCGTGATGGTGGTGGCGGTACCTGGTTCAACAGGAGTACCAGCAATGACTACTTTTTCAGTTGAATTCATCCTCGCCCTTTGGTGCGAGTTTTATGTTCCTTTGCGTTCTTCTCAAGAAATTGAATAATCATCGAAGCAACATCTTTTCCGGTTGCTTTTTCAATGCCTTCTAGCCCTGGTGATGAGTTTACCTCCATAACCATCGGTCCGCTATCAGATCTTAATAGATCCACACCGGCGACATTAAGCCCCATCTTTCTTGCGGAAAGCACCGCGGTGCGTCTTTCACTCGGGCTGAGTTTTACCAAGGAAGCTTTGCCGCCTCTGTGCAAATTTGAGCGAAACTCTCCCTTAGGCGCCTGCCTCATCATCGCGGCAACTACCTTGTCTCCCACCACAAATGCTCTAATATCGGCGCCACCCGCTTCTTTGACAAATTGCTGTACCAGGAAGTTTGCATTTAGTTGTCTAAATGTGTCGATAATCGTCTCCGCAGCTTTGTGTGTTTCCGCCAGAACAATACCCTTGCCCTGGGTTCCTTCCAGCAATTTTAATACCAGAGGGGCGCCCCCGACTAGATGAATCAGATCATTGGTGTTTTTTGTTGAATGCGCAAAACTTGTTAGAGGCAACCCAATACCTGCACGCGCTAAGATCTGCAAGGAACGTAGTTTGTCTCTTGATCGGGTAATTGCAACAGACTCGTTGAGAGGATAAGTGCCCATCATTTCGAATTGCCTTAGAACCGCGGAACCGTAAAAGGTCACGGATGCGCCGATTCGCGGTATAACCGCATCAAACCTTGGAAGTTCTTCGCCTCCAATGTGCACGCTTGGTGATTTTGGGTCTATATCCATATAGCAGTTTAAGGTATGAACAAAATCCATTTCATGCCCGCGCTCATTTGCGGCTTCGACCAATCTTCGGTTGGAATAGAGCTTGTTTCCCGCTCTTGTAAGGAGTGCAATTTTCATTTGATTAATCCTTTTTCGGTTTCTTTATATAATGGGTGAAATCCGGTTTCCCGGTAACGAAGGATGCATTTGGATTTACCAGCGAATTTTTGTGCATTGCGGTTCGCCCAAGAAGCATACGGAATTTCATAGTGTCTCGATTTGTGAGGGTGATCTCGATGGGCCACGTAGAATTACCTAGTTGAATATTGGTCTCGATGACATAACGTTGTTCTTTATGACCGCCGGAGTCGGTTACAAATCTTTTATCGGTGAATCTAACATTACAGATGATTTCAACATCTTCACGGCGCTGGATGGGATGTATTCCGAATCTAACTGTGTTGCGCGCACTATCAGGCTCGACGAAGTAGGCATGAAGAGCTGACGTGCGTGCGCCGGTATCAATTTTGCATTTCA
>JAHEGU010000081.1 GCA_024644945.1 Gammaproteobacteria bacterium | reverse complement strand
ATTTGTGAGGGTGATCTCGATGGGCCACGTAGAATTACCTAGTTGAATATTGGTCTCGATGACATAACGTTGTTCTTTATGACCGCCGGAGTCGGTTACAAATCTTTTATCGGTGAATCTGACATTACAGATGATTTCAACATCTTCACGGCGCTGGATGGGATGTATTCCGAATCTAACTGTGTTGCGTGCACTATCAGGCTCGACGAAGTAGGCATGAAGAGCTGACGTGCGTGCGCCGGTATCAATTTTGCATTTCAAATAGTTGATATTCAAATCTGGCAGTGATACCCATTCGCGCCATCCCAGGATTTCATGCTCTTTCATTATAATAAGTAACTATTTTTAATTTTTTCGAGTCCCTAATTAGGGCAAGAAATTGTATTAATTAAGCTCCCGATCGGTGTATTTGGTCGCATATTAACGATTTTGCCCTCGCCATAACCACCCAAGTATCACGCCGATGATCAGGACAGTAAAAACCATCGCAGATCGTGGTAATGAGACCCTCCATGCAAGCAGCTGGAGATCCACGGTGGTCGTATTTTGCATAACAAATATAATTACCGAAGTTATCAGCAGAATGCTACAAATCAATTTTATTCGCTTCAGCATTTTTCCTTTTTTCGGGTATTGATCAGCATCATAACTTTCAAGCCTACATTATAAGCCCAATAGTGGGCACTCCAATGATCAGGGTTAGGTGGTTTTTTCTGCTTTTAGGGCGTGCTTGGAAGAAGACCAGGCCAATGCAATAAATCGATGCTGTATTTTTTTGATTCACTGATTCTTAGTTATTCTCGACAAACTAAATACGGCACATTGAACTGTGCTGCTGACCAATTGACATTGAATTCACTGGTAAAGATCCAATCAGACATAAAAAAGTCGCAAAATGGTGGTTAAACTATGTTTAATATTTTCTGTGCTTCCTTTTCTGACGAGTTAGCCTTAGATGCGCTGGCACTTTATGGGTGCCAGCGCTGTAGTCAAACAACTGTCAAAAATGCTGATTAATTTGATGTGTCAATTAGCTCGACTCTGCGGTTGAGAGCCCTTCCTTCGCTGGTATTATTCGAGGCCACTGGCTGTGATTCGCCATAAGTGGTGGGTTTGAGTCGATTTCCGTCGATCCCTAACTTGATCAGGAAATCGTGAACGGCTTCTGAACGCCTGGTACCCAGTTTGATGTTGTAGCTCTCAGTGCCAACGCTGTCAGTGTGCCCCGCGACTTCAATCAACTTTGCTGGATTTCTAGCAAGCGCTGACTTTGCCTCGGTCAGGATGGATTGGGCTGTGGCTGTTAGAGTTGACTTATCGAAATCGAACAGCGGTCCACTCAGGCGAAGAATAATTTCACAGCCTTTCGCGTCTACTTCGACGCCTGTTCTTGTGTTTGCACACTCGTCCAGATCGTCATTGACGCCGTCCCCGTCAGAATCTCCTATTGTGGTTACTACCGGTTCAACCACTGGTGCTGGCGCCGCAGGCTGAGCGACGGCTGTTGGTGCCGATTTGGCACCGAAGCAACCTTGCAAAAGAAGGGACACTAAGATGATGCTGATAACAGAGGCTAATAATTTCATGTTCGGGATCCTTAGTTGATTTAGTTAGAAAAGGAGGCCAAGGCCAGTGGTAAAGATATGATTTCCGTCGCATCCGTTATCTGCAGCGGTCTCAATACTGTCCCCGATCTGGTTGAGATTGCGAGATTCAGACTGTCAAATAACCAATCGTATCGGTATCGCGTAATCACAAACGTGTTGTCATTTAACCGGTATTTAAATCCAAGCTTCGAGCCGAGGGTTCCAGTTGCATGGTTTCAAGGATATCTCCCTTAGACGCTGATCTATAGGTAAAAGTCACAAAACTTCTGAAATATCTTCTGAAACATTTTCGGGACAATTTGCAATTTAGTAACACTCTGGTCTATGACTGATTGCGCATTATATTTAATCTTCAGAGATTTAAGTCCACTGAATGAAGACACTCCTGGAATTTTCGCACCTTTGCCTCTTAATGATCTCCTGCAATCTCGCGGGCACGTTCAAGTGCCCGATAGAGCCTCATTTTGGTTGCGCTTAACTTGAGATCAAGTACTTCAGATATTTCCGCAAGGTCTAGTTCGGCAATAAATCGTAGGGTTAGGATCTGGCGATCATCGAAATCAATTGCTGCCAGAATCTGCGAGGCGCGAATCTGATTATCAGTCTTTTCATGGTCTGATGAGGACAGGCCGGTATGAACATTCTCTATACCCGAAAATTCGTCAATGCTTGCGTGGTTTTTAATGTTTTTGCTTTTTTTATAATAGTTGTAGCACTCCCTTCGAACAATCTGCATTAGCCAGGTTTTAAATTTTGATCTTCCCTCAAAACTGGCAAGGTAGTGGAATACCTTGAGCATAACTTCCTGTACCACCTCTGCTGCATCTTCAGGGCGGTCCAGCAGACGGTGACAGACTTGAAACATCATTCTCTCATGGCGAAGCATCAGTTCTTCGTAAGCACTGTCAACGAACGGCAGCTCAATTTGAGCACGCGCAACCAGTTCGCCATCGGGATCCAGCCCGCGGGCTTCCTGCCCGTGGGTTTTTCTCGTCATATTAGTTTGGTCGGCTGCCGGACTCGATCAGTCCGCAGTTTCCGTCACTTGCTGTTCAAGCATCTCTCGATTGGAAACCGTGACAACGCTGGTATCGTTGATTCGAATTCTTGTCTTGGTGGAACCGACTTCAACAATCGTGCCTTTGATGTCTTTTACTGAAACTTTACTGTTTGGTACGAAGATGTCTCTCGCATATACACCTGCGATGATGTTCGACGATATATCACGAGTACCTAGCCCTAAGGAAAGCGCCATTCCTGCGGCGGCTGCAAAGATGAGAATTGACACCACCTGATTTAACAGGTCTGTTTCAATGTCCAGTTGGCCTATTGCAAGCGTCACACTTATGACAACCATCACGCCGTAGATAACGCTGCCAAGTGGTTTGGCGTAGGACAGGTGCATGCCTTCTGCAGCACTACGCACGCCACCGCGGACGAAGTGTGCCACTAGCAGGCCGATCAGTAGCACCAGTGCGGCGCCGATTACTTTCGGCAGGTACAAAACAAAATCATCTATCGTTGCTGAGACCCGTTCAAGGCCTAAAGCGTCGGCCGCTGAAATGATAAAGGTCAGCATAATGATCCAAAACACGATCACTCCAATCAATTTTGCTGGCGTAGTTTTGACCCCGGAACGGTCCAGAGCACTGGTGATCCCGGCTGTTTTACTTAACTTATTGAGGCCAATCTTATCCAGCAGCTTGGAAATGATAACGCTGATGATCTTGGCAATGAAGTAACCTGCAACCAGCATAAAGATTGCGCCTGCAAGATTTGGCAGGAAAGACATCAGCTTGATATATAGAGTGTTCATTGGCGCAGCGATGGCATTTTGCAACGCGGTAATTTGATCCATGATATGCCTCCTCAGGGAGATAAATGATTACAGGAATGGAAAAAAGAGCTAGTCCGAGTTTTCGTCGTCATTCGCTTTGACTATGGACTCGGCAGTGATTTTAAATAGGGGCGCCAGTAAAACCAGAAAAACCGAAAACAGATTACCTATGCAAAATTCAACGACTTCCCGAGCGGCGACACTCACCCGGGCCCTCTTTAGTACGGGTGTGACCAGTTCTCCCGGTTCTGGCTCTTCGAGGCCCTCGAATATCCATTCAGACGGATTATTTTCAGACATTATTAATTCTCCTATTTGTTGGGCTCTGATTGAGCTTAAGTTCAGATTACATGTTGATAGATCGCGTGGTATAGCGGAAAGTCACATTCCATGCGCTATTGTCAATTATTTGCACGAAAATTGTGGTGCTTGTCAAAAAAAACATTAATCGTTGCAGATTAAAATGCTGCAGGACTGGTTGAATTTGAGTTTCACTTGCAAATGGATCGAAATAATTCTCCGTGAGATCCGTGTATAAAAATTTTCCTGGCATGGGCGCTATTGCTTAAGGTCCGAGAGACCGCATTCCGTTCGACAGAGCGAAGCGTGATACGTTAATTATGTCTCTACCTTATTTTAAGAGAGGCATGAATGCGGCGGCCAGGCTCAGTACCAGAAAAAAACCGGCGATATCTGTGATCGTTGTCAATAGCGGGCCGCTGGCGACCGCAGGATCCTGCCCGAATCGTTTCAGCATCAGCGGCACTACACCGCCTATAGACACTGCAATAAGCGTGTTTATTGCAAGTGCGAGGCCTATGACCAGTCCGAGATAAGGATTCCCTTTCCATATCCAGGCGACAAGACCGATCAATAGTCCAAGTACCAGTCCGTTAATTAATCCTACCGAAATTTCTTTTATCCATATCCGGAAAGCGTCGACAGGTTTGGCCAGGCCCAGGGACAGTTCACGCATGCTGACAGCAACCGCCTGATTTCCGGAGCATCCGCTCATATCCGAAACCATTGGCAGAAATATTGCGATCGCAATTACCGCAGCGAGTGTTTGTTCATAAGCCGCAATCACGCTGGCGGCAATGATGTTAAGCCCAATATTTGCGGACAGCCATACCAGTCGACGCCTTGAACGGATAAATACCGGCATGGATCTTAACTCGTCCCCGATAACACCCTGACGTGCCAAGCTTTGAGCTTCGGTGCGATGCAGAACAGCTTCATCGAGTGCATGCCTTGACACCGTTCCAACCAACTTTCCATCGGATTCCACCACCGGTAATCCGAGAAAGGGATGACGATCAAAAATATCCTGCAGATCGCCAATTGTGGCGTCTGTAGATACCGTCAATGGTTTGACCATGATTTCGGGCAATCTGGCGTTACGTTTGGCGGTGAGCAGATTACGCAGGGATACAACGCCTAATGGTCTGCCCGCCGAATCCAGTATGTAGGGATGTTGTCCACGAAATCGTTCAAAATCTTCATCGTCACTCGCCAATCTCCTCAGAACCTCGCCAACTGAATCAGATTCCAGAAAGCTAAACGCATCCGCTGACATCAATCCACCGGCGGTGTCACTGTCGTAACTGAGAAGTTTGCGCACCTCTTCGGCATTATCCTGGTCCATTTCAGCAAGGATCGCCTCGCCATCCCTGTCCTCGAGATCTGCGATAACGTCAGCTTGTATATCAGAGCCCAGTTCGTCAATAATCCCGGCAGCGGTCTCTATATCCAGACGTTCGACCAGGTCAGCCGCGAGTTCGGTGGGCGCTTCATTAACCAGCCTGGCAGCGAATTCAGGCGGCAACAAGGAGAGCACTCGTTCAATTTCTTCGAGCTTTAGTAAAAGAATGATTCTCAGCGCGTCGATTAAGGAAAGCGGGTCTAATAATTCAACCAGCGACCTGCTGCTGTCCGATTCAATGGCTTCCAGCAGCTGTTCTAATAAAATATCATCGTCATCCTGGTCTGTCGAAAGACTTTTTTCGGTCATGACACTTGTCCTCTCACTGCAACTTATTCAGAGTCACCGTTCTCATTTTGCGATTTGGGTTGGCCCAATTCCGCTTCTTTTTCACTTTCGTGTTTCTGATCAGATTCGTCGGTAGAAAAGATATGAACCTCACCGACGCGATTGCTATTAATTGAAATCGCCACCATTCGAAGGCCTGATTCGAGAATGACATCACCCACCTGCGGCATTCGATTGAGTTGCCGCATAAAAAGGCCGGAGATAGTGTTAGCGTCCAGATCGTCAGGGAAAGAAATATCTATGACTCGTTCAAGGTCTGTAATTGATACCAGTCCGTCAGTCTCCCAGTGATTTTCAACTCGCCGGACTAATTCATCTGGTTCGTCAATATCCAGCTCATCAGAGATTTCCCCTACGATCTCTTCTAAGATGTCCTCCAGTGTTACCACGCCGGAAAAGGCACCATATTCATCCATTGCCAACGCCATATGTGTTCTCGTCCTGCGCATTGATTCAAAGAGATTGCTGATTGGCTGCGTCTCTGGCACCAATAAGGCATCCCTTAGGTTATGGCGGATAACAGATATTGGGTCGGGCAGACTCTTCTGATCGATTATCGCCGTATACAGGTCTTTGACCAGGATGATTCCAGCCGGTGAGTCTGCATTTCCATCGATAACCGGGAAACGCGAATGCTGAGATTGGCGTATCAACTCGAGAGTTATGTCCCACTCGCTCTTCAGGTCGATAGTTTCGACGGAGCTTCTGGGTACCATAATCTGCTCCACGGAATGGGTATCAAACTCAAACATGTTGTTAAGCATGAGCGCCTTGTCAGTATTTAGATCCCCGTGCTTTTCAGAAATGTCAATAATACCTCTGATCTCTTCATCCGAGAGAACATCTCCATGTGTCGCTTCTTTGATATTAAAATAGGAGAGGATTGAGCGGGAGGCCTTGTTAAGCAGCCAGTTCAAGGGATACATGCAAAGGTAGAACCAATGCAGTGGGTATGCAACCCATTGTGAGACAGGCTCCGGTTTTCGGATTGCAAATGTCTTAGGAACTTGTTCTCCGACAACAATATGTAAGGAAGAGAAAATGATGAATCCGATCAGAAATGCGATGGGATGTATCAGTTCATCCGGGACACGAATAAGGTGGAAAAGTGGCTCAAGCATTGCGGCGACAATTGGCTCTCCCACCCAGCCCAGACCAAGGGAAGCCATGGTGATCCCTAGCTGGCATGCGGCAAGATATGACTCAAGATTTTTTTGAATCCGGATAGTGAGTGTAGCGGTGCGGCTTCCTTGATTGGAAAGCGACTCTATTCTGAACGCCTTGGCTGTCACTAAGGCGAACTCTGCCGCAACAAAAAAACCGTTTATAACCAATAAAAGGACGATCACGGATACACCAATTAAGTTATTTTCCATTATAGATAAATGTAGAAATGTTTATTGACAGATTCCTGAACAGAAAGGCTTAATTGGAACAGGATTGATTTCGCTAGGTAAAGGGCATTTTAACGTTCCGAAGAAGGCGCAGATGTTATCCGAGAGCTAGCAGGAGCGAGTATTAATGGAGAACTTTCCCGATGCAATACCCCATGGCGAATTAACAAATCAATTTACAATCCTTTGATTCGCACCTGGTCTGTATATCAGTCTTCAATTCTGCAATCTGCGGTACTAAGGCTCTTGTTTTTGATTTCTATGTCCAAGTCTGTCTGCAGATCAATAAGCTGCCGATAAAGCCAGTCTAAATGCCGCTTGGACAATCCAGCCAGGGACGAGCGGAGTGTGGTCAAAGCAAGATTCATTTTCTTCATTTGCAAAACGCTAATGTTTCTGCTTGCTGTCAATCTTCTTTGTGGCACCATAGCGGCTACTTTCAGGTCCAATAAATTTCCGGCGCTTCTATTCCCCCCTCTCCCGCAGTGCAATTCAGTCTAACCGCACCATGGCTGGAGAACTCAATAGGCCAGTTAACACCATAGATGGGTGGTTCATGTAGAAAGTCACAGCGGGCATGGAAATATCTTATCATTTGGCAATATGCGCGTTTTTTCCGGTGGGCTGACTTGGTTCCAAGTTGCTCTATATTGGCACCATAATGACTTGACGTTGATGTTCTTGCGAATATACATTGCTTGCAGACGTGTCTGCGGCAGATATCGAGTTACTGGGTATCGGGTCGGAAATACAGGTTAGAGATCATTCAGCTGCAAATGATCTACCCATTTTATTCATACTGCTGAATTTATCCGTGAGGTATTTAATATGACAAACCGAGTTGGGGCGTATGGTCTCAAGTTAGCGATTGCCCTCAGTATTGCTGCTGCGTTACCCGTGTATCAGGCTTTGGGGCAGGATTCAGCTATGCAAACGGGCCTCCCTCCGTTGTCTGTTGAAAAGACAGACTTGAATAATGACGGAAATTTGAGTCAGTCTGAATACAACCAGAGACTGGAATCACTGTTTTCAGAGCGAGATATAAATAACGATAGCTTTATTGCTATTGACGAATTACCTTCGGTAAACAATTCTGCTTATCAAAAAGCTGACAGCGACAATGATAACCGACTCAACAAGCAGGAATACATTATGCTTCGCCAGCAGGATTTTAAACGTTTAGATGTCAACGAAGATGAAGTGCTGTATCCAAACGAGATTTTCAGGTGGTAGTCCTTTTAGATCCATATCAGAAGTCTACTAAAGGTTAAAAAATTCCCAGCTGATTATTCTGCGGGTGATACGCTGCTGCGGATGTGGATATCTCTCTGTGGAAAAGCGATTTCAATATTGTGCTCCCGGAACGCTTTGTCGATAGCAAAGTGAAGTCTGCTTTTGACATCCAGAATGTAACCAATATCGTAAATAAAACAACGTAATTCGAAGTTTAGAGCGCTGTCGCCGAAGCTCCTAAAAAGCACTTTTATGGGGAGCGTAGGGCGGCCCTTAATGATCTCGGGTATCGATTCCGGGATCTTCTCAAGTATCTCTTTTACCAGCCCAGTGTCGCTGCCGTAGGCGACACCAACGGGAATAATGATTCTGCCGTGGTTGTCCGTGAGCGTCCAGTTTGTCACATTAGCCGAGATCAGATCTGAATTTGGCACGATTACATCTGACCGGTCGAAGGTTTGAACTTCAGTAGATCGAACGCTGATACGTTTGACATAGCCTTCTGTTGTTCCAGTGACGATCCAGTCTCCTGGGCGAATAGGCCGCTCGAATAAAAGTATTATTCCAGATACGAAATTGTTGACGATATTTTGCAGGCCAAAACCGATACCGACTGAGAGCGCTCCCGCGATGATGGCGAGGTTAGTAAACTTCACGCCAGCGGTAGACAACCCGATAATAGCGGCGATGGTAAAACCCACATAACCGGTGATAGTAACGATTGCATCTTTGGCTCCAGAGTCGAGCCTTGACTTGGCCAGATAAACATTCTGAAGTCCGTCCTTGACCAACCCTACTGCAAGCAGTAAAAGCCCAAATAGTCCCCCCCCCGCTAGAACATTGAAGATGCTGATTCGACTATCGCCAATCCGGATACCTTCACGCAGGTAGTCGAAAATAATGGCAATCCGACTGTCAGACACACCGATGGACATCAATACCATCAAACCCAATCCAAACCAGAGCAATGTGACTGTAAGTAAACGGATCGATACCATCCCTGGCACTGGCTCGACAGGCCCGATTGACAGCGCGGTACGTAACTTCTGCTGCCAACCGTATTTACCGCTGTCCATGGAATCGTACAAGTCGCGGAATAGATTCTTGGCAAATACAAAAATGGTTACTGACAGCGCGATAAAGACTACGCTAGACCAGACATACTCCGAGGCAGCATGATATCCCAGCCATTCGTATACCAAAGAAGCTCCTAGCAGAACAATCATCAAGAATCTGCCAGCAATTCCTAAGCGAGACAGTTTGCAGAACCTGGGTAGTGTCCGTATTAGATCAAGCAACGAGAAAATGACGACAGTTGAAACCAGGTTGTGTAAAAGTTGTTGTGCCGGAGTGTTAATTCCAGAAACATGTGGCACTTTAAATATAATTGCCCAGATCAGCACCGCAGAAGAAGTAACAATCAATCTGAGATAGAGACCTCTCGGTGGTGATTCGCTACCATAAGTAGAGCGGTAATACTCGGTATACCATCTCATTGTTGCGTGTATAAAAATAAGCCAAATTAAAAACGCCAACAGCAACATAAATAGGTTGTTGAGCTGGGACTCTCCAAACGCACTGCTTTCTGCGTAGCGCAAATAGACGATGGCAACAAACAAAGGAACAATTAGAGTCGCCCACTTTCGAATCGTATATCTGCATTGCATAAAAATTCGAACTGCGTAGCCATGCTCTGACTCTTCAGAGAGTTTGACCACATCCTTTCGACGATTGAGTAGAATGCCGCTAACAATGCCAGCTAGAATAAAATAAAACAGTGTTGGCCTAAAAGCTTCCCTCTCGAAACCTGCAGGGGAGAACAAATATGTCGCCTTCTGCCGTAACATTTTAGGAAAACCCTGGAGGCCTTCTCTTAAATTCGTCAGTATGTTGCTTTTTATTTCGCTCAGTTGTTCCTGTTTTAGAGAGGTTTGCAGTTCAATCAGCCGGCTATTCAGCTGACTAATATTTTCGAGCTGTATTTTGCACTCGGAAATTTCGGTACGTAGTTTTTCTACCTGGTCTTTAATTTGTAACTCTTCGGCAGAAAGCTCGCTCTTTTCATACAATTTATCGAGGAATGGTTCCCCAAGTGTGGCTCGAGTCGATCTCAGTTCTTTTTCGCGGTCACTGACGCAGTCCAGGAGCCTGCCTCGCATCTTACTGAGGCGTCGTATAGATTCGTCAATAGAGCGCTGAGTCTGAAATCCTGCGATGAAGATCTGAAACTCGATAGCATCGATTGATTCCTCTGCTTGCGCGATGTCAAACTTGTTGCTCGTCGCAGCAATAACAAACTGACTGAATATACAAAGTATAAAAATCAGGGAACAGGTGGCTGGGTTCCGTATGAATTTATTCAAAATCATTTCCTCTTTCTAGGCAGAGTTTCTGTTCCCATTCCTGTCGACGCCATAATGCCAGGCAATATGAAATAGCTATATTCCCAGCCAAGCTCAGGCATATTTGCAAAGTTCATAGAGTAAATTCCCACTAGCAAACTTAATGAAAGAAATATCGCCAAAGCCAGTGTTAAGGGTTTCATAATGCTATTGA
>JAHEGU010000140.1 GCA_024644945.1 Gammaproteobacteria bacterium | reverse complement strand
GGGTTCGTGAGTTTGATTGGTTTCCATGTCAGGCTCCCTCGTAGTTGATGGGAGTCTGATTGTGTCGCCGAGGCGCGAATGGCGGCTATGTGGCGCAAACTTGGATGCGTGCAACCAGCCAATTGCGGTCCTTAAGACGCCGATCGCGCAGCCGGTGTTGAGGCTGGAAAGCGGACATCGCTGATGGCAACCGCGTGCAGGAAGTTCTGGCCGAACCTTTTCCTGGGATGGTGGCTCAAGGGGTTAGCCTTCCAAAAGTGCGAGTAATGGATGCGTTGAGTTTCGGGCAAAACCAAAGGGCTGCGCAAATCAGTAGGTTAGGCGCGCGCGTGGGGGTTTCTTCGATTTTCGCGGCGGTCATGACCCTACGTTAAGACCCGGGCCATCGGAGACGTGGGATGCCGCTGCTCCATAACCGTGTCAAAGCGGTCTGTGGCGATCGGTGTGCCGTGCTACTGATTGTTTGCCTACTCTGTTCAGAGTCCGCTTATTCTGGTGCACGTGGCATGTCGAAAGAAATCTTCTGATCATTGAACAAGGTACCCAGGAAATAGCGGTACCATTTGATTCGATAGTCCACGAGTTCTTCCTTGGGTGTTATGTCCTCAAGGTGCTTCCACGCATTGTCGTAAATCTGAACCTCGAAACCAAATTCACTTGCCGCCGCCAAGGCCGCTGCGCGCTGTTGGACGAAGTATTCGTAACTGCCGCCCATAGATTTTCCGACTTGGGTGGAGTAATCGATGAGTTCGCTAAGTGTCATCGAGCGCAGTTCAGAAAGATCCGCGCCGGTGGTTTCTCGGATGGATTCAAAGGTGCATCGGTTCGGACCATCAGAAAACATCCAGATGGCACGCAAATGCATCATATTCTGAAGATAGTCTGTCTTCCGCTCATGGGCTCTCAAGTGTATGGCAGCGGCGAACGAATCGGCTGCTCCCTCTCTCAGAAACTGGTTGTATTCTCCGCCGAGAGGGCGATCGGTCATTGGGGCGCCCCCATTGTAGAGGGAATCAAGGCAATGAAAGGCCTCATGGTCGATCGCGAAACGGAGGTGCTGCTGGTTGTTCAGAAAGCGTGTCGGATGAATTTTTCCGGCAAGCTCATCCGGTAGATTCGCTATGTATCGTGTCGCCTCGGCATCATTGGGTACGACGGCATCGGGATTCAAGGTGATCACGCAAAGATTCTCCCGATCAACAGTACTCCCTTGTCCGACTCTGAACAGACTCGCCGATGCCAGGTCGTTCACCAGCATTACTTTGATTCGGTGCAGATTCGCATCCACGAGGTCCTGACGAAACTCCTTGGGGTGCTCGTAATCAAGACTCGTCGCTTCTCTACCGAGTAGCGTCAATACGGTGGTGTAGTCTTCGTGCCATTGCTCGCCCCCTTTCGCATGCACGAACTGGATACGCGGGAAGCGCTCGTTGTAGAAAGACAGTTTCTCGCTGATGATGGATGTGGGAGTTACGTCACCCGCTGCAATTGGCCCCTCCTGTACAGACGTTGCCAAGGCCACAGGGCAGATCCATGCAGTGATGATAAGCGCGAAGGTGAAAAAGCGATTGGAAGCGGCTGGGCAAATTCGCAATTCGCCACAGTTGCATAGGTGGCTATGGCTTGAACAAAACATAGCCTTGGTCCACAAGCTCTAGAATTCTGGTCACCCCACCATCTACGTATTCTGCATGTTCCAATAGCTGTGGCTGCTTTGCAGTCATTTCCGAGACTTTTCTGGCGGTGCTTTGACACGCTGAGAAGCGCACACCCTGCTGCTGCAATTCGGCGATTCTCGAGCCATTTTTGCTGTTGGATAAGAGCAGGTTCAAACCCGGACCGAAAGCGACGACCTCCAGGACGAGGTCGTCCCCATAACGGTTGACCAGTGCTTGGGCGACATTAAGTGCTGATGCCTCACGCTCTGGTCCGTTGTCATTAATTTGCAGTACGACCTTTCTTTCCGCAGCTTCAGCCTCGTGGCCGATGGCGGGGAGAAAAGCCAGGTACGCGCAGAGAAGCCCGCGGGTGAATGTTGTGTTGAAAAGCAGGCGCATCGCCAAAACATCCCTTTTCCAACGCCAGAATTTTTAAAGTATAGCTAATGGTGTTGTCCCGGTCGGTAATTTATCCATAAATTAATGAGTTAAGCTTCAGGTAAGACCAAAGGCCTGCGCGAATCATGGTGTTACGGACGCGTGGGAGAATCGAGAGGGCTGTTTTGATTCTCGCGGCGGTTGGGATCGGCTGCTCTCGACACGAAGCTGTCCTAAAGCGTTTCCTGATGGAGACTGTAAGGTGCTTTGCAGCACTTCCGACACCGACAGTTTTTCCCGATGCATTGCTGCCCCACCAAGGCAATCTGCGCATTTCCGCTATTCGCCTCGCGGCCGAAACTTTCATATGCTCCGTTCACGAAGTTGCGCGGAGTAAAAGGGCTTCATGACGCGTTATTGGCCCCGTCCACATAACACCGATTCAGTGCCAGCAATATGATCAACTGTACAGATTCCAAATAACCGCACTCAAGGGAAAGATAAGCATGTTTCAATCCAGAAAAATCGTTTGGCTTTTTCTTTTGATATCAAGTTTATGTCTTGCCTCCCCTGACGGTGGCTCAAGCAAGTTTGTGGTTTGGAGTGATTTAAAAGAAATGGAACCCCTCAAAGCTGCTTGGGATTTCAATTTCGATAATCCGGGAGAAGTGTACAGAGCATTAAATCCAATTGTATTTGCAATAAACGTAAATGCTGAGCACGGGCCCGTATCGCTAGATCCAATGGAAAATGTTGTGGTGTCTCATGGCGGTGAAGCTGTGATATGGGCCAAAAAGAACTACGAGCATTTCAAGGATGTTATTGATAGAGCGCGCCGAATGCATGAAATGGGCGTGCGTTTTGAAGTCTGCAATGTGGTTGCGCAAGCACACGGTTTTGAAGCAGACGACTATTACGACTTTATCAATGTGGTTCCTACCGGCTCTTACGCGCTGGTTTACTGGGGCAACAAAGGTTACTCAGTTATTCCAGCGGGAAGCACAACGCCAGTGCGGGCAATCAACGAGCACAACAAGAAATACCTCGGGAAGAAAAATCTAACAATGCCTTCCAGCGGACACAGTCGCTAACGCGCATGTTCCGCTGAAGTTGGCGTTGGGGATTGAAAGATGCCCGAATCCAGGCGAAACCGCTGCCACTAGGCTGCATGTCCGCTTGGGGGATGCTACACGGGCTAAGCAGGGGACGTGCTCATGGCTGTAATGTGTCGGGTCCTGCCGGTCAGGAGTTCAAAAAGCTGCCGCTCAGCCAGATTTCCCAGTCTATGGCCGGTTACCCACCCATTG
>JAHEGU010000139.1 GCA_024644945.1 Gammaproteobacteria bacterium | reverse complement strand
GCCTCGATCATTGTTGCGCTAGTTTTACTTGTGCACGCAAGCAGCAGCGGTGGTAATACTCCAAGTCACAATGAGTCGGCGATTGAAATACTGAAGAAACGATTTGCAAATGGGGAAATCAGCGAAGAAGAATACAAAAGGAAAAAGGCAATGATTGAGGAATAATTTGCTTACATTATTAAAATGTAGATATCTATATCCGAAGTTACAGATTCGAATTTAGAGCGGGATCGCATCTGACAAACGCGGCGAGGCTGGCGTCGGCCAATCCTAGCCATTCGGGGTAAATGCACTCCTAAGTCGAGCTTCAGCAAAACCCTAAGCATTTCAGTTTGTATTTAGGGCTAGATCGTTGCCTCGAACCCAGTCTCGATCAAGGCGCATTTCCGGCGCTTTGCCTGGCTTTATATCGGAGCAGGAATTGTGCCGCAATCAGCAATACCAGCGAAGTCATCAACACCATGGTGCCGATCGCGTTGATTTCCGGTGTAACCCCTCGCCGGATCGAAGAGAATACGTATACTGGAAGTGTTGTTTCGGTTCCGGCCACAAAAAAAGCGATGATGAAATCATCGAAACTGAAGGTGAAGCTCAGCAGAAAACCGGCCAGAATAGCCGGAAAAATCTGGGGAAACGTGACCTGCCAAAACGTACCCCATGGATTCGCGTAAAGATCCGCTGAGGCTTCGATTAAAGTACGATCCATGCCGGCGACACGAGAACGAACGATGACGATGACCAATGCCATGGTAAACATGGTGTGCGCACCAATTAAGGAAGGGTAGCCCATATTCAGTTTTGGCACGTTACCGAGTGCTGCGGGCCAGAATTCCTGCAAAACAGGGTTCAGAAAATTGAAAGCGGTCACCAGGGCAATCAAGGTCGCGATGCCGATGACAATTCCTGGAATCATAATGGCGACGTAAATGGCGGCATCGTATACCACTCTGATCCGCCCCCTTACCTGTTGTAACCCAAGGGCCGCCATGGTGCCGAACACACTGGCAAATACAGCGCTTACAAAAGCAACGGTAAGACTCGTGGTTAATGCTTCCATTGCAAAAGGATTGGATAACACCTTGCCATACCACTTAATGGAAAAGCCGGTAAAGTCGCTTGCATGACGTCCCGCATTAAAGCTGAACAGGACGATAATCCCTATGGGTAAGTACAGGAACAGATAGATAGCGATGGCATAAAGTCGCATACCCAATCTCTAAAGCAGCGAGACTTCTTCGCGTTGATTAGAACCACGCATCATCAGTTTCATATAGATGCTTACCGTTATCAACATCACCAAAACTAAGGTGGTTGCCACGGCCGACCCATAGGCCCAGTTACGCGACTGCAAGAACAGATCAACCAGTGCATTACCGATAAAGAATACTTTGCCACCGCCCAATAGTGCGGGGATCAGAAACTCACCCATCAGCAGAATAAATACAAGCATGCAGCCGGTAGCGATGCCGGGTATTGACAGCGGTAAGGTCACGTTGCGGAATGTCCGGAAAGGCGATGCGCCGAGATCCTGAGAGGCTTCGAGTAATCGCTTGTCGAGTTTTTCCAGACTCACGTAAATTGGAAATACCATCAACGGGAGGTAACCATAAATAATGCCGATCAACACCGAGTAAGGCGTGTTGATCAGACGAACACCTTCAATACCGAAAAATTCCAGCAGTCTCGGTATACCCTGCCCACCCAGAATATAAATCCAGGCATATGTCCTGATCAGAATGCTGGTCCAGAACGGAACGATAATCATCACAAGCAAAATGGTTTTAATGTTCGGATTCGCCTTTACAGCAAGATAGTAGGCCAGTGGATAAGCGATCAGAAGCGCGGCCAGGGTTCCCGCCGGCGCCAAGATCATGGTGTTTTTAAACGCGGTAAACCGGGCGGGCAGATTGGCATACTGATCCAGGCTAAATGCCGGAACATACCCCCCTGCCGGCCCGCGATCACCAAAGCTGAAAATAGTGACCACCAGCAGCGGCAACACCAGCATTACCAGCAACCACAGGGTGGCTGGCAATAACAGCAACCGGTGCGCCAGGCTGCCTTTCATGGTCGGTTCAATGACCCTGTTTAGGCCAGAATAGCTTGATCAGGCCGCTTTAAAGCGGGCCAGCAATTCCGCCCGATTGGGGTCGGTCAAGGTCGCTGCCGCGCCGAATTCCAGCGCATCAAGCAGTTCCTGGGCCGGATACAGAATCGGATCCTCCAAGAGCTCCTTCGGCAGCAGGTCATTGGTTCGACTATCTGCGACCGGATAACCATGGGCCAGGACCTCCTTCGCATTGACCGCCGGATCAAGCATAAAGTCGATTAGTGCATAGCCGGCATCCCGGTGTTCAGCACCTTTGGGAACCGCGAAGTAATCACTCCAGATTTCCCCGCCCTCCACACCAAGCACGTATTCCATTTCTGGAATATCGGTATTGAGCTGCTTGCCATCTCCAGTCCAGCACATAGACATCCAGGCATCGCCGTTTCTCAGAGGCGGCTGATAGTCACTGTTAATTGCGAACAGGTGTGGCTTAACTTCAAGCAACAGTTTCTCGGCATCGGCCAGTTCAGCTGGGTCTACCGAGTTAAACGAATATCCAAAATACTTGAGCGCATTGCCTATGGTCGTAAGTTGATAGTCATGAACCATGGTCCGACCGGTAAATTCATTCATCGAAATATCCCAGAAGTCCTTCCAGCTGGTCATCTTTCGTTCACCGGTGTGCTTGGTATTGACCACGTAGCCCGTTGTACCCCAGTTTTTTGGGACAGCATAAACCGTGCCATCTACCGTGCCCGCATCAGAAAATCGAGGATCAAAAGCTTCTGCCGCATAGTTCGGAATCTTCGAGAGCTCAAGGGGTTCGATCAGGCCTTCCCCAACGTAGGTTGTGATAGTGTAGTTGGTAGGTACAAACACATCCCAGCCGCTACCGCCCGCTTGGAGCTTAGCCAGCATTTCTTCGTTAGAACCAAAAACATTGACCTGCACATTAGCACCAGTCATTTCGGTAAACTTTTCGAAGTTTGCAGGATCATGGTAGTTAGGCCAGGTCGCCAGTACCACACGATCTCCGATATCCGATGCCGACCAGGCTTTTCTGGGTATCAACGCCGGCACTGCGCCGGCCATAACTGAAGTGGCGACCCCAAGTCCTGTTACGCCGAGAAACTGGCGCCGACTGATTGAGCCATTCTTATAGCGCCACAATTCTTTCATGAATTGCTTTTTGGTGATTGATTTATTGTCTTTTGACATAATTTTCTCCTATTGCTGTGGTTAAAGTGATGCGTCGTAATTTTCAATCATTATCAAGAACCAGAGTAGCTTCCCGATTCCAACTGATG
>JAHEGU010000035.1 GCA_024644945.1 Gammaproteobacteria bacterium | reverse complement strand
CTTTGGGTCGATTGCGGCAGTCCTTCGAAAATATGTGAAAGGCCGCTGTGAGTATTGAGCGGTAATTTGCCTGATGTTTTTAAATGTCCGCTATCGGGAAATTTAGATAGCCACCACTTTGCCACACCAGATTGAAACTGGATATCCGAACCGATTAATGAGATTAAGACTTTTACAACTTAGTAGTCAGACGATCTTTCCTTCGTAATCAGCTACACCTGGGTTATCTGCTACACCCACAAGTGTAGGGTGATTCATCTTTGAGATTTCAATCACATTCTGCTGATTACGCTGGCTCAATAAATAGTCTCGCACCACGTCCCAAATCAATCGTCCATCAGGATGTGGTCCGACAACCGCCCATCCCGCAACTCGGTAAGTTTTAGCGGGATCGAGTGTCTCACCTGAATCCAGGGTCACTGCACTAATTCTCTCCAGCAATGGTTTGGCCGGATCAATCGTGTAGTCAAGGCCTCCTACGCGGACCATGTCTCCACCGCTTTGGAAATACGGATCGGGATCGAATAAATTATCTGCAACCGACTCAAGAATGGTCAACAGCGCTTCCCCTGTCATTTCCTGGATATAAGTCTCCCCGTAGGTCATCGCTGTCTGGGTCATCACATCTTCCATAGTGATCCACTCTCCAGAGAGAACACTGGTACCCCAGCGGAAACCAGGAGACAAGGTGACCTCTGCCTTATACTCATGTTTCATCGCATCGCAAATCAGCTGGTCCCAAGTGCCCATAAAGTTACCTCTTCGATACAGGGCGCGATCCGCAATCGCGAGTTTCTCTTCAAGAATATCTTGATAGGTCTTACCCACTCTTTGCGGGTTGAAGTAAAACGATTCCGAACGGCTTTCAATTACCGATTCGTCATAAATACTTGCTCTCAATTCGGTCAGGAAAGTATTCATTTCAGGATCGGGTTTGAGCAGGTTCTCGAATACCGGCACCAGATGGTATTGCATTCCCTTTACTTCGCCTTCACCAATGTCGAAGTCCATCACCCCAACAAACTTTCCATTGGTACCGGCATTGGTCACCATACAGATTCCGCCCTCCGGGGTTTCGACCTCGACTGGTACTGGAATGCCGTCGTGTGTATGACCACCGAAAATTGCATCGATACCTGACACCCTGCCAGCAAGCTTGATGTCCACGTCCATACCATTGTGCGACAGCATGATGGTCGCATCAGGGGTTTCTTCCTCTTTGATCTGCTCCAGCAGTTCGATCAGTTCGTCTTCACGGATACCAAACGACCAGTCGGGAATGAATCCTTGTGGATTGGCATTGGCGGTTCGGGGAAAGGCTTGACCAATCACTGCGATTTTGCGCCCCGCAATATTTCGCATCGTGTATGGTTTGAATGCAAGTCCGGCATCCTCATCGTAGAGGCCCAGACCGTCGAACTCCTCCACCATGGCAAAGTACTCATCACCAAACAGACTGTCTTCCTTCACCCGAACATTTTGACCCAGGAACTCTCCATTAAAACGCTTCACATTAGCAAGCAATTCGGCTTGGTGATAGGTGAATTCCCAGTGTCCTGTCATGATATCCACGCCCAATAAATTGGAGGCATCGACCATATCTGTTCCTCGAGTCCATAGAGCCGTCGCCGAGCCCTGCCATAAATCGCCTCCGTCCAAAGTAAGCGTGTTTTCTATTCCGCCTGCTTGCATCCGCAGGGAATCGATCAGAGTTTTGAGATTGGCAAACCCTCCCATCCTTCCATACATTCGCGCATTGGCTTCGAAATCCAGATTGGTAAACGCATAGGCTTCGATACTATCTTCAGCAAATCCGGTTTTTTCCAACAATGCTTTACCCACAAGATGCGGCAACATTCCTTTGGCGGGCCCCACCCCCAGATTGACATTGGGCTCACGATAAAAGACCGGCAGTAGCTGGGCATGTATATCGGTGGTATGCAGAATTCGCGCATTACCCTGCATCGGCAACTGATATAAAGTGTCAAGACTTTCAGCGCGCGCTTGCTCCATCAGGAGATCTAAGGATTTAGGGAGCAACGTGCCTGTGGCGGCAAATCCGATTAGTTTTAGCAGTGTTCTTCGATGTATCTCTGTCATTGTCGTATTTCTCTCCAAATGGGTTCCGTGACACGGGTCGAACCACGCAGATCGCACCTTGCAGGCCGCACCACGCAGGCCGCACCACGCAGGCGCAACGAGCCTGCTGCTGCATCTGCCAGTTAGATTTTACCGCTTACCCATGCGCGGGTACGCCGGTAAATAATGCATATCCGAATCTTCGCTTACCGGCGACCATCTAGCGTATCTGCCATTGTGGATATAACTCGACCCAGATCGTTATCCCCGGGAGATATCGCGTTGCCCGGATAGGCTGATTACAATACCATAGTTAGATTGCTGATCCAGGTCAGACTGCCGGAAATTACACCATGATCCGGGCAGTCTTCAGGGAAACAGCAAAGTTTTACGGCCCTGGAATTCGTCAAGTGGCGCCGTATTCAACAATTGGACTGAATCGAGACTAAATATGACTGAAGTAAACCAAGAACTTGATGCCCGAAATCTCAATTGCCCTCTTCCAATCCTGCGCGCAAAGAAAACCCTCAATGGTATGGAGTCAGGTCAGGTGGTAAAAATCATGGCTACTGATCCGGGCTCTGTCAAAGACTTTGAAGCATTTGCCAACCAGACTGGTAACGAACTGCTCGAATCCACCGAGGTAGGTAATGAGTTTCACTTCTTGCTGAAAAAATCTTAACCTGGCAGATTTTCATACCAGCATACATATTCGCTTTCTCGAAGGCTTGGCTGACTTAGTCTCGCTTCTTTTGTATACCGTGGCCATAATTCATAACAACCTGGTTGTCAGGAGACCTCCCTTTGGAATTTGAGCATTATCAGAAGATTGCACTGTATGGTTTTATACTGGCTGCAATTTTCGGCGCCATAGCCAACCGCACCAACTTCTGCACCATGGGCGCTGTCAGTGACTGGGTTAACATGGGCGCCCTCACCCGATTGAAAGTGTGGTTACTGGCAATGGGTATCGCTCTGATCGGCACCCAGACGATGCATGCGACCGGCACCATAGACGTTTCAGGTTCGATTTACCTATCCACCAACTTCACCTGGCTTGGATACATTATTGGCGGGTTTCTTTTTGGTATTGGTATGACTATCGGCTCTGGCTGCGGTCAGAAAACCCTGGTGCGGGTAGGTGGAGGCAACCTGAAATCCCTGGTTGTCTTAATGGTAATGGGCATCACAGCTTATATGACACTTAGAGGGCTGCTTGCGCTGTTACGTCTGCAAATTAACGATCCTACCGCGCTCGATCTTTCCGAACGTGGGCTGACAACCCAGGGAATACCGGAAATTCTCAGCATGTGGACCGGCCTGAGTTCAAGTATGCTGGCGATTGTTTTAACGATTCTGATCGGCGGCGGTTCTATTCTCTACGCGTTGAAAGATGCGGGCATTCGAAAAAGTTTTGACAATATGTTGTCTGGTGTCGGTATCGGCTTGCTAATTGCCTCTTCGTGGTATGTCACCGGCGTGCTGGGGTACGATGATTTTGAGCCAGTGCCGCTGGAAGGTATTTCATTCATTTCTCCAGTCGGTAACACAGTCAGCTACCTCATGACCTACACCGGATCGGTAATTAATTTTGGCATTGCGGTGGTTTTTGGCATGATCGCGGGCTCGTTTCTATACAGCATTCTGACCGGCACATTCCGCTTCGAGAGCTTCAATGACCAATCAGATCTGGTTCACCATCTGTGGGGAGGTGTACTGATGGGATTTGGAGGTGTTATGGCGCTGGGGTGCACCATCGGCCAAGGCGTCACAGGAATGTCCACATTAGCCTTAGGTTCATTGGTCGCGGCACTTTCAATAGTCGCAGGTTGTGCATTCGCCTTAAAAATGCAGTACTACCTTTACGACGAACAAGGATGGTGGCATGCGTTTAAAGCCACTATCGGCGATATGATGCCATCTCGTCAAAAGTCGGCCTGATAGGTCTGCGGATGGCGACTCCACGTCGAATCAACAGTAACTAGGCCAAGGATAGTTCTCGAGGCAGTTGGCTTTTCATCTGCCCTGGCGAATTTCTGTTCGCTGGCCACATACAGCCAGGCTGCATAGAGAATGTGTGGAAGAGTGATGAGGTGCTGAATCGAGTTCGGGGCCCCAAAAAAAGAATCGTTAGAATTAAACCCTAATTAAACGACTATTGCAGTTGCCTACCTAAATTCATTTCATCCTCGGCGAAGCCGGCCATCCGGTACCATCTTTTCGCCTCGTCAGTATCCTGTTCGACTCCATTCCCTGTTTCATACATCATCGCAAGGGTGGTCTGTGAACCTGCCATACCTTGCTCCGCCGCTTTCTTGAACCAATATACGGCTTTTTCGCTGTTCTTGGCGACACAATCTCCTTCCATGTACATAAAACCTAGACCATGCTGGGCCATAGGAAAATCCTGATTTGCCGCGGCTACCATCCATTTCATCGCCAGCAACTCATTGCGAACTACACCCAGACCGTTCTGGTACATAATTGCTATTCGATACTGAGAATCGGCTTCTCCCTTTTCGGCTAGTGGTCCAAGTAGTGAAAGAGCCTGAGCGAAGTTTTTTGCTTCGAACGCAGCGATACCACTGGCCAGATTCATTTGTTCGTTTTCGGTAAGTTCAGAAACCATCACTCAGGTTGGGATTTATCTTTTCGTAGCAAAAATTCGTTCATTGGCCGCAAGCACGGCAGCCTCAACACGCGAGTGCAAGCCTAATTTCTTGAGAATGGATTTGACATGCAACTTAACCGTGCCATCAGAAATTCCCAAATGTTTGGCAATAACTTTGTTACTTTGCCCCTCGGTTAAATGACTTAGAATTTCCATTTCTCTAGGAGAAAGACTCGAGAATACAGATTTATTTTCTTCTTCGAGGCCTTCGTCACGATTCTGAATAATTGATGCCAGGGTGCCAGCCAGTTCTGGAGCCACCACCAATTCCCCCGCGATCACCTTACGCAATGCAACCACCAGCTCATCTGGATCCATATCTTTCAGGAGATATCCACTGGCATCGTGCCGCAAGCAATCCTTAAGATCCGCGGCATCATCACTGGTAGTAAGGATCAACACCGGAATTTCCTTATCACTCTTACGCAGCAACTGTAGGGTACGGACGCCGTCGACCTCTGGCATCCTGAGATCGACCATCACCACATCGGGCTGCATCGAGGCAGCCGCTTCGATTCCCTGATCCGCGTTAGAACAAGCCGTGACTTCAACACCACGGCGTTTCAACAAACTTTCCAGGCCTTCTCTGAACAGCGCGTGGTCGTCGATTAATACTACTTTCATTGTATTTGGCACTACCCAGTGGCAACCAGAGGCTCTGCCTCATGACCATCGAAATAATCGAATTCGAGACTCACCACACTGCCTTCTCCTGGCTCTGATTCAAGTTTAAGCTCGGAGCCAAGACGTCGCGAACGCTCCATCATGATTTCTCGCCCAATGTGCTCTCCCGGTTCGCCAACCACGACTTCCGATTCATCAAATCCTATCCCATCGTCCTCGACCACAATACGGTAACGGCTGTTATGGTGACGAATAAGCACTCGCACTGTGTTCGCGTCCGCGTGCTTCTTAATGTTGGCCAACGCTTCCTGGATGATCCTGATAACGTCGGTCCGCATATCTGATGAGAGTCTGTCATCCTGCCATTCATTCTGAAGGAAAACCGCAACACCGGTATCCTGTCTGAATTTTCGAATTAACTTCTCCACCGAGAAAACAACTTCCTGTGACTGCAGAGGCGCTCGGAACTGCGCGATCAATGAACGAAGCTCATGGTTTGCTTCTTCCACTTTGCTCTCCAATTTCTCGAGCTCCTCCCAGGTTACCTGTTCTTCATCCTGATGCAGCGTTTCGTCCAAAACCCTAACCTGAAATCGTAAACTTGCCAGCGTTTGGGCCAGAGAATCATGTAATTCATTCGCTAATCGGGCACGCTCCTCGACCATCATCAACTTGCCCGCATCCTGATCCAGGCGCGATTGCTCAACTGCGACCCCCAAATGTTGTCCTACGCTCACTAACAATTCTCGAGCATCCTGATCAAGTTCTGTATCGGAGCTGACAAACAACTGATAACAACCCATGATGGAATCTCGGTACTGCAGAGGAATCGAAATAATCTGACGTACACCATTGTCGAAACCCTGCCCGGGCTTTCTGGCCTGCAGCGATTCATTGATAGTCTCTGAGCGCACATCAATTTGCCCTTTACCGAAAAGGCTATTTTTAATCACAAATCGGATCGGAACACTCGACGCGAGAAAGTTACTGTCGCTTTTCAACCCATAACTCCCTATTAGGTTTAAATTACTGTCATCCAGAATACGCACTACCGCCGCATCGGCCGCATAGACATGTCCTAATCGGCGCATAAAATGCAGCAGTAAATCGTTAACCTCATAATCCTCGTTTGTAGAGGTCACCACTTCATACAAAAGCTGCAGAGCGAGGGTCTTGCGCGCCAAATTTTCGGTTTTCACGCCGACTTCAGTTTCAAGATCATTATGTAATGACTCCATCAGCCTGCCAAGTCTGTTGATGTCCCGCGCCAGCTCATTGAACTCTCCAGTGGCAAGTGATGGCATACGCGCTGACAGATCGCCACTACGCACTCTCGAAACCCAATGCCGAACCTGGGTCAGTGGATCAAGCAGCGATTTTCGAACAAACAATATTGCCCTGACGATTAATCCAAGCATTATTATGGGCACAACGAACTGCCCCCACTCGAACAGGCTTTGACCACCGCTACTGATCAAAACCTGGGCCTGCACTACAATCATTAAGCACAGTAGCAACGCGACTGCCAGCAGGGGCAGCATAATTTGACGACAGGTGAATCCCTGGCCAGGTCGATACCACTTTGATTCCGGAGAAATCAGACACCTCGGCTCGTCCGCGACCTGATTTGGTCTATTCACAGTTTTAGATGTGTTCACTAGCGCTATCTAGAATGAGATCCTTTACGTACTATAGTCCGTTATCTGGCTGATTTCCATACAAAAATATTACCTGGTTCAGGTTTCAACCTTTGGTGGCACATGCGACGGGTCGTTAGGATTGAGAAATATAAATTGGAAATCCCCATCTTCCATTTCGACATAATCCAACGTTGCGTTACGTAAAAACTCTGTGCTGGTCGGGGCGACCACGACATCAATTCCACCTGACCGACTATGACTATCGTTGTGATCGGTATTGTCAAACCCCATCGCATAATCGAGAGAACCATCTTCAAGTCGCCTCGCGGCAATGCGAAGCGATAGCCCTTCTGCGTCGGTCTGTTCCATCGAAGCTTTTATTTGCTGCGCTGCGGCTTTACTGATCGTGATCATAAATTTGTAATCGCTTGGTTCTTATTAGGGAAGGCTTTGGTTGTCTCAGCATGATGCACTGCATCGAGAAAACGGCTGACCCAGGGGTTGGCACTACTGTTGCGCATATGCGCGAAGTTGGCAAATACACTTCCATGAACGATACCATCGTGTTCACCATCTACACCGTGGCCGCGCTTAACCCGATACGCAAAACTGATGTCAGGATCAAGCTCTGAAAGATTGGAGTAATGGAATTCATGGGCCTTAATCTGGCTATCAGAATGATTGTCTTCACGCCCCAACCAAGGGTGATCGCTCGTAGGCTCCAGCACAACATAACCACGCCCAATCGGCCGTTCATGCATTTCTACATCCGCCGGAATCGCGCCCACCATTTCCCTGGTTTGTCCTTGCCATCTGATCTTCCTGGATAGATACATCAGCCCGCCGCACTCTGCATAGACTGGCTTGCCGGATTTGGCAAAATCACGGATGGCGTGTCTCATGGATAGATTCTTCTCCAGTCGTTCTCCATGCGTTTCAGGAAATCCGCCACCAATGAAAATCGCATCAACGTCAGGCAACCCACTATCGTTAAGCGTATCGAAGTAGTGAATAGTCGCGCCATATTGTTCCATCGCGGCGATATCATCCGCATAATAAAAGCAAAACGAGCTATCTCTCGCGATACCTATGGACACAGGCAAAGGGCTTTGTTGTTCGGTCTTGGGGGACGAAGCCGTAAGTTTGCCAGAAACATCTGCCAGTTCGATGATCCGGTCAATATTGATCTGAGTTTCTACGGCTTCGGTCATGGTCTGGATATGCAACTGGCGTCCAGCATCTTCCTTATCGGTGGTGAGCCCAAGATGTCTTTCAACAATCTTCAGATCCGAGTTACGTTGAATCACGCCAAGCAGCTCCAGGTCAGTATAGTATTCCAAGATGTCACGTAATTTTGATTCGTGCCGCGCGCCACCAAGGTTGTTCAGAACCACTCCGGAAATTTTGATTTCTGGTTCGAAAGCCAGATAGCCCTGGATCAGCGGCGCAATACCGCGGGTCATCCCTTCCACATCCACAACCAGAATAATTGGTACGCTCAACATTTTTGCCAATGCGGCATTGCTATCACTGCCATAAAGATCAAGGCCATCAAATAGGCCTTTATTACCCTCAATGACACTGATTCCATTTTCGGGCTGATGGCGGACAAAACTCCACAACAGCTCTTCACGGGTCATGCTATTGAAATCAAGATTGATGCAAGATCTATCGCTGACTCTGCTCAGCCACATTGGGTCAATATAGTCCGGTCCTTTCTTGAACGGCTGTACATCGATTCCTCGATTACGAAGCGCCGCACACAGGCCAACCGCAAAGGTTGTTTTACCTGACGACTTACGCGTAGCCGATATGAAAATTCGAGACATCGCGAGATAGTGAGTCAGAACGGATCGAACCGACTCAGATTAAGATACGCTGCGAGACACACGATCATCGGGCATGAACGGTAGTATCCTGGTTGCCAGGATTACCAACAGCACAGCGAGCGCCACCCCGCCAACCCCTAACAGCAGCTCGGGCAAGCTGGGTGAATACTGTGCTACCACGCCATCATAAAACGTACTGGACACCTCTTTTCCAGGAAACAGTACCAGCGGATATGCCTGCCCGCCGATTATCGTCACGTAAAGTTGCGCCATCGCCCCAAAAATCGCCAGTATCGCAACCAGTTTGATGCCTTGAGGAGATCGCCCCCAGGTTGAGAGAAACACCAGTGCCGCTGGCACAACACCACCCAGAAATACCTGACCAGCCCAAAAAATAAACGTATACATCCCGCCGTCGATAAGAATAAATCGCTCAATCCCATGATGCTCGGTAGCGTACAGATTGGTGAAGTGAAAAACAGTGACCAGGAACAGCTCCAGCACGATAAATATTGCCAATAGACTCACGAGTCTCTCCAACAGTTCCGGTAACACAGGCTGTTGCGACCAGTGCGCCAGTAGCTGAGACAAAAGTATAAAAATTGCAGTACCCAAGACCAGCGACAGCACGATAAACATAGGCACCATCATGGCCGCGTCATAGAACTGTCTAGCAACCAGAAACCCGAATATGGAACCGGTACCGCTGGTCAGTACGAACCTCCAGGCAAACGCGAAAATCCCGACCTTGCTACTATGTTGATTCATGCCGCGCTCGAACATGGTCCAAAGATATCCAGCGACTACCAGAATAAAACCCGTATAGAGAAAGATATTCCAGGCAAAGATCGATTTAAAATTATAGTGGGTCATGGCAACAATCAGCCTTTCAGGTCGTCCCAAGTCCAGCACCAGAATAATCAGCCCACCAACAAGCAGACAAACCGCCAGCAAGGCCGACAATCGAGACCAGGGTTTGTAGACGCTGCGTCCGAAAACCGAGCTAATAGAGGCAACGTTAAGCGCCCCGGACGCAGCCAGAATAAGGAAAATGGCAAACACATGTGGCAGGCCCCAGACCACCTGATTGTTCATCCCGGTGACCCAATGCCCTTCCAGTTCCATATAATGCGCCGCCCCGTAGCCTACAAGCGCTATCGCGGCAAGCAAGATTACGATTATCCGGTAACCAGTATGTTTGCTTTGCAGAGTTTTAAAGTGGCTACTCATCACTTACCGGTCACAGATTCTGATAACGCACGCCGGTATTCAAGCCCAGATCTTCCCGGATCTGTCTTGAAGGTGTGTCACGCATCGTCTGCGCGATTTGGCTGTCTGCATCATTGAGATCTCCGAAAACCATTGCTCCGTTCCCGTCTCGATTGCAGGACTCGACACAAGCGGGCGTTCGGTCATCATCGATGCGGTGCACGCACAAGGTACAGCTTTCCACGGTGCCTTTGCCTCTCGGAGAGTATGATTTCTGATTGTGCAAGGATTCATGCACAAACGATCTGGCCTTGTAAGGACACGCCATCACGCAGTATCGACAACCGATACAAATGTGTTTATCCACAAGCACAATACCGTCTTCCCTTCGAAATGAAGCGCCGGTTGGACACACATCGACACAGGGAGGATCCTCACAATGCTGGCATAGCATGGGCAAAGAACTGACGTGGCCTGTTTGTCGATCCGTTACTTCCAGTTTTCGAATCCATTGCGCATCAGTCTCAGGTCGATCAAACCCATCCAGGTTGTGCTCCGTGCTACAACCCTTCACACAGGCGTCGCAGCCGCTGGCGCACTTTGCAGTATCGATCAGCAAGCCCCAACGGTTGAGACTGGAAATCGTTTCATCTTCGGACTTCGCTAGAGCCAGTTCAATCAGACTGAATCCCCCGCCCACCGAACCCAGCGATACAGCGCCTGCAACGCCGGCCAGTAATCGGCGGCGTTGTCCATCCGGCTGTTTTGCCGGCTGTTTTGATTCACTGGAAAGATTCATGAGAGATCCGTATTGACCCGGCTGGTGTCAACTAAGCAAATCTTGTTTTGGTGCCAATATCCGATCCGGCGACGCCATTGTCTCGCAAAAAAGCGGAAAGAAAAACTATTGCGCCGCATCATTGAAAGGCTTTTTAGAAAATGCATGTGCTGTGAGCGTTGCAGCCCCGCTCTCCATGTTACCTGGTATATTACCCAGCTTCGCATGCCCCTCGTCCGGCATCGTGGCATGGCATTCGAAACAATCCAACTTAACGCTGGCAAACTCGTGGCAACTCTGACAGAACTGACCCGGTGCGTCGATGGGGATAAACTGGCCCGCGCTATTTTTCTGAACATGACAGTCGACGCAGTTTTTCAGGCTGTGTTTAGTTGTGCGTACTCCCTGGTACACTGTGTCATCCCTTTGATGCACAAGAAACTCCATATGGTTTTTGCGCATTATTTGTGTCGGCTCTACGCACTGCTCCCCCTTCCCGCGAGGAAATACGGGCGCATCTGCAGCTGCGGGCGTATTGGCCGAGACCAATGCGGTCACCATGCATACGCCCAGCAGAATCAGCCGACCAGCAGACAACTTATTCTCCCATCCCCATTTCGATGTAACCGGTAGGACATACGTCGGCACAAATATGACAGCCTATACAGCGGTCATAATCCGTATCAACGTAACGACCCATGGTGGACTGATCCTTTTTAACCCGGAATACCGCGTCCTGGGGACAGTAGATCACGCAGTTGTCACATTCAAAACACATACCACAGCTCATGCATCGACCCGCTTCCTCACGCGCGGTGTCCGCATCCAGCCCAATATGACGTTCTTCGAAATCGCTGAGCACCTCTTCAGCGCCAGGTCCTCGCGCCTCACGTTTATTGCGGGGTGTGTATTCGAAGTGACCCAGAAACAGTTTTTCTGAAGGAATTATTTCATGGGCGCTCCGGTCTTCATAATTGTGCACCGCATACCCGGAATCACAAGTTCCCCACTCCTGCTGGTGATCGTAGCCTTCTGGTTCAAGATTCGATTCACGCAACTTTTCGAGCAAACTAAAATGATGCACGTCGACCTTCGGTCGCTTTGATGGCTCGTTATGTTTCAGAAAGTGATCGACGCTATCCGCCGCAATGGAAGCCTGACCAATCGCGGTGGTCAGAAGGTGCGGCCTGATAATATCTCCGGCGACAAAGTGGCCTGTCTTTTCTGGATGCTGGAAAAACTTGTCCGCATCGATTAAACCACGACCGTTGTCGAATTCTTCCAGGCCCTCGAGGTTCCCCCCCTGACCGATTGCGGAAACGATTAAGTCACACTCGATCTCAAACTCGGTACCCTCTACCGGTACCGGCCGACCGTCTTCCTCGAAGCGGCACTCTGCCATCCGCAGACCGCGGGCTCGATCTTCATCATTCAACAGCACTTCAACCGGAATCACGCCGTAGTGAATATCTACGCCCTCGTGCAGGGCATCCTCTACTTCTTCCTGTGTCGCAGTCATCTGCTCTCGTGGAAATAACGAGGTCAGGGTGACTTCAGCGCCTTCACGCATCGCCGCAAATGCAGCGTCATGCGCCACGTATCCGCCTATCACCGCTTCTGGTCTCTGCGATTTATTGATATTCTTAATCTTGCCAAGTCGCCTGGCCACGGAGACTACGTCGATAGAAGTATCACCCCCACCGACGCACAATACGCGATCTGCGGTGACTTGCAGGGTTCCCTGGTTAAACGCTTCGAGGAACTTGACTCCGCTGACACAGTTGGGTGCATCGGAACCGGGAACAGGCAGTGCGCGCCCGGTCTGGCAACCTATACACCAGATCACTGCATCGTAATCGGTTTCGAGCTGCTCGACTGTGATGTCTGTGCCAACCCGAGCGCCTGTGCGGACCTCGATTCCACCCATATCAAGAATGCGCTGGATCTCATGATCGAGATGATCCCGTGGCGTTCGATAGCCTGGAATACCGTAACGCATCATGCCTCCCAGTTCTTCGTGATCGTCGATGATCAGCGATCCATGACCTTTTCGACGCAACTGATACGCCGCGGCCAGGCCGGCGGGGCCGCCGCCAATGATGGCGACTTTCTTATCGCCAAGGGCCGGCGCTTCAAAAGTATACTTATTGTCATATGCGGTATCGCCAATAAACTGCTCAACCGCATTGATGCCGACAAAATCTTCAACATCATTACGGTTACACCCGTCCTCACAAGGCGCCGGGCATACTCTACCCATCATCGAAGGAAAAGGATTAGCATCGGTGGAACGACGGAATGCGTATTCCTGCCAATCCATATCTGCAGGTGGCTTTTCAATACCTTTCGCAATCTGCAGCCAGCCCCGTATGTCTTCACCAGAGGGGCAGCTGCCCTGACAAGGGGGTGTACGATGAACATAAGTAGGGCACTTGTGGGAATGGTCGGCGCTGAAGATCGCTTCCTGCCAGTCCTCCCATTTGTAATCGCCATCTTCATAGACGCGAAACGTCAGTTTCTCAGCTTGCTGTTCGTTGTTTACAGACATTGGTTTACTCCAATAATGATGTTTCCGTTGCGCAAGACTGTAGGCAACGAAAAAAAGGGAAATTAACAAAGCGCTTCATCGCTCTACTCCGAGCTCCAGGGCATCACCAACTAACTGATGCACGCTGATAATCATATCCATCCCTAAGTCGTAATAAGGTAGCACTTTAGTGAACTGGCTTTTGCATATCGCGCAGATTGCCGCCATGTGCGTCACTTCATTTTCTTCGATCACTTCGTGGAGTGCCTGCATTCTCGGTAGCGCACCTTTGACCCGAAGCTCAACTAAGTCATCGGTAAGTAAGCCTCCACCGCCACCGCAGCAGAAGGTGCCCTCATGGATAGTTTCCTGGCGCATATCAACGAAGTGATTACAGCTCGCTTTGATTAAAGCTCTCGGAATCACATATTGTCCTCCAGGCATGTTACCCATGCGGGACGCCCTGGAGACATTGCATGAATCGTGAAAGGTTACGACTTTGTCGTCATTCTCTTCTTTGTTGAATTTCAGTGCGCCTTGCTGAATCAAGTCGTAAGTTGACTCACAAATGTGTTGTGGCGCCGGATAGTTCGGATCCAGAAAATCAAAGGGGCCAATCAACGTGTTCCAATAGCTATAGGCCACACGCCAGGCATGGCCGCATTCACCCACAACGATTCTTTTAACTCCCAGCTCGAGCGCAGCTTCCCGAATCCGCATTGCGACCCGTTGCATATTGCCCTGGCTGCCGATAAACAATCCAAAATTGGCGGCCTCTGAGGCATGGGAGCTCAGAGTCCAGCTGATCCCGGCTTGGTGAAATACCTTTGCATAACCAATCAAACCATCAACATGTGGCTCTGCGAAGAAATCAGCTGACGGTGTAACCAGAAGTATGTCGGCACCCTTCTGGTCCACAGGAAAACGGACATCAACATCCGTGTCCTCTTTAACTTCTTCCTCGAGACCTTCCAGGGTGTCGACCAGAGCCGGCTCCGGCAATCCAAGATTATTACCAATCTTAAAAACCTTACCGATAATTTCGTTTGAGTATTTTTGTCCTACACCAACGCTTGCCAAAATTTCCCTTCCAGCCATGGTGATTTCAGCGGTATCAATGCCGTAGGGGCAGTACACCGAGCAGCGCCTGCATTCCGAACACTGGTGATAGTACTTATACCAGTCGTCGAGCACTTCTTCAGTTAGATCAACCGCGCCAACCAACTTGGGGAAATGCTTGCCTGCAAAAGTGAAATATCGGCGATAAACTTTGCGCATCAGATCCTGACGTGCGACCGGCATATTTTTCGGATCCGCGGTTCCAAGATAATAATGACATTTATCGGTGCATGCGCCGCATTTGACGCACGCATCCATAAACACCTGCAGTGAACGATACTTGCCGAGGAGCTCACCCATTTTGTCAATGGCTTTGTCATGCCAGTCTTCCACCAACTCTCCCGGGAAACCCAAAGGCTCCTGAATGTCAGGTTTTGCAACGAAGGGCTGGCTGTGCACCATGGCGTCGACCTGAATCGCAGGCGTCTGCGGATAGTGAGTGATTACAGGAATATCAAACTCTGCTTTCATCGACTATCACGCATTAGTAGGCATATGACGACGCTCGCGCGGATTATCCGCCTGGTTGCGTGTTGGACTGAAGAACAGCCCAGGCGCGTGCAAGAGTTTGCTGATCGGAAAGATAATCATCAAGCAGATGACTAATGCGAGATGGATTAAGAGCATGGGATCCGCCGGTAGTTGCTTTATCTGCAAGCTCATCAAACCAAGCATATATGTCTTTAGGGCAACCACATCCGTATGCCATACATATTTCATCAGCAGTCCGGATCCGGCAATGCCTAGGATCAATGCCAACATCAGATGATCAGACGGTGCTGAAATATACCGCACACGATCGACGGCCAGGCGCCTGATCCAAAGCCCGACCAAGCCAAACACCATGGCGTAACCAGCATACACCCCTGCACTCTGAATAAAGGCCACCCAGGACCAGACAGGGTCAGTGAAGTATCGAAGATGGCGTAGCAGCGCCAGTAACAACCCGAAATGAAATGCCCAGCCAAACAGCCAGGTCCATTTATTGGATTTGAACAGGCTTTCGAAGAAGACGACTTCCCGAAACATCCTCGCGACCACGCCGGGAGTGCTGGTGGGTGCGGGAGTGGTCGGGATTTTGAGCGGAGCGGGCGTGCGGCTATATAAAAGAATCCGCCTGCCAACCCCAACGATCAGTACAGCTGTTGCAAGATAGAACAGTGCTGCATATAAATAAGAAACAACGAACACTGCAATGCCTTTTAGCCGCGATACCAGAACGTAAACCTTAGACGCAACCTGTGGGCTTGGGTAAGCCGGCATACTTACACGCCTGCTTAGCGGGGCCATACGGAAACAGTTCATACAGATACTTGCTGTTACCCTTGTCCTTGCCGAGGCGTTTGCCGATTGCTTTGGTTAATACACGAACCGCCGGGGCAATCTGGTATTCGTCATAATACTCACGTAGAAAATTTACAACTTCCCAGTGATTCTCCGTCAAGTCGCAACCATCTTCCTTGGCCATGGCTTCCGCCAGTTCAAGGTTCCAGTCACTAAGATTGGCAAGATATCCTTCCTCGTCAGTTTCGTAGGATTTGCCGCTTACTTCAATAGTCATTGTTGCGCTCCAGTTGAGTAGATCGATTAATGTCGTTAAATAAAATAATTACATCCAGGATTGAACTTTTGGTTCCTCTACGGCTAACTTGACGAAGCCGTCATAGTCCACTATCTCTATCCCGTCAATAAGTCTGCTTTTGTCGATTCCTCTGGCCTTCAGATCGGGCCCCAATACATAAAATCGACGCTCCTGCATATGTTCTGTGATATTGGCTGCCGCATCGCTACCTTTAAGCGCACCATAGATGCCATCCTCTATCAGCAGAATGCTGGATCCCGGCTGAGACAACCGCAGACAGGTTTGCAGGCTGTTTTTTTCAAAAGGCGATTTGTTAACTGTATGCAACATCGTTAGATCTCAGGCTAAAAGTTCAACACCACGTCAGATTGTTCAATAATGTCCTGAAGTTCGGCAGCAGTTACCAGGTTGATCATCGGTTTTTCTTCCCAGTCATCATCTTCATCCTCATATACCAAAGGCATCAGGTCGTCCTGTGTTAAACCTCGCTTCTCAAGAGATTCTCTCTCGACATAAATTTTCTTAACGTCATAATCCCCAAGCGCACGATATGTGGGGCTGAAATTCTTGGTACCGATCTCGCTGGTATCCTGATCGGTCTTTAACTGAAATACCCCGTCATCGATGTACGCCATGGCCACATCCTGCTCAAACGCGGCCCCGATCAGCGCCACTTCCAGACCCTCTTGGGCATAATTCGAGCCATGGGGCGCCCGTCGATTGACATATAAAAACTTTTTGATGACGCCACTGGTTTGGCTGGCTTCCTGATCAGACATATGTATACCCTCCTTGATTAATCACCAAATGCAACCAGTCGGTCCGACTGGATACCTGCCTCAATCAATTGACCGAGACCTGAAATACGAAACCCGTCAGCGATGTTATTAGTGTCCTTGCTGTTGCGTTTTTGTTCATCCTCGTCGACGATGCCGCGACGCTGCGCCGCCGCAACGCATACAACCAGGTCAAGGTTATGTTCCTTTCCAAGATCAGACCATCGGTTTGTGATGTTACGGTCATCCTGAGGCGGCGTAGTCAAGCGAGTGCCGTTATTAACCCCGTCATGGTAAAAAAACACTCGCATGACTTCGTGCCCCTGCGATAAGACAGCACGAGTGAAATAGTAGGCACTATCACTCGCCTGATGAGTGTAGGGCCCTTCGTTCACAACTACCGAAAATTTCATAACTTATTCGACTACAGACGGATATAGGCCGAGGAGTTCAGGCTCTTACGAGAGCCGCGCCAGTTATCAATATGGTATTTGGTAAACGGCAGACCAGTAAGCTCAAAAAATCTTGGCCAGCCAATCCGATCGATCCAGTCGTTGACCCTTTCCCAGTCTTTCGCATCCTCCTGGTAAGCCTTAAGAATTTTCTTAACAATCGCGGTAGCCTCAGGCCATCGAGGCGGATTATTCGGCACACCACCCGCCACCAGTTTCTGAAAGCTTGGCTTACTTCTGGCATTGGAGTGATTGCCTCCAACCCAGATTGCAAGTTTGGAGTGCTCCGGATCGTTGATCTGCATGGGTGGGCAAGGCGGGTAGCAGGCGCCGCAACAGATACATTTTTTCTCATCAACCTCCAGGCTTGGTTTACCGTTAACCACGGCCGGCCTGATTGCCGCCACCGGGCAGCGCGCTACCACCGAGGGACGCTCACAGACATTGGCCACCAGATCATGATTGATCTTCGGGGGCTTGGTATGCTGTATGTTGATCGCAATATCACCCTGGCCACCACAGTTGATCTGACAACACGAAGTAGTGATATGCACTCGATTCGGCATACGACAATTTTTGAACTCGTCAATCAGCTCGTCCATCATGGCTTTAACTACGCCAGAGGCGTCGGTACCGGGAATATCGCAGTGGAGCCATCCCTGGGTGTGGGAGATGAAAGCCACTGAGTTAGCGGTTCCTCCCACGACAAATCCCTCCTTTTCGAGTGCCTCGATTAGCGGATCGACTTTCGATTCCTCAGACACCATGTACTCGATGTTGCTTCGAATGGTAAACCGAACATGGCTATCGGCGTATTTGTCACCGATATCACATAGCTTTCTTAAAGTGTAGATATCGAGTATTCGCTGAGTGCCCGCCTTTACCGTCCAGATTGCGTCGCCGCTCTCGGCATAGTGCACGAGCACTCCTGGGCGTGGATGTTCATGGTATTTCCATTGACCGAAGTTCTTCACCATAACAGGATGCATGTACTGCATCCCATCGGGACAGCCTGACTCGATCGGCCGGCGCATATCTTCAAGTGCCATTTTGAATTCCTGTTAAATTAATTGGCGCCAGCCGCGAGCTTGGCTTCACGCTTACGTTCGAACCATTTCTCAGCTTCTTCATCCCAACCATCCATGCGGACATAGGAGCTCTCACGGGGATGGGACACCATATTGGGATCTACTTCGATACCGATACCTTCAAGAAAATTAACCAGTCCTATTCGCTCGATCATTTCACCGCAGCGTTCGTGCTCAAGACCGTTCTCGGCCCAGAAATCGATGGCTTCTTCAGCGATTTCCACTATCCTCTCATAATCCTCATCACTTTCAAGCTTCATGAACGGCACTACCACGGTGCCCATCAGGTCACCGATCTTCAGAGTGCGTTTGCCGCCAATCAGAATCGAAACGCCCTTATCATCACCAGGCGACAGCGCTTTGTTCATTACGTTCAGACAATGCATGCACTTGACGCAATTACGGTTATCAATTTCCAACCTGTCGTCGTCAGTCAGACTCATACAATTGGTTGGACAGCGTGTGACCACGTTATCGATAACATACTGCCTGCCCTTGGCCTCGATAAAATCTGATACCTCAGCTTCATCTACTTTGATATCGTCACGCCAGGTACCAATTACCGCGAAATCCGCGCGCTCAATGGAGTTCATGCAATCGTTGGGACATCCCGAGACTTTGAACTTAAATTTGTAAGGCAGCGCGGGACGGTGCACATCATCGGTAAAGTTATTTACCAGCTCGCGATGCAGGCGATGCTCGTTGGTGCAGGATTGTTCACATCGAGCCGATCCGACGCAGGACATCGCCGTTCTGACACAAGGTCCGGCACCTCCCAGGTCAAAACCATAATCATTGATCTCATCAAAGAAATGCTGAGTGTTTTCGGTACTGGTACCAATAAACATAATATTGCCGGTCTGACCATGAAAGGTCACCAGGCCAGAGCCCCATTTCTCCCAACTCTCACCCAACTGGCGCAGAACATCGGTTGTATAATAATTGCCAGCTGGCGGTTGGACCCGCAGAGTGTGAAATTCTTTTGAATCGGGAAACTGCTTTCCTACCTCGGAGAAGCGTGGGATGATTCCGCCTCCATAGCCGAATACGCTAACCGTCCCCCCTTTCCAGTAACCCTTGCGAGTTTCGTAAGAATGCTCAAGTTGCCCTAAAAGGTCGTTGGCGATGCCATTGATTCTCTGGTCAGGATGATCATCCCGTAATCGCTTGATACCCGAGATAAAGCTTGGCCAAGGGCCGGACTCCAGCTCATCAAGCATCGGGGTGTCGTGTTTAGATTCGCTCATTCGGTGCTGCTCCAGTGGTTTCTCGGTTTCCCGCCGCGAAGTGGTTATCAGTTATCTTTGGTTTGACCCAAGATTACGTGGCCCCAGGATACGGGGATCGACGCTGCGCGGCAAAGCATAAACTTAATGGAGTATTCTAGCTATGTCACTTGATTACTCCAGTTCCCAAAAAGGGTAGCGGGATCAGTGGATTTATCCCCATAGAGGTATAGACGGAACGACATCCCACTGGATGAAATTGGCCTGCCAATTCAGATGTTTTTTGAGCTCGGCGGAAGCGTAGGATTAAGATCCAACCGCGCGCCGGAATCACCACCGTAAGCCCGTGCAAATCATCACCCAAAATCGACCAATTCAGCATCCCATGCCGCTACCTTCCGCTTTCAATCTGAAACCGGTTCTAGAGATGGGCGAATCCGACTATCAATGTTGGAGAAAAGACAAACTAAGGCGCTACATACCCGATCTGGAAAACTGCCTGGTGCCTATCCAAAATCCACTGCAATTGCGCCCGGCGGAGATAAGGCAGCTCCGCGAAATAATATGCAGCAATAATTTTGTGGTTTATCAATACCCGAGCCATCCAGATTATGACTCTAATAGCTACAGGGAGATATGTCGCCAGTTAGGGCTCAGTCGTTCCATCTCGAACCCTGGCGCTGACGCTGACAACGTCACAAAAATTCAGGACCGTACCGTATATGATGCGGGTATGAACCACCGAAGTCGGTATATTCCATACACCAATCTGGCGCTTAACTGGCACACGGATGGGTATTACAACAACCAGGACCGAATGGTGCGCGCATTTGTCTTACATTGCATGGAACCTGCCCAAGCAGGAGGTGTTAACGCGTTGATGGACCACGAAATTGCGTACATTCTTTTACGCGATGAGAATCCGCAATGGGCCAAAGCGCTTTGTGATCCAGAATGCCTGACCATCCCAGAGAATATCGTCGGCCAGAAAGTAATTCGTGATCAGTTCACTGGGCCAGTGTTCAGCACCGATCCGGCCACCGGCGAACTCTACGCTAGATACACTGAGCGCAAACACAACGCTGTTTGGAAAGATACGCCCGTTTTAAGAAAGGCGGCATCGGCGCTTGCGGCAATTCTTAGAACAGAAAACCGCTGGACGGCAGAAATCACTCTGCAGCGGGGACAGGGGTTGATCTGCAATAACGTACTCCACAATCGTAGCGCGTTTGAAGATAACGATAGCCAGGAAAGAAAGCGCTGCCTTTATAGAATTCGTTTTTCTGAGCGTGTTCAGTTTCTAGGTTAATGAAATAATCCATTGAATTATCTTAATAAAGAGCAGTTCGATCTTGGTGCGGAATGTCAGGCGGATGCAGCGGTTTCAACCGCGGTCCTCGCTCGCAAGGCGAAGCAAATTGAACAGCAGATTGGCGAACTATCGAGCGCTGAAGACGAACAACGAACTCTTCTTGGTCATGAGCTTGCTTCGATCCAAATTGAATTGGAACAAGGACAGCTCGCCTGGAGCAATGCAATGCCCGCCTTCAAGCTCAATATAGCGAAGCAACGATGGGAACAAGCTGTCGTGGCATGCGACACCTTATTTCGCTGCAATCAAACGGATTCCTTGGTGGCACTCGGCCATGCGCTCTGGCTCAGCATCACGTTTCCGGTAGAACCGACACTGACCATCTCGCAACTTCAGCACGTAATTGCCGAAACTCCCGAAGATTCTGACGGTGCCGCGGTAGCTGCTGCGATGGCCGCTTATGTTGTTGATCTCCGAGGCAGTGAAAATGCCAACGACGATGCGGCCCTTGCGGTTGGACAAATGCTCAACGACGTTGCTCGACGCCATAGCAACGTGCACAACCAGGATGAGTTCGATCGATGGTTCAGCAAGCTCGAACTGGATCAACCGTCTAAGTTGCTGGTTCGAATGCGCAACATTATCGATGTTCTGGTCCAGGACCAGTGGTGGATCGATCGAGACGAACTTCAGTCCAATATTCCAGAGGTGGGTTGAGTCATGCTGTGGCAGGAAAAATCCGACCCATCGAATTACGTTGTACCCGATGATGTCGTGGATTTATCCTTCCAAATGGAGTGTCGCGAGCTGCCGTTAGATCACGCCTGGGCGCTATGTTCGGCAATTGAGACCGCCCTGCCCTGGATCAGCATCGAACCCGATGCAGGCATACATTCTATTTACGGTGCGGCCTCTGGCAACGGGTGGGAACGACCACCGGAACAACCGGATAGTCTATTACAGCTTTCACGCCGCACTCGGCTCTATCTTAGACTACCCAAACATAGACTCAAAGACGCCGAAGCTCTAGTGGGTTCAAATCTTGACTTGGATGGTTTTCAACTTAAGGTGGGCAATTTTCAGATCAAACCGCTGGTGCCTACTAACACCGTATTTTCGCGTTCAGTCCGAAGCGAGAATATCGAGGATGAAGACGTTTTCACCGATGAACTGGTCGGGCATCTCGAGCGGCACGGTATCGAGGCCTCAAAATTGCTATGCGGTTTATCGCACAAGCTGCACACACCAGAGGGCTCGTTTACCGCCCGCAGCGTATTGCTTGCAGATCTTGAGCTATCGCAATCCATCACGCTTCAACAGCGTGGCCTCGGTCTCAGTCGAACCCTTGGCTGCGGGATATTTCTTCCACATAAAAGCCTTGCTGCAGTGGGCACAGAACAGGATAACGAATGATTTTAAGATTTAGAATTTGGAGTTACATATGAATATTACAGTCAACGACAAACAAATTGAAACAAACGAAAATGGCTATCTGGTCAATGCCGAAGATTGGAACCAGGAAGTAGCCAAAGCTCTGGCAGAATCACAGGGTCTGGATTTGACGGACCGTCATTGGGACGTCATAAACTATCTTCGAAGCGAGTATTTCGATAACAATGGAAATCAGCCAAACAATCGAATCATGGCCAAGGAGATGAGCAAACTATGGTCGGGCGAAAAGGTTAATGCGTCGACACTGTTCGATCTTTTCCCAGGCACACCAAGTAAGCAAGCAGGACTCATCGGGGGATTGCCGGAAAGCATGCGAAAAGGCGGTTACTAACAATTACCGCTGCCGAACTTTTTAGGAATTAATTATTAAGAGAATTTAAAATGAGCGAGAAACAAAAAATCATTCAACAAATGCTGCAAATGCAAAAGCAGTTTATTGCAAAAGAACACGAGGGTGGAATTGAGTCGGAAGATTACTACGCTGATGACGGCGAAGGTGTACTGTCAGGATACCACCAGAAATATTCCGAACTGGCCAATCAACTTATCGATTTGGCACACCAGGAAAAGGGATCCCGCCGCTGATTCGATTCGAAGCCTCTCAAGTCTGAAACTGAACCGGATCAATTCGGTGGTGGGGCACCTATTATCCGCGTCATCCTGACGAAAGCACGCGACGCTCGGTCAAGGGCCTATGTAATCAGCTCGCGACCCAGGCAAAGCCCAGTTGAGTATCTGCTTGTGGACAGCTCATGACTGTGACCAACCTGTCTAAGACTACGTCGCCTTCAAGCACCACCAGGAACCTTAAAGTTCATTGGACCTCCCAAAAAACAAGCCCGCCTCGTTCGTTAGGCTGCAGACCGGGACGCATAGACGCATGCGTTCCCTTACCCAGAAGCATAACCAGATCATCGACCACCTTAGGATTAAATCTGAAATATTCATGGCCGGTTATCTGATAGCGACCAGTAGAGGAAATATCGATGGTGTCAACGCCTTCGACCACCGTTAAATAATCTCCCGCCTCACCCAGGCGAGGATAACGGCTTAGTTGGTGCGAAAATTTGAGCGGCGTATCATTTGCTGATGCATAGAGCGTGATATGTCCTGCTACTGCTTTAATATCAGGCAGTATATTAACAAAGGTCTGCGAATCGAAATCAGGCGCAAGAAGCACAAGTTTCGCAATAACAGGAGGCTCGATATTTTCCGCCTCCAGTTTCTGGAAGGCGAAAATTGCACCCCTTGAGCCCATGCTGTGTGCAACCACCTGAACACCTTTACTACCGAAGCGCTCTGAAAGCTGACTGATAAAGTCAGCCAGTAACGGCACACTCCATTCTACGTCCACCAGATCACTCACATAGTCCGAAGGCACGCCATTCGAAGGCCAACTGAATGCGATGATTGTAGTCATCCCCTCAAGGGATCGCTGCATTTGTGCAGCCATAAGACACGCACGCTCAAAATTATAGTTGTAGCCGTGAATGAACAACACCACCGAGTCCGATGAGTTTATCCTCACCGCATCGTCAAGCTGCGTCCAGAACTGAGAATGGCTGGTCGCCTCAACAGATTTTACGCTATCAGTTTCTCCCTGAAGATAGAAAGGTAGTTTGGAGGCAACGTCTTTAACGATCGGAATAGGGGTAAATTCAACTTCGCAACGCCCGAATATCGGATTTCCACGGCGGCCACCATAAATCACTTCTTGTGGTTGATCTCCCAGACGGGCTCTGTTGGTGAGATAAAAAACACTTACCTTTGAAGAATCAATTTCAGACACCTTACCGCCGCTAGCTGCGCTATCGGGCTCACTGGAGCTGCTCTCTGTTGAAAAGCCTAACGACAGAAAAAAAGAAAAGAGTAAAACTGTATAAAAAAAATCTCGCATAACCTGCTAAACCCGCTTTTTTAACCTTAGGAGCCTCTGATCAAAACATGAACGATCAATTTGAGCCCAAAATGACCTATTTCTTCGTTGGAAAACTTCGCAATAGCCCTGCTATTACGTGCGTTTCCCGCCTCGAACTCGATCATTTTAAATCTCAACATGATTCGTCCAGTTTTAATCAGAGGCTCCCTTACCCTATTACTGAACATGCGCAATCAAGACCAGGTTTCGATCAACGTTCAAAATCTCCGTACAATATTGTCTGTTGTTCCAGCGTCAGAAGCCAATCTTGCTATGCATAAGATAAATCCAGCTGAAAACAGTCTCGGCACCGCTGAATTATTCTTACTCTATAACACTTAGAAACATACTTTATTAGTCACGGACAGCTCCACATACGTACCAGGTTGACGTAGCTCTGATCTACTCGCTGTGTTGCCTCTGCGTCCGGATCGGATTTTCTCAGACTTTCTTTCGCCAGATACAACTGATATAGCAGGCCGCGCTTGTCTGATTCACGCACCAGGCTTTGCATCCAGGTTACCGCAACCAGTCGCTCCCCTGAAGTAACCTTATTCACACTGTGGCGTGATGACGCGGGGTACATCACCGCATCCCCAGCCTCCAGCTTAACCCGCTGGGAACCAAACTCGGTTTCGATATCTAACTCACCTCCCTGGTATTCATCAGGGCCGCTGAGGAATATGGTTATCGCTATATCACACCGGTAACGATCACCTTGCCCCATGATCGGATCGTCTATATGACTACCGTATGCCATTCCGGACAAGTAACGGCAATAATAGGGTGCCGCAACCCGTCGGGGTAATCCTGCGTTCAGATAAACGGGGTGAGAGATCAAAGCGCCCATCACCAGGTTGTTCAATGCAGAAGTTTGTTGGTCGTTGGCGGAGAATTCCTGGTTGTTTTTGTGCCTGCTTGCCTGCAATCCCGCCGAGTGTCTGCCGTCTTTGAATGTGCCTTCAGAAAGCAACTGTCTTGAGGCACCTAACTGTTCCTGGTTGAGCACGCTTTGCAATACGATCAGCATCAGAACACACAACGCTCAAGAAGTTGATCAACGGACTCAAGTTCAACCGTCGAAGACTTTTTTGCCTTACGTTCCCGATGTGAAACTAGCACCCGGCTCATTTTCAACCAATGATGTCTTCCTTGAGCAACCACTCGTGACAATGCCTGATAACCACCCTGACGCTTTGCAGTCCGATACGCCTCACAAAAACTCGGAAACATTTCGCGTCGCAGAGGTGTCATATTAGCGTAATAAAAATCCAGAGAAACCTGGTCACTGAGCGTTAGAAACGCAGGCAGCGAGGTCACACAATCAGCAAGATTATCGCGCACCGCACGCATTTTGAGCTCCTGAATGGGATTGTCAATTTCTCCAACTGCTAGCTGCCATCCTTCTCCAATCATTTCTTCCGCAATACGCTCGCCTATTTCGTGCAGGATCAGATTTTCCTGTTCTCTATCTACCATGGTATCGAGCGCGTCATCAGGGGCGGTATCAAATCCATAATAATTCATCACGTCGGCCATCGCGTTGTCACGCCGCGCCCACTTCCACTCTTCTACCATCGCCGCCAGATATCGCCGCAATGCATCCCTTCTCACATAGATGAACCCAGCATGCGACATTGCAGGGGGTGCCGCCATACTCCGAGCGAGCTCACGGCCACAGATCAAAACCCGGCAGTTTGCAGCCTCTTCAACGGCGTCAAGTTTCCCCAGGAAAAAGATCGGACGATTACGCCTGCCGAGCCCGCCACTGTATATCATTCCAAGGGGATTCAAAATATTGTTGATCTGTTTGTTGTCGAAGCGATCAAATTGCTGATCACCCAATTTTATCGGATGATAATCCTGCTCTTCTTTGTCATCCCACGCAGCCTCCTTTTGCATAATCCAGTTGCCCAGTTCTTCGCGGTCTATCACTTCGTCAGATTGCGAATCCTTAATCCACCTGTAATACTCGCGCATTTTTAGCAGGTAGATGCAAAGCGTGTCGTCTCCCGCAAATCGCGCATCCGCAACATCACAGTTGTGTTGTACGGTCTCTACTAAATTGGGAATATTCACCGGGGGCCAGATAGTCTGCATCATCACATCGAATGACAGAAATTCTCCCAATTACACTGATATGATATTCGGTTGTCAATGCGGAAAAGATAAAGATAATGATTCAAAAAGCACGAATTCGGACCAGCTGGAAAAACAAGGGAAAAAAGATATCAGTGCCTGAGTTTGCTAACGCGCTTTCAGCCATTTGCTGGCGCATGTCTCTAAATGCCGCGAAAAGTCTGCACCAGCAGGATTTCGAATACCAGACTGATAGTCAACGTCTCGGCGTGATTCAACAGTATTTGTTTTTCTTTATTCACTGCGCTGACAGACTCGTGTTTGATCACTTTGATCAGAAAAACCGGGCAGAATTCATCAACGCTCTTTCAGCGGACTGCCACAATCATTACGCCAGTAATGCTTTGGAAATCATGGGCCAAAAAATCGACCCTTCGGACTTTGTGACCAACCTCAATCAGGCCATGGAAAGCCTGTCCAGATGTCGCTTTATAGCCAGAGAACCTGGCTACGAGATGTATCGCGTTCTAGGGTCTGGCGTGCAGGAGATATTAGGACGAAGTCAGACCAACAAGTGGGTCATTGACCAGGTGATGGATATTGATGGTCCAGAGGCTTACGAGTTTTTTCGCAAATCCTTTGACAAATTAAGAAAATCATCGGATTTCTAGAACACCGCTATGCTGAACGCCTATGCAGAAAGCCTATGCAAAAAGAATCCCCTGCAACCTGCAATATAAAACCGAAATTACCACAGCGAGCACGAACTCGCTGTATACAAGGCCTCAGTAGATTAGTCTTTCCACTTATCAGCGTTATCAGTATTCTGTTCCTGGCCGTCCTCGTAACCCGCTTCCCAGCTTTCCGAAATACGCTGTTCTTCGATTTTGGGATTCCCCAGGTAACCACTTGCCCAGCCCAGAATATAATTCCTGGCAGTATTCTGCTGCTCTAGCTTTGAAATCGTTTCGTAATAGGTATTGGTCATGACCGTCTCGCTCTAAGACTTAGCTTCACGCAGCTGGCCTAAATTCTCTGTTTCAGCTGCAACCTCACCTGTGAAGGTACCAGTTCGCGTCAGACTAGAGAACTACCCTTTGGAATAGTGCCGCTCTATAGCTTCGGTGATATTCCAGACACAGGTGGTTTCGGGCATAACCGTTACCAGGTCACCGGAAGAAAAGCTAATCGGTTGATCACCCTGAACTTCAATTTTTCCGGATCCTTCCAGAATATAGCTGGTCTCGCTATGCTGATAGTTGCGCTCACTGGTTCCAACAGATTCTCTGGCGACCGGCCAGTCATCCACACCCAGCACTTCCAGCTTCATCGGAGAAGGGTCCTGTTCTACCAGTACTTTGTTCAATTGCTCTCGCCAAGAATAGTCCGGTAAATTATACCATTCGCTCTCATCACTCTAAAAACGATCAACGAATATGTCCTCAACAAATTCTCTGACTTTGTCCGTGTTGGTAGCCGAAGAACAAAGGTTGCTCTCTGTTGACCAAACTATGCTAGATGATGCGTACCCCTTGCTGGAAAAAATGGATCAAGATATGGATAACGGATGGCAGTTAGGGCGTAGCTTCGTCCAGTCACCCAGCACTATGGAACGTTGCCAGGTGGCGGCCAATCGGCTGTTGACCGCGCTTCACACTCAAAACCAGGCGTCCATGACACTGATGGCTGCGTATATCCTGATGCGACTTCCCGGCGTGAAAACGGTCAACATCAATTCTGAAGGTGAAGCCAATGAAACCATGTTTTATGATCACAACGATGCCCTGATGTGATGGACATGGAGAGCAACTTTCGTGAACTCGCGCCGGGATCATTTATATACGCCCTGGATAACGCCCTCGATCATTCCTCCTGTCAAGAGATGATCACGCGATTTGAAAGCCATCCAGAGCAGCAGTATCAAGGCAAAATCGGTCAGCACGCCGCTACAGAGGAATCGATTAAGCGTTCAACCGACCTCAGGATCAGCGGACGAGAAGACTGGTCCGATATCGATAAACGGCTGCAGCAATCACTTTCCCACGGCCTAAGTCTACTTGCTGGATTGCATCCTTTTTTCAAGACTAATCGTCTCAACGATATCGGATACAACATGCAGAAAACCAATGCCGGCGAATACTATCACTGGCATATAGACGGTGGACCAGGTGAGTTCAGCAAACGTCAACTGGTGGCAATATGGTACTTAAACGCTGCTCCAGAGTCCGGCGGCGAGACCGAGTTTTATTTTCAGAAACTTAAAGTCAAGCCCGAATGCGGGATGCTGCTTCTGTTTCCACCCTTCTGGACCCATCTGCACCGAGGCTGTAAAGTCGAGAGCGGGAATAAATACATTGCCACAACGTGGGTATGTGTAAGCTAGAATTAGAGAGTTCTAATATCACTTTAAAATTAGTAATGGAGTCTGAAACATGAGTCTTGCAAACGTTGGAAATGCGGATCGAGTTATCCGTATCATCATTGGAATCGTACTTATCGCCGCACCCTATGTCGCAGAGTTGGCGCTTTGGGAGAATCAAACTATACGGATTCTGATCCAGGTGGTCGGTGCAGTTCTAATATTTACCGGTGTCACCAGGTTCTGTGCGCTTTATAAACTGATTGGCGTAAATACTAAACATTCTTGAGCATGGCATTACGGCCTCAGCTGGAAACAGGACTGCGCTCACTTTGAATCGGCTTTACGGAATGCGTTCGGCTACCGCTCATGATCGATTGAGGTTGCGGTCAGCAAAATCCTTGTTTGGACGTTGCGTCGTACTCTTCGTGAGTGGACTGATCTATGGCTTCCAATGTCAGGTTTATGCTGACGAGATCCCCGATTACGCGAGGGAACAGCGCATCGCGGAACAGATTGAACCACAGATCTTTGACGGAGAAGCCCTATGGCTCGAAGCCAATAGCCGGGAGTTTCTTGCGATTCATATGCTATCAGAAGACCCGAAGGGCACTGTGATCATTCTGCATGGTAGAGACGTCAGTCCCGAAGATCAGAACGTTGCGGGGCCGATGCGGGTAGGCCTTGCGGAAAATAACTGGTCAACGCTCGCACTGCAGATGCCGGTGCTTGCCAAGGGGAAAAAATATTACGACTACCTGCCCATTCTAAATTTTGCCCACGGACGGATAGAAGCCGCGATTAACTATCTGCGATCTCAAGGTGAAGAGACCATCATACTCGCTGGGCACAGTTGCGGCGCACACATGGCCAACCATTGGTTGAATGACAGAGGGGAAAAAATGATTCAAGGGTATATCGCTATCGGGCTCGGGACCACCGATGCCGGCCAAGACCTCAAAACCCCCTTTCCTATCGGTAATATGACCGTTCCGGTTCTGGATATATACGGCAGCGAAGAGTATCCCCGTCCTCTGGCAATGGTTCCCGAGCGCCGGGCCCTGATCGAACAAAATGGCAATGCGTCGTCGGCTCAAATTAAAGTTGATGGTGCCAATCACTATTTTTCGGGTGCGGGAGAGATATTAACAGAGCGGGTTCTGGAATGGCTCGATAGCGCTGACTTTTAAATTCGGTATATCGTTTCTTTTCATTTTCCACGTTTACCGGCATCATGCGGGGCTCCATATAATGCAATGAGAATCCTGGATGCCTGATATAAGTCTGGACGTCGATCATCGACCGGTCATGGCGCTGCTTTCCCAGTGCCCTGCTTATTCTCCTACACCTCTTGAGCTGATGGCAGAGTTGGCAAGCGAGCTCGGTGTTGCATCCGTATGGGTAAAAAATGAAAGCCCGAGAATGGGATTGGGTTCATTCAAGGCGCTGGGCGGCAGCTACGCGATCTTGCAACTTATACTGAAACAGGCTGGCCATGATCCAGACCTTCCGGTAGATCTAACTGCTCCGGCAATTCGCGAGGCTGCGGCCTCAAAGACATTTGTTTGCGCAACGGCCGGAAACCATGGGCTGTCGGTGGCCGCAGGCGCTCATCTGTTCGGCGCCAAGGCCGTAGTTTTTATCGCCGAATCAGTACCCGAATCATTTGCCCAAAGACTAAAAGAGAAAGGCGCAGAGGTCATCCGCCAAGGCGCGGTCTACGAGGAAGCGATGCAAGGGGCGCTCGAAGCCAGTGAACGAAATCAGTGGCAATTGATTGCCGACACGTCTTGGGATGATTATGTAGAGGTCCCGCGCTTGATCTATCAGGGATACACCGCGTTGGCAGAAGAATGCCGGCAGCAATTTGAAGCCGCCGGAGAATGGCCGGATTGCGTGTTTCTTCAGGCAGGAGTCGGTGGTATGGCAGCGGCGGTCGCTGCGCATATTCGCCAATCTTGGACGATGCAGCCACAAATAAATATTGTGGAACCCACCGCTGCTCCATGTCTCGCGCGCAGCGTGGCCGCCGGCAAATTAGTCGATGTTCATGGACCAGTTTCAAACATGGGCAGACTCGATTGCAAGCAGGCATCTCTGCTGACCTTTGAATCACTGCGACATACCGCCGATGGATTTATTGAGGTCGAAGATAAGGAGGCAGATGACTCAACAACCCTACTTCTGAAGTATGGCGTCAACAGCACCCCATCTGGTACAGCGGGACTTGCCGGATTGATTAAGTCAATTGGACTCAACAACATCCCGAAAGACTCAAACTGCCTCATTATTGTGTCTGAAGGCCTTTAATCCGAAACCCGCTCGAACACGAGACCAGACCCAGAATGTTTTTTTAGGTTCATCATTTCGCACCAAAGCCTTGCACTGAGAGCTAAATAAGAGCCGGAATCCAGCCTACCAACGCAAAATGGGTTGGAACATAGGCACCAGTGTTATAGTCTTCGAATAACAGAATATTTTATCTCCAATCAACGGATCAGTCTCTGACAATCGTTAACGGTTTTAGTAACTTAGTCCGCCTAACAAAAACCTCCAGGATAATAAGATGCGTAACACCAAGACTCTATTAAACGGGATGCTTGCTGCCGGGCTTGTGCTAGCTTCTACCCAGGCATTAACCGCCGGATTTCAGATTAGTGAATCGAGCGTTTCCGGATTGGGTAGGGCTTTCGCCGGCGCTGGCGTTGCAGGGGACGACGTCTCAGATATGTTTTACAACCCTGCTGGAATGTTTTTGGTGGAAGGCCGACAGTTTCAAGCCGGCGTCAGCATTGTTGACAGCAATTCCGAATTCACCGGTAGCGCTGTGCCATTTGGCGGACCCAATGATGATGGCGGTACCACAGGGGTGGTACCCAATCTTTATTATACTTTTCCAACTTCGGGTAACCTCAAGTATGGAATTAGTCTCACCGCTCCATTTGGACTAAAAACTGAGTATGATAACAATTGGGCGGGCCGCTATCAGGGACTGACTTCGGAACTCACCACTATCGACATCAACCCCGCACTGGCTTATAAGGTTAACGATCAAGTCTCCCTAGGTGCCGGCATCAGTATTCAGTTTGCCGATGCGGAGCTGAGCCAGGCTAGATTTTTAGGGCTAGGCGTACCGGACGGTAAGAGCACAGTCGAAGGCGACAACTGGGCCGCCGGATTCAATCTTGGGGCAATGTTTACGCCGACTAGTTCAACTCGTTTCGGAATTGGTTTCCGCTCCAAAATAGAGCAGGAAGTAGAGGGAAGCCTGAATGTGGTTGCTCCAACCGGCTCCACGCTTGTAAACGCGGGGGCACTTGCAAAGGTCACTCTTCCTGAAACCGTCTACTTGAGCGCGGTGCATTCGCCAAATGGCCAGTGGGACTTACTTGCGTCTGCGCGTTGGACGAATTGGAGTCGTTTTGAAGAACTGCGCATCGAGTTTGATAATGGTCTACCGGACTCAGTCACTGAAGAAAACTGGACTGACTCATGGACTTTCAGCCTGGGTGCAAACTACCATCTAAGCAACCAATGGACCATGCGGTTTGGATACGCCTATGATGAGTCACCTGTGCCGGACGAATTTCGTACTGTGCGCATTCCCGATTCGAACCGGAACTGGTTCACACTTGGCGCAAGTTACTCCCCGAGCGCAAGTATGACTATCGACTTTGGCTATGCCTACTTGACCGGAGATGATGCACCAATCTTTGAATCCACCGTGATTGCCGCACCTCCCACCGCCCCTGGAGTGGTATCCAGCACGCTGTCAGGTACTTACGAGGGTCAAGCCAATATTTTTGGCATTCAGGCCCAGTGGCGATTCTGATAACCGGGATCTAAACTACAAAAGGCGTGTCAGCGACACGCCCTTTTTCTGCTCGAAGAGTGTCTGGAGATTCTTATGGATTTTTCAGGCAAAATCACCAAAGAACTTGGTTTCGCAACGTATCTCCACCCTAAACTCTGCACATAAAAAAGCCCTCCAGGTTTAACCTGGAGGGCTTCTATCTATAGTGTGTAATCAGTTACTTTCCAACTCAGCCTGCAAGGCAGGAACTGCTACAAATAGATCTTCATTCCAACCATAGTCTGACACCTGAAATATTGGTGCCTCTTCATCATTGTTGATCGCCACAATT
>JAHEGU010000034.1 GCA_024644945.1 Gammaproteobacteria bacterium | reverse complement strand
TCACCCTATGGTCGATCGGGTCGCGTACCCGGGTTTAGACTCCTTTTCTCAGAAAGACATAGTCGATAAGCAATCGAGCGGCTATGGTTCCATGCTTTGGTTTGAAGTACATGGTGGCGTGGAATCGGGTAAGAAACTGATGAACACACTGGAATTATGGAGTCTTGCGGAAAATCTGGGGTCAGTGGAATCCCTGGTCACCCATTCAGTCACCATGACCCATGCCGATATGCCAAGAGAAGAGCGCATGGCTGCGGGGATCACCGACGGGCTGGTGCGGCTGTCGACTGGTCTCGAATCAGCTGACGATTTAATTGCAGACCTCAAACAGGCTTTGGATAGCTTGTAATTGCATATTTCTCCACTATTTTTAATATCATCACAGGTCTAAGGACATATAGCACCACCTCAGGAATCCTCTCATGCGCTATTACGACTCAATCATAGACACCATTGGCGATACGCCTATGGTCAAGCTTAACTCGGTAAATCGCGGAATCAAGGGCACCATTCTTGCCAAGGTCGAATATTTCAACCCGGGCAACTCGATGAAGGATCGAATGGCGATCAAGATGATTGAGGACGCTGAAAAACGCGGCGATCTCAAACCCGGCGGCACCATAATTGAGGGCACATCAGGCAACACAGGCATGGGCCTCGCACTCGGCGCCATCGCCAAAGGATACAAGTGCATATTTACGCTTGCCGACAAGCAGTCTCAGGAAAAGATTGATATCCTGCGCGCCGTAGGTGCTGAAGTAATTGTATGCCCAACCAGCGTCGCTCCTGAAGATCCGCGTTCCTACTATTCAGTGGCGCAGCGACTTAACGAAGAGATTGAAAACTCTTACTACCCCAATCAGTACGACAATCTATCCAATACCGTAGCACACTATGAGACAACAGGCCCAGAGATCTGGCGCGATACCGATGGCAAGGTCACTCACTTTGCTGCGGGCGTAGGGACCGGTGGCTCGATGTGCGGAATTGCACGATATCTGAAGGAGCAAAATCCAGAAGTCGTGACAATTGGTATCGATACCTATGGATCAGTGTTCAAGAAGTTTAAGGAAACCGGTGAGTTCGATGAAAACGAAATTTACCCTTATTTAACCGAGGGCATCGGAGAAGATATTCTGCCAGCCAATGTCGACTTCTCCCTGATCGACCACTTCGTCAAAGTGACCGATAAGGATGCCGCGATTATGACTAGAAGATTATCTCGTGAGGAAGGCATGTTTGTAGGCTGGTCCTGTGGCTCGGCGGTCTGGGGCGCTCTTAAATGGGCTGAAGAAAATCTGAAGGAAGATGATCTGATGGTCGTTATTCTACCCGACCACGGCACCCGTTATCTCGGTAAGGTCTACAACGACACCTGGATGAAGGACCATGGTTTCCTCGAAGAGCGCGATTATGCATCAGCCAAGAGCATAATTGGCAAGCAGAGCGGTGAGGACGCCCTGACAACAATCAAACAAAACGCTTTAGTCGCAGACGCAATCACTTTGTTGACCTCAGTGAGCGTATCTCAGCTTCCCGTGGTTGATGAGGAAGACGAATTTGTTGGTAGCTTGTCAGACACCAAATTGCTTTCTCAATTAATTCAAGATCCAGGGCTAAAGGAAAAGACTGTAAAAGATATCATGCAGCAACCATTTCAGTTCGTGCCAGCGAACACCACCCTCGATGTTCTTTCCTCCATGATTACAAGAGAAAACCCGGCGGTAATGGTGCGTGACACTAAAGGATTGCCTAGAATCATTACCCAGCACGACTTACTCGAATCTATCGCCGAGGCATAAAGGACAGTGACTGTCGTCCTGGATCACTTTCATCCTGGATCATTGTCTTCCTGCACTGGACGCGGTCGCACTGACGCTGACGCACTGCGGTCAGAGGCCTCTAGCAGAGAGCTTCAGAAAGTTTGCTGAGGTTTGAATCAAGCTCATGAACGTAAACATGCGCTGCATATTTGAGTAAAAGCTATGCGAGTAAAAGTTCCCTAGCTCCTTCGCACTACTACAAAAGACTCATCCTGAAACCAAAGCCCACCGTGACGCTGCAGCACAGAGCGGGTGGCATCAAGATAACTTCCAAGCTGCAATACTTCGTTCATGCGCTCATCGTCGATCTGTGCCACATAAACTGCGGCGTTCCAGGCCGCTAATAGTGTAGATGTCCCAATATTACTGCCTATTTCATCGGGCAAAGCATGCATATGGTAAGTAAAGAGCGCGCTATCGTCACCAGTACCTTCTATCGAATATTGTTTGTTTCCTGACTCGACGAAGGATTCTTTAAGTGTGTTGATGAGAATATGTCTGGGCGTCGCAAAGGGTTCCTCAGTAGGCCAGACTTTACGGATAATCTCCATTCCCGGGTCATGACCCGTGGATTGGACAACTATCATCCGACCATTAACCGATAATGAATCCGACAGTGGACCCAAAACCTTTTTAACTTTAAATTTCGCGTCAGTTCGACTCCGATAAGGCTGTGCAGCGATAATCAAATCGAAATTAGCATCAAACTTTCCCTTTCGCGGAATGATGTCGTGCATCGCGAATGCCTGATCCCGCCGGTATAGCACAAGTACAGAGGGTGTGACGTATAACGGATTACCGGTTATCGGGCTTGAACGTGTTTGCCATCCTCGGTTAAGTTTCTCTCCCAATTTACCGATCTCTTGACTGAAATCGTGCGCAGTTGTGCCATCAAGCGCAACATCGTGCCATTCAAGTTTTTCTCGATCTGCAGGATTCTTTGGCTCCAGCCATGGTGCCTCTGCATAATAGAGATTGGTCATGACAACTATGGTTTGTGGGTGCTCTGCGAATCGATCCGCCAGAGTCTCCAGCCACAGTCTGGTGTCTTCCATACTGATCTCTTTTCCTACAACCAGAAACGGTACGGTAGGAAAACGACTATGCATATCCCGCAGCACTCGGCTGAATACAGCACCATTGCCAACTCCGGCATCAAATAGCCGCAGTGCGGGAGGATTCGGTGTAAGAAATTTTAACTCTTCCCCAACTTTTTCAGCAGTAACGGATTTCTCACTGGTGGTGGTCACAAAGAGAAGATATTTTTCGCGGTTGTCGAAAAATCGGAAGGGCTGATCTTTTTGCGGTTCTGTTTTCTCTTCACTCATTTTCGTGTTGCTAAATAGTTAGGTGATTTGTCATCAAGAAGTGTCCTATTGTACAGATTCCATTCTTTCACAGATATTCGATAGCGAATGTATTTGCTCTGGTTATGGCAGTCTGCTTCAATTCACAGGACACCAACCCATATGCACTCTGTCGCCGAAATTAAAACGAGTCATCAGGTTGAATTTGTGCCATTACAGCAGCCTTCAATACATTGAATGATTAGTCCTTTACCGTGAATTCATCACAGAATAGACGTGTGCGTTCACTAACATGTGCCATGGAATCCGCTGCAACCTGCTGACCGATCTCACTGGCATAGGCATCCTCAAAGCTCTGACGCGATTCAAACCAAAGTTCGGATACCCCGTCATATTGCGACTGTCCCTCACCCGAAACAGGGTTAAAAGTCAGTTTTAGCAGGCCTGGAAGCTGACGTGCCAACGGTGCATGCTGATCGAGCCACCAACCCCTGAACTCATTATGGCTTGCTTCCGATTTTCTCTTAAGCAAGATGATCGCTTTAAACATGGGTCAGCTATCCGCTTGGGTACGATGGAGTGGACGCCCACCAATCGCAAGGGCCAGGGCTACAAGGATCTCATCTGGCCTGGGTGCATCGGCGATGGATATTTCCGCGGCATCCATGCGATCAAAATCCCAGATTCGATTCTTATTGGTAATTGGAAAGAGCAATGAGGAACCGGCTCCCCCTACTTTCTTGGTCGAAGGAATAATATCATCGCCCTTACCTACTGCGGCGCGCACCGGGGCACCGAATCGGGGATGCAGGAGCGCCGCGGCATGCTCAATTTCACCATCAAGACCGACTATGGCGCCTTTACCATAGCTTTCCACCTGATCCGGCTCGACGCCCAGGGCCTGTCCCCTTTTTCCGCTAGATAACCACCTATCTCCTCGCCGAGACCGTACAAGGGCTTGAGATCTTCCTGGTACTCACCCGCACAGGGATTATGAATGACCGCTGCCACGGTAACTTTACGTGGCGGAGAGTCCACATTTTGACCCATCTCCTGATAAATTTCTTCTAACAAGACATGGGTTTTGCGAATGCTTAAAAGACTCATTTCCACTCCTTACAGTTCGGTTTGTTTGCAGAAATACAGATATTGGTCACCTCAACCAGCGGAATTATCACATACTGCAGAAGGCACCACAGGTAATTTAAAAGTAAAGGCCTTTCCTCCTGATTGACCGTTCCGCACCTCTATCGAGGTATGATGTAAAGCAAGCATTTGATGCGCAATAGAAAGCCCAAGACCTGCACCCAGCTCACGCTCATCGCGCTCACCCCCCTGATAAAAACGGTCAAACAGTCTTGCGACTTCTGATTGTGGTATACATTTTCCACTGTCCCAGACGCTGATATTAATACAGTCTGCCCGTCTTTCAAGACGCACCACCACCTCTCCGGCCCGCCCCAGATGATTGATTGCGTTAGTGACAAGATTTTCTAACACGCGATGAATCATGCCCGTGTCTGCCTTTACCAGCGGAAGATCGGCAGGCGCCTCCATTGAAAGAGCAATCTTCTTTTGTTTAGCTAGAACACCTTGTTGATGCACAATGTCCTGTGCCAAATCGGCAATAGAAATCGGTTCCAAGTCTGGGGCAGCAGCGCCGGCTTCAAGCTTAGCCACCTCAAACAACTCTTCAATCATCTTCGACATTCTGCTCGCGTTGCGGAGTGCGGTCTCTACATAATCCTGTAGTTCCGATTCGCTAGCCAACGCCGCCCTTGCTTTCAATGTCTCCAGATACCCGAGAATTGCTGCAGTAGGAGTGCGGAGGTCATGTGAAATATTCGCAACCAGATCCCGCCGCTTACGATCATTTTCCTCCAATGAGCGAATCTGCTCACGGATCCGGTTTGACATATCTTCAAAGGCAAGAGATAACCGGTTTACTTCGTCGCCCTGGCTCGGAGTCTTTGAAGCTGGGACGAGTTGATTCTGGGGCTGAAAACGATTAATTTCTAGTGTTAATCGACGAAGTCGTCGAGTCACCCGCCACAATATTATCAATCCTGCAGCCAGCCCGACTAAAAGACTGATAGACAACACCTGAAGTCCGAGTCTGACCAGGTACTGCTGTTCCAGTGTCCGGGCCACGCTGTCATAGGCTTCTCCTCGCAACACGACATATAAGTATCCGTACATTCCAGCACTGGTGTTGACTGGCGAAACCGAAAACGCTTTACCGCGTTCTTTATTGCGTGGATCATCACCCAAAATGGGCTTGTACTCTCGGTTCTCTAAAAACTCTCTGATGGGTATTAAAGATACGCTCTTTCGGACCACTTTTTCCGGCGGTGCTGAGTGGGAAACAATTTGCCCGGTGTTGTTAAGCAGGTAAATCTCAATACTTGGATTGATCGCCATATACTCATCAAAGGTTTCCTTAAGCGTAGCTTCGTTGAGTTCACCGTTATCTATCAGCTTTCGCTCACGAATTAAATTTGCGGCAAGATCCCTATTGAATGTTTGAACTACCAGGTCAGCGTGCTGCTTTCCGATATACCAACTAAAACCGCCAAATACAGCCCCCACCAAAACCAGGACGATGGTTAGCGCAAGGGCAAGTTTTGAGTAGAGGGTGTTGAACAACGCGCGGAGGTTACTGATCTACTAGCTTGTAACCTACACCCCAGACCGTCACGATATACGCTGGTTTCGATGGATCCTTCTCTATCTTTGCACGCAATCGGTTTATATGAGAATTTACGGTGTGTTGGTATACCCCATTGCTGTATCCCCAAACATTTTCCAATAGCTCAGTACGAGTAAATACTCTTCCAGGATGTCTCAAGAAGTGGTTAAGTAACTCAAACTCCCTGACCGTAAGGTCCACTTCATTTCCACCAATTCTAACCAGGTGTTTGGCCTGGTCAATTTCTAAATCGCCGTGGCTAACAATTACTGATCCCGAACAAAGGTTTGACGATCTTTCCGGATCAGCCCGCCTCAACAATGCCTTAATTCGAGCGGTCAGTTCAGCCACACTGAAAGGTTTTGTCAGGTAATCGTCCGCTCCAATCTCAAGGCCGACCACCTTGTCGATTTCTTCGGCTTTTGCGGTAAGCATGAGAATCGGGATCTGCCGGTCTATCTGTCTTATTCGCTTGCATACTTCTAATCCATTTAATTCCGGCAGCATGATATCCAGCACCAGCATGTCGTATTGTCGGGTAGAAAACATTTCGAGCGCAGTCTGTCCGTTGTTGGCAATATCAGTCTCCAGGTTGATATCATGCAAATGGAGCTGCACCAATTTGGCTAAATCCGCATTGTCTTCTACCACTAGGGCGTACTTTTCAGCAGGTTGCATAACATATCCCAAAAAAATAGACCAACTCCCAGCTGGAGCCAGTCTATTTTGAGTCCCGGATCGGGTATTAGTTCTTAATCCAGCACGTAGTTTCCCCTTACTCGTGTAATGACCACACGGGCAACCGGATTTTGCCAACGGTGGGCCGATCTATCCAAGTCGCTGACACCACCAAATTCATCATCGTCGCCCACTATGCCTCGATGAACATGAACTGTGTCGTTAAAATCGCTGGAACTCACTCCAGCACCACCGCTGCCGGCAAGCCCGGATGGATCACCAGGAATTCCGGGAACCCCGGGTACACCCCCTGCTCCTGGATTAAGCAGTTCGTTATTGGCTTCTGTTCCCGCGTCATACCCATACAAATACACCGTTCGATTAGAAAATCGCCGCAGATTTATGGCATCGAGCCCGATAAATGCATCATTGGTGGGCAGAATCATCGCCGCCAGCGACAGCAAACGGTTTCGACCCTTGGCGTCCACAAGCGCCACCGCAGTTTCTCCCGGTGCCAGCACTGGCTCTAGGGTCGGCGTTTCAGCTACTGATGATGCAGCACCCGCTCCGTCAAGGACCGTTTGCATCAATGCTGTATCCCCACCCTCGGCAATGGCCTGCAGCGCATCGCTGGCGGACTCACCGACCTCAAACATATCAAGATCGTGCCGATGGGCAGCAACTAAAACGGGTGTAAAAAAGTTAGCATTGGTGAGGTTGGTGATTTCAATTTTGTACCTGGCCGCAAATGCCTGGGTGGCAGGCATGACTATGACCAGCGCGAAAATAGTAATGAGCATTCTTTTCATAACAACTCCTCTTGTCAAAAATAAGATGATGGACACTATCTGACTGCTAGGGTCGAGTGGAGTTGTTTCCAGCGTATAACGAATTCATCACAATTCGGTCACAGATAGCGAATTGCATGACACAAAAAGATCTTTACTAGAGAGTTCTCTTCCCTATCATAAGTCGTCCTGACCAAACGCAGACTCCTATTATCTAAGAACTTGGCATATCTGTCCGACGACCCCCGAGCAAAGTCAGAATCTCATCATCGATGCCTGGTTAATTCAGTTTTGCTAGACAGCTTCTAAGGGATTCTGGATCAGCTCCGGAATAAACAGCACGTATAGATGACTGTTAGTAAGCGTCAGTTCAACCAATCAACGCACGATAACCAGGATAGGATTCGGCAATGATTCGATAACGTTTCGATGCCGCTCGCCAGGATTCTCCGGCACACCACATTTCAATGAACTGGGCACAATTCACTACCTGCCTGCCGCCAACCGCAGTTATGCCGCGGTCAAATAATGGATCTGGCAGACACCCTAGGGTTGGCCCAACCAGATAAATTTCATCTGCATTTTTCGCCTGCCCCAGTATCCTGTCGAGAGTATGGTTGATGAGCACGGTGCCGGTGCACAGCACCTTGTTACATGCATTCAACTTCGATGTGTCAATTGTGACTTCGAAATCCTTCTCGCTCTGCACCCACCTTTCATCTAGTTCAATCACAGTCAAGGCGATGTTTTTTTCTCTTATCATTTCTACCAACGGTGGGAAGTAACCCACCATTCCAATGTGATCACCCTGCTCCGGTTGCAACAATCCCATGGTGTTATCAGTATCTGGAAGCAAACATCCACTGCCCGTTAACACACACTGACTGATCGCATTGATGGCCGCCATGCCCAGAGCCCTTTGCCAGCCTTGATTCCCCGCATAGAGAGCCGCCACCTCGCAGGGTGAGCATCCAATATAGGTTTTTGATTTAAGAATTGTTAGAAGATCTTGCCTGGCGGCATCCAGATCAACAAAGGTCAGGCCTACCACTTCGTTCTCAAGAATCATTGCACCAAACTTACTGCTTTTTCCGGACTGACTTGAGACGGAAGCTATATGAATCTGTCGAATATTCGGCAAGCTTACGGCGCTGGCAACCTTGTCTATGATTGCGAGATAGTCTGCTGCAATGCTCGTCATGCCCTGTTTCTGACTCGCACCTCGAAGCCTTCGCCTTCAGGTTCCTCGTCAGTCAGATATTCGGGAAATCCCTCCGCTCGAAGATCTACACCACAATCGTCTTCCAGTCGTTTCACCACCATGGAAGACCAGACTCTAGGTCCGAACCGTTTTAAGCCATCTCTCATGATCCGCACACAGAGAGGAGATAATTCCAGCGGCACGCCGTGCTTTTTTCCGAGATCGTCGAACAATGTCAAATCCTTGACCTCATGATCCATGGTGAAGTTGATATTGTAACTGCCATTTAGTATCAACTGCCCTTCTGTCTCATGCACGAAAGAGTTTCCTGAGGAAATTCGAATCGCCTCGTAGGCGACGTTTAAATCTACGCCGGCCTTTTTTGCCACCATAAATGCTTCACCGGTAGAGATCAATTGCACACCTGCCAGGTAGTTGGTCGCTACTTTCATTATGGATGCGGTTCCGAGAGGGCCGGTGTGCAGAATATTCTTTCCCACGACAGTTAAAAGCGGCAGTACTCGTTCAAATGCGTCTCTTTCACCACCTGCAAAGATGGCGATGTTCCCGGTTGCCGCGCGATGACATCCACCGGATACTGGACAATCGATCGGAATGCCGCCCTTAACTGAAACCATTTCGCCAATACGGCGAACCTCATCTGCATCCGTTGAACTCATTTCAAGCCAGATCTTGCCATCGGACATTCCTGCGAGCACACCGTTTTCTTCTTCCATAACGAGTGCCGACACGGTCGGAGAAGGCAGGCAGGTAATGACGACATCCGAATTTTCAGCAATCGATTGGCCAGACTCTCCAATTAGCGCACCCTGCCCAATCAGCGGCGCAATCTGCGCCGGATCGACATCCTTAACTATGACTTCGTATCCGTTTCGTAAAAGGCTTCCTGCTAGTTTTCCTCCGACATTTCCGAGACCTATAAATCCGATTTTCATTTTTACCACTACAGTTATTAATTGAGTATTAGTCGAAATACTAAATGCTCATCAAGCAATGATCAAAGCATTATTCCGATCTTTCCCCTCCAGTGTAATCTTGACAGATCAGCCGATAGTTTGCTGTTAAAATAGGTCCCATTATTCCACCCACTATAAAAAGATTACGATGAAGAGATTTGTATTCTTCTTGATTTTTTGCATGTTGTCGGCACCCGGATACGCCGCCGAACTTTCCATAGATCTTCGCACAGACTATGAACAGAGCACTGACTTTAAAACAATTCGCATTTCTGTACTAGATGAAAAAAATGAACGCAATCAATGGATGGTGTATTTCACCAGGGATGGAGATTTTTCAAGCGGCGTAAGAATCGCAGACTTCGAAGAACTTAAGTCGGAACGAAATTATATGGTCAGCACGGAGCTTTTAGATGATCGCATGCGTGCGGTTGACGGCAGCCTCACGAGATTGTCGTTGGAAAGCGGCCGAAATGGAATGACGGTTCTCATCAGTAAGCCTTGACGCATTGATGACTGGTCTTCGAAATCTACTCGATAAATTACCGCTAGCCCCGTTACTCATTTTCTCGGTGCTACTAGGTCTAGCACCATTCGTTCCCGAACCACATCTCTGGGAAAAGCTAAAAATGCTGGGAGCTGGTACGCTGACCGAACCTATGGACATGTTTGATTTGTTGATGCACTCAGCTCCAGCGTTACTTCTGATTGCGAAGCTGACTCTAGGCAATAAATAATAACGCTTACCCCAACTACCAGTCGCCGGAAGCCTCCGCTTCCATTATCTCGGTCATAGCGTCCCGGATTCGCTGCGCACCCTCGACCAGATCAGGCGCTAACTTTGATCCAGGTTGCCAGGCCTTCGCCAGCCAGCTGACATCCCAGTCCATGGTCATTAACCAGATTTCGCCGGTGGCATCCTCGATCACGGTGATTCGACAGGGAATGAAAATCGAAAACTCCGGGCTGAAATCCAGCATTCGCCGACCAACCGCTGCGTCGCAAAACTGCAGAATCTCCACTCGCAGGGTGGTTAGTCCTGAATTAGCGCTAACATCCCTCCAGAATTCGCTGTGACCAACTTTCTTGAAGTAAACCTCATTCGCTGTAAGTTCCATTGTTTCGATCACGTCATCGAATGAAAGATCGCCATTGGCTTTTAACTTGAATGTCATAAAATTGAACAAGTCTCGCATTGAAATACTGCTCATGCCAATCATCTGATCGAACATCGCTTTTTTATGTTGCGGGGGAACTGGGGGGCATTATCCGACTACTAGACCCCATCAGCTGCCGTCGGCGCACGTGTTGTGCCTGTTCAGATAACTCTTCGACCAACCGCGGACCTTTATCCATCTGCGGCGCAAGCTCTTCCAAAATTTCAGATGATAATTCCGAGCTTGAATCCTGTTGCGCAGACACCGTGACGTTCAGCGCCACGCCAGAAATAAAATAAAATAGAATAGACGCTATTCGCATGCTTACCGCTCTCATTTTTATGATTGCGTTACATTCTCATTCCTTGACTATGGTGGGTGAGTTAGACAGTGTAGATCACTGAGAAGTGCTTTTACCCATATTCATGAATTGCTCCATCATTTTCTGAAAGGCTTGTGGATCCTGAGAACCTGTTGATCCGGGCATTCCCCCAAACATATTTCCAGTTGCAGGATAGCCGCCACCAGTCATTCCCATTGAACCTAGCATGGGATTCATCATCGTCATATATGCATTTGGATTCATCAATTGCATATAGATTGCTGGATTCATAAAAGCCATATAAGACATTGGATTCATCATCGCGCTATAGGCGTTTGGATTCATGAATGCCATGTACGCATTTGGATTCATCCAGTTAGAAGGATTCATCATAGGGATAATTGGATTGCCCATTCCCCCGGTCATGGCAGACATTCCGGACATTGGCATCATAAACATCATTGGATTCATCATTGACATTGGATTCATCATTGACATTGGATTCATCATTGACATCGGATTCATCGTTGACATCGGATTCATCATCGAGCCCATTGGATTACTCGACGCACCATAGGGACTGCCAAACTGGGCGTGTGATGGGGATGCAAAAATGACACTGACTACTATAATCAGCATAGCTACGAGTTGCTTGATCGACTTCATATTGATTTCCAATTGTTAAGCCCAGGCGCCCGAAGCAGAAGAGAGAATCACAAAGCGTACGGCTTGGGTCCCGATGCGCGACAAAAATTTCCCAACGGTAAATCCTATCCTACTGCTTGTATAGACAATTGATGCATGTCAAAAATTTAAGTACCCGGCAGAATACCGAAAATAGAGGAATACGAGGATGACATAAGCGACATTCAGGAGTATTCTGCTGTAAACCATACGAAGTTAGGAGGAAACGGCATGAATCTTGAACGTGTCATCTTTGGATTCTTCGTCATCCTGGCGCTCACACTAAACGTCATCTTCGTGATGGGTGATTTCGATAATATCGATCATCACAATGTGTGGATACTTACCCTCGCCATATTAGTCAGTCTATGTACCACTGGATTGAAACTGGGCGACAGATCGCAGATCGGCGCTCTGCTGCTGGCAGCCAGCCTGGTGGCAGATCTTCTCTTAATTGCGGCAAGGATCGTCTGGGTTGTTGCTGAAAATGAGAGCGCCGCCGGTCCCGCTCCCGAAACTATTGCGATGATCGTTTCTATTGCTGCGGGTGCGGTGTTAGCCAATATTATTTCCTGCATAATCGTGATCGGCGACACACTAATGTCCCGCCGCTGAGATAGTTCATGGCCACCACATCGGAACTTGACCGTGTGGCAATGGTGGTTCTGCGCTTCATGCGCAGACCGTTCTTCGCGATCGTAGGTGTTTACGCTGTTGGTATCGTTGGCATGGCGCTAATTCCTGGCATTGACGAATATGGAAATACCCGTCACATGAGCCTGTTCCACGCGTTCTACTTCTTTACCTATACCGCCACCACAACAGGGTTCGGAGAAATCCCTTCAGCGTTTACGGACGAACAACGGCTATGGGCAATCGTTTGTCTTTATATGGGCGTGATTGCGTGGTTGTATGCTGTGGGTTCGATTATTCGTTTACTGCAAAATCCACATTTTATCCTGGCCCTGAATGAACACCGATTTGCACGTATTGTTAAACGTATTTCCGATCCTTTTGTAATACTTTGCGGGTTCGGAGATACAGGCAGCCTTCTAGCACGAGGCTTGAGCGACCAGGGCACCCGCGCCGTTATTATCGATGGCGATCCGGAACGCATTAAGGCCCTGGCACTGCGAGACTATAGTGTGCGAATGCCGGGGCTTTGTGCTGATGCGAGTGTGCCTAAGCATTTACTTGATGCCGGTATCAAATCTCCCCATTGCAAATCGTTAGTAATTCTATTTAAAGATGAAGATATCAATCTGAAAATAGCGATCATTGCAAAATTCTTCAATCCGTCAATTCAAATAATATGCCGTTCAACCTCAAAGAGACATCGATCCCATCTTAGCGCTCTTGAAAATGTGACGGTTATCAATCCATTTGAGATATTCGCGCAGCTTTTAAATATGTCGATTACTGCCCCCAAGCTGCACAACTTGAACAGTTGGCTTGTACATGCGCCAGATGTCAGATTGGGCCATCCCCTTGTCGTCCCCGAAGGTCACTGGATATTATGTGGATATGGGCGCATGGGTAAATGGTTGAACAAGTATTTTGCCGAACAAGGTATCAGCGCCACAATTGTTGACCCCCATATTAAGGATCCACCTGAGTATTCCCAAGTAATTAAAGAGCATGCAGATCACCAGACGCTGAAGCAGGCCGGCATTGAAACTGCAGCTGGCGTATTAGCCGGCACCAATCATGACGCCGACAATCTTGGAATATTGATGTGTGTCAATGCACTCAATCCCAGCGCTTTCACTATAGTCCGCCAAAATAACCACGAGAACCAACTCGCATTTGACGCCGCACAGGCAGATCTTACCCTTCAATCCAGTCTCACCACGGCTCGGCGAATACTAAAATTTCTTATTTCGCCGATGGTTCAGCCTCTGATAGAGAAATTACAGAAGAGCGATCCAGAACAGACGGATGAATTAGTCGAACGGCTCCAGAATGCAGTCGGTGACCACATACCACAAATGTGGAGAATTAATTTGTGTCCGGGTGAAACCACAGCGGCAGCCGAGTTTCTAGCGAAACAACAGTCGTTAACACTAGGCGACATAATACGGGACCCGCACAATCTCTCAGGTTCTCTGCCCTGTGTTCCGCTTACAATTGATCGCAATGAAGGCGTGAGAATACTCCCGAGAGATATTGAATCTCTGCGACTCGGAGACGAAATACTATTCTGTGGGACCACGCAGGGAAAAAGAATGCTGTCCGCCTCCCTAAACAATACCTATACTCTTAACTACCTGATATCTGGTACTGATCCCCCGCGTGGATTCTTTTTTAAATGGCTTGCGACAACAATTGAACCATTCTCACACCGGTAGAAAGTTAAACCCGCACTAAGCATAAAACGGAACAGCGCCGGTATGGAAATCTTTGATTATTAATACCTTGTCCGGCACATCCCAATGAAACGCGATTCGTGAAATAATTGCGGATTCGATCATATGAAAACCAGCGAAAAGTGGACGTACTAGAACAAGCGCAAAAGCTCAGAGAAATCCCTCTGTTTTCTGCTCTGGACAAATCACAGCTCAAACTGCTCGCTTTCACCTCGGAGGTATTCAGCTATAATGCCGGTGACTATCTTTTCTATCAGGATGAAGTAGCCGATGGTATTTACGTTGTACTGGAGGGCAACGTTAGCGTACTGGACGAATCTACTGAAGAACCTGTGGTACTGGCCAGGAAAACTTCAGGTGCGTTGCTCGGCGAGATGGCGGTATTACGCAGTGTTCGTCGCTCCGCTGCCGTCCGCGTGGACAGCGAGGCCCTGGTGCTAAAAATTAGTGCAGAACGTTTTATCGATCTCATAACCAGCACACCGGAAATCGCTCTTTATGTATTGAAGGACATCAGCACTAGACTAGAAGACACAAGTACAGAGCTTGCCGAACTCAAGCTTCGACAGTTACACGCCTCGAATTGACAGTGAGCAGGAAAGTAGAACCTGGCTCAGACAAGATGGAAGCGTCCATCTATCGCTATATTCTTCACCACACCTGGAAGGATCAACTGTGGCTGGTTGCGCTGATTCTGATGTCGCTGCCCTTTATATATATCGGCCTTGAGATACCCAAAACCATTATTAACGAAGTCCTAAGCGGTCAATCGAATCGATTTGTGTTTTTTAACATGGAATTTGACCAGGTCGAGTTTCTGCTTCTGCTGTCATTCGCATTTCTGGGTCTGATCGTTATCAATGGAATACTCAAGTACGTCATCAACGTGTATCGGGGTGCACTTGGTGAACGGATGTTGCGTAGATTTCGTTACACGCTATACAGCCGCGTCTTGAGATTCCCCCTTCCCCATTTCAAGAAAGTATCCGCTGGAGAATTGATACCAATGATCACCTCCGAAAGCGAACCCCTTGGTGGATTTATTGGCGATTCAATTGCGTTACCGGCCCATCAGGGCGGGCTGCTTTTAACGTACGTGGGCTTTATCTTCGTTCAGGATATATGGCTGGGATTAGCCGCGATAGCACTATATCCACCTCAAGCGTATTTGATTCCTATGCTGCAGCGCAAGATTAACAAGCTGTCCCGTCAACGCGTCAAGTCAGTGCGAAAACTCGCGTATAGAGTTGGTGAAACCGTTAGCAGCGCCGCGGATATCAGAGCAAACGATACAGGATACCTTGAACGAGCAGATATTAGCTATCGGCTCGGGAAAATTTTTAGAATCAGAAACGAAATATTTCGACGCAAATTCTTTATCAAGTTCCTGAACAATTTTCTAGGCCAGTTGACGCCATTTTTCTTTTTTAGCATAGGCGGGTATTTAGTTCTTCAGGGCAGGCTGACACTGGGCGCACTAGTTGCGGTGCTGGCTGCATACAAAGACATCGGGCCGCCATGGAAGGAATTGCTCAAGTTTTATCAGATCACCGAAGACACACGAGTAAAGTATGCTCAAATAATTAAACAATTTGAACCAGAGAACATCCAGAATGAAGCACTTCATCTTGGGATAGATGAGACCGGCCTTCGTTTTTCTAAATCGGTATCTGGAAACAATGTATCCCTTACAGCGGAGTACCATCATAGCAAGCTTGAAGGAATTAATTTCAATCTATTGGTCCCCGAGCACACTGGAATACTATGCGCCGAAGGGGAAACCGGAAGAGAAGTAGGACTATTATTGTCTGGCCTGGATCCGCCCGTATTGGGCGATCTTCGATTCGATGACTATGATGTAAAGGATCTTCCGGAGGCGGCACTGGGCAAAAACATCGGGTACTGTTCGCCAAGTTCTAAACTTCTCAATGTCTCTGTACAGGACAATCTCTTATATGGACTCAAGCATCGACCAGTCGAGGGAGACATGGCTGTGGCATTGCCTGAACCAGAACTGGTGGAGGCAACAAGATCTGGGAATTCTATTGATAATGTAAGAACCTCCTGGGTCGACTTTTATACTGTCGGGATGAAGACGCAAGAGGATTTCGAGGTCTTTAAAGATGAGGTGATCAGTGCGGTTGAACTGGACCAGGACATTATGGGATTAGCTCAACGTTTATATCTCAAAGGAAAATCTGATCAGGAGCTGATGAAAGAGATCGTCGCTGCACGGACCGAAGTCAGGGATGCGATTCGAGACTTGGATGATGGAAAATTAATCGAGACTTTCGAAAGAACTGCCTACAGCCAGAATTTGACCGTTGCGGAAAATCTACTGTTCGGCACTCCCTATGGTATAGCTGTGGACCTTGAGGACCTCACATTTACCCAAGATGTTCAAGATATCCTCTCAGCAACTGAATTGGACAAAGACTTAATCAATGTCGGTCTCGAAGCGACCCGATTGATGATCGAACTGTTTGAAAATGTCGATACCGATAGCGATGTCTTTATACGCTACAGCTTTATTGAAGCATCAAAGTTAAGCCAATACCGAGAGCTGATCGAGAAAATCGACACCGCAGGAACTCAGAGTTTCAGCGGGCGCGATAGTAAATTATTAATTTCAGTCGCTTTACGGATATCTCCAGCCCAGCACCGCCTGAATTTAATCACACCTGAAATTCAAAGTCAGATTATCGCGGCACGCAAATTGATTATGGATAAACTCGGATACGATAACGACATAATCCAGTTTATAGACAAGGATAGCTATCAATCAGGCATGAATGTGCGTGCAAATTTACTTTTTGGAAAAATTGCTCACGATAAAAGACATCTGCAAGATCGAATCCATCAACGGTTAAACCAGGTGTTGAGCACGCTTGGACTGGGAAAGACAATTCTGAACCGAGGTTTGCAGTTTCATTGCGGAGAAGCAGGTTCGAATTTACCGCAAACGTTTAGACAAAAATTGTTATTGGCTCGAGCATTGATTAAAAATCCTGACGTATTGATTATCGAAGAGCCCTTGTCAGCCTTAAACTTCGAATCACAGAAACGGATTTTTACAAATGTGAAGAAGTTGCGTGACGGAAAAAATATGGTATGGATATTTAGTGATACTCGATTCGCCAAAGAATTTGATCAGGTCCTATCTTTTGAAAATTCAGTATCTGTCAGTTAGCTCTATGAGCAACTCATTCCATACGCCCGATTAATATTCATCTGAATTTCTGGGTCAAGTGAATCTCTGGGTCAAGCAAATGCTGCCGAGTTAATATAAAAATGCGCGGCTATGCTTGCAAAGCAAACAACCATAATTGCCCAAGACCACTTTAAATGTGCAAAGATCAGCAGACACAGCGGCCCTGCCCAGTGATCGGTAAAGTCGCTGATTGGAATTTCGCCGTCGCTTGCAGCGGCAGTCACTGCGAATAGCGCGAACACAACTAAAACGAGGGCGCGAGCATACGTTTTAGAAGCAAAAAGCACAGGATTTGATAGTCTATACGTCGAGCGCCATTTAAAATTATTCAGCGGTTCCACTATAAAAGCTCTTTCCTTCTGATGCTTCTCTTGGCACCCCGATTTTATCTACCTTTAACCCTCGATAAATTGCCCGGGATGATTCCCGGTATGCTCTCCTCTTCTCCATACTGGCGACCCATTGACCAGAACCAGTTCTATTCCTGATGCCGGTAAATCCGGCTGCTCATAAGTCGCGGTATCACGGACAACAGCCGCATCGAATAGCACGAGATCGGCCCTATAACCTGTTTTCAAGAGGCCGCGATCCTGGAGCCCGAAGGTCTGTGCGCTTAATCCGGTCATCTTATGCACAGCTGCCTCAAGTGTTAATACGCCGTCGTCGCGAACATACTTAGACAACACTCTTGGAAACGTGCCCCACAAGCGTGGATGCGGTTTCCTGGCGCCTGGCAGTCCATCCGATCCGATCATGCATGCCGGATCGGACATGATACGAGCGATATCGCTCTCATTCATCTGAAAATAGATACCACCGGCAGGATACAGTTGATCAGCCGCCTCGTAGATAGAACAGTTAAGGTCAGTCGCCACGTCCTCAAGGTCCCAGCCAGCAAATCCTGGATGTGGATCTGAATACGTGACCAGCACCTTTTCCGCTTCTCGAATATATTGGGGCAACAAAGAAGTGGAACTGGCAGTATATGGATAGACGTCCAAGGCAATGTTCTGTTGCTTCTTTCTACGATTAATCGCGGCGAGGGTCTCCACACTTCGACCATGGTTTTTGCGACCGGCACACTTATGGTGGGAAATGACAATCGGCACGCGTCCTTTCTGCCCGATATCAAGAACTTCTTCAACAGCCTCAATAACCTGATCGCTCTCATTTCGGATGTGAGAGGTGAAGACCTTACCCGGATATCCAGCCACGATCTTTGCAAGTTCCACAAGTTCCTCAGTCGGTGCTGACCGGGCGGGCGGATAGTCGAGCCCCGTACTCAACCCGATACAGCCTTGAACAAATGCTGCATCGAGCATTACTTTCATAGCTTCAGTCTCCGCATGACTTGCCGAACGATCCAGACACCCTAGCATCGTCGACACCCGCAGCGAACTGTGACCAGCAAGAAGGGCAAGATTGACTGACGCGGGCATGCGGTCAAAATGGCGTCGATACTCTGCAACCGAGGAATACCGATAATCCTGCTCCGAACCCAATAAAGGAAAAGGCGCAGGGAAACTTTCACCTTGAGTAAACGGTGCAAGACTGATGCCGCAATTGCCCGCAATAACGGTAGTGACACCCTGAGATACCTTGCAATCCATCGATCGATCAGTAAAAACCGCATGATCATCATGGGTATGGACATCAATAAACCCCGGCGCTAAAACCAGCCCTTGTGCATCCACGGTTTGATCGGCGCGCCACCCAGACAAGTCTCCAATTCCGCAAATTGTACCGGTCTCAACTGCCACATCCGCTATATAGGCAGGCGAGCCTGTTCCATCCACTACCGTGCAATTGGAAAACAAAAGATGGCAACGGCTCGATGACTCGTGACTAATCATCGCAATTTTTCGGATAACACGTTTCTACTCCGGCAAAATCCATGCACAACATTTTCTCATATTATCGTCGTCAACCAGTTTTGACCTCTTCAGCACTTCGACCTTTTCGGCAAATATAAGTGAATCTCATGGCTGTTGTTTCCCCAACATCCCCTGCGCCCAACGATTACAATACACCGCTTTTGTTAATCAGCCGAATATTATGAACGTCACCCATCACAACACAGATCGCCCTATCCTGGGCATTCTTCTGATGATTGCTGGAGTGGCATCGTTTGCAGTGATGGACGCAACGATTAAGTGGTTAACGACGAGTTTCTCAGTTAGCCAGATCGTGGCCTTAAGGAGTTGGTTTGGGCTACCGGTACTGTTTTTACTGGTTCATTTAGAAGGAGGGGTTTCCGCGTTAAAGACCAGCCGGCCGATGGCCCATGGACTCAGATACATACTGGTGCTTGCGTTGAGCGTTAGTTTCTTCTGGGTGCTGTCTCAAATGAAACTGGTCGATGCGATCGCCATTACCTTTGCCGCCCCGATAATTATTGCCGCACTTTCCGTACCGTTATTGAAGGAAGCCGTTGGCTTTCATCGTTGGTCTGCGATCCTCGTCGGCTTTGTTGGCGTGTTGGTCATCCTCAGGCCGGGAGCCGGGGTTTTCCAATGGGCGTCTGTGGTAGCACTTGGTAGCACTACCGTCTATGCATTTTTAATGATCACCACCCGCGCTCTTAAGTCTACAGAGACTGTCGCGTCACTCATGTTTTATCCGCAGTTCGGTATGGCACTTACGGGAATTATATTCGCGCCTTTGTTCTGGGTGACACCAAGCCTGCCGGAATTTGGCTTATTCGCCATAGCGGGAGTGTTCGGCAGTGTAGGTATCTTCTGCCTGATTAACGCATTTCGACTGGCGCCGGTCGCAACAGTTTCGCCATTTGAATATACTGCCCTTATCTGGGCAACACTGCTCGGTTTCCTGATCTGGCGCGAATTACCGGATTCACCCACCCTGTTTGGTGCCGGCATTGTGGTTGCTAGTGGACTTTATATTCTTTATCGTGAAACCAGGCAAACAGGCAGGGCCCAGCCAAAGCTACCGGGAATGACCCCAGACGACACCGGGCAATAGAAATCACCCAACGTACTGCTTGAGCAAGATACAACTAAAAGCATACAAACCCCAACCCAATCGACAATGTCGCCACGCTTAATCCAAACCACCTTAATAACAGTAAAAATTTTTAATTTCGGCAGTAGTGCTATACAGGTACCAGGCGCTGCTTTGGCAATATATTTTGATTAAAATGCAGCATATTTTTACCAATTGATGCATATAAACGATTAAAGTAGTTGCAATTCGATTCGTTTGGATTTTTTTGATTACCCGGATCTCCGGGAAGTTGCAACTGTGCCTTGGTTTGCGTACTATGAATTTGCGCGGTTAACCTGTCTAGCGGGCCTACGATGTTTGTCCCTACTATAAAGACGGTAATCGGAGGTGTGTTGGGGGAGTACTATAAAACTAACAAATAGTAGTTAACAAAGTAGCGTCAGCCGGATTGTGTTTAACGCGATCCGGTTTTTTGTGGCCGGATAATCGGGGAGGTGTCTGATGATCGTGACTCGACACCTTATTGATAACAAGTTCAGCTATAAATTGTTTGGGGGGCACTATGGAATATTTGGTTAACACTATGGAATATTTTGTGAACACTCTGGAATTCGGCGATGCCATTCTACTTATTCACTTGACTGGCACGATCGTCGGGATATGCGCGGCATACTACTTCGATACGATCGTGTCCAAATTATGCAACACTGGTGTGGTGACCCGACGAATCTTCCTCAGTTTCAGACGTGCCGTGAAGGCCTGTATTTTTGCCACCGCACTACTTTGGTCTACCAGCCTCATCTATATTTCGTACCTGGCTAATGTCAGACCGGAATCTCTGACCGATCCAGTCTTCTGGGCGATGACCACGATAACCGCGGTCATAAGTGTAAATTTGCTGATTATCAGCAATGTGGCAATGCCAATGGCTGCAAAGAGAATCGGTGTATCAATATTTGGCGGGCTCACTAATCTTCAGCAGGATACTATGATCGCCATCGGCGCAATATCCGGCATTTCGTGGATCTCTATAGTTGTGCTTGGTTTTGTCAAATTAAACTTGAACGGGCAAGATCCCATTACGGAATACGGCTCAATTGTTCTCGTTTATACAGTTTCGCTCGCAATCGGTCTGTTGCTCAGCAAGATTGGAGGGCGGGTTATCCGACGCCGTTTTCTCCTTCGGATGGAAAGGAAACGATCTAATCACAGACAAATAGCGGGCTACCTGTACTAGACCAGTCTCACTTTACGCATGCCTCAACGGTTTGGAGTGATTCAATTTTTATGCACTCCAAACCGTCACAAGCATAGGATCTAGCCCTCAACGATCGGCACCTCTCCATCGTAAGCCTTGTTTGCATCAACCATCGCGACCTGATACTCAGGATCCTCATAACACGCCACTGCGCCCTGATAACTTGGAAATCGAACCAACAGCTGTCTCGGGTAATGTGGCCCTACCCTGGTATCGATCTTTCCCTTACCAGCGATAACTTCAGCGCCATAGCGTTCTCCAATCGGCACCCATAATCGGCCGTAGTCTTTAAGCGCTTCTTCATCTTTGATTGATGAAACACGAACAATCCAGTAACCACTCATTTCGAACTCACCATTAAGTCAATTCTCAAAATTGCAAAAGAATATATCTCAATTTTGCATTATTTCAGAACCATGATTATAGAGTAATGAGCGGCACGGCGATCAGCCATCACTTAACCTATGCTGTTGCCGCAAAAACCTGAAAATTCTTATTCGTCAGATAGCTGGTCTGTATTAGTTGCGAACCTGCTGGACACTTGAATTTCATAGTAACTTATCCCTGAGAGATTCGTAAGGTGTTTTTCCATTGTGGACGCCATGGGGTCTTGCAAAGTTATAAACTGCCCCATTCGGATAGCCTTTGTTCGAGATCTACGTCATTTTTGTTATTCAATAACTGATAGAACTCTTCCTCGTCTGATCGATGCAGTCGTTCTACCTTGCCGTTGAGCTGCGGGGAGTGGGGTTTGATATAAACATGCCGAAAACCCTTGTCTCCGACATGCCAGTGGAACAGCGCCTGGAATCCATGTCCTCGATCCTTCGTATCTGCTGGATTTGGTACGGAAACTTGTCGATGACATGACCGACAAAATCAATGGCACTGTTCTGGGTATGTCGCGGGTAAACCTTCTAGGCTCTAACACGAGTGAAGTCATCGATTGCGGTGTATTGATAGCGTTTGTGCTTTCTGCCGTTCTTTCCTCTGAATATCAGAAACTAAACATCCATCTGAATGTGGTGGCCCGGCATTTCTTTGTTGTAAAGTTTAGTATGGATATTTCTTCGACCAGGTCGTCTGGGTAGACGGTTAACACCGTGTCTTTTCAATACCCGGTATATCGTCGTATCTGATACCCACATCGAATCATAACGAGCCATATACCATATGATCCGAGTGGATCCTAAATGTTATTTTCGCCTGGGATATAAAATCTTTTCGACAATCTCCTCCGGCGTTTGATTGGGATGAGTTTTGGGTACAGGTTTCTTCCGTTTAAGGTCTTTATCTCCGATGATTACGGTAAACATTACGCCAAACATAAAACAACGGGCGTGAAATACTAAAGTAACGGCAGGTTTTCACTATACTGCCTGACTGACTGGCGTGATTAAGGAGTAGTAATTTGCGATTAATTTTTTTTCATCAGTTGTCAACTTCTGATCCTCCGTTTGAATTAATTTACACGAAGTGTCCTCAAGGTTCCTACAAGCAGAAAGCAAATACCACGATTGAAGAACCATTTAATTGCTTTCGATCCTTTTTATATCAGTATATATCTAGAGTTAAGTTTAGGGAGTGCACCGAATTCGGATAACCCGCCGCACCCCCTCACTCAATCCCTATGACTCAACGATGACTTTTCCTTTCATTCCGGCGTCATAGTGACCAGGAATCAGGCAGCCGAAAGAGAATTCACCGGGCTCAGAAAACTTCCACAAGATTTTGCCGTGTTCGCCGGGAGCAACGTGTGTCATATACGGCTCCGCATGTTCCATTCCCGGAAACTTTTTCATCATTTCCGCATGCTCATCCAGACTATCGGCGGTACCGAGCACAAATTCGTGCATGAGCTTCCCATTGTTTTTGTGTTCAAACATAATGACGTCACCCACCTTCACCTTGACTACGTCAGGCGTGAAACTCATTTCATCGCTCATTTCAATTTCAATAATTTTAGTTGCTTTCATGCCAGGTTCGTAACTGCCGAATTCGTTTGAAACTGGATCGAACTCTTCTTCCTCATGACCATGTTTGTGATCACCGCTTCCACTGGCAAAGAGGTTAGTTGCAGGAAATATAAATGCGCTCGCAAGTGCCGTAGCGATCAATGTTTTTAGAATAGCTTTCATATCGGTTGTCCTCAATTGGTTAGGTTTAAAATTAAATTTCAACTTCGTAAGCGACAGTGCCTTCCGGATAGTCATACCAGCCAGGGTCTGAGTAATCTCCAGCCTTCTGGTTATCCCGCACTTTTAACACGGTAAACATGCCGCCCATTTCGATTGGGCCAAATTGACCTTCTCCGGTCATCATCGGCAGGGTGTTGCTTGGTAGTGGCATGATCATTTCGCCCATGTCCGCCATGCCACGCTCGCCCATGATCATGTAGCCTGGAAGCAGCTTGCTAAGACTATGTTGAACTTGGCGCTGATCGACACCGATCATGTTAGGCACATCGTGGCCCATTGGATTCATCGTATGATGAGACTTGTGACAATGCATTGCCCAATCGCCAGGCGCATCGGCGATAAATTCAATTGCACGCATTTGGCCTATTGCAATATCCGAAGTCACCTCTGGCCATCTGGCACCCTTGGGAACCCACCCGCCGTCGGTACACGAAACTTCAAACTTGAGTCCATGTATGTGGATCGGATGATTAGTCATGGTTAAATTTCCCATTCGCACGCGCACTTTCTCATTCAGTCCGCATACTAAATGGTCTATACCGGGAAATACTCGACTATTCCAGGTCCACAAATTGAAATCCAGCATCGTGTTAATACGGGCTGTCATCGTCCCGGGTTCAATGTCGTAGGCTGCCATCAGGAAACAGAAATCACGATCAACCTTGTGCTGGTTGTAGTCTTTCGGATGGACGACGAGCGAGCCCATCATACCCATGGCCATTTGCACCATTTCATCGGCGTGCGGATGGTACATAAAAGTACCGGATTGCTTGAGCTCGAACTCGTACGCATAGGTTTTACCTGGCGGTATCTGCGGCTGATTGAGCCCGCCCACACCATCCATGCCGGCCGGCAGAAATATTCCGTGCCAGTGAATCGTTGTGTGTTCAGGCAGCCTATTAGTGACGAAGATGCGTACTTTGTCGCCTTCAACGCATTCGATGGTAGGTCCAGGAGATTGGCCGTTATAGCCCCATAGTCGAGCCGTCATGCCCGGTGCAATCTCGCGCTCTACAGCTTCGGCTGTCAAATGAAACTCTTTCCAACCGTTTTTCATTCGCCACGGTAGCGACCAGCCGTTAAGGGTCACCACTGGGTCAAAGTGTCGACCCGTACTGGGGGCATCCGGCACTTGCATTGCTGCCGTCTCCATCATTGGAGATTCGGGGAGAGCGGCCAGCGCAGTTCGTGAAACAAAACCGGCGCTCAAAGCAGCAGCGCTCGCGCCTTTTAAAAATTGTCTTCTATCAGTCATGATTATTCACTCGGATTAGTTCTATTAGTGTCCTTTACTACCGCCAGGCGCAGCCATTGCGGCATCACTGGCGAAGTTCATCTCGGCGCTACCGGCGCCGGTAAGAACACTCTGTAAATTAGTATCAGCCAGCCAAAAGGCACGAATTGAGTTGACATAGTCGGCTTCCATATTGGTAGCTGACAAAAGGTCGCTGAGCAGATCAAACACGCTAATCAACATACCGTTGTACTTCAACAATTGCTCAGAACTGATACGTTGACGAAGGGGTAACATTTGGCTTTGCATGTGCTGTGCGATATCCCAGCTACTCCGATAGGTTTTTAAAGCCTCTCTAGCCGCAGATGCCGCGGCTACCGCCGTTGCTTCTGCCTGAGCCTGAGCTTGCTCAAAAACAAAGCGTGCTTTTTGCGTTTTCACACCGCCGGCATCAAAAATTGGTAACCGAAGTTCAATTTCATAGCCCCGCCCCGTCTCGCCTTCAGCTTCCTCCCTGACTGGACCCACTTCAATCGCTGACAGGAATGGGTTCAGCTGCGTAAGTTTAAGATTCTTCGCCATACCCTCGATATTCACTTTGGCCAGCTGCACATCGAGGCGTCCTTCTATGGCGCGCTGTTCCACAGCAGGAATATCTAGCGGATTGGTTGGGATGTCTGGCAGCTGATCTGGCAGCTTAAGCAACCGCGCTTGTTCACCCCACAATCCGAGTTGTCGAATCAGGGTTTCTCTGGCCGCACTTTCCGACAACCGCTGCTTGATTAACGTAGCTTTCATGCCACCTACCACCAGCTCAGACTCGGCCGCCTCAACGACACCACTATGACCCAACGCCGCCATTTGACGAGTTAAATTATTACTGGTCTCAACCGACTCTACGGCTCGCTCCATCAATACCGTTTGTTGTTTTTCAGTAACTGCGTTAATCCAGGCCTTGCGGGTAGATGCAATATGGTCTAACACATCAATCGCTGCATTGTAACGAGCCACTTTTAGCCGACGGGCTTCCAGCTGCCGTTTGAGAGGCATCAGGAGTAGACCGCCGACATCAAACAGTAACGAGGCTGCGTTATCATCTCTGGAAAACCGCTCGTAGGTCAGTCCTGGATTCTCCATTCGACCCGCTTGCGCATAATCTGCTTCCGCAATCCCCACGTTGGCGAGCTTTGCTTTTACCATCGGGTTGGACTCGACTGAGATTCGCTCAGCATCTGTCAGTGATAGCGGACCTTGCAGCAGGGTTGACAATTCTTCAGATGCCATGGGGGGTGCTTCACCCAGTTTTGGTAATCGATAGGAATTACTTATCTTGTCGCTGTAAACCGCCTGCACCTCGCTTATTCCGCCGTCATTTGGAACAGACGTGCAAGCGGTAACAATCAATAATGAAGGTACTACGGCAACCATTCTAATTTTTTTCTTGATTATCATGTAGCTACACTCCTAGTTAGCAGATTTGATATTGGTGATCACAAATCCACCTGAGGAGTTATCCACAGAGAAATCAACGGTGCTTCCTTTTTCAAGACCGTCCAGTTGCGTCGGGTCCTCCACTTTGAACATCATCGTCATTGCGGGCATACCCAGGCGATCAATAGGCCCGTGCTCGATTTTTATTTTTCCTTGGTTGACTCGGATCGCCTTCACTGTGCCCCGTGCGTCCATCCCACCAGGTGTCATGGGTTTAGCACTCGATCCATCACTATCGCCCGCCATCGGCATAATGTGCGTCACAGTAAAACCACCTGAAGAATTGTCGACAGAAAATCCAACAGTCTGGCCCTTTTCAAGATTTTCCAGCATAGCCACATCGTCGACTTTAAACATCATTGTCATCGCAGGCATACCCAGGCGCTCAATTGGGCCGTGTTTGATTTTCACTTTGCCCTGCCCTGCTTTAATCTGCTTCACGACTCCAGTGGCATCCATACCCATCCCAGTTTTACTCTCAGTGGACGTTAAGTCACCCTGACCAGAATGATCTGTGTTTCCCATACCAGTCATGCTGGTTTTCTGACCTAAAGTTTCATTCTCGTTAAATGTTTCGTCGCCGTTAAAGCGCTTCTTCCACGACAATGTGGCGTCGAGCGGCAGTATTGACGCCGGAAACGGAGATTCAAAACTCGGTGACGACGGGTGCGCCATGGGGTCCAGTACAGACCCTTGCTGCGCCACGGCAACATGTGCCACGCCGGCCGTCAGAGCAGCGGCAACAACAAATTGAACAGTCGTTAATTTCATGGATAAAACTCATATAGATATAAATCCGACACTCATTGGGCATAGAAGCAGCCGTAAGAGTGCTTTTTCTGGAAAGAGTGGCTGGCCACAATACAACGCGGCCATCTATAGGAGTTAAGCCCGCGGGGGCTTAAATAACAGGGTATGGAGGTTGAATATGTATTCGTAAGGTTCGGACATCGTCCAAAAATCGGTCAACTGAGTTGCCGCAGGTAAATTATCATTATTAGGTAGGAGCGAAGCAGGTACTGAACAGAATATATCGCAGGTGATGCCTTGCGAATCGGTGTGGTCGGAAGATTGCATCATTTTTTCATGCGACAAGTCACTCTGCGACAATAGCAAATGGCTACTATGCGGATCATCGTGATTCTGTGACTGCATCAGCCCATCGCCAGCCTCAATAGGCATCATTGACGCACTCGCAATCGAACCCAGCGATAGGCTGATCGCTAGTAGGCAACATATCAGTTGCAGATTGTTAGTTCTTTTTGATAATCGCATCAGTAATAAATTGCTGTCGATCCCATAGACAGGCCAACAAGCTGTAATTGATTTAAGTAACTAGGAACATCGAGCGAATAGAAAGTTCCCAGTAGGAGCAGATTTTAGGTCCTGTACTATGAACAGAGTCAAGGTATATTGTAAAAATAAATGAGTATTGACAAATTGACTACTGTATGGACGAAAAATCGAGCTGTATTACATCAGGCACCGACTAGTTCAGACATCGGCCTTCTCACATGGTGCCGTAAGCCTTGTTTTGGACTTTTTTTATCTCCACTAGTCTGTTTAGTAACTTACCGCTGTCAATACGTATCATTAATTTTTAATAAAAATAGTGAAGCTTTTAGTTAATCTACTATTGACCTTGTACTTACTACAGGCTTTATTATATAAATTAAATTCTGTTTGACTCCGCTGTGATGCTTATTAGCGTTTTAACGCAGTCACTAGTATGGTCTGACCAACTATTGGAATTCAAAGCATGAAAATAATAAGCAGAACCAATGGAAAATTCTGGAGATTGAACGCTAGGCGATCAGCTATATATTATATTTCGATTGGTTTCCTTGTCACTCCAGTCTTCGCTAATGCACAGCCTCGCGGGTATGACCCCGATATGCTCGAACAGGGTCAGACGCTTTATCAAGAAAACTGTGCAAGCTGCCATGGTCAGAATGCGGAAGGCACGGTTAAGAGCTGGCAGGAACGTGGAGAAGATGGAAATCTGCCGCCACCGCCACTAAACGGCACTGCCCACACCTGGCATCATCCCATAAAAGGTTTGGCACACACGATACGAAATGGTACGCAGACCATTGGCGGAAATATGCCAGCATGGAAAGATAAGCTATCGGATGATGAAATCTTCTCGATCATTATCTGGCTCACTTCACTATGGCCGGATGAAATCTATCAGGCCTGGCTTCAACGTAACAATTCTTGATACTTTTAATGATGATTACAAGGGGAAAACTTTCAGAACAGAGCGGATGTAATGCGGAAACGATACGTTACTATGAACGTATTGGGCTTCTGCCAGATCCTCCGCGTTCCGAATCAGGCTACAGAATGTATGACGAGGAACATGTCAGTCGTCTTCGATTCATTCAACGTGCAAGAGAGCTGGGTTTTTCAGCGGAACGTGTACGCGACTTGCTAAACCTCTCTGACAGTCCCAAGCAGCACACTAGAGCAGAGGTCAAAGAGCTTACAGAAGCACATATTGAGGAAATATCCGAGAAAATTCGCGATCTGCAGAAACTGAAAAAGCGGCTGGATGCCATTTCGTCACACTGCGATGGCGCCATGGAAAGCGCGGCAGACTGCCCTATTCTTGTTTCTCTGTTTGCCAAACAATGAGGAATATCGGATTTTTTAGATACATGCAGCCCGATGTGCGATGAATATTAATGCCCAAATCGAAGCGCAGACAATTCGCCATCCGAGTGGTGAGACACTGCAGGAGTTATCGGTTTCCGGCGCTGGATGCGCTAGTTGTGTGTCGAAGATTGAAACCGCGTTAAAGAATGTGCCTGGGGTTACCCACGCAGAAATGAATTTTGCGGCGCGCACTGTGACGGTAAGCGGCAGCGCCGCACAAGATGTCCTCGTGACAGCCGTCGAAGCCGCCGGCTATGGTGCAGAACTATTGCAGCACCAGGATGAAGCGGTAACGCAGGATGAAAAGGAAAAAGCCGATCAGACTTATTACAGGCATCTGATCCGCAATACGGTCATTGCGCTCTCGCTTGGCGTACCGCTCATGCTGTTTGGGATGATGGGTGGCGACATGTCAGTTTCCACCGGTCCAAGACGTATCGCATGGTTAGCGATCGGCATTCTTACTCTAGGTGTGATGCTGTTTCCTGGCAGGCATTTTTTTGTCGGGGCCTGGAAGTCGCTATTAAATCACTCGGCAAATATGGACACTTTAATTGCCCTGGGTACCGGTACCGCCTGGTTATATTCCATGATCGTCGTGCTCTTTCCGACACTGGTGCCGGAAATGGCGCGCCACGTTTATTTTGAGGCCACCGCCATGATCATAGGTTTGATCAGCCTTGGATTGGCCCTTGAAACCCGAGCCCGAGGAAAAACTTCAGAAGCGATAAAAAGATTGATTGGGCTACAGCCGAAAACAGCACGGGTGATACGTAACCAGATGGAAGTCGACATTCCGATAGCTGAGGTCCAGGTTGGTGATCTCGTTAGAGCGCGTCCTGGAGAGAAAATTCCGGTGGATGGTAATGTGGTTGAAGGAACTTCCGCTGTGGACGAGTCGATGTTGAGCGGAGAGCCGATGCCAGTAGAGAAGGCCATTGGTGACGAGCTGGCCGCAGGAACCATCAATAAATCGGGGACAGTGCTGTTCAAGGCAACGCGAGTAGGCAAACATACAGCACTGGCGCAAATCATCAATATGGTGAAGCGCGCACAGAACTCCAAACCACCTATTGGTCGGCTGGCCGATGTGATTTCCGCCTACTTTGTACCAGCGATCATGATTATCGCCGTCTTGAGCGCACTGGCGTGGTTAAACTTTGGCCCTGCGCCGGCCTTGGCCTTCGCAATGGTGAGCGCCACTACAGTGCTGATTATCGCCTGTCCTTGCGCCCTCGGTCTGGCAACGCCTATGTCGGTGATGGTAGGCGTAGGCAAAGCTGCTGAATCCGGGGTACTGATCCGCAACGGTGAAGCACTGCAGACCGCGTCCAAGATTACCACTATGGTTCTGGATAAAACCGGCACCATTACCGAGGGGACGCCGACCGTTACCGATATCGTGCTTACTTCAGATTACAGCGAAGCAGAAGTTTTACAGTTCGCGGCCGCACTGGAGTCCGGCTCAGAACACCCTCTCGCCCTTTCCATCCTGGAGTCAGCCAGAGCTCGAGACATACGCTGGCAAAACGTCCAAAACTTTCAGGCCATCGCCGGGCACGGTGTAGAAGGTCAGAACCAGGACGGAATTTCGTTGCTGTTTGGAAATGAAAAACTCATGCATGAGCGCAGCGTGGTGATCGGCAATCATCTTACCAAAGCGGAATTACTCGCTTCAGAGGCCCGTACACCGATGTTCCTTGCCGCGAACGGTGAACTGATCGCCATCATTGCAGTGGCCGATCCGATAAAAGAGGATTCAGTTCAAGCGATCACTCGGTTGAAGCGAGGCGGAGTTCGCGTGGTGATGCTGACCGGGGACAATCAGGCAACCGCTGCCGCGGTGGCCATGCGGGCAGGAGTCAGCGAGTTTTTTGCCGAAGTGCTGCCAGAAGACAAGGTAAAGAAAATAACCGAGTTACAGGCATCGGGGGAGATCGTTGGCATGACAGGAGACGGCATCAATGATGCGCCCGCCCTGGCCATGGCAGATGTGGGATTTGCCATTGGCACAGGAACCGATGTTGCCATTGAAAGCGCGGATATTACGCTTATGCGCGGCTCTTTACATGGCCTTGCCGACGCGATTGCCGTCAGCAAAGCGACCCTGCGAAACATCAAGCAGAATCTGTTTGGCGCCTTTGTTTATAACACAGCAGGAGTGCCGATCGCGGCGGGGTTACTGTATCCATTTTTCGGGATCTTATTAAGCCCGGTCGTTGCCGGAGCAGCAATGGCATTCTCCTCACTGACAGTGGTGTCGAACGCCAATCGATTGCGCTTGTTCAAGCCAGGTGAGCACTGATCGGGGCAATGGAAGCGATCATCATAAATGGTGCAGGTATTGCGTTAATCGCCACCATTGTCTGGTGGTTTTGGCTGTATCAGCCCAAACGAGAAGCCATATCAGGTAACGATCTTGAGATCCTGGTCGAAAACGGTGTATACAATCCTTCTCATATCATCGTACCTGCTCATAAAGCGTTTACGATGAAGTTTCTGCGCAAGGACCCTTCGCACTGCGCGGATCAGGTGCTGTTTCCGGACCTGGAGATCAGCTCGACGCTGACGCTGAACCAGGCTCAACAAATCAACCTGCCTGCTTTAGAACCGGGTCAATATGCATTTCATTGCCAGATGCAAATGTACCGCGGGCAGATCGAGGTAACATAGCAAACTTCAATGAACAATTTAACAGTCCTTTAATAAATTAACCCTATGAATCATTACTACAAAAAAATTACGCATCGCATCATTTTCGGCTTATTGTTGAGTCTCGTAAATAGCGTCGTAGCGCTTGCGGAAGAAATCCCGGTCACCGTATGGAAATCACCCTACTGTGGGTGCTGCAAGGGCTGGGTTGACTACATGGAAGACAATGGATTTGATGTCACGACACATGAGACAGAAGATATGAATCCAATCAAACAGGAATTAGGAATTACCGATCCGTCACTACATTCCTGCCACACCGCAAAAATTGGAGACTATTTGATAGAGGGGCATGTGCCGGTGTCAGATATTCGGCGGCTATTGGAAGAAAAACCTGACATTCTCGGCCTGACCGCACCCGGTATGCCGCCGATGTCACCAGGAATGAACAGTATCGAACCCAAAGACTACGATGTATTGCAGTTTGATAGAGACCAGAGAACCACGTTGTTTACTCGACACTAAGTGGCGGTCAAGCTGGGTTGAGAAAAAATTGATTATAGTGAGCAGTATGATGAAGTTAAGCACCCTTGAAAGCAAACTCTTATAGGAGGCAGTGATGTGGGAATGGCACGGTTTTGGATATGGTCACGGATTTATGTGGATCATCTGGATCGCGATCATTGTTGCGGTAGTTTTACTTATACGAGCAAGCAGCAGTAGTGATAATACTCCAAACCGCTATGAGTCGGCGATTGAAATACTGAAGAAACGATTTGCAAATGGGGAAATCAGCGAAGAAGAATTCAAAAGGAAAAAGGCAATGATTGAGGAATGAACAACTTGTACTATTAAATAGTGCTGTGAGGGTTGTCGCCAGCGTTGTTTCTCCTGCTTGGCGCTATCGGTTTATCATCGATAGTCAGCTATACTGACATTGTGCTCTTACGCGTTTTAGCGATATTCATATTAATAATATCTGCAATGTAGAAGAACCAATAAGCGCAATTTCTGACCCCACAATCACTTGTCCAAATCGCGGGCATAGTGAATCAGAAACCATGCCAACCAATGCTTGCCTACGGTTTTACCACTGCAAGGGTTGTGGTGAGCTACTCAAGCTAAAGCCCGGAGATTGCTGTGTGTATTATACATATAGAGCAGCATCGTGTCCTCCGATACAGCTACAGGATCCGGGTTGCGCCAAAACAGACTAGCTAAATCCACTATATTATCGATTGTGACGTCCGGGGGCTTGAATAGAATTAAAT
>JAHEGU010000080.1 GCA_024644945.1 Gammaproteobacteria bacterium | reverse complement strand
CGATCTCCGTGTAATCCTGGTCATCTTCGGCCATGCGAATTGCGTTTTCCGCGATATAGTTTCTGAGCACGTATTCAGGATTGACTTTCCGCATCGAAGCTCGTCGCTCAGTTCCAGACTCAGACTCTTGCGACAGCCTCTCCGTATAGCGACGAGACCAGTCATTAAATCTATCCCGTTCAATAAAGTTATCGCGACATGCCTGCGGATCGGTTTCGCTCAATTGCCGGAAAAATACCGAAAAATCTGTCTGGCTTTGCTGCATCATATCCAATAGTTCGTCAAACAAAGCGGCGTCTTCCGGTCGCTCTGCTACAAGGCCAAGCTTTCTGCGCTTTTGCGCAGTCCACGCTTTCTCAAAAATTTCCTCATACTTCGTCAATTCGGCCGTAGCAAGCTCCGCCGCTGTTTCGGGAGTTTCATCAAACAGTGGCAGCATTGCCTGCGCCAGACAGCTTAAGTTGAACAGGCCAATTTGGGGCTGCTGATTGAAGGCGTAACGGCCATGATAATCGGAATGATTGCAGACATGCCCTGCATCGTAAGCATCTAAAAACCCAAATGGCCCGTAGTCGATGGTGATACCATGAATCGACATGTTGTCACTGTTCATGACGCCGTGACAGAATCCCACCGCCTGCCAGCTCGCAATCAGTTTCGCTGTGCTCTCTATCACCCGCTTCAGCAGTCCGAGATATCCATCTTGCTGTTTCCAGAATTCAGGAAAATAGTGCTCCAAAGTGAAATCGGCCAGAGTTTTCAAGTCCTCGTATCGTTGGGTGTAGAAAAAGTATTCGAAACTACCAAAGCGGATATGACTCGGCGCCACACGAATCAGCATGGCCCCCGTTTCGATCTGCTCCCGGTAAACTTCTTCATCACTGCCGAACATCGCGAGTGAGTGGGTAGTCGGTATACCCAGGCCATGCATTGCCGCACTGCAAAGATGTTCGCGGATCGTGGATCTTAATACCGCCTTACCATCTCCCTGGCGTGAATACAGTGTCCTGCCAGCACCTTTTAGCTGCAGATCCCAGCGCGCCTGCTGATCGCTCAGCAGCTGGCCGAGCAAAATCGCCCTGCCATCTCCAAGCCTTGGCACATATTGCCCAAACTGATGTCCCGCATAACACATAGCAAGGGGTTCAAATCCCTGCATCGGCTTGTTCATCGTGACCAGCTCAACCAGGTCCTGACGACCGGCTTCGCCCGGGTCAATACCCAGCATATCAGCCACACCTCTGTTGAAGTGAATCAGGAACTGATTATTTAGTCCAGCGGGCTGATGCCGCGAATAAAAAATCGTGGGAAGTCTGGCATATATATTATCGAAACGCAGTTCCTCAAAACGCTGCATCAATACCTCACCAGGGTTTCGTATTCGTGTTCGGCCGTGCCCCCCGCAGGTACGCTAACGCGCCACTCCACCAGGGTTGAAGAAATATTAGTGTGCGGACTGGATTCAGAATTGATCTTCCAGTCGCCCGGAATCATTTCATGAATTTTTACTTCAACAGCCTCCTGCTTGGCGTTCTTCAGAGTGATTCTCTGGCCAATTTCCGCAGAAAAGTTGTATTGACCCTGGCTCGCAACCTTTCTGAAACTGGTCTGCACGCGTTCGGCAGTCACATCGAAAGCGTTCCCGAGCTTGAGCTGGATCTCCACATCCTTGGCAGTGTGGTCAATTCGGTCCTCTCCGATAAACTGAATTCTTCCGGCGGAGTCATTTTTGTAAACTCTGACAATTCCAGCCGGCAGTGGTACGCCGAGGTTACTCTGCTCAGAATTTTCTAGCTCAATAAAAACACCGACATCCTGCTTTATTGGCGCTGCAGTTCTACCGCCAAAAAACTCTCCTTGGCCATCAACAAGGTATTGCTTTGACACCGGCACATCACCCGCGCTCATCAACGCCACCTGTTTGGTTTGCTGATTAGCAATTGTGGTAGGCCGCTGCAGAGTATACAGGTGATAATCGAATAAAGCCTCTTCGTCCATGGCAGCAGGTGCAGCCGCCATTTCCAGTACCGCAGTTGAACGCATTCGCGGCAAAACTTGTTCAACCTGTTGCACATCACCGGCGACCAGCTGCAACAGCGCATTGGGATAGGTCGTGCCGCTGTTATTAGTCAGGGTAACCCAACCATTCAGGTCAAACTGGGTCTCATCATCGTTCAAGCTGGCAACATAGTCCGCGCGCCAGGACAATCCAGAAGTCAAATAACTGAGCTGGATCTCCTGTGGCTCAGGATTATCATTTACCAACTTCAAAACCAGGGTTGGACGATCACGCAGATTTTCCGGCGCCTCATCGAATATGAGCCGACCCGGAAATTGAGTTTCGATCCTGAAAGGAAACTGCAATACAATCCCCTGGTTGGTCGCAAGCACTACGGCATTTTCAATCGTCTCATTACCATTGGACGGATTGACGGTGACGGTCCTAATTGTCTTACCCACATATTTCTTTAACAGACTTTCCGGCGTCAACAGATCAAAATCGAAATTCTGCTCTATCAACTCAAGGTTCGAATTAGGGTCAAGTCCAGTCAGTAAAGCCGTTTCCGGCCGGATTTGAGCGCTCACGTCACGTATGGCCAGGTCGAGTTCTCCGGATTCGATCGTAACTCGGCGTTGATCCTTAACCAGCGCTAAATCTTTATTATAAATCGTGACTGCCAGGGCATTCTGATCATCCAGCCCGGAACGCATTTCCTGTGCATACAATGCCGCAGGGATTAGCCAGATCAGAATAACAAGCACGGATTTCCATTTAACTGCATTCATGCGAGGTTAACCTTTAATTTGTTAAACCAAACTATACGCCAGTCCTTCTTGAGCGACAATGAAACAACGACAATCTAGTATAATTTCATCTGGTTCATACTACCGTGAATGCTGTCCACAGCCGGGGTGTAAAAACCAATCATTACCAATATTCGCGCGCTATTATCATGACTCTGCAGGACACCATTAGCACCCATCTGGTGCGCTTTGTATTGGCCGCAGGGGTATCGGCACTCATTCTAGCGATTCTAATCATTCTGGTTTCAAGCGGTCACTCCCCCGCGGAGCGCCCGCACATTCTTGAACTGCTGTCGAATACCGTTGGCTCAGGAATCCTTTTGTTTTTGCTCTTGCATCTGACCGGAGTGGTAATAAGGGCAATACGTTACCGCATATTGCTGCAGGCCGCTGGTGAAACCAGAGTGCCCAGCTTCTGGCATATGTTGCTGGTGACGGGGTTTCGAAATATGGTTGTAGACATGCTGCCTTCCCGGCTCGGCGAGCTTGGATACGTCGCGTTGCTGAACCGTGTGTATAAAGTCAGCGCCGCCAGCTGTCTATCATCGCTGGCGATTGCGATGATATTTGATTTTATTGCCTTGGCGATCATTGTGCTTCTGACCATTATCGGTTATCTGATCGGAGACAGCGTCCAGGGATGGCTATGGGGTGCCTTGATTGTAGCGGTAACCACCGCTGTAATCGGCACAGGCACTCTAACCACGTTATTGCCCTGGACAGCAAAATGGATGCGATCAATTAAATTACAGGGTCGCCCAGGTAAACTCTTCACCAGCCTGACTGAGCTGGTCACGCGATTGGATAACGCGATAAAAACCACGCGTTCTTCCGGGACACTCGGCAAAGTGTTGATCCTGTCGCTGCTTGTCCGCAGCTTAAAATACGGTAGTATTTTTCTGCTATTCATGGCGGTCGCAAAACCGAGTCTACCGGCAATTGCCGAGATAGCGCATGTAAGTATTTTTTCTGCGATTGTCGGCGCGGAGATCGGAGCCAGCCTGCCTATCCCCACATTCATGAGTTTTGGCACTTACGAAGCCGGGGGGACACTGGTGTTTTCACTCCTTGGCATATCCGAGCAACAAGGTTTGCTTGCTCTGCTGGGTGTGCATATCTGGACCCAGATTGTGGATTACGGTCTCGGTGGATGCTGCCTGGTTTTAGTTATTCTGCTAGGCCGCCGCGGCAACCGTCAGAACGCGGAGGCCGACAAATCGAACAGGCCGGTTTGGGCGCTTGGAGTCGCCGCGGTAATTCTGATCGTGGGCGGGTTATCCCTGGCCTGGCAGTATCGCGCCAATCAGAAACTGGGCGCTATTTCTGCACCTTCGGCCGGCAAAGATTTACGCGCCGTCGAGAGCGGTCCTGCCAGCGACTCTATCAATGCTTTGCACCAGGCAGGGGTGACCGGATTTGTAATATGGAGTTCAAATCGATTCGGCAATCACGACATATTGAGAATGGAGCTGCCCGGGGGACAAATTTCTAAAGTCACCGATCATCCCCATACCGAAACCCTGCCAAGAATCTCACCGGATGGAAACAGAATCGTATTCTCAAGATCGCAACAACCCTGGGTATCACAACGTAACACCATTGCATGGGACGTTATTTTGCTGGATCTTCACAGCGGCAAAGAACAACGTCTGGCCGAATCTGCCACCTATCCTTTCTGGATCAATAGCAAAACTGTGGGGTACCTGCATCATGGCGTTCAGGTGACGCAACATGATCTGTCAAACGGTGAGACGAAATTGGCCTATCGCTCCGGCGAAAACAACAGCATGCCGGCGGGCGCACCAATCACTTCACCAGAACTGAATCCGCAGACAGGTGAACTTGTATTTACCGCCAAGCAGTCAGCGATTGGTATGAATACCGGATTCTGGGGTACTGCCTTGTGGCAGAATAACGGCCAAGGTGCGGGCCAGATTCGCGGGGTGCTGGATGGCTGCGAACTTAACTGGTCTAGTGACGGCAGATGGTTATACCAGGTGGGGCACGGTGGCAGACAGGAGACTATGTTCTACCGCATCGACCCTGTCTCTTTAGAGGCCAGCCCATGGTTGGATCTACCTGGAGAATTCAGCCACGAATACTGGCCTAAAGATTCAAACGACGGTCGCTTCCTGGTGTTCGGTGCCAGTCGGGGTGAACATGAACACGATGTCGCGGATTACGAATTGTTTTTATGGCCAATCGATAGCGGTTTGGAGAACGTCATTCGGCTGACTTTTCATAGTGGCAATGATAACTGGCCGGACGTATTTATTAAATGAAAGTGCTGTTGCAGAGAGTATCCAGTGCTAATGTGAAGGTAAGCGCTGAAACGGTGGGTCAGATCGGTCGCGGACTGCTGCTTTTCGCCGGCTTCGGAGAGGCTGATCGTAGCGATGCGGATCATAAAATTCAGAAAGCGAGTATCAAATTGCTGAATCTGCGTGTCTTTTCCAATCCTGAAGGCAAGTTAGATTATTCGGTGAAAGATATCGAGGGCGGAGTGCTGGCAGTACCGCAGTTCACATTGTACGGCAAGAGTCTGAAAGGCCGTCGTCCTGACTTCACTGATGCACTGGAGCCTGACCTCGCTTCCCAGGCCTTTAAGCATTTTCATACTATGCTCGCCCAGGATCTGGGCAAAGAAGTCGCCGCTGGTGTGTTTGGCGCCAATATGCAAGTCTCGCTGGTGAATGACGGTCCTTTGACTCTGATGTTCGAGTTTTAAGTTGTAGCTACTATGCGCGTCAATAATCATGCCGGACTTGGCAGCAAAATTGCCGAGGCCATCCTAGAAGGATTCAATCGGCACTTCACGCTATTCCAGGAAATCACCCAAGCAGCCAAAACACGCTTCGAGCAGGCTGATTGGGAAGGCGAATCCTCCGCTAGAAAAGAAAGGATTTATTACTATGATTTACGGGTCACAGAGGCTCTTGAAACCTTAAAGCAAAACTTCGAACTTGAGGAGTTTGACCAGGCCCTTTGGCAGGATGTCAAACGTTGGTATCTCTGGTTGTTGTACGACCATATTCAACCGGAGCTCGCTGAAAGCTTCTATAATTCAGTATTTTGCAGGCTATTTGATAGCCGTTACTATAACAACGATTACATCTTCGTTAAGCCGGGTACGGCTGTGGAATTTCTCGACCTGGATCACCCGGTATATGCCAGTTTTTATCCTGATACCGAAGGTCTCGAGGCCTGTTTACGTCAGATGCTCCTCAGCTTCGGCCTGGAGAGGCCCTGGCAGGACATCGCGCGGGATGTGCGCCTGTTGGCACAGAGCCTGGACCCGGTACTGATCTCTTCATTGCGTCCCGCACCCCATCGACAGCTGCATGTCGTCTCCTCGCTGTTCTTTCGTAATAAGGCCGCGTACATCGTTGGCCGGGCTTTTGTAGGGCTTGAAGCGCGGCCGTTTGTGATTCCAATTTTGATCAACGACGATCTGCAGCTTTATGTCGATACCGTCGTGACCGACATCAACGATCTGGCGTTGATATTCAGCTTTACCCGCGCTTATTTCATGGTCAATACCGATGTCCCGTCAGGCCTGGTCGGCTTCCTGAAATCTATCCTGCCGACCAAGTCGAGCGCAGATCTTTATACATGTATTGGTTTTCAAAAGCAGGGTAAAACGCTGTTTTATCGAGAGTTTCTGCATCATCTTGAACACTCCAACGACAAACTGATGATCGCCCCGGGAATCAAGGGAATGGTGATGAGCGTGTTTACCCTGCCCTCGTTCCCCTATGTATTTAAGGTGATCAAAGATCATTTCGCTCCACCCAAAGATGTAGATCGCCAAACGGTCAAGGAAAAATACCAGATGGTCAAAATGCACGACCGGGTCGGGCGGATGGCGGATACTCTGGAGTTCTCACACGTTGCCTTTCCATTGCACCGCTTTTCTGACGAGCTGCTGACCGAGCTTAAGCAATCCATCGCCTCCAGCCTGGTCATCGACGACCGCCAGTTGATCATCCGGCACCTGTATATCGAACGACGCATGGTGCCGTTCAATATTTATCTCGACCATGCCAATGAGGAGCTCCTGGAAGCCTCGGTGATCAGTTTCGGCAATGCCATTCGAGAAATGATTGCCGCTAATATTTTTCCGGGGGATATGCTCCTTAAGAACTTCGGTGTGACGCGCCATGGAAGAGTCGTGTTTTACGACTACGACGAGATCTGTCACATGAACGAAATTCGGATCCGCGCCATTCCAAAAGCGCAGACTGAAGAGCAGGAGCTATCCAGTGAACCCTGGTTCCATGTGGGGGAGGATGATTTTTTTCCAGAGCAGTTCGAGCATTTTGTCATCAACCACCCAAAAGTGCGCGACAAATTTCTCGAGCACCACCCTGAATTATTGGATCCGCGTTACTGGAAGCAGGTGCAAAAAGACATTCAGGAACATAAACGCCATGATGTGTTTCCCTACACCACTAATCAACGTTTTATTCGTCGCTTTCCCGAACTCTATCAGTAAGCCCGCAGCGAAAACTCAATTCCTCAGGAAAGCTGTTTTTCGCGGATCTCGTCTATGGTTTTGCAGTCGATGCACAGCGTTGCGGTGGGACGGGCTTCCATGCGCTTGAGGCCGATTTCCACCCCACAGCTTTCGCAAAATCCGAAATCTCCGGATTTCAGAAAAGTAATGGTGTCTTCGATTTTTTTCAGCAGCTTTCGATCGCGGTCACGGCCCCGAAGTTCTAGTGCCATATCAGTTTCCTGACTGGCCCGATCTGTGGGATCCGGATGGTTCGCGGTTTCATCCTGCATGTGATGCACCGTCCGATCGGTTTCATCTTTAAGTTCGGCTTGCCATCCTTCGAGGATCTGACGGAAATGCTCTACTTGTGCCGGCCCCATGTATTCTTCTCTCTTTTTTGGCTTGTATGGTGCGACGCCGTGAATTAATAGTTCAGGTTTCTTTCTGGTTGCCATATTGATGTTTGGTTTCTCTAATACGCTTGAACGAGATCATGAGTTGCGTAGACCCTTAATTACGCAAGCCGATAAAAAATCAGGCGCCGCTTTATACCAAAACGAAGGTGTCAATGCAAACGCAATCCGAATAGGATTGACTGCCATTTTCCGGGTATTTGTTGATTGATATTTTTCTATATTTTTCAATGTATTAACCGACTATCCCTGAATCGAAGTTATCCCCTTTTTTGTCGCCTTTTTCGGGATGCGGCTCGCATTTTGCGCGCTTCTGTCGGACTGAGGTAAAGAGGCCGATAAATCTCCACCCGATCCTGGTGCTCAAGCAGGTGATCCAGAGGACGCCGGTAACCAAACACACCGACCATATCGTCCTCTAATTGAATTTCTGGAAACGCCTCGAGGATGCCGGATTGGCGAATAGCCTGCTCGATAGTAATCGGGGGCTTGCACTCCAGATCGATCACCTTCTGCTCCTCCGGCAATGCGTACACGACCTCAATTGAAATACTCATGCGCCTTGTTTCGTATATACCTGGTCTGCGCGTTTGCTGAACGAGTCCACCATGGAATCGGCGATTATCCGAAAAACCGGCCCAAGCACGGTCTCCACTACTTTGCTCGAGAAACCGAAGTTCAATTCGAGCGAGATTCTCGACGCCTCCGGTGAAATCTCCTTGAACGCCCAGAATCCGGACAAATCGCTAAATGGCCCATCTATCAGGGTCAAATCAGTGCGTTGATCAGGTATTACCCGATTGCGGGTGGTGAATGTTTTACGTACGCCCTTGAAGGCGATGTCCACGGAAGCCGTATACTCGTCCTGGTCTTGATCAAGTACTCTTGATCCGCCGCACCAAGGCAGGAATTCCTGATAACGATCCACATCATTCACCAGCTCATACATCTGGGCCGCGGAATGCATCACGAGCGCTGAACGTTCTACTTTGTACATTGGGGAGATCCCTACACCACCATATAGATTACTGGGTCGATTATACTTCAGGGTCTGCAATCACCGTGGCAAACCACGCGCATGGCCAAGGCAAAAAAACAGGACTCCAACACCATTGCGGTCAACCGCAAGGCGACCTTCGACTACTTCATTGAGGAGCAGTTCGAAGCCGGCATCGCACTCGAAGGCTGGGAGGTCAAGAGCCTCAGGGAGGGCCGCTTGCAGCTCAAAGAGAGTTATGTGATTGTGCAGAACGGTGAAATTTTTCTGGTAGGTGCCCATGTTTCACCTCTCAAGCAGGCTTCGACGCATATACACCCCACTCCTACCCGCAGTCGTAAGCTGCTGTTGCATCGTAAAGAGATCAACAAATTGATCGGCGCAGTCGATCGCGAGGGTTATACCCTGGTACCCCTCTCCATGTATTGGTCAAAAGGACGCGCAAAACTCAAAATCGCCCTGGCTAAAGGAAAGAAGCAACATGACAAACGTCAATCGATAAAGCAAAGGGAGTGGGACCGTGATAAACAGCGGTTGCTAAAAATGTAAGCGCTCGGTGTTATATCGTCCTGATACCGAATCAGGATTGTCATGGCGTATTAAGGCCCCCTCCCCACCCCTATAATTTACCCAAAACGCCACCATATGCAGCTATAATGTAAAGTCCATGGGGGTGACTGGCTTCGACGTCGGTCGCGAAGCCATCGGAGCATGCCGAGGTGCAGAGTTCCTCGTAAAACCAGCTGCAAAACTATAGTTGCCAACGACGACAACTACTCACTAGCGGCTTAATCCCGCTGGTCCTTTCACCCGGCTCTCCTGTCGGCCCGGGCTCGAAAGGTCATCTTAGACAGGATCGCTCGCCGGCTGTGTCTGTTAGTCGGCTGTTAAAAGTAAGCGGACTCGCCGAACAGTAAGTTTGTCTGCCTACTGGCTGAACGGTTAATTTAAAGCGCAGACTAAGCATGTAGCTGCCGGTGTGTGTAGGATCAGCGGACGCGGGTTCAATTCCCGCCACCTCCACCAAACACCAACCCAAAGCCGTCCTCGGACGGCTTTTTTACGTCGTGAGTGGCCGTCAATTTCACCGACCACAAATGCGAGTCCTTACTCCTTATCCCAATTAATCTATTTGCGCTGTTTTTCAAAGTTATTGCTCAAATATCAAGCGCCTGATTGTTCTCAATTTTATCCGAAGAATCCCGCGTAGCCGAATGCGGAGAAGGTGGGCAAGATCGAAATCCAGCAGAAAGTAGGATATCAACAGGATTGCAAAAATTATCAGAGAAACTTTGCTTTAGTCAGAAATCCCTCAGTAATCACTGTCAATCAAATCCAACGGTTTCTGAGTCAAGCTCTTGCTATCCAATACAGTCTCTATATTGGCTGTCCAATCAGCCTGATTGACTAGACCAAGATTTCCCAAAGAGGGCAACTGTATCTGGCACAGCATTGAATTCAAATCCCGATTGGCCGTAAAGACGTTTCCAACTTTTCGCACACTACCCCGCTGTATGTAGGCGCCAATCGACTCGTCCCATTGATGGATTTCCGGTTTTACCGATGTGCAGGATGAAAAGTACCCCAACGTGCCCCCGGTTAAGGCGAAGGTTTGATTCAGGTCGCTGAGAAAACTGAATCTTGCGTACTGATCAATATCCAAATCGTCAATTTCCACTAGATTTGATGTTGCGTCAGAATCTTTGAAGGTAAACGACAAGTTGTCGTAGGAAGTAATAAATTCATGCCCAGGCTCAACGCCAATTGGCATTTCATTCACCCACCCCTGTTCGTCAATCATTTTTCTAAGTAAATCTGTCGGCCTCAGATTATCGTATTCACCCCCCGCAAGACTCCACTCGGCATATAGCTGGGTATTAATCTGATTAACCGCCTTTACCCCTTCATTGCCAGATTGATCGATTCCTAGCTCAGCCACCACGTCATGATAGGCTGCCAGATCCATGTCGTTTTCAACCTCATAGCTGGCTCCCGTTACTGCACCCGGCCCAACTAATTCTGACAATGTAATCGGAATCGTTTGAACCTGATCAGTGGTTATGACAATTTCGCCCGGCTGAAAATATCCTTGGGAGGTATAGTCCTGCATAATCCTTCTAAAGATAAAACCCTCCGTATCTTCCAACTCACCGTCCGTTACGGTGACGTTAACCTTAATATGACTATACTCATAAAATAGGGGCAACGCACCCGGCTGCTGTGAATACTCCACATGGTCAAAAAAATGCAGAAGAAAACCGCCAGACTGACCGGGCCTGACTTCCATAAATCGACCAGGAT
>JAHEGU010000079.1 GCA_024644945.1 Gammaproteobacteria bacterium | reverse complement strand
CATGTGGAAAAGCGATGATTTATCACAGAACAACACGCCGCGCGTCAGCATAGCGTGTAGAATTTCCCTACAGTTTGAATATGAGTTGATGACTTAGGAGCAATTTGTAGGCTCGATCCGCAAAGCCCTGGGATCAGCGTAAACTTTGCAAAAGCAATCTTGGTCGAAAAATGGGCAGAGGTACAGCGGAATTCCCTGATACTCTGACTGAGCAAATTTATGGATATGTCCATTGAATATAGCTCGTATTCTGGAGGCGTGATTGTCAATGATAGTATATAGACGGTCACGCGGATCAATTGTCAAGTTCAGCCCACCTGGCCACTTTCCATACAGAAAATTTATTTCCGTACGCAGCGGAACATGAAAAAGCAAAATCGCATTTTGCGTTGACCGGAGTTCCTTCGTTAGCCATGCATAATCGACTTTGGCCATGCTATTTACGTACCGACCGCCGGGGGGCCAAAAAGAGGCATCATGAATAGTCGTCCAAATAAACTTGTATTTGCCCCATTGTAAAGAGCCATTTCGAGGTCCCAATTCTTTCTCCGCAAGTTCCAAGCTCACAGGGGCGATGAAATCGTGTCCAGGTCCCAGCGTTTGCCGAAACTGGGTTTCTGGCACTAGGCGCTGCAAGCTCCGATAAATATTGACTTCATCAGACCAATAATCTACATCACCCGCCATCACCCCATCCGTCGGAGAGGGTCGGACGTTATCGATGACATCCCCAACGACAAAAAGAATTTGCGGAGGTGCATTCTTCAGGCTCTTAAGGAAATTTTCAAACCGTTTGGTGGTCGTTGGCCACCGCCCTGTAGGGTTAGAAAGATGAATGTCACTAGTGACAATCACATATGGCTCGGGGTCGGCGGTACAGGCCGATAATATGAGTGCCGCTGATACGACGCAATGGCGAATTCTCATTAAACGATCAGCTATGTCACAATTAGACGAATTCCACAAAAATTTTCTCAAACCCCTGCTCAGTATGGAGCTCAAACTCCTTTGCAGGTTTTTTACAACGATATTGTCGTTGCCCACATCGGAATATTCGTCGCGCCAAGTTTACACGGAGCTGTAGATATTACATATCTTGTGGGACAGTTTTTGGTAAGTGCTACTCCTTAGTTGAAGCGCATCAAATTCGAACAACCTGCAATCCGGAATTGTACGTAATTGGCAACTAGGGGTAATCAATTAGCGAATCCGCGGAAGTCGGCTCAGTAGCATTTTGAGCCGTTAATTCCATTTTAGCGAACGTCAGGTTCCTGATAGCAGCCGTTTAAGAAAACTTGAAGGAAGGCAAGTTTATGCTAACAGTGGCGTTTGGCATATTTTCGAAGGATTATCGCAATCGACCCGAAGCGGATATACACGGTTTTCAAGCTTGCTTGATCAGCTTTTATTCAAGATACTTGTTGCCGAATCCATTGCGGGAACAAAATGACCTTGATCGCTGAACAAACTGGAAGGCTGGATGCTACTGACCTGGGCAATCTGGTCAAGAAGAAAGAGGTCAGTGCTCTGGAACTGGTCGATAGCGCAATCTATCGTCTGGAGAAAGTCAACGGACAGCTCAATGCTGTGATCACCCCCATGTATGAGCAGGCCCGCGCTAGCGCAAGTGTTCAGCCATTGGAGGGTGTTTTTTCCGGTGTGCCGTTTCTAGTTAAGGACTTTCTGGCCGAGGTAAAAGGGGCACGATTAACCGAGAGTAGTGCATTTCTGGGAGACTATATCCCTTCAAACGACAGTGAGCTGATATCACGTTTTCGCGCGGCGGGATTGCTGTGTATCGGTAAGACCAATACGCCCGAGTTCGCTATTGGCGCGACGACTGAGCCGGAACGTTTTGGTGCCACTCATAACCCGTGGGATACCACGCTGAGCCCCGGGGGTTCCAGCGGTGGATCGGCAGCCGCAGTAGCAGCGCGCGTTGTGCCAATGGCACATGGGAACGACGCTGCCGGCTCCATCCGTATTCCTGCCTCCTGTTGCGGCCTGATTGGATTGAAGCCAAGCCGGGGTCGTGTGAGCTTAGGCCCCTTGTACGGTGATTTGTTTGGGGGAATAATTTCCGAATTTGCTGTCACACGCACAGTTAGGGATACAGCATCGCTGCTTGATGCGATAGCCGGGCCAATGACGGGAGAGCCCTATTCGCTTCCCGCCCCAGAACGACCGTACTCCGAGGAGATCAAACGGGAACCGGGCAAATTCAGGATTGGCTTTAGTGCCACAACACCGCTCGGAGATGATCTGCATCCTGAATGTGACAGAGCAGTGCGCGACGTTGCCAAACTTTGCGAAGGTATCGGGCACGAGGTTGAAGAACAAGCGCCAGACTATGACGCAATGCGTCTCTGGTCTAATCTCACGACCATGCTCGCCAGTGGTGTTTCATGGGCAATGCAGGACTGGTCGCGCCGCCTGGGGCGGCCCTTGGCTCCGGAATTGTTCGAGCCGTTTGTGTGGGCGTTCGCGGAACGAGGCCGTTCGGTATCGGCAACTGACTACCTTTTGGCCGTTCAAGACGTGCAAGCTGAGGTGCGCAGGTACAGTCGGTTTTTCGAATCCTATGACCTATGGCTTACCCCAACTTTAGGCAAACCGCCGGTACCGCTAGGGACTCTGAAATACGATGGCGATCCCGTGGAACTAAGACGGCGCACGGCTCGTTTCTCGCCCTTCACTTACATTGCCAACGCGACTGGCCAGCCCGCGATATCTCTGCCAATGCACTGGTCTGAGACCGGGATACCAATTGGCGTGCATTTCACTGCCCAAATGGGTGGCGAAAATACTTTGCTGAGAATTTCGGCACAGCTGGAACAAGCTCGACCATGGAATGAAAAATCACCTGCCGTCTGTGCTCTTTGAGTCATATATTTACAATCTACGAATGCCTGCTCCGGGGCTCCAGGTAGTTAATTAGCGATTCCCTCAAGGTCGGCTCAGGAGCCAGGGTGTGTGAAAACGTAAAAGTTATTGAGGTGTATGGGACAGCGTTCCACAATAGATATCCAGAGCGGTAAATAAGCTTTTGATACCCCACCAAAAGCAGGATAGTAACTGCAAATTTTACCCTTTGTCCCATCGCTGATTTTCGTTTCACGTTTTCACACAGGCTGGAGCATCTTGAGCCGTTAGGGCGATTCTGTTGAACGGCAGCTCTTCCAAAGTCAGACTTAATCGAGCTCCAAACTGTAGATCGAAAGATCAGATGCCCACTTATACATCTTAGCTCTCAGTCGATGCGGATGAGTAGGCGCGATTAAGCTCTTCCAGCAAAAACTCAACCAGATGCATTCGGGGGCAATCCTCTCTGACCAATAGTCCTAAATTTCGAAACAGTGGTGGAGAGGTAAACGATAGTGTCCGGATACCTCTGGGAAGAGTTCGAACATGCTTTCCTATGGGCACCACCGATACTCCTAAACAGTTTTTGACCAATGATTCGATGGCATCGAGAGTTGTAATCTCCATTGTTGAATTGACATGTATATCTCTGCGTTTCAATTCTGCGTCGATTAATTGCGCAAGTGTGGCATGTCTGTTGAACCTTAGATAAGGATTGTTCTGAAGCACCTCCTTAAAACCACCTCCAGAAGCATGCTGGTGCGCGATGACCCCTAACTCTTCCCTGGCAATTGAAATGAAACGCATATCCAGGACAGTGTTAACCGGCTCCGTAACGATCGCGCAGTCAATGGATTGATTTTGTAGCTGCCTTATGAGCTCGGGAGTTAATGCGGTGTGCAGTTGAATGAACAATCCCAAATCTCGTTTGCGCAGCCGACCTAATGCCACCGAAACACCTCCGGCTACAGACGTATGCACAGCACCGACCTTGAGCGCACCCTGAGTTTGACTATGAATCACGCTGTTACTCAGGCTTTCCCAGTCAGACAACAGTTCTCGACTGCGACGCACAAACTCGACACCTACTTCGGTGAGTTTTGGTGGACGCGTACTCCGATTAAATAGCTTTACCCCCAGGTGCTCTTCCAATGAATGTATCTGCAAACTGGCATTGGATATCGACATCCCAAGCACATTGGCAGCGGCCTGAAAACTGCGATGATCCGCAATTGATACGAGAGTTCTTATTGACTTGATATCCATGGTTTAAGAATTGTAACTTTATCTTTATTTTTTCTCAATTTATAAAATTGTTTATTTAGTTTTATTTAATTAAAATAGTGGACCGCTCCCAGAGTTTCGACATTGACCAATCCACCATCTCAACAGCAAGGCAAAATTCGTGGCGCCGATCGCCTGGTCCATGCGCTAGGCCAATTTGGCGTGGATGTTGTGTTCTCGTTATCCGGGAACCAGATCTTGCCCATTTACGATGCGTTAAATGATTCCCCTATTCGTTTGGTGCACACACGGCACGAAGCGGCAGCGGTGTTTATGTCAGAAGCTTATGCCCAAGTAAGCAACAACCTGGGTATCGCGCTGGTCACTGCTGCCCCAGGATTTGGAAATGCCCTGGGCGCACTCTACTCAGCCACAATGTCAGAAGTCCCTGTAATGCTGATAAGCGGAGACTCCCCCACCGGTCAGGACGGCCAAGGTGCGTTTCAGCAGTTTGACCAGATCGCAGCCGCCAGTCCCTTTGTTAAAGCCAGCTTCCGACTGTCTCACGGAGATGATCCGGCTCAAGTGTTTGCAACCGCTGCGCAGACCGCATTGGGAGGTATACCTGGTCCAGTGCATATGGCAGTGCCAGTCGATGTTGCTGAATCAATTATCAATTCAGATTTGATCGCTTCAGAGAATAACAACAGCGTCGATCAATCCACCACAGTCAGTCATCCAACACCTGAGCAGATTGAGAATATTGTAGAAGTTTTTGTCGGCTCGGAACGCCCAGTTATATTAGCGGGACCGCATTTATTTAGAGGAAAAAGGAAGGATAAACAACAAGCGCTTTCATTAGCGCTGGATGCGCCGGTCATTATTCTCGAGAGCCCGAGAGGGCTGCGGGATCCAGCTCAAGGGGCATTACGGGAACTTTTATACACTGCAGATTGCGTACTCTATCTAGGAAAACCGGTCGACTTCACGTCCGGATTCGGTAAAGACAACCTCATGCCCGCCACCAAGATAATTGTCGTATCCGAGCACCTCTCAGCATTAGCCCATGCCGAGCAAGTATTTAAAAACAGACTTGTACTCACAGAACAAGCAAACGCCGTGGCCACCATGAATGGGTTGCTCAATTATGCTAACCATCTTAAAAAAGAAGTTAGCATTGAATTATCTCGCAGCAATTGGAACAAAGCTGCCGCTACCGCGATTGCACATCGACAACTTATCAATCCATCAGACGATGCCCGCTACAGCAGACAGATCATTGAAATCGTCGCGCAAACGTTAACGGAAAATCCTGACACCGTACTCATATGTGATGGCGGCGAATTTGGGCAATGGGCGCAGGCATTTGCAAGCAGTAGTATACGAATCACTAACGGTCCGTCGGGCGCTATCGGTGCTTCATTGCCCTATGCGATCGGCGCAGCGCTGGCGCACTCACAAGCCCCGGTGCTTGCGATCATGGGGGACGGTACGGCAGGATTTCATCTCGCTGAGTTCGAAACAGCGGCCAGAGAATCCGCAGGCCTCACAGTGTTGATCGGTAATGATTCCCGCTGGAACGCTGAATATCATCTCCAGGTTGAACAATACGGGGAAGAACGCGCCTTCGGCTGCGAACTGAGCAGCGATACGCGATATGACCTGGCGGCAATTGGTTTGGGGTGTAATGGAGTTTTAGTCAAAGATTTGTCGCAATTACACTCCGCTCTGTCTGGCAGTCTGCAGTCTTCAAGACCGACCTGCATTAATGTACTGATGCCCGGCGCCCCGGCGCCGTCGTATGAAAAAATTGACCTCACTGGTTTTCTCCAAGAACCCGGTCATGAATAAAATTAAGAGAGAAACTCAGGAATTAACCGTCCGCGTATGGCGTGGCAAGGAAGATGGAAAGCTGGTCACTTATCAAGTGATGTCCAGAGAGAATCAGACGATCCTTGACATTATTACCGAGATCCAGCGTTTCCAGGAACCAGGCCTTGCCTATCGATTCGCCTGCCGGGTTGGCGTATGCGGATCATGCGCGATGACCGTTAACGGACGTCCCCGATGGACCTGTCGAACACACGTAAAGAAGGTCTCTCATGAAGGGGTTTTAACTATTGAGCCTTTGCGTAATTTGCCTCGAATCAAAGATCTGGTCTGTGACTTGGCGCCATTTATCGATACATGGCAACGCGCCGGTGCTCCGTTTAGCGGCACAAAAACCCGAAACGATGCACCAGCTCTGGTTGATCCGGAATCAAGCACAAGACGAGCGGCAGAAGCGGGGTTGCAATGTATTAATTGCGCGGTTTGTTACAGCGCATGCGACGTCGTCAGCTGGAATCGTAATTATATCGGTCCGGCTGGTCTTAATCGTGCATGGACACTTATCAACGATATTCGACACAGCGATAGAAAACAAACATTCGATCAAGCCTTTGGTGACGGCGGATGTGGTTCTTGCCACAGCCATGGCAATTGTACCCGCCACTGCCCTATTGAACTGAATCCGTCGGAAAGCATTGCGGGTCTGAAACGAGTAGCTTTCAAAGGATTACCAAAGGACGTTTAAGAGAAATGGAACGCACTCTTTTTCTGGCACAACGAATTTCGGCAATTATCCTCGGGCCGCTGGTGTTAGTGCACCTTGGCCTGATCCTGTTCGCCGTGCGCAACGGATTAAGCGGTGCCGAGATTCTATCGCGGACACAGGGCAGCATCAGCTGGTCCGTTTTTTACGGTTTGTTTGTATTGTCGGTCACGGTTCACGCCCCCATTGGTCTGCGGAATATTCTGCAGGAGTGGAGCAGGATATCGCCTCTGACTATAAACATTGTTGCACTTCTCTTTGCTTTGATTTTTCTGCTGTTAGGTTTGCGTGCGGTGGCCGCGATAGTTTAAAAAACATCATGAATCCCTTAAGAAATCATAAAAGCTACCTGGCAGCCATTGGACATCGAGTGTCTGGAATAGCGCTGGCGTTATTTCTTCCGTTTCATTTTCTTCTATTGGGCAGTGCCTTAGATGGCGCACAAGGGTTGGATCGATTTTTGGTCTATACCGATCTCACCCCGGTCAAGGTGGCCGAGTGGGGACTGGTCATGATGCTCTCGGTTCATCTGTTCTTTGGAATTCGAGTTTTGTTCTTAGAGTTCACTCGATGGCCAGGGCACGTTAACGATCTCGCGGGGTGGGTGGTACCTTGCTGCATTGCGGCGCTGTTTGTTGGAACAGTATTTGTGATACAGGTTTTGTAAAAATGGGGATCCAAAGCATCAAAATCGAAAACTTCCAGACAGACATACTGATCCTTGGTGCGGGCGGTGCTGGATTATTCGCCGCGCTTCATGCAAAGCAATCCAATCCGCAGCTGGATATCACCATTGCGGTAAAAGGGCTACTGGGAAAATCTGGTTGCACACGAATGGTACAAGGCGGATATAACGTCGCGCTCAATCCAGGAGATTCAATTGAACGCCATTTTATGGATACCATCGTAGGCGGCAAATGGCTGCCACGCCAGGATCTTGCCTGGAAGCTATGCGAAACAGCAATTGAACGTGTACATGAACTCGAAAACGAACTCGGATGTTTCTTCGACCGAAACCCAGATGGTTCTTTGCACCAGAAGGCTTTTGCCGGTCAGAGTTTTGACAGAACCGCGCACAAAGGAGATTTAACTGGGATCGAAATCATCAATCGGTTGATGGAGAAAGTCTGGTCTTTAGATCTTAAAAAGTTAGAGGAGCATCGAGCAGTTGAGTTAGTGCCCGCGATGGATGGCTCGGGAATTTCAGGGGTGTTGATGATTGATTTACGTAGTGGCCAATATCGATTTGTCCAGGCTCGAGCCGTCCTTTTAGGAACCGGGGCCGGTCCATCGATGTACCGTTACCACACCCCATCAGGGGATAAAACCTGCGATGGATTGGCCATGGCGTTACGATATGGACTATCGTTGCGTGATATGGAGATGGTCCAGTTCCATCCAACCGGAATTCTCGCTGGCAGCAGTACGCGAATGACCGGTACGATTCTGGAAGAAGGCTTGCGTGGTGCCGGAGGTTATCTACTAAACGGTAATGGAGAGCGTTTCATGAGCCACTATCATGCTGCTGCCGAGCGCGCGACCAGGGATATCGTATCTCGCAGCATGTATAACGAAATCCGCGAAGGCCGTTCCACACCGCAGGGCGGATTATTTATTGAGATGGCGCATCTGGGTGTCGAGAATGTCAGACAGAAGTTTCCAGGCATGGTTAAACGCTGCGAAGATTGCGGATTTGACCTGGCGGGAGGCCGTGTAGAAGTCGTTCCTACGGCACATTACATGATGGGTGGAATTGAGATGGACATAGACTGCTCTACTGCGTCTCCAGGGCTATATGTCGCTGGCGAGGACGCGGGAGGGGTACATGGTGCAAATCGGCTGGGCGGCAACGGTGTTGCGAATTCTACTGTGTTTGGCGGAATTGCCGGCGAAGCTATGGCCGCGGCCCATACCGCTGGTGCACCAATGCGCGACCCGGATAAAAACGTGATTGATGCCGCGATTACAAAAACCGAATACCCTTTCAAGCAACCTCCAGGGGACTTAATGGGACTGCGTGAGGATTTGTGGTCCAATATGTGGGACCATGTCGGGATTGTTCGCTCGGCAGAAATCCTGAAAACCGGTCTGGAAAAAATTCGTCAAAGCAGAACCAGTCTGATGAAAACCGGTTTGGCGGACGGTGACAGATCGTTTAACCTGACATGGAATGACTGGTTGAATATTGATAATCTGCTAACCGTAAGTGAAGTCATTGCCGAAGCGGCGCTTGCCAGAACAGACTCTCGCGGCGCGCATTATCGAGAAGATTTTCCCGATAGTGGTGATTTAGAGACTACCAGCTTTACACGCATTCATCTGGATCAAGATCAAATCGTACAGACCATGACGCCCGTAGATTTCACGATTGTCAGACCGGGAGAATCACTAATCGAGGGTGAGGCAGGAGCACCTCCTCAGCCAACTGCGAAACAGAAGCCATGATATCAAACGACGTTATTGAGCTCGCGAGCTACGAGATTATGAAACAAGCCGCGATTGACATTCCTGCGGACTATCTAGATGGAATAAAAACCGTTGCAGAAAAAGAGTCTGAGCAGCTCTCAGGTTTTGTCATCAAAACCATGGTTAAGAACTATGAAGCGGCCACCGAAGATCGACGCCCCATGTGTGCTGACACAGGTTTACCAAGATACTACGTAAAAGTCGGGGACAAAGCACAATTCCAGGGCGGCTTTACAGGAATCGAGCGGGCAATGCGTTCCGCCACGGCGCGGGCAACACATGATGTACCGTTAAGGCCAAATCGCGTACACCCGCTTTGGCGCACCGAGCACAACAACAATGTTGGCATTAATTCACCTGAAGTGGAATGGAGCTTTGAGCCTCATGTCGATTGGATCGACATAACGACCGTACATAAAGGTGGGTTGTTCGGCACCGATTACCGCATGCTGTTCCCTGGAGATGGTATCGATGGTATCAAACGATTTTTGCTCGACACCCTGATCTCCTTCGGAAAACGTGGATTGTGCTGCCAACCGGCTATTGTCGGCATAGGGCTCGGTGGGTCCAAGGATACATGCATGCAGTTAGGAAAACAGGCAGCCTGCCTGCGTGTTGTCGGAGATAGAAACCCTGATGCAAAAATTGCCGAGCTCGAACTTGAACTGATGGATATCGGTAATAGTATTGGAATGGGGGCGATGGGGTTCGTTGGTTCATCCATGGTTGTCGATCTGCATATAGAAGTGGGACACACGCATACCGGTGGAATGCCCATTAGCGTGCATACATTCTGCTTGTCCTCACGGCGCGCCACTGCTCGCATAAACGCCGACGGAAGCGTTGAATTTCGTACTGACCCGAAATGGTTCACACCCTACCACCGACGTGAAACCATATCTTGGGAAGGGAAATAAAATGGGAAAGAAAACATGTTAGAACAAGTCAGTCTCGATCTTCCAGCTACACATGAAGCGATCGCATCCCTGAAGTTGGGATCAGTGGTTTACTTGAATGGCATTGTATACACTGCCAGAGAAGGTGTTTATGACCGCATCCTGAACGGCGGGAGTCAGCTGCCCGAAGGTTTAATCGCTAGCAGCAACGTGAATTTTCACTGCTCGCCAGCGGCGGCTTTACAGGATGACGGCAAGTACCATATAGGTGGTGTAACGGCGACGGCCAGTTTTCGATTCTCAAAATACCTGGCAAAGTGGCTGGATCTGACCAACACTAAAATTATTATCGGCAAGGGCGGCATGCCGGCAGCAGATTATAAGAGCATTCTTGCTCCCCGTGGCGCAGTCTACTTGACTACAGTGGGTTATGGGACTGGAGCACTTCTGGGCCGGGGCGTACAGGGCGTAGAAGCGGTTCACTGGCTGGACGAGCTCGGAATCGCTCAGGCCATGTGGATGTTCCGCGTAAAGGATTTTGGCCCTTTCCTGGTTGACAGCGATCTACAGGGAAACTCTTTGTTCGCGCAACAGGGTGAACTGGTAAATAAAAACATTGAATCTTTATATAACGGACTCAAAGCGCCAGCGTTACACCGCTATGGAGAAACGCGCGATCGTAAAGATGAACTCATGTAAATATTGCGCAGTTGAATGACGAGAGAACACGCAAATGATTAATATCAATCAATCTGCACAATTATTGTTCCGCAACAGACAAACGCATAGCGTAGTGGACAATATTCCCGAAGCGCTGTATCCGGAATCCATAGATGAGGCGTATCTTGTTCAAGCACGATTGGTTTCGCTGCTGCTGAATCAGAACAACTCCACAAGCTGTGGATATAAACTTGCCTGCACAAATTCCAGAGTAATGAAATTGCTTGGCGTCAATGGCCCATTATCCGGTCGTATGTTGAGCCACTCCACTCACAAGAGTGGCGCAAGCCTAAATACTGA
>JAHEGU010000138.1 GCA_024644945.1 Gammaproteobacteria bacterium | reverse complement strand
CATCTTAGCCAATCCGAGATAAGCAAATCTGTTGCGCGGTCCAAATATGCCGGCCTTTTGGATGAGACAGGCAAACATGTGCGCAGACTCGCCCTTATGGATTTCCTCAAGAATGGCATCGCTTATGTCTTTCCCCAGCGCCCCGGCGCCATTGTGCGTGGAGTGCCCACCTCTCACTCAGCACCGCCACTGGCGGAATTGATTCAAAGCGAAGAGAACTATGTTTGGCCCTGTGCCGTAGGTAAACTGCGCGGCCAATCAATCATGCCCTTGTATCCTCAGGCGCCTGAAGCAGTATTACAGGATCCCGAGCTGCATGCTTTGCTTGCTCTCGTAGATGCACTGCGTGTCGGCCAAAAAAGAGAAAAGATGTTGGCTATCGGCGAGTTGAAAAAGCGTATCTTAGATGAGAAATAGAATAATCAACCTCGGTGTAGTCGCCGAAATCGCCCAAGCGCTTGGCGATTTGAATCAGTCTGTCGTCTTCGTTGGTGGTGCTGTCATCAGTCTTTACGCTGACGACCCTGCCGCGGATGAAGTCCGGCCAACTCAAGATGTTGATCTAACCCTAAAACTACTTGATTTTAATCAGCGAGAGCTTGATGCCAAACTGGCTGAGCGCGGGTTCCATCCAGATATTCAAGGCCACACAATTTGCACATATAAATATAACGATATCGCTGTGGATATCATGGCCTCAACTGATTCAATGCGAGGACCGACGAATCGCTGGTATTCGATTGGCTTTGATTCGATTCAAAAAATTCAAATCGAGGGAGTATTGATTCAAATTCTCTCCGCAGCGTGTTACCTGGCAACAAAGTTTGAAGCATACAATCACCGCGGTAACGGCGATTACCGAACCAGTCACGATTTTGAGGACATCATTTATGTCATTGATAATCGCACGACAATTGTCGAAGAAGTTCGAGTAGCGGATAAACGTATCAGGGACTTCTTGAAGTCTGAATTCAAAAAAATATTGAATACCGCATATGCTGAAGAAATCTTATCTGCGCATTTGCATCCACTGATTCTCGAAAAGAGATACCCCATACTTTTGGCAAAGATCAACGATTTGCTGGCGTAAAATGAATCAAAATGACAGTAAACCCGCTGACTGAGCCTGAGCTAACTCCCGCATGATCAGAGATGCTCAGTAAACTGCAGTGAATCCTTTTTTTGTATTACAGAAGGCAATGCTACTTGTCATATCCCTGTGTGTCTGGTGATAAGCGCAGCAGGCGTTCACTGCGCCAGACGCGGACAACCCGGACCCGTACCGGGTCTCTTCGGTAAACAATTCGAAAGGGCGCATGGATAAGTTCTCGAAGAAATGGCTGATCAAACTCATGCACAACGCGGCCCATATCCGGGTGAACCACGAGACGCTCTACCTGCTGAATTATCGCCGCGACCAACCTGTCACCCACTCGGGTGCACCCTGTTCAGCGTACCATGCCCTTATCCCCTCCAGATCGCGCAGAACCGAGTCGGCCAAGGCAACGGTAATTTCCGGCATCCGGCTAACTCAGCCCCAAGCGACGCTTTGCTTCCTCGATCGAAACCTCACGCCCCGCCTCTATATCAGCCAGGCCTTCCACAACCGCACGCAAGAACGCCCGTTCTTCCTGCCCTTCTTCGTAATCCACAACGGACTGGACAACGGCGACCCCCCGCCCTCGGCTGGTGAGTAGCACTGGCCGGTGCACCTCCGCTTTGTGCAGTTTGTCGCAGTCATCCACATCAAATAACGCTGACATCCTCCGCTAATTAACGATCCACTCATCGCAGATGCGATGATAATTCGTCCGGTTGGATTCACATGAATGCCGGACAGTATGTATGTCCTGACAGAGGGGGTAACTTGCCATTCACCGAACCCATTGGCGCCCTATTGATGCTGGTCGATAAACGGGGGAAACCGGCCATAAAAAGCCGCTCGTAATTGTCAATCTTTGTGTTTTTTCGGTTTCGATCTGTAAAACGTAGTCTGTCCCCGGTGTTTTAAGTTTTGAATTTCATACGCATAACCCTTTGATTACAGAAATTTGGCGGGTTGGTCTGGTAATAAGCGCTTGAGGCGCAGACGAACTGGATTACATCATGGCAACACTAATCAATAACGTAGCGCAAAGTCCCGCCTAAGAACAGCATCATATTATTGTCATAATCACCAGCCGCACGAACACCCTGCGACGTTTGATCAATCGACGCATCACCCGTCAGGTATAATGTAGCGCCAACGGAATAGTCAAACTTGTTTATGCCTTCCCATGCATAGGCCCCTGACAGCTTCCATATTTCATCCAGTGGAAAGTCAAAAGTGCGATATTTATCCTCAATCGGAGAACTTTCGTAGCTGATACCCAGTGAATAAAACGATTCGGGGCTTAGTTTCTGTCGGTAGGCAACTCCGGCGTGCCAGGTATCATCCCATTTCCGATCCACAACCTGGGAGGCGCCGGCTGAGTCAATCGTCAGAACATTCTCACTGAAGGCTGACCACTCCTGCCAGCCCAGGTTAAATGCAAGTGTTCGCTGATCTGTCAGTGCATGACTCAGGCCCAGTTCCAGCCATTGTGGGTTGTCCCAGGATAATTCAACATCTGAATCGGGTATTGGCAATCCTTCAATTTTCAAATCACCTTCCAGGTCCATATCCGCTTCACTACGGTAAACAACACCAAGCATAGTATCTGCCGTCAACTGGTACGTCAGGCTCAAAATCCCTTGATAACCCCAGTCTTCAAGATCTCTAAATTTTGCCTGACCATCACCCGGTCCGGGGGTATTGATAGCTATTTCCTGCTCCATAGTGCTATAGAGAATCGAAATCCCAAATCCCAGTGAAAGACGGTCATTTACCTTGTATCCGAGGGAAGGGGTAAAAGCGAGACCACCCAGGACAACATTTTGAATCGCATATCGGCCGACAAAATTATCACCATAATCAAGACCGCCGCCGAAAGGTGCGACGACAGAAAAACCTAATCGAGTGTCGTCGGATAATATCTTGACATGAAAATAACTCGGGATTGCGCTTACATCGCCAGCATTGCCACCATCACTGCCACCCGCAGTAGCGACACTCGAATCAAATTCTATCTTTGGAACCAGTAGCATGGCACCAGACATGCTGGCTTCCTGTTCTAGCCCGGTCATTCCTGCTGGATTAGTCCAGGCTGCACCCGCACCCTGGTTATTAGTCGGGTTGGCAACACCTGCTGTGCCGACACTGGCGGGTGTTCCCACTTCGCTCAGATAAAACCCGGCGGCCAACGACGATTCGGCCCACAGCAACGCAAAGGCAAGAATCCAGAATTGATCAAACCTGTAACACTGAGTGTACACTAGTGTTCTCCTGACTCTTGGGGGAGTCCGTATACCGACGCTCAAATACACTAATCCAGGATCAGGGGATGGCCAGAAGCCGATTC
>JAHEGU010000137.1 GCA_024644945.1 Gammaproteobacteria bacterium | reverse complement strand
TCGAGATTGACGAAAAAATTCGCCTTGTAAAGGAAAAATTTCCAAAGATGGACGAGTGTGACTAGTCCGGAATCAGTTGACCGCTAGGCAGCGTCATATGACTGCACATTGGCGTTCATACGGTACCGTCTGAGCGGGGTTTGTCGCACCCCGGATTGTCATTCTTGCCACACGCGCAGCAAATCGCTCTCAGTGCATACCAGATAAATACTAATCCACACAGTACTATTGCAGCCACTTGCACGCTGGAATGCCCGTCGGAAAACATCCCGGTAATATAGAAAACCGCTACAAAAACCAGGGCTATTAACAGTGCTCTCATAGTCACAAGTATGCACATTCTGGCAATCAGTCAAGTACCAATAAAAAATAGCCGTCAATATCATGGCTGTTAATACCCGCACGGTAACCGCGGTGTCTTCGGGTGATTGCTAAAATCCATATCGATCGGCCATCCGGCCGGTTACCCCCTCTCCCTCAGAGGTAGGACACGCTTCGAGACCGCCGTGCTAATGCTCAACAATCCCGGCATCAAAATAATCGACGTGGCCTACGCCCTCGGCTACGAGGACCCGTCGAATTTCGCGCGTGCCTTCCGCCGCCGGACCTGCACTCCCACTGAAGGGTTCTTCAATCCCGGGCAGCGTTTGCAGCGTGTATACTTTGCGCCCTCGCTGAGGAACCACCGCAATGCGGTTAGCTCAGCTGGTTAGAACATTTGCTTGACATGCAAAAGGTCACAGGTTCGAATCCTGTATCGCCCGTTTCATTTACTAAAATATTCAGGAGGAGACATGACAGAGTCTTCAGAAGCAAGATATAGCTCTTTCGAAGACATTATGAATGACGGCGAGATATCCGAGATAATGGTAAACGGACCTCATCAAATCTATGTTGAAAAGTCAGGAAAAAAGATTTTAGTGGGGTTTAAGTTTAAGGATGACAAGGATTTGCAGCAGCACATTCAGTTGCTTTACAAGTCTGTCGGCAAAAATATCAGTAATGAAATCCCCTATGGAGACGCGACATTTGCAGACGGAACTCGTTTAAATGCCATCCTTCCTCCAATTGCAAAGCAAGGTAGCATTTTAACGATAAGAAAATTCATGAAGACCGTTACAAGTATCGAGGATCTAATAAGCTGGGGCACAATTACCAGGCCGGCCGCTGATTTGTTAATCGCCTGTATAAGGGGGCGTTTAAATATATTCTTCTCGGGAGGTACCGGTGTCGGGAAGACGACAACTCTTCAGATCCTTTCTTCGTATATAGATTCTAATGAGCGAATTATTGTTATTGAGGATACCTCTGAGCTACGCCCCGTACAAGAACACGTTGTGAATCTTGAGACCAGGGCTGTTGATGAAAATGGCCGAGGGGGGGTGACCTTGAAGGATTTAACAAGGAATTCTCTTCGAATGAGGCCCGATCGATTGATTTTTGGCGAAGCAAGAAGCGAAGAGGTTTTAGATATTATTAATGCAATGGCTACTGGCCATGATGGATGTCTTGGGGTCGTGCATGGCAGCTCTCCGTATGATGTTTTGGCTCGTATGGAGACCATGATATTGATGAGTGGTCTGGATTTGCCTCTTGTGGAAATCAGAAAGATGATTACTTCAAATATCAATCTAATCGTTCATCAAGAAAGGATGAGGGACGGGTCTAAAAAGATCACCCACATAACGGAGATTGAGGGTTTGAGCAAGGACAGCCTGCACGAAGTTAAATTACAGGACTTGTTCAGATTCCAGATTGAAAAGGTGGAATCCGATGGCAAGGTAAGAGGGGAGTTAAGATCAGTGATTGAGCACTATCCAACATTTTTAAATAAATTTGAAAAGTTTGGATTGCCTATCGGCGATGTATTTCGATAAAAAATACTAATGAAGCGCTGTCATAGCCGAAGTAATCACACGAATTGCGGAGCGCATCAAGAGCCAGGTGAGACCCAGCGCAACAACAATATCAGGCCAGCCTGAACCAGTGAACCAGACTGCACCAGCCGCGGCGAATACTGAAATATTTGATGCGATGTCGTTTCGCGAGCACTCCCACACCGAGCTCATGTTTACATCCTCGCGGCGATGGCGCCACAGAAGAAAAAGACATATTGAATTTGCAGCAAGACCCAATAGACTAAAGATACCCATAACCTCAAAGACAGGGACACTTGGGTTAAATAGCCTGTAGGCTATTTGAGCAGCAACCACTAGCGCTGCAAGCAAAATAAGTGCTCCTTTGAACAGCGCGACCTTTGCCTTTATGGCGGCACCCCTGGAAACTGCGTAGAGGCTGAGGCCATACGTCAATGCGTCGCCAAGATTATCCAGGCTATCTGCCAGCAGGGATGATGACTTGGCATAGTGCGCAGCCGCGACAATGAGCAAAAACATTAAAGCGTTGATAGCCAGGACAATTTGTAATGTCCCGCGCTGCCGTTCACGTAACCGGTCCAGGGAACAATCACTATTGCAACATCCACTCATAATGGCGACTTTACTACTGCTCGGAGAACGAATGGTGTAAAAGAGAATTATATAGAACTATTCTGTACTTCTCGGTTCAGCCACAGGACACGACTTTCGCATAATTCATTCGAGCATCCGGCCCATACTTGCAAGTGGTCATTCAATTGCAGCAATGAATACAGAACAAGACAGTTCAGAGCACGACGGGGGAACAGGCCGTAGCCGCCAACACGCAAATCAGGATGCAGCTGGTGCACCAGGCGGAAAACGTTTATCGACCGGGTCAGGGAACACATTGCTATTTCAGATAAACTGCGCTCTGACACATCCTCAGATCACGCCTGACTCTGCCTCCAGAATCATGTCCAGATGCTGCCTGTCCAGATTTGACATCTTCAAATGAAATAGAAGAAGCCCGATAAAATTGGCCTGTGTGTGCATGACCCGGCAACCGATTTTCATGGATTCAGGTTCGCCCCGTTTATGGTACTGCAGCATCAGCGACCCCATGTCGCCGGCTTTCGGTGTCATATTCTGCGCACTCTTTGGTAGTTGCTGGAACTCCGCCATGGCACCCTCCTGAGACAGATCATGGGTAAAACCGCGAGCCCGCACGCCATAGCCAATCTGCAGATAACAAGTTAACTTCAGCCGCTTGCGCGGAAACCTTCTTCGTTCTATGAGGACATCAGCCATCTTCAGGACCCTTGGTGTTTCCAGAAGCGTGCATCGTATCAGAGAGAGATCGATGGCGTCAGATTTGATTAATCCACATGAACCGGGGAACTTCCCGCTCCAGCGGGGTTTTTCTTATAGGCCCTTAACCCGCCTTCGGCCAGGAAGCGATATTCCCTGTCAATCGGTGAAGGCCTCTGCCGATTGTAGCGCTTGTGTATGCAGCGGGCTGCGTCCATTTCCATCACTTTCCGATGACGCCCTTGAGAAGACCGCCCACGCCACCTTTCTTCTTCTCTTCCTCCGGACTGGACTGTTCAGTTTTATCGGTACTGGCGCTGGCTGGCACTGGCTTCCGCTGCGCAGTTAGACAGGGATTTTCATCCTCCGTGG
>JAHEGU010000078.1 GCA_024644945.1 Gammaproteobacteria bacterium | reverse complement strand
AGAATGTGAGATATCGTTGATGTAGATCAACAAGAAATGACCGCTTTCCAAAACGCTGCTCTTTACTCATTCAGTTTGATGAATGACTGCATCGGAGCATTTTGAGCCATTAGGGCGATTCTGGTGAACGGCAGCTTTTGCCATGTCAGGCTTAATCGAGCTCCAAATTGTAAACCGAAAGATCAGATGCCAACTTATACAGCTTATCCGCTGCATGACTTATACCTGATTCAATCAAACAAAAATTGAGGCCCAGCCCCCGATTCAGCCGCGATGTCATCGGGGTTATATAGTTTGCAACGTCTCAACGACAGGCAACCACAGCCGATACAACCAGATAAATTATCGCGCAGTTTCGATAAACTTATTATTCGCTGGTCCAGCTGATCTCTCCAATCTGCTGACAATCTTTCCCAGTCCTTCTTTGTTGGCGTTCGCAGATCAGGCAAAGTATCTAGTGCATCTTTAATTTCAGCCAGACTCAATCCGAGGCTTTGTGCAACTTGAATAACCGAGATTCTACGAATCATAGAGCGGTGATATCTGCGATGGTTTCCTGACACCCGGGCGGAACGAATCAGGCCTTTTTGTTCATAAAAGCGCAACGCCGAAGTGGCTACCCCACACCTCTTTGCGGTTTCTCCTATTGTCATGTAGTTACCAGGTCCAACCATCTGTAACAATTCACGCACAAATCTATTGACTTAAACTTAACTTTAACTTTTATACTTATCGAAAGCAAATTACTTCTCCAGCCAGGAGAACTACTATTATTATGAGTGAGGATACAACCGAAACACCCCCGAAGTGGCAGCTTGCCCAGGAACTGGATAAGTTAAAAAATAATGGCGTATTGATGGCTCGAGTGTGCGGAAAACAGATCGCGCTATTCGATACAAAAAATGGCATAAAAGCCTGCGACAATCGGTGTCCGCATGAAGGGTACCCTCTGTCCGAAGGAAACCTGTCCACAGATTGCGTTCTAACCTGCAACTGGCACAACTGGAAGTTTGATATCGAGACCGGAGAAAATCTATTTGGAGGCGATCGATTGCGAACCTACCAGGTTCAACTCCGTGGATCTGAGATTTGGGTGAATGTTGCTGATCCGCCGTTCGATGAACGCTACCAGGCAATAATTAATAGCTTAAGGGAAGCATTTGATGATCATTCCTACGACCGAATCTCCAGGGAAATAGCGCGTTTAGTTCGCTTGGGGGGAGACCCTTTGGACGCATTGAGAAATGCCATTGAATGGTCATGGCAAAAAATGGAGTTTGGATGGACGCACGCCTATGCCGGAATGGCCGATTGGATAACAATCTACGAAGAGCACACCGATGACCCGGAGATACAGCTGGTGTGTCTGCAGGAGAGCGTGGCTCACACCGCATATGATGTAAAGCGTGAGAGAGAGTATCCGTTTACCCAAGAAGTATACGATTACGATGAAAACAAGTTCCTGCAAGCCATAGAAGCTGAAAATGAAGACGATGCCATCGCTATGATTCGAGGCGCATTACGAGAAGGACTGCAATTTAGTGATCTTGAGTATGCGCTAACCTACGCGGCATTAAATCACTACAACGATTTTGGGCATTCCTTAATCTATGTCACCAAAGCCGCTGAGTTGATCCACCATCTGGGTAACCACATTATTGAACCAATCTTACTTTCACTTGTTCGCTCTATTATTTTTGCCACCAGAGAGGATCGCATTCCGGAATTTCGAAAATACCAGGATACCCTGGACAATTGGGGTAACGCTAAAGCATCCGTTCCAGTTGCGAAGAGCTGGCATTACAAGGGTATTAATTCCGCACTCGATCTTACACTTGAATGCAGTGACGCCTCGCCGAACGATATATATAAGCAGTTACTTCTGGCCAATGCTCACAATCTCTTGCACTATGACATTCAGCAGCAGGATAAGACACATATTTCAGTTTCAGGAAACGTTGGATGGCTGGACTATACCCATGGACTGACCTTTGGCAACGCAGTGCGCAAGCAGTGCACACGATTTCCTGTTCTATGGCCCCAAGGATTGCTGCAAATGACCTGCTTCAGTGGACGCAATGCAGCATATGTGAAGACCGAAAATGAACTTATAGTCTCCAGTGCTGAAGAAGCAAGCCAAGATATTCAGAAAATTATTGACAGAGTGCTGGATCACGGGCTGGGAGAATACATCGTATCCGTGCACTGGTTGAAAACTGCGGTGGCGGTCCGAGAAGAGGTAAATCTACTGCCAAAAACCCAAGCAAAGCTGTTGCTCGCAGCATTGAATCGATTCCTTAACTCCCCGCTCAAGAGACGCCATACCAGAAGGACAGCCCATCAGTCTATACAGTTCGTGGCAAAGGAATAGATTTCGGCAGGCTATATCGGATTAACCTGAAGCTTCGCTCAAGCGCCAATGTCGAAATTTTAAGTCCATCTGTTTGCCAAACTAGAAAATCCCCGCATCCAGACCCGCAGCCATCGTCAGACCCAATTCTTCGCAGTCAGACACAAAGCCATCACAAAAGTCCCCTTTCATCACCAGTGGCTCACGAATATGTTTCCATCGCAGGCCGGTGACGACTCTCTCCACGCTTGTTTTAGCGCCCTGACCGTCCAGCCCACCCTTTACGTACAGCGCAAACGGCAACGCTTCGGTATGTTCGAGACATGGGTAATAAATCCGTTCAAGAAAATCTTTAATCAGGCCGCTCATGTATCCAAAATTCTCAGTCGTACCAAGAATAAATCCGTCAGCCCACAACACGTTGTCGGGATCCGCATCCAGTGGCTCCAGGTTCACAATATTCAAATCTTCAAACTGCTCCTGAGTGGCGCCACGTACCACTGCCTCTTGCAACACTCTGGTGTTGTCTGATGGGCAGTTAGAAACGATCAGAAGATTAGGCATTCAGGGTTATCATCACTGAAATCGCAGCAGAATATCGACATTAGACTGGATATTTCCCAATTGTATGACAAATTAAGGGCAAGACTGCTGTTATACCATTAGCCGGTATTGAGTAATGCGATCATCTCTTTCCTAAAGCAGAATACCGAACCGTTCCCTGATTTTTTTATCGATACCCGGCTCGATGTACTCTGGGTAATGTGCAGACAGAATCTCCTTTGCCCGCATATTAGCCCGCTCCCACATTTGTGTTTTACCTGACTCCTCCCAGCTCCGGGGCTCAAGTCGATCAGACAGGCTGGGATAAAAATGATCCCTTTGCATGGCATCCATGGTGTGTTGCCCACCAAGAAAATGTCCCTCACCGGTCACAGCCTCTCGAATCGCCTCGAAACCCAGTGTTTCTTCATTGACCTCGACACCTCGCAGTATTCGATAGACATGGGACAGCATTTCGTCGTCCACTAGAAACGCTTCAAAAGACGCGCCGAGCAGGCTCGCAGTCATTCCGGACGATTCATAAATCATGTTGCCCCCAGCGAGTCCAGTAGACAACGCGGATAGTGCTTTCTCCATCCCCATCTGCGCGTCCACGGCCTTGGCATCGGCCATAGAGCACGCCACACCGGACGGCAAACCAAGCCAATTTGAAAGCTGCGCCGAAGCCGCATTCAACAAAGAGATTTCTCCGCCTCCTCCAGCAAATGCGCCGGTCCTTAGATCGATCACTAAAGGCCAGTTAGAAAAAATCATTGGATATCCGGGTTCGAAAACATTGACCATCACTAGCGCCGCTAGCGTCTCGGCCAGAGTCGACGCTAACATACCGGCAATCGTCGCCGGTGAAGTGGCACCCGATTGCGCCGCCACAATATTATTGATCGGCATCCGGGATTCCATACACGCCAGGGTTACAGCTACCGCATCTTCACCAAAGCGCAACGGTGAAATGACCGGACTGATGTGGGCTTTACAAAATGGTCGATACCGAAACTGCCCCTCTCCACCGAGAGCCAGGTCGAACATATCAACTACTGGCTTGACATGTTCGGAGATAAAAAAGCTGGTACCAATCGGCTTAGTCGTTCCTTTCAGTAGCGCGTAGGCGGTATTAACATCAAGATCAAAGTTATCCGGAACATCGGTTGCCACACAGCAGCGTGTAAACCATGCGACATTCTTGAGTGTATCCATGAGCCGTGTGAAGTCATAGAGGTCCTTGAGCGTGGAGGGGCGGTATACACCCGAGTCGAGATCCAGTGTCTGCACCGCCGCGCCCCCGGTACCGAAATAAACCCGGTTTCCGCCGACCTCAAAATCATGCTTGGGATCACGACCATAAAATACAAACGACTTGCACGCGCGCTCGACGATGTCCTCCACCATTGACTGCGGAAAACACAATCTATTCAGCTCGTTGAGGAATGCACCTTTGTTGACCGCCTGATCAGTTAACACCTGGGGCGATTCGCCCATGCCCAGTTCTTCAAGTATGCGGATTGCAGTGTGATAGATCGATTGGATATCAGATTCTTTGAGTGGTCGATACTGCCCTCCAACCTGACCTGGCGGGCAAGGATCTATTTCTGGTGGTTTAGCACGCAGCGCATGCATGACCTCACGGCTTGTCTGTTTACCTCGCCTGGTGCGTCTGCGCTCTTCCATCAGGCCCTCACATGTGTGTTGCCGGGATCATATAGACAAGGCTCCACCACCTTCGCCGGATAACGCTGACCAAGAATGCCAATCTCAAGCGAAGTGTCGATAGCCGCAGTATCGGGTTCAACAAATGCCATGGCAATATTTTTCTTCACCCGATGGCCGTATCCACCCGAGGTGACGCTGCCTACCTGACGACCGTTCTGATACACAGGATCTCCTCCATGAGCGGGCGCATGCTCGCAATCTACCTGCATCGAAACAAACCGCTTACGATGCCCGCGATCGAGTTGAGCAAGTAAAGCTTTCTTGCCCACGAATTCGGGCTTATCCAGTTTTAAAAATCGCTCAAGCGCGGACTCAACCGGGTTGTGTTCATAAATCAGATCAGCTTTCCAGTGGCGGTAGCCTTTCTCCAGGCGCATCGACTCAGTGGCGTAAAGACCGAACTGCACCAGGCCAAACTGGTTTCCAGTCTCCAGTAGTGTTTTCCAAACCAGGTAAAGATACTCGTTCGGCACGTGTAATTCATAGGCAAGCTCACCAGAAAAACTGACGCTCATTGCCATCACTTCCGCGTACCCCACTATCATTTCCTTTGCCTGCATCCACGGGAGGCTTTGACTGGACCAATCACACCGCGGCGAAACCGATTGCAATAACTGTCTGGATTTTGGCCCCGCCACCACCAGAATAGTGTGCGTCGTTGCCATCTCGACGATACCGACGTGTTCAGGCTTATACTGCAAAAGCCAGTCGCGATCGTGCCATTCCGCACCAGCGGCGGAGCCATACCAGTAGCGATCTTGGCCCAGCTTAGCGATAGTCGCCTCGGTCAGAATATTGCCTTTCTCAGTGAGCAAGTAACAAAGATTAACTTTGCCAACGGACTTTGGTATCGCGCTGCAGGTCATCCTATCGAGAAACTCTTCGGCACCAGGACCTCTGATCTCATAACGGTTAAAGCCCGAAACTTCCATCATTCCGACGCCCGCGGCTAGATTCTCGACCTCTCTGGCAATGACATCTTGGGTTGGGGTAAATCGATAGCTATGCTGGTCGATAAATTCAGGATCTGGCTTGAAAAAGAGCGCTCGCTCCCAGCCGTTGACTACCCCCCACTCACAGTTGTGCTGATCCAGTGCTGCATAGAGTGGTGTTGTGCGCGCCAGTCTCGCTGCAGGCCTGTGTTCATGGGGCATATGATAGTGAAACTCATTTTGATAGTCCTCTATCGCTTTTAGACAGGTGTGCTCGGTATTGGCATACCGGGTAAAGCGACGTGGGTCCAGAAACCATGCATCCCATTCGCACTCCCCATGAACCATGATCTGCGCCAGTACCTTGCCATGGCCGCCACCCTCCCCTATACCCGCTCTAAGGCCGGTGCATGCAAACGCATTACGCACTCCAGGCACCGGTCCCACCAACGGGGCGCCGTCTATGGTGTAAGTAATCGGTCCGTTGATGACGGTATGGATACCGGTTTCGGTCAAACACGGCAGGCGCTCAAAAATACCCTCCATATTGTCGAGGCAGCGATCGAGATCGGAGGGACACAACGACTTGGTGAAGTTGGGATCAATTCCATCCATACCAAAAGTTTTACATCCCTGTTCGTACACCCCTACCAGGAGCCCTGTTTTTTCCTGGCGGCTGTAAAAATCATCTCCCGGGTCACGAATAATCGGCACTCGGTGATCAAGCTGTTCAATTGCCGTGATGGATTCGGTGAGGAAATACATATGTTCCATCGATGTCACGGGATGAGTGACTCCGAGCATGTTGCCAACTTCATTGACCCGATAGCCTGAGGCGTTCACCACCATCTCGCAGGTAATGTCACCTTTCTGTGTGTGCACGATAAATTCGCCACCAGGCTTATGAGTAATATCTTCCACCGGGTTGAATCGAGACACTTCGGCCCCGGCTTTACGCGCCCGACGGGCCAGGGCGAACACCAGCTGCGCCGGATCAATGTCGCCATCCAGAGGGTCCCACCAGGCACCTGCCAGACCATCGGTCCTGATAAGCGGATGTCTGCGTCCTGCCTCGGCGGCATCGATATATTCCATCTCCACCCCCATCCCACCCGCCATACCCACAAAGTGCTTGTAGGTATCCACCTGATCTTCGGTATAGGCCAGACGCATCCCGCCGGTAATGTGGTAATTGATCGGGAAATCAGAATCGGCAGCCAGCTCCCGATACAGATCAATGCTGTGGCGTTTGAGCGCCACCATGGTTTGATTGCCGCCAAACTGTGTCACCTGCGCGGCGGCATGCCAGGTGGAACCCGAGGTCAACTCATCGCGCTCTATCAGGACCACGTCAGACCATCCTTCTTCGGTCAAATGGTAAAGTGTCGATGCTCCGGCAATGCCCCCGCCAATCACCACTACCCGGGCATGGGTTCGCAGATTTTTCTGAGCCATTACATATACTTGGGCTGTGAACTGAATTCCATTATTTATCACAACAGGGTTTCAGACAAACGAAAAATATTACACTATGGTTTAATATTTTTGTACTATAAGGCTTGGTATTCAGAGATCGTTTCGATGAAGCACTCACTTCCCCCACTTGACGGTTTGAAGGTCTTCGAGGCCGCAGCCAGACACCTCAGTTTCAGTAAGGCCGCTGAAGAACTCTGCATCACTAAAGGTGCCGTGAGCTACCAGGTAAGGCGGCTGGAACAGCAAATCGACTGTCAGCTCTTCAAGCGAAGCGTGCGTCAGGTCTATCTCACCGATGCCGGTCAGAAACTCTTTCAGACAACCCGCGAAGCATTCGATTTACTGCAATCCAGTTTAGCGCGCTTGAAACCAACGAATTCCTATGACGTCTCGATTGCGGCGACGACTTATGTTGCCGCCAGATGGCTGTCCCCCCGTGTTGCCAAGTTTCTTGAAAAGCACCCCGAAACTTCGATTCAATTTGAACACGGTATTAACCAAGACAGCTTTGTCCTCGAAAAAGTTGATATCGCAATGCGGTGGGGCGTATGTGACGGTCGATCTGGTGCTGATCGTTTACTGGAAATACCCATGCCACTTTTTCCTGTATGCAATCCACAGCTGGCAACCGCTCTCGAAAAAGATCCGGTTCACCTTAATCAAATCACGCTGTTGTCAGAAAATCGAGATCAGGATTTATGGTTGGAATGGTTTGAGCGTGATCACCTCGACAATCCGCGACAGGTGATTGAAGACGCCAATGTCCGGGTCCAGGCTGCCATTGATGGGCAGGGATTGATCCTGGCGGATGCGATGATGCAATCCGAACTCGATTCGGGATTATTACGTGTGCCGTTTAACAAGCAGCTGCCGGGCTATGGTTATGTTCTGTTACGTGCGACTAAGAACACTCACAACAAGGAGGCATTGGCTATGGCGGACTGGTTAATGCGCAACTAAAAAACGCTTCTGGTCATGAGCAGCCATTCGCCACCGTGCAAGCAGCCAGGATATTTCAGCACCGGTAACGAGCTCAAAACAGCGTAACCAAGGTGCCCATAAAGGCTTTTTGCCCGCGTGTTTTCCGAAGCAACAATTATGCTCATTGACTGACAACCCTCGAGGCGAGCCTGATCCTCGGTGTGGATGATCAGTCTACGCGCCGCACCTTTTCCACGATGTCTGTCATAAGTCGCGAGCGCATTGATGTACCAGCTCCCGGGTGCCTTGGCTTCAAGCCTCACCAGCGGCTTTACGATTTCCGGATAGTCATCAATGTTCGAAAGATCATAGGGATCCGGTTGGCGATAGGAAATGATCATGCCGAGCACTTCACCCTCATCTATACATACTTTCCCATTGAGATAACTAAAGCTTCCCTCCTCTGTCGCGGCGCGTCTAGCACCAACTTCAAGTGGAGATTCATTTCCCTCGCACAATTGCCGCCAGAGGTATTCTGGCATACCTTCGCCCGCGAGATTAATCAGGTGCGCCAGATCAGGCGCATGCTCTTTACTCGCGTTTTGAATTTCCATGCTCATGGAGATCATTAAAATTTAGCTAGTAACGATAATTTAATATGACGGTGTTGTTTAATCAATCCTGTTCAACACGGGGCGGCATGGAGTACTCTATCTCTCAGGTTTAGATTATTACTGTACCCACTCTATAACGCCCTGACTATGACCTCATCGTTCAATCAACCCCTCGGCGGCAATGAAATGCCGCGGTTTGCCGGTCCTGGCACTATGTTCCGGTTACCTTCTCATCCCTCTGCAAAGAATCTGGATATCGCCATTATTGGCGTGCCTCTGGATATCGGCACCAGTAATCGTTCTGGCACACGATTTGGACCACGAGAAATTCGCGGTGAATCTGTGCTGATTCGTCCTTACGGCATGTATACCCGCGCCGCGCCGTTTGACAGCTTTCAGGTTGGCGATGTCGGTGATGTCCCTTTAAATACGTTTAATTTACTTAAGTCCATCGACATCATCGAAGACTTTTACGACCAGGTCATGTCGTCTGATGCCAAACCATTGAGTGTTGGTGGCGACCACACCATTGCGCTGCCCATTTTGCGGGCATTGCACCGTAAACATGGAAAGATGGCATTGGTACATGTGGATGCCCATGCCGACATTAACGACGTGATGTTTGGCGAGAAGATCGCGCACGGCACTATCTTCAGGCGTGCGGTAGAGGAAGGTCTGGTTGAGTGTGCGAAAATGTTTCAAATCGGATTGCGCACCACGGGCTACAGCGCCGAAGATTTTGACTGGTCAAGAGATCGGGGAGCCCGAGTAGTGCCCGCTGAAGAATGTTGGTATCAATCATTGGTGCCGCTGATGAAAGAGATCAATGAAACGATTGGATCGGACACCCCGACCTATCTGAGCTTTGACATTGATGGACTGGATCCTTCGGTCGCGCCAGGAACCGGCACACCGGAGCCAGGCGGATTAACCGCATCCCAGGGAATCGAAATAATTCGCGGCACCTGGGGTCTCAATCTAGTTGGAGCGGACCTGGTCGAGGTCTCTCCTCCCTACGACACCACAGGAAATACCTCGCTTTTAGCCGCTAACTTGTTGTTTGAAATGCTATGCAGTTTTCCAGGCTGCATCAGGCGAACTTAAACCCAGGCTTTTTTGCGTATTGACTTGTGCGGTAAAATTTGTTCTCATTATTGAGAACAAATATCAGTACTTGTTATGCGAGAAATCGAGCAAAAGATCCTGGATTTTATAGCCCGGTACTGCTTCGAGGAGCAGTGCTCTCCTACTCTGGCGCAAATTGCCGAGGGCGTAGGCTATACATCCCGGGGGTCAATTCACCGCTACGTAAAGTCCCTCCTGGACCAAGGATATTTGCAAAGCGAAGGAGGCAACAAAAATCTGCAATGCACCGGCAAACCGACCAGCGATCTGAGCTTGCCCCTGCTCGGAAGAGTTGCGGCGGGGCGCCCAATTGAAGCCATTGCGCAAAGCATGGAACTCAATATCACGAACCTTTTTGCGGGACCGAACCGCTTCGTCCTTCAGGTCACTGGGGACTCCATGATTGATGCCGGCATACACGACGGAGATTATGTGATCGTTCAGCAATCCAACATCGCGCGCAATGGCGATATTGTGATTGCACTGGTCGACGACTATGAGGCCACACTCAAACGCTATTACACCATTTCGGATAATCGCATCCGGCTGGTACCGGAAAACGCTTCTATGGAGCCCATGAATTTTCGTGCTGACCAAGTGCAGATACAGGGAATAGTAGTCGGCCAGATGCGAAAGTACTAAGCGAAAAAGCAAAGACCTTACCTGATGGGGTCCGCCACTTCCCTCAGGACATTTACCCGACTCAGTCTTGCCTCGCGGTGCATCGTGTAAATGCCACTGGCGATGATGATGAGAATACCTGACACACTTAAGGCATCAGGCACTTCGGACCAGAACAGGTACCCAAAGATACCGCCAATAACGATCATTAAATACTTAAGCGGAGATACCAGTCCCACTTCGGCGTGTTTGAAGCTCACAGCCATAAAGTACTGAGCGCAGCCACCCAGCACACCAACCGCCATCAACAGCAATAGATCACCGGTGGGCGGCATCGCCCAACCGTAATACAAAGAAAGTATCGCGCTCACAATCGTTGCCGCGAAAGTAAAATAGAACGTTATACAAGCGGGATCTTCGGTCTTGCTTAAAACACGGATGATATTGCTGCCGAGCCCCACAGCAAATGCTGCAGCGATCATGAATATTGCGCCACTGCTGAATACTTCTGTACCCGGTTTCACGACCATCAGCACCCCCATAAAACCCACTAGAACCGCTACCCAGCGGCGGATTCCGACCTTTTCCTTTAACAAGGGTATCGAAAGCACCGTCATCAGAATCGGTGCCGAATGAAATATTGCCATGGCATCGGCAAGAGGCAATCTGGCGATTCCGGTAAACGCGCATCCCATGGCGCTCACGCCGATACAACAACGGAAGAGATGCAACCACGGTCGCTGTGTTCTGAGAACCGAAATTCCACCCGCCCGCGCAATAAAGAATGCGACTGGTATCAAAGCCACCGAACTACGAAAGAACATGATTTGATAAGTCGGGTATCCAGCGCTTAGCCATTTCACCAGCGAATCCATAGTGGCAAACAGCAGCGCACTCAACAACATCGACATAATACCGAGAACAGGTCGCTGAGAGTCGTGGGCAGAATACATCGGCGGAGCTTATTGGTTTTGTTGGATAAAGCAAGGGGTCGCTTGACCAAAGAGTTCAGATCACCATAATGGCGCTTTGATGACTTACGTGACCTGAGAAAACATAGTGAACAAAAGCCTGCTAACCAACCTGATCGCCGTGGCGATCCTGTTTACCGGATATGCGCTCCCCAATCCGACCATAGAGTCGATCGGATTGTTTGCAGTATCCGGCGCCATTACAAACTGGCTGGCGGTATACATGCTGTTTGATA
>JAHEGU010000136.1 GCA_024644945.1 Gammaproteobacteria bacterium | reverse complement strand
ATTATTTATTCTGGAACTACGTTCATGGCCGCTTTGAGTATCAATTTACCTTCCAGCCCGATTTCTTAAATAGCCGCTATCGAGGAATTGGACGAATTAGGAAAAGCTGACCTTCGTCAAATCTGTAAATTAGGCTGGATTTGGCCGAAAGCCGCCAAAGAGCTAGGGAATTAATTATAAAATACAAGCTGGTTACTAATGACTGAAGATGATCTGAAAAGTCTGCGCCGCCATCACAATGCAACAATCGGATTGTTCTTCGCATTCTGGATTTATTTTTTGATTGTCATTGTGGTAATCAATTTCTTTCCACCCTCCAACACCACTCACGACAATCTGATTGGTACTATGTTTGGAGCTGCAATTGTATTGTGCTTATTGCAATTCAAAAAATGTTGTCCTGATTGCGGCGCAAACCTCGGCTTACAAAGACGTTTAGGTATTCCCAAGAAATGCGCCAAGTGCGGAGTGATTCTGAAAAAATAAAAAGGTAGATAATGGTTAATGGGATTTCATGTCCGCTTTTGGCCGATTACCGCCTGACGCAGCACAGCCTCAGGCAGCGTTTCTCTTGTTTTAATCAATGCCCTCTTATAGTATTTACTTACCCTTCATGGCGATTTTTTGAAAGGCTGGTATCGGGTAAGCTGACGTTCGCCAAAATGGAACAAACGGCTCAGTTTGCTCCCAAGTCGACCTTCGCCAATTGACTCAGTAACTACTGACTAGTGCCCGAAGCGGAAATCTGAGTAACTAATCCGAACCGGGCAAACCCACATGATCCTCCGGTCTACAGCGAACCGTCTTCATCATGTTTTTCCTCACCCGTGAGAGCAGGATAAAAAGTACAAACCACTCTCATTTGAGTCTTAGCTCGTATAAAGTGACGATCATGATTGTTCATGGCATATAGTGTGCCCGACGTGATTTTATAGACGGTGCCGGTATCCAGTTCCTCTACGGTACCTTCACCCTCAAGACAATAGCAGGCCTCGAAATGGCGTTTTTGCCAAAGCTGCATTTCAAAGCCCGCTTCCAGAATGCTATCGGTAAGCGTAACCCCCATACCGTCTTCCTTGTGCAGTAGACGTAAACTGTGCCATTTGTCTCCGTGGGCCTCTCCCTTCGTTCCCATCACATCCTCAAGCGTTTTAACGATCATGGTTCCGAATTTATCCGCTCTTGATCAGGGTCTTTAGATATTTTCTGTCTTCGTCTGTCCACTGACCCGGGTCCTCGCCATGAGCTACCCGCGCATGCAGCTCCATCTGTTGCCAGAGTTCTTCTTCCGACTGGGTATTGACGTGAAACGGGCAACTCTCCATTCCGGGATAATCTTTGCATGCATATGAATGTTGTTCAGCCATAGTTTTCACCTATAGATGGTAATCAAGTTTTCAGGGTAACTGGTCGTACTGCCTCAGGCTTTCATCGATCAGTATCCAGGATTGTTTATGATCCAGGTAAACATTGGATTCTGGTTTTGCAATGGACGGGTTGTCGAGACTGGCGGCCGTTATGCCTATGTCGGTCCAGTCATCGCCGCCGTAAGTGAGGGATGTTCCACAACGGCCACAGAAGCCGCGCTGAACACCGGGCGAGGTCTCGCAGTATGAGATTTCTCCCCGGTTTACTTCAAAATTTTCTGGTTTGACGCCAACCCAAGTAACCATGCCCGCCCCGATGGCGCGCTGGCAGGAGCGGCAATGGCAATTGCCAGAATAGGTTGGCTCACTGTGTAGTGTGTACCGTGTCGCGCCACACAGACAGCCACCTTCATGCTGTAGTTTGTTTTCGCCCATTTCTGTTCCTCACAAATCAGGTTGCTTCATACATCATGAGATATGTAAATAGTTTATTACATGAATCTTATGATCTATCTGATGTTAACGTTTATATATAAACTAATATCGCCACGTGTACGAGTCATTATATTTAGATAAATGTTAGTATTTCTTACATATGAACTGGTCTGGCCTTCCACCGCTCAATAGTCTGCGGGCCTTCGCCGCCCTGGCGGAAGCAGGCAGCTACAAAAAAGCCGCGATTATTCTGAGCGTTACCCATGCTGCCGTAAGCCAACAAGTTCGCACGCTGGAAGACCGGTTAAGCACGTCACTCGTGGTGCCGGATGGCAGAGGAATCAGGTTGACCAAAGACGGGTTGACACTCGCCCATGAGCTCAACGCCGGATTTTCAATGGTACGTGCGGGGGTGGAAAACATAATCACGTCCGGTGCCACCCATCCGGTTCAACTTTCCACCTCGCCAGCGTTTGCGATGGAGTGGTTGATGCCGAGAATTCAAGATTTCCAGTCTACCCATTCCGAAATTCCGTTGCTGCTGAATCCCACGGCCAGGCTGGTAGACCTCAGGCCAGATGGTGTCGAAGTGGCGATTCGATACCGGGACAAACGCAGGCTGGATAGACCGGCTACACCGGTTCTGGTCAGTGACATGGTTGTGATTGCCGCACCTGCGTTGATCCAAGACCGAACCATCGGCAACCCTGAAGAACTGATTGACCTGCCATGGTTGCAGGAACTCGATACCAATGAGGTTGCAGACTGGTTTGCTTATCGGGGCATCAATATTACAAAACCGCTCATGATCACACAGATGCCGGGTAACCTGATCATGCAGGCAGTGCGCAGGGGAGATGGAATTTCCTATACGGCCAGAGCGTTTTTCCAGGAAGATATACGCGCTGGGAGCATGAAGGTACTGTTCTCAGATTCGGCCGTCGGAATCTATTGCATCGAAACCTGCAAGGAGCCTCTCAGGCAATCGGCGAAGACATTGGTTGAATGGTTGCATTCACAATCCCAAACCTGTGTGGTCTAGCGACCAGTCCGATGGTTTCAATACCAATCATCTTGCAGCTATCGGCTTCGAGTATTAACTTGCTTTCCAGCCCGATTTCCTAAACGGCTGCGATCGACGAATTGGACGAATTAGGAAAAGCTGACCTTCGTCAAAATTGTCAATTAGGCTGCACTTGCTCCCAAGCCGACATTGAGGGAATCGTTGTGTAAGTAATGAAATTGCGTCAAAGAAGCCACTCATAGTTATCTGTTAAAGACGGTTCCGCAGCATGATTCGGCTTTGAGTTGATTTAAATCATAAAAACCCGTCCATCCATAAAGGGAAAATGGTCTTCATATATGGACGCACCTATACAAATTATTAGAGTATCAATCATCGCAATACTTTGCGTTGTCCTGCCTGTATTCCTTTCCAGCTGTGCAACTCAATCCTCATACTGCAACTTTGAGCCAGATAAAATCGCGAAGATTAAAAAAGAAGCTGAATTGGGGGATGCACAACAACAATATACTTTAGGAACCTGGTACCAATATGGCGAATGCGTAAAACTAAACCTAGCTATGGCAATGGATTGGTACCAGAGATCTGCACTTCAAGGGAATATCGAATCGCAATTTAGGCTAGCCTTTTTATATGATCACCACAAAGATAATAAGAATCAGGCGATAGAGTGGTACAAAAAGGCTGCACTGCAAGGCGACACAAAATCGATGCGTAGACTAGGTGTGATATATGTCAACGGTATTCAAG
>JAHEGU010000077.1 GCA_024644945.1 Gammaproteobacteria bacterium | reverse complement strand
TGGGCGACCACGGTTATCCTGCCTCCTGACGGCAGCGTCAGGGAGTATCTAACCAGCCTCGATAAGCTTGAAAAGCACCCGCAATCGGTGTTCTACCCAACCCACGGCGCCCCCATCACTGAGCCCAGGAAACTTATTAACCAAGTACGGACACACCGACTCGAGCGTGTTCGACAAGTTGAGGCCGCACTTGGCGATGGACTACAAACTCTGCCCCAACTTCGTCAGAGCATCTATCCGGACTTACCCAAGGCGTTGAATGGCGGCGCCGAGCTATCGATTTTAGGATCGATAAACTATCTATCGGAAACAGGCAAACTCACTCAGGGGGCCATTCCCTGGACCTACCCCGAACCCGGCGTGAGCGGGTAGTGTGAGCATTAGGGTAGCACCTATTCTTCTTTTATCCTGCGTACAGAGGAGCCTGGATCATCCACAGGTCATCTCCATCAAGAAAACCAATGGTGTGTAGTATTCCTCCAGAAAGGCAATTAAACTGGCATTCTCCCAGTCTGTTTATGGCTCAAAGCAGCAATATAGTTTGAATAGTGATAATAAGATTAGCCCCCGCCTAGGTGCTATCTGCAGAAACGGCATAGTGTTGCTGAGCGTCCTGGCGGTGTTGTTCGCTGTGGTGCCAAATTTCGCTCAGAACTACAGTCAGGCTGAACAGCAGGCACAAGACTCGAATATCTCTCGCGCTGAGCTACGCGATATGCTTAGCGAGCTACTGTCTGAAGATCAGGCTCAGGAATCGAAACAACCCACGGACGCTAATACAGATATATCTTACGACCAAGACCTGATCGACGACTGGCAGCAGACTCGAACCAGTTTGCTTGGCGAAAAAATCGCACGAATAGTCAGAAAGTTTCCTGACTACCCCCAGGACTTCGCCTATGCCATGGGGCGCAGCGCCAGTCCTGATTTTGGCTGGACTGGGTTCAAGGTATTTATCACCATATTATTTAGCATCGTTATCGGACTGCTGGCGGAGCAATTTACTATTCGAAAATTACTCGACCGGCTATATCGGTATGTCGACAGCCAGGAAAAGACCTCTGTTCTTAAATTTAAGTTCATTCTCACACGGGCACTGATACAGCTTATAGGCGTAGCCGCACTTGCACTTGTGACGTACGGCGCCGCCATTTATTTTCGTAACGATAATCCTTATTTTGAGCTGTTGTTTACAGAGCTGGTGGCGGCACTGGTGATGTTGCGATTGTGGATGATTCTTTTACGTAACATTTTTTCGCCCAACCACCCCACCCTCAGACCAATTCCGCTAGACGATCACTCCTCCGCACAGCTTCATCGTTGGTTTACTGTTTTCTTTTTTATTATTGAGTTTGGCAACGCTTTTTTTGTCTACCTGACTCAGGCCGGCATGAGCGAAGCACAGCTAAACGGACTATTGATTCCCTACACGCTATCGCTGAATCTGATCATACTAAGCAGAATATGGGCGATGCGGAAGAAAATCACTGGAATGTTTGTTGTTTCCGATGACGATAAGCAGCAAAGTTTGGCCCGCGAGTTTCTTTTCACCGCATGGCCATTCGTATTTACGGCCTGGTTACTATCGCTGTGGATGATGTGGCTCTACAAAGCATTTTTGGGTTCATGGGAAGAAGCGGGATACATCAGTATTAGCTGGTGGATTACTCTGGCCTTTTTTGTTGCCGATAGAATGTTCTATGGCTTGGTGAAGAACGTGGTCAATATAGAATGGTTGCAAAGTCCGACCTATGCAATTCGATCTAGCCGTTTTGTACAAATCACACTTAACGGTTTTCGCTTGCTGATGATTGCTTTTGCTGTGTATATGTTTAGCCTTGCGTGGGGTCTAACCCCGGGTGCGCTCATGCAAAGCAGTTTTACCAACAGGTTCCTTGCTCAAGGCATCAACCTGTTGGTAATTGCTACGATTACCTATGTTGTGTGGGAGTTATTCAATGCCCTAATAGAACGCAAGCTACCTAAGGAAACTGACGCATTGGCTGCACTGGAGGGAGAGGGTGGCGGAGCTGGCGCCACCAGGTCTGAAACACTATTGCCCCTAATGCGTACGCTGCTGACCGTAGTACTGGTAACCTTTGTTTTACTCTCTGTGCTCCATTCTTTGGGCATCGCAATCACGCCTCTACTTGCAGGAGCTGGTGTAGTCGGCATCGCTATCGGTTTCGGCGCACAAAAGCTGGTGCAAGATGTATTGAGCGGTATTTTTTTTCTGATCGATGATGCGTTTCGAAAGAGCGAGTACATCGAGATAGAAAATCTTCGAGGTACCGTTGAAAAAATCTCGCTTCGATCAATGCAGCTTCGTCATCACTTGGGCGCAGTGCAGACCATTCCTTATGGCGAAATCAAAACTGTAAAAAACCTGAGTCGGGATTGGATCACCATGAAGTTGGAACTCAGGCTTTCATACGATGCGGATATCGAGCGGGTTCGAAAAATTATCAAGAAAGTTGGTCAATCGATGCTTGAGGATCCAGAACTAGGACCGAGTTTCATTCTACCGCTTAAGTCTCAAGGGGTAATGCGGGTTGAAGAATCAGCGCTCATCGTGCGCATGAAATTCACTACTAAGCCCGGTGAACAGTGGGTAATCAGACGTGAAGCGTATACCAGGGTCAGAGACGCTCTCGCAGAGGCGGGGATTTTCTTTGCCCATCGGGAGGTTAGAGTTCGGCTGCCAGAAGAACAGGGCTTGAATGAGTTACCTGATAAATCAACTGCAATAAAGGAAACCCTGACCAAGGCAGGGGCGGCTGCAGGTGCCGTGGAATCTGCGGATGCACAGAAACGAAACAAGATAGATTTTGATAATGACCTGTAGTGCCGCCAAAACAAGATGTGGCCAATTCAGAGAAAAATAGTGAAAGCTACACACCTTTATTCCAGCTTAGGCCCCACTTCACACTAATTTGAGCGTATTTTCGCCATCATATCTGTCAATAAACTCTACAAGGGTGTGAAATGATGATTTCGATTATTAAAAAATCGTTACAGTTATCCGCCATGGCCATGTTTTTTCTCATAACGATGCACGGGGCCATTGCAGACCGTTTTCTGCCAGAAATTCAACCGACCCCGGAATACTTACCCGGTGAAGTGGTCGGCATTCAGATGCGGGCCTTGGGGAAAAATGATCAGCCCTTTGACGATGCTGGAATTGAACTGACCTTCAGGTTTGCGTCCCCGTCCAACAAAGCCAGTACCGGGCCTTTGTCCCGATTCACGAACTTATTCTCTAACCCAGCTTACAAGCCAATGCTCAATCACACCTTACTCGAGATTGGCCAGGCGGAAATTCGGGAGAATCAAGCCAGAGTGCCGGTGATGATCGAAACACCCGATGGCTCAAGAATGGTGTATTTGTTCATGCTAAGCCGACAGTCACAGGAACCTTACGTTGATTGCTGGATGACAGATTCCGTAAATGCGGTAAAGATCGCCCCTACAGACGAATCTACTTTGATGTAGTCGCAATAGTCGTGACTATATCCAAACCGTAGTTAATCTACTCGGTTTCTGTCGTTACAGAGCAAGAAGCCCAGTTGCGTATCCATTATCTCACGGCGATAATTTCAGGTTATGATCACGCTCCCGCCTTGCATGGTGTGGACGTCAGAAAGTGTCAAAGAAATAATTGTAGGTAACTGCCATGAACGCTCCCCTTAGTAATGCTGCTCTGCTGGAGAAAGATGACCAGCATATGATTCATCCCTTACACCATACTGCCGGACACAGTGCTGGCAGGGTGTGGGTCAAGAGCGAGGGCTCCTATCTGTTTGATGCCGATGGCAATCGCATTATCGACGGACTGTCATCGCTATGGAATGTCAGTGCTGGTCATAGCCGTAAAGAGCTGGCGGAAGCTGCCTATAAACAAATGAACGAACTGGCGTTTGCTTCCAACTACGCTGGAGGCAGTAACCAGCCTGCAATAGAGTTGGCGGAACGCCTGTCGACAATCACCTACCCTTCGATCAATAATTTCTATTTCACCTCCGGTGGTGGAGAGAGTACCGACAGTAATTTCAAGCTGGCGCGTTACTATTGGAAGGTTAAAGGAAAACCGGAGAAAACCAAGGTAATCAGCCGAGTATGGGGCTACCATGGTGTCACTTTTGCCGCGATGTGCGCGACCGGCATTAAGGGTTACTGGCCGATGTTCGAACCAATGATTCCTGGTTTCAGCCATATTCCCACTCCCGATCCCTATCACTATCCGATGCCGGAAGACGGTTCATCCCAGGGAATTGCAGCCGCCAATGAGTTAGAGAAAGAAATACTCAAACAGGGTCCTGAGACCGTTGCAATGTTCATTGCGGAGCCGGTCCAGGGCGCCGGGGGGGTGATCGTGGCCCAGGATGACTACTTCGCGCGGATCCGGGAAATCTGCGACCATTACGAGGTGCTTCTGGTCTCCGACGAGGTCATCACAGGATTTGGCCGCACCGGCAAGATGTTTGGTCTTCAACACTATGGAGTCGAGCCGGACCTGATGCAGTTCGCCAAGTCCATTACCTCCGGCGCGCTGCCACTAGGAGGGATCGGGATCAATGACGAGATTTCCGAAACAATCCGCTCGAGCGATAAACCCTGGATGCATGCGTATACCTACAGTGGCCATCCAACGACTTGTGCCGTGGCATTGGCTACCCTCGATATCGTTGAAAAGGAAGATCTGCCTGGTCAGGCGGCGACTAAAGGAGAGGCTATGTTGCAGCAATACAAAGACGCGCTTGGCAATCACCCTCACGTCGGGAATATACGTGGCAAAGGGATGATGCATGGCATTGAGATCGTCAAAGACAAAAGCACAAAAGAATGGTTTGAGCCGGAGTTTGGGCTGGGCGCAAAGCTAACCAAGGCCATGCTCGAAAGAGGTCTCTATACTCGGGTGCGTAGTGAAGTCATCTGCAGCGCACCACCTCTAACCACCGATCAGTCAACTCTCGATAAAATGGTGGAAACGATACATGATTCAGTCTTAGAGGTACTTGGTAGCTGAGAAGAAACGCCCGAGTCGATTGCTAGCGCGCACCACCCGCAGTCCCCATCCCTGCCATTGAAATCGTTTGTGCACTGCCAGAGAAAATAAGAGTAGCTTCATACTTGCGATATAGCTGTGGACAAAAGTCAATGTATATGCTGCAGACCTGTCCCGGCCTGAGTGGATCAGGGCATTTCTTAAACGTACTTTGAATGGAAAACTCCTTTGCACCCTCGATAGTAAACTGCGGGTTAATAATATCGACGTCGGAAACATTCTTAGCTTTGACTTTTCTCCCCGGAGTGCACGCACCGGTAATTCTTGAGCCAAAGTTAATCTCTGAACGCGAGTATTCAACTGTGGTATTTGTCTCCTGAGCGGAGACAGGATTAAAGATAAATAAAACCAGTATCAGTATTGGCGTAGAAGATCTTTTCATTTAAAAATCGTATATCTAAGAGAGTTACAATAGCGCATGTTAAACCATAACTAATGCGACTTCATTGATATTAGTTAGTTCCCAGCTCGATTAAGAGAAGTCCCTGCAAATATAGATGGATTTGGGGCGATGACTGTTCTATCCCAAACTCTTTCTCATGGGTTACCAATTGAAGCACTTATCGAACACATAATAATCTGGCCAGCACATTAGGTGCGTACCTTGCTCCAGCGATACAGTAATCTTTTTGATAAGGCTTTTAACTGAGCGGTAGACGTATATTTTTGATTTAGGATTAGATGAGAAAAAAATGGACCATCAGAAAGGCAGTTCAGGAGGATTCAGATTCTCTGCACAGCTGTATGAACTCAGCTTACGCAAAATATACAAAAAGAATGGAGGGAAAACGACTGCCTCCCATGGATTTAGATTACTCATCCGAAATAGGAAATTATCCTACTTGGGTAGCCGTATGCGAATCTGCTGTAGTGGGAGGATTAACCATGGTGTTCGGAGACGAGCACGCATCAATTTCTAACATTGCGGTTTCTCCAGAATTTCAAGGCCAAGGAGTGGGTAAAGCGCTTATTGAACTAGCCGAAAGAGAAGCTAGGGAAAAGAGCTACTCGGAGCTGCATCTTGCCACCCATGTTTTGTTGAAAGAGAATATTTCTCTATACAAATATTTCGGATGGAAAGAGACCAGCAGAGAAAAAGTACGAGTAAGAATGAAAAAAGAACTATGAAACGAATATGATGGCCAGGTAGAACGCCCGAGTGATCTGTTAAAAAACATTCGACTACATCTGTTTTTTTACGAGCCGAGCTTTAATACTGATAAGTCAGACTTTAACGTCCAACACGATCAACAAACAGAGCTGCAACGTTATGAGATAAAATCGATGAAAGCATTGATATACACCCACTACGGATCACCGGATGTTCTTCAGTTAAAGGAAATTGAAAAACCAATCCCGGGTGACAACGAGGTGCTGGTCAAGGTACACGCCACGACGGTAAACAGAACCGACTGCGCAACAGTTAGGGGAATACCGTTTTTTGTTAGAGTTATTACAGGTCTATTCGGGCCAAAGAAACAAGTTCCCGGAAGTGAATTTGCTGGTGAAATTGAAGCAGTTGGTAAAAGTGTATTGTCGCTAAAAGCAGGAGACAGGGTTTTTGGATTTGATGACCAAGGTTCTGAATCCCATGCTCAGTTCTTAACAATAAAGGAAGACAAAACCACAACCATTCCAGGCAATCTATCCTATGAGCAGGCAGCAGCAAGTTCTGAAGGGGCCCACTACGCCTATAATTTTATCAACAAGGTGGATCTGAAGAGCGGGCAAAATGTCCTTGTTAATGGCGCAACAGGTGCTATTGGTTCCGCTGCAGTGCAGCTTTTAAAGCATTTTGGTTCTCATGTGACTGCGGTATGCGCAGCAAAAAATATTGAATTGGTGAAATCACTAGGTGCCGCTAAAGTAATCGACTACACAAAAGAAGATTTTACAAAATCGGAACAAAAATTTGATTTCGTTTTCGATGCGGTCGGGAAAAGTTCTTTTTTTAAGTGTTACCACCTGCTAAAACCAGGAGGAGTATATATATCTTCCGACCTAGGCTATTTGTCTCAAAATATTTACTTGCCTCTTATTACCCCTGTAATTAAACTAATTTTTGATAACAAAAAAACTATATTTCCAACGCCTAAAGATATCAAAGGAAGCTTACAACTACTCAAAAACCTTATAGAGCAAGATAAATTCAGAGCAGTATTAGACAAAGTATTTCCGTTAGAACAAATAATCGAGGCGTTTAAGTACGTTGAAAAAGGGCAGAAAACAGGAAATGTCGTTATCGCCGTCGGACATGACAGCAAGACATAATATGCCTGTTAATGAAGAATTGGGTCTATATTACTAAAAGTTATAAGTTGAAACCTGATACAACGAGTTCCAGTAATTCCAATTGTGGAGAGCCAGATGAGTGACGATACAAAGATGAACGGGGGCTGCCTGTGTGGCGCGGTGCGATATGAATCTACAGGCGATCCTTTCGCCGTCAATCATTGTCATTGTCATAGTTGTCGCAGGCACACTGGTGCGGCTGTGGTAACTCTTGCAGGATTCAAAACGCATCAAGTCACGTTCAGCGGTGATGCACGCAAGGTCTATGAGTCGTCCCCTGGTGTCAGTCGAGCGTTTTGTGGCAAGTGCGGCACACCACTCACCTGGGAAGGTGACGGTGGCGACCTGGGGCCGATCATTGAATTTCATATCAGCACTTTCGACAATCCAGATGAATTGGTGCCAACCAGCCATGCCTTCGACCCGGAGCGTATTTCCTGGTTTGACGTCGCTGACAGCCTGCCTCGCTATGAAGGATTCGCGCACGATAGCCCATTGCTGCGTCACGGCCCGGCCCGGCTGGACCCGACCAACTAAGATCTGTCTTCGGGTCGAATAAAGCGCACTTAACTGAACAGGTTTGAATACAGGAAGTGCTATCACTATGTTCGCTTACCCAAGCCGCAGCTCAAGTCAATAGTTAGCCATTTTATTGAAATTTAAAAGACCTGTTAAATACGTTATCCTTCGTCCGTGAAGAAAGCGAGGACACGTGTTTCAATACTTTCTCTATGAGGAGAATCGGGAGGTGTTGTAGGGTCGGCAAAGGCAGTATGGGGCGTGAACCGGGCCCGGCCATCTTCAGATGAATCGAAATTCTTAAATATCAGGATCTCCTCGGCGGTCATAATAGGGAAGTAGTACCAACGATGACCAGCGTCGAAGGCTACGTTATAGATTTCACCCATACGATCACCGTAATCCAGATCACAGGGCACCCAATCTTTTAAGCTAACGCTCTGGGCATCTAGTAACGCCAGTGGCGACGACAAAACCGGGCCGGCAATCGAGCGCCACAGGTTAAAGATGGCAAAACGAGCCTCGCCATGTTGTATTACCTCATTCTCCTTCAGCAGGTCTCTAATTCTTTGTGGCCCAGAGTCTATCGTATAGTCGTTATGTACCAGATTTACAACCTCTCGAACCTGTCGCTCGCGTCGCAGATCATCCGAGCTAACGCGGATGGTATGATCAAAAACCAAGACTCTGCTTGCCCCGGTTTCCGCTATAACCAGTTTTTCGACTTCAGCGTTATATACTGCTTTTATGTTTGCATCGTCATAGAAATCTTCGACGCTGGAAGCCGCGTGACAAAGCATAAATCCTTCTCGATCAACTGAAAATCCTGAAACGGCGCGTCTACCGTCATGAATCACCATATCGTGGACGTCGTACCATTCATGGTACTCAGGACTATCTTCATCCTCTCCCATCTCGGTGATCAGGTAGACCAGTTTCTCCGACTTCTTTACGGTATATGTTAGTGGCGCCACCACAGACCCTGGCGGCCGTTTGGTTGCAGCGGTATTCTCGAACAGTTTTGCTTGCGTCATGATTTCATACTAAGTTTCAAACGGATCTTTAATTACGGTATGCGAAATGACTGTCCTGCGGATATACGAAGTATAAAGTGGGTGTTTAAGGATTGAAACGTAAGAACTGGTTAGCATTAAACTGTAAATACTGTCTTTTCATTTTTAGACATTTCAATTTGTCCACTAAACCAGGGCTGGTGCGAATTTTCCTTCGCTGTCATTATTATTTTGGGTTTTTTAGCGTGAACACTTTTGCTGAGAAATTAAATCCTCTTAAAAATATGATAACGACTTCAGAGAACTATAAGATTTCAGCGGTGCGGCAACCGACGCTATTCACATACTGCTGACCATCCAGGGTCCACGAATTAAGCGCTGGGGACACAGCACTTATTAATTTTTCTAGAGGTTATACTGCGTCCCCGGGTTCTGGTGTACCCAGAATATTTTTTTAACCAGTAGCTGGAGTGTAACTCGCAGCCGCGGTTTTCGCTGCTGTCATCGCGGCCATGGCTTCAGCTGACGTCATAAGTTTGGTAGTCTTACCACTGGAAAATGCACCTGAGGCCCCAATTGCCAGGACACATGCGGCCATAGCAGAATCATCGGGCGCCTCAACCAACGCTAAAACGTCATCCTTCCCGAAACAAAAGAACAGGTTGTGGAGCTTACCGCCAACTGACTCAATTAAGGGGCGGGCCGCAGCTTCCCGATCTTGGGGGTCGTCTATCATCGCTTTTAAAGCGGCCGGCGTATAGCTGGCCTGGAATAAATAAAATGCCATTTTCGTTCTCCCAATGTTATGTGGAATAGTAGTATCGCGCTTATGCAAAACAATCGCAATGAGGCTTGTCAAATCCGCGAAGCTTGGCTTTGAAATATCTGCGGCACTTAAGTCAGATTAGCCTGGAGGCTTGAGATATTTGGCGGGTTCAACAGGTGGTTGCAACAGTTTATCTTATAAGTAACAGTTGGAGTGTTGGTTATGACCTACAGAACACGAATTTACTATGCGGTTGATCAGATGCCGACTTATACAGATTAACCAGCCTCGGCATTCTTAATTACTTCTGCAAGTTTTTTGTGTTGTTCGCAGTCGTCACAATATTTTGCGAGCTTTTTCAATTGCCGCTTTGCTTTCTTCATATCCCCGAGCATGATGTATAGCTCACCAAGATACTCATTTGCTCCCAGGTGTTTACGATCGATCCGCAGCGCAGTTTTATAAGACTTCAGAGAACCATCCAGATCTCCATTACTACGTTGACTGTATCCGAGCCAGTTCCAGGCATCTGCGTTTTTCTTTTCCTTTTTAACGAATTCTTTTAACTCCTTTTCGGCACGGTCATATTGCTCACTTTCAATTAGCCGTGTGATATTTGCTGGAATCGGATCTGGTGGCTCGGTACTGCTACCACCGCCACCATCGGCAAAAACAGGCTGAAGACACACGACGACACTCATTGTCAGGAAAATTAGTATTCTCTTCATCACGACACTCCTAAAGCTTTTTGATAATTTCGCATAATCTGTTTAAGAATTATTTTTTCTTATATTGTTCACTTTCTGTGTCAAAGATTTGTCAAATCGTTCTTTATCAATGACAAATCGTTCATGTGTTCCCCTGGAAATTAGCCCGGTTTCATCGTGTGCTTCTACGTTAAATCGAAGTCGTCGCCCTTCAACCTCGACCAGCTCGACCTTTGCAACCACTTCCATTCCAGCTGGTGTTGCCGCCTCATGACTGAAGTTAACGTGTGTCCCAACCGTCTGCTCCATTGGCCACTCCAAATGAGGAATAACTGCTTTCAAACAAGCCCACTCGAGGAAACCCACCAGGAATCCGGTGGCAAACACGTCGGGCATCTGTTGAAACTCATCGGCCTCTGGGTACAAAGCCGGCACCAGCTTGGATGCAGAAACCTCAAAACGGTGCTCGTATGTAATGCCAGGCTTTAAAGTGTTCTTCATTCTCTATATCTGCCGCTCAGGTCAGTGGGGAATAGGCGAACCGTGGTACAACACTATCATCGAGTTCTACTGATTCGGTGAACATCTCGAGCGGCCTTACCCAAAGGCCTTTTTCTCCATATTGCGGTCTGTATACTACCAACAGTTCGTCCGTTTCAGAGTGCCTTGCGACACCAATGACGTCATAATAGTTACCTTTGTAGTGGCGATACCTTCCTGATTTTATAGACACACTCAAGACTCCCTTGACGATACCAGACTCATCGCCGCCCCGTTACCCACCGGGATATCACCTAGCGACTCAAGGTCTACACCGTCTAGACAAGCAACGTTAAAACCGTATTCCTCAGGATTGCTGCGTCGCTGGTGATGAGTATAGATGCCACAGGTTTTACAGAAGTAGTGTTTCGCTACCCCAGTATTCCACTGATACAGCGATAGATTGACTTCACCACGAGTGATGTGAATTCCGGCCACAGGCACGCTTGCCATAATCGCGCCTTTTCTACTGCACAGCGAACAATTGCAGCGTCTTAGATTCTCCAGACCATTTTCAAGCATGATTTCAAACTCTACGGCGCCGCAGTGACATCTACCCTGTCCTTTCTCAGTCATTTCTCAATTCTTAAAGTGGTGCATTCAGCGTCAAGTGAAAACCATACGCAATGTGGGATACAGTTTACTTCAGCATTCCTCTACTGCAAAGTAGTGAAATGTTCAGATCAAACTATCGAGGAGACCTGGCCGCACTTCCGCCATCACATTAGTCTATCCGTGTTAACTATTCCAAA
>JAHEGU010000033.1 GCA_024644945.1 Gammaproteobacteria bacterium | reverse complement strand
GACCAATTGAGTTCGATTGCGCCACGATTCTCTGAACGTAAGTTATTTCGTATCCTTGCTGAGACTGCGGACGATGTCCCCTGGCGAAAAACTCCGAACTCAAAGTTGCCCATATAATCATCGATATCGGGATTGTCCTCTTCGGCACTGTCGCCACTCACTCTTAACCAGGGCTTAAAGCTAAGAGCCCAATTGTCTTTTTCCAGAAACACCTGTCCATATAGTCGGTTCCAGCTTCTTGATAGCGATGAAGAACGACCATTGGACTGATGCACCCATCCGAATCGCATCACCGGAATATGCCAGCCAGCAAACTGTGTATCGCGATCAATGTCGGCAAAAATTTCTGGCTCATGGTTGGTTTCACGAAATGGACCTGAGTTATCCCGATCATAGATCTGCCAGTATGATTGGTTGGTGTATCCGAAATATATTCGGCCAGGATATTTCATGATCGAATCAAGGAGCTGAGCCTTGATGCTGAACTGAAATTTAAACTCGTAATTATCGAGATCCCTGCCTTCTTCGATTTCATCGAAGGGTGCGTTGTTGACTCGACTGTTATAGGTTACGGGCAGGATATAACTACTTTTGTGTTGCACAATAGCAAAACGATTGCTCGAAGCTTCCTGTTCGAGCCTAAGGCGTCTTTCGATCAGGCCAGGTTTCGGTGCAGGGGCTGCACTGGTTGCTTTCTCCGGGGTGTCGCTCAAAACTGCACATTGAGAGCGAATCATTTGCACCGTGTCAGTACCTGCAGCCGAGCTAATTGCTTCTACAAGGCAGTCGGCATAATCATCGGCTAGTGCTGTGTGGCTGATTACGACTAAGCATCCGGCGAGAATTCTCGCCCTTATAGATGCAAGGTTTTGAATCAGTCGGGATGAAACTGTGTTACAGGTTTTTGATAAATGCTGTGCCACCGAGTTGCTCCATCTGTCCCATTATCCAGTGTTGGCGATCAATAATATATGCGCTGGCATTCTGTGCGGAGTAGCGTCGCGGATTCGGCAATACCGCAGCAAGTCTTGCGGCTTCGTAACGATTAAGTTCGCTCGCTTTTTTATTGAAAAACTCCTGGCTCGCAGCTTCCACACCGTATATGTTAGCGCCAAAATACGCAACATTCATGTAGATTTCCAGTACCCGTTGTTTACCCCATACTAGATCGATATAGACTGCCATCGCAGCTTCCAGCACTTTTCTTAAATAACTGCGGCTTTGCCACAAAAACAGGTTTTTAGCGACCTGTTGGGTAATTGTGCTGGCCCCACGACTGGCGCCCTGGCGAATAGCATTTTTCAATTCGGTAAAATCGATCCCATAATGACTTGGAAAACGCTGGTCTTCCGCGGCAAGCACTGCGAGTGGAAACTGAGGTGAAATTGACTTCCAGTTTACCCACTGCTGGTTAACTAGCCTACCGCCGTCAACTCGGGCCTGTATGTTGTGCTGGACAATCACCGACGATGTCAGTGGATTGATCCAGCGCATGCTGGCGATCGCGATCAGAACAATCAGAAATAGATAAAGTACGCCGCGCGCCAGGAGGCGGGCAATTTTGCTTCTCCAGTCTGCATTGTTCTGTGTTGGCAACGATAGTGACAGCTAGAAGCCGGCGGCCATACCGTCCTTGCGGTGATCTGACCCTCCGATGTATCCATAATTCGATTTGAATATTAGCTGCGCACCACCAAACCCAAATGCCTCGTCAGCCCCACCCTGGAAAAGTTCATGCCCGCGCTGCACGAGACCTGCTGCGATCTGAGAGTTGAATCCTTGCTCAAGGTGCAAACTATGATCTTCCAATACTCGCCATCGCAGGGCATCGCTGGCAGCTTGAGGATTCTGGCCATAGTCGTATATTCGGATCAACAACTGGGCATGACCCTGTGGTTGCATCGATCCTCCCATGACGCCAAAACTCATCTCCGCCATCCCGTTACGTGTAACGAATCCAGGAATGATTGTGTGATAAGGACGTTTGCCTCCGGCCACCTGATTGGGGTGTCCCGGAGTCAGGTTGAATCCCGCTCCCCGGTTCTGCATGCTGATTCCGGTACCTTCTACGACTATGCCGGATCCAAAGCCTGCAAAATTGCTCTGAATCATTGAAACCATCATCCCCTGTCGGTCGGCGCTGGTGAGGTAAACAGTTCCACCCTGGTCTGCAAGCCCAGGCCCGGGAAATCTAGCTTCCTTCATACTGATCATGTCGGCACGCTCGGCTAGATAACGATCATTCAATAGATCTTCAACGCGAACATCCATGGATTCGGGATCAGAGATATAGCGGTGAGCATCGGCAAACGCCAGCTTCATTGCCTCTACCTGGAGATGCACACTGTCAACAGAGTCAAGTGGAAACTGCGAGACGCGTCGGTGCTTGATAATTCCAAGCATGATTAAGGCAGCAATGCCCTGGCCATTAGGCGGAATCTCGTGCAGTTCGATATCGCCGTACTTCTTGGATATAGGTGTGACCCAGTCGGCACGATGCATTTCAAGATCGGATTTCGCAAGCTTCCACTGGTTGCGTTTGGAAGAAGCCACAATCTTATCGGCAAGATCACCATGATAAAAAGCTTCACCGTTGCTATGGGCGATTTTCTCCAGGGTATCGGCCTGGTCTGGGAAGCGGAACCATTGTCCAGGGGCTGGGGGCTTAGCATCGGGTAAGAAATTATGAAACCCCTCTTGCTCATTCAGCTCAGGCGCGGCAGCTTGCCACGCTCTAGCAGTGATGGGAGAGACCGCATAGCCGTTACGCGCATAGCCAATCGCATGGTCGAACAGACGTTTAAATGGCAGTTTTCCGAATCTGTTGGATAAAGCGACCCAAGCACTGACTGCGCCAGGCACAGTGATCGAAGGCCAGCCAAACTCCGGCATCTCTTCCATGTCTGCATAATCCGCCGGAGTGACCGCCGCAGGCAATCGTCCAGAGGCATTTAAACCGTGAAGCTGCTGACCGTCCCACACAATGGCAAAAGCATCACTTCCAATACCGTTGGAAGTCGGTTCAACTACTGCAAGAGTGATGGCAGTGGTCAGCGCGGCATCGACCGCATTGCCGCCGTTTTGCAGTGCAGACAGACCGGCCTGAACCGCCAGAGGTTGTGAAGAGGCCACCATGTTACGTGCCATCACCGGCATTCTTTGGGATGGATAAGGAAAGTTGTAATTAAAAGGAGTCATTGTTAAAGCAATTAAAGCGCGGATTGAGATTGATCCGGGCGAGTCATAATGGCGCGCTCACGTCGTATCGCCATGATACTGTAGGTGACGACGGATATCAGTACCACCGCACTACCCGCCAACGTTAACATGCTCGGCACCTCGTTGACGCCGAGCCATACCCAGATCGGATTCAGTACGGATTCACTGAGTGAGAACAATGCAACTTCAGCCGCTGGAATGTATCGGGTACCCCAGGTGAGAAGCATGAAACCCATGCCAAACTGGACGCTGCCTAAGGCGATGCACAAAATCAGATCACTTCGGGATACAGCAAGATCGTCGACAAATGCGAAGGCGATGGCTGCGGTCACTAATCCTGAAAGGCAGGTCGCCGGCAACATGTCGATATGCCTGTTGTGACGCATAATGAGCAGGAACAGCATGTACATGAAGACCATCATTAAGGCGAAGGCGTTGCCCAACATGCCGCCAGAGATAAATCCGTCGGCGAACATGAGCGCGATTCCACCGATCGCCAGCAGCATGGTGATGAAACTTGCCCGCGTGATCTTTTCTTTTAAAAACAGCCATCCCGCCAGCGCGGTAATAAGTGGAGATGCGCCGATAATAAATACTACATTCGCTACCGTAGTGTTTAGCATCGCCATGATGTACAAGACAGAGCCGACCGCCAGTACGATTGAAGCGTAAATACCTGGACGACCGATCGCAATGAATTTTTCGATTGTCCGGCTGCGGTACTGCACGGCGAGTATTGCAGCTAGAGAAATAAAATATGCCAGCGATCGATAGAAAAGTATCTGCCAGCCGTCTGCCTGATCAATATGCCGGATCATAATGCCAGACAAGCTGAGGAAAACCCCACCCATTAGCACCAGAGTTGCGCCTAGATAGTATTTATTATTCAAGCGTTGTGATCCGGGCTGATCAGGCGGTTTGTTGCTGTAAGGCTTTGCGCTCTCGTCTGGACTCGAGCGGCGCCACAAGAAGTGACATCATCGGCGGTACGATCAACAGAGTGATAAGCGCCGACAGGCTCAATCCACCTACAACTACTGATCCTAGGCCCCGGTATAGCTCTGATCCCGCGCCGGGAAAGAGTACCAGTGGCAGCATGCCGAACACACTGGTAAGTGTAGACATAAAGATAGGCCGGATCCGGTTTTTAGTAGCCGTTGCGATTGCTTTTTCCGGGGCCATTCCCCGCTCTCTAATATGATGCAGAGTCTGATGGACCAGCAGGATCGCGTTGTTAACCACGATCCCAATCAGTATCACGAATCCGAGCATGGTCAGCATATCCAGGGCCTGGTAGGTATACAGATTGAGAACCGCCAGCCCACCAATTCCTCCAGCCGCCGCAACCGGCACCGACAACATGATGATTAACGGATAAACAAAACTTTCAAATAGTACCGCCATCACCAAAAAAACAATAACAATCGCAAGCAATAAATTGATTGCCATTGCGCCTCGAGTCTGATCAAGTTTGTCGGCGGTACCGGAAATGATTAAGCGCACACCCGGTGGAATTCCTTCTTGATTCAGTGCATCGATAACTTCTTTCTGGATAGTCTCGATCGCGGCTTCCAGCGGCAGCGTCTGATTCGGCCTAAGTTCCAAGGTAATCGTACGGAATCGTTCACGATGCTGGATTTGAGTTGGGCCGGCGGTAAGCTCAATGTTAGAAACCGAATTCACGGGAATGACATCGCCATCAGGGGTGACGATAGGAAGATCACCAATCCCCTGCGTTTCTACAACCGAACCGCGAAGTCCTTTAAGCATCAGATCGGTGAGTTTGCCATCCACGGTTGACTGACTGATCCGCAAGCCGTCGTTAAATGCATCGATAGTCTGCGCAAGGTCCAGAGCGCTAATTCCGCTGTCGCTTAGTTTGACCCGGTCCGGGTTGACCCGGACTTCGGGTGCCCCGAGCTCGAGCCCGGGTACGGGTCGCCACTCATGCCCTTGCTCCCTGGGGAACAGCTGCACGATCCTGCCAAAGGCCCGACCTGCAACCTGAAGAACAGTATCAAGGTCGTTTCCAGAAATATCCAGGTCAACTTTACGACCGGCCCCAATACCACGACCGAAGATCGACGGCTGGGAAATAAAGCCGAATGTGCCGGGTTCGCGAAATACGGGATCGCTTAAAACAGGCTTAAGTTCGGCGACTCGTTCAGGCTCTGAGGAGACGGCGCCGAGGAATGTTCTTGAACGAGTGGCGACAAAAAAGAAACGTTCAATCAAGGGAGGAGCATCAGCCGCTCTAGGGGTGTCGGGGTCAACATTGGTGACCCAAAGGTGGCTGATTTCCTGTTCAATGCCCTCCGCGATCCCCGTAGTGGTTTCGAGATTATAGCCAGGCGGTGGGATAATAATGCCAAATAAAAGATTGCGGTTTCCCTCTGGCAGGTACTCGAGTTTTGGCAGTAACAGGTAGCTCACGTACCCTGCGCTAACAGTGACCACCGCGGCGATGATAAAAGCAATAATCCGGCTCCGCACCACTAGGCTGACAAATCCCGTGGCACCGCGAACGAATGCGCCTGCTATGTCATCGATTATAAATAGTCTTTGTCGTTTGATGCGATGCCGCTCAGAATCAATGCTGCTGTCAGACAGCAATCGTTTAGACAAGGCGGGAATGACGGTAATCGAAACCAGCAACGATAAAATCACTGATACCGAAATCGCGACGGCGATATCACGAAATAACTGACCGGCTTCTAGTTCCATTACCAGGATTGGAATGAACACCATCACCGTAGTCAGTGCGGAAACTAATACTGCTCCCCACACCTGGTTAGCACCAAGATAAGCGGCATCTCGGTTAGACCGGCCTTCTTCACGATGTCGGTAGATATTTTCGAGGACCACGATCGCAGCATCTACGACCATACCTACGGCAAACGCTATTCCCGCAAGTGAAATCACATTGATTGAGCGGCCAAGTGCCGCCATCGCAACGAATGCTCCGATTACCGATACTGGAATCGCCAGGGAGATAATGATTGTTGCGCGAATGGATCGGAGAAAAATTATCAGAATAAAAGCAGCAAGCATTCCGCCAATCCAAATATTCTGTTTAACCAGATCGATGGCCGATTGAATATAGACGGTTTCATCGTAGACTTGTTTAAGCTCAAGTCCTGCAGCAGGCACTATACTTTGATTCAACTCCGCTACAGCTTCCCTGAGTCCCTGCATGGTTTCTATAACATTGGCACCGGTCTGGCGCTCGGCATTCATCGCCAGCGCTGACACCCCGAGCAGGCGAATTGTAGAGGTTGGATCTTTATAACCAAATCTGACATCGGCAATATCACCTATGCTTACACGAGCCGCCCCACCTTGCTCGAGATTGCTGCCAACCAGGACATCGCGGATAGCTTCAAGAGATTGTAGTTCGCCTTCAGTGCGCACTATATACCGTCGCTTACCTTCGTCGATATCCCCGGCTCCCAGAGAGACATTAGCCAGCTTTAGAGCGCTGCTCACGTCGCTGATTGTGAGGCGAAAGCGAGCAAGCAATGTAGGATCTACAACGATCTGAATTTCGCGTTCACTGCTACCGAATAAGTTAATGCGACCAATGCCACTGACGCGCTCCAATCTTTCTTTAACGTTGTCTTCAATGAAATCACCATATTCGTGCATTGGCCTTTGATTGCCAGGCAACTGGGTAAAAATAAACCAGGCGATGGCATTATCTTCGCTACCTGCGGTATCGATGGTGGGTTGATCGGCTTCATCAGGGTATTCTGGAACTCGGTCCAGTCGGTTTGCCACCAGCAGCAGCGCCTTGTCCATGTTGGTGCCAATTCTGAATTCAAGCGTGATCTGCGCGCGACCCTGGGAAGCGTTGCCGGTAATTGAGGTCAATCCTTCAATACCCGCGAGTTCATCTTCCTGGGGATTCAGTATCTCCCTTTCCACCTCCGCTGGTGCGGCGCCGAACCAGTTGGTAGTAATCGTGATAACCGGTCGGTTAACGTCAGGGGCAAGTTGGATCGGAATGGTGGTCAACGCCACCATACCAAACAGAACAACTAACAGCACCGCGGCGATGACAGCAATCGGGCGGTCTATGGCAAGGCGTATCAGGTTCATTGTTACAGCCTACGACTATTCGCCGGCAACCACTACGGTTTGGTCTGGAATAAGTCTCTCGTTACCTCGGATCACGACCTTTTCTCCTTCGTTCAATCCTTGCAGAACTTCCAGACGCGTGCCGATCGCCGCACCTGTCTCTAGTGGTCTCAGTTTTGCCACACTGTCCTCAACCACGTACACGATGCTGCTTGGACCGCGCCTGATAATGGCATCCTTGTGCACTGAAGTAATTTTCCGACTGGCGCCGGCGGGCACATGTAAAGTAACGCTCTGCTGTACCGCTAACGCAAGAATTCGCGGATTGAGATCGAGATCAAAGCGTACCCGTCTAGTGCGGGTTTTGGGATTCTCTTCGGGAACAATGGCGCGCATCTTAGCCTTATATTGGCTGCCGTCGTCGAGACTAATATCAATTTGTCGACCTGGTGTCAGGCCGGCCAGTCGATTACCGGGAATATCAGCTTCCAGTTCCAGGCGTTTGTCGGACACCAGCTGCACCACCGGTTGCCCTCGCTGCAGATAACTACCAACTTCGGTCAACTTAATGGTCACCGTTCCTTCAAATGGTGCGGTAACATTGGCATATTGAAGTTCAAGGTCTTCTAGCCGGATCGATGCTTCGCTGATGTTCACCGCGGCTTCTGCCTCGCGCACCTTTGCAAGGGCAATTCTCTGCTGCTGATTAGCATCGTCAAGGGCGGCCTTGCTGACCGCGGCGGATGACTCCAGTGTGCTGAGACGTTTAACTTCCTGGCTTGCCAGCGCGAGTTGCGCACGGGCGGTAGCAATCCGAGTTTCCGCCTCGGTGCGCTGCACCTCGGCTAATCTTTTCTTCAACTTGTGTGATTCCGCATCTATCACGGCGATCAATTGGCCTTGAGTAACCTGGTCTCCGACTTGAACCAGGATCTCCTCAACTGCACCTGCTGTGCGTGAGGCGACAATACCGGATTGTTTGGCGACTAATTTTCCAAGAATAGGAACGGTTTGCGTGAAGTCTTGTTTTATCACTGGATCCACAGAAACCAGCGCCTCCTGAGCGAATGCGCTGGAGCATAAAAACACCGCCGATACGATAGGGAAAAAAATTTTGACCGCAGTTTTCATCAGGGTATTATCGCCAAAAGTTAAATCTTGAAACAAAATCAATAATCAATACTATGTCAGAAATTGAGTATATCGAACTACAGACCGGTCTCGATCCCACATGGTCAGTAATCTGGCTGCATGGACTCGGTGCGGATGGTCATGACTTTGAACCGGTGGCTCGACAACTTGGATTTCAAGCGGCACCGTCAGTTCGATTTATCTTTCCGCATGCCCCGGTGCGGCCTATTACCATAAATGGCGGAATGAATATGCGCGGGTGGTATGATATCAAAGGCATGGCATTTGATCGTGAAGAGGATCGGCAGGGCCTGGAGCATTCGGCGGCAATCGTGCGGGATCTGATCGCGCAGGAAAATCAGCGTGGCGTAACCACTGATCATATTGTTCTTGCGGGATTCTCTCAGGGCGGCGCTGTGGCATTGTTTACTGGTTTGCGACTAGAGCAACCCGTAGCCGCAATCATCGCGCTTTCCACCTATCTGCCCGTCGCGAGCAGTGCCAAAGATGAATACTCATCGGCCAATCAAGACACCCCCATCTTCATGGCCCATGGCACTGAAGATCCAGTCATACCATTAGTACTTGCGCAGCACAGCAGGGGCCTTCTGGGCCAGATGCACTACGACGTTGAATGGCATACCTATAATATGCCCCATGCCGTGAGTTCAGAGGAAATACAGGACATTGCCCGGTTCATGCGCCGAATTGTGAACTAAATCTCATGATTCTTTGACCTGGCCACTGGCATAATACTAAGCAGGTTTTTTTAAGTTTTTCTACACAGGATTAATTATGAGAATTCACTATGCAGTGATTGGTTGCCTGACTCAGGCATTACTTCTGGTTTCTTCATCCCATGCAGATGTGATGATTACTTACAGCAATCCGGTCAATCAGGGTGAGGACATGGTGCTGACCGTTGCCGGGAATCGTGCGGCGATGAATGTTCCCGGACCTAGTGGTGAAAGCGGGCGCATGATTTATGATCGAGGCGCTGACAAACTCTTCATGGTTATGGATGAAAAGATGCAGTATATGGATTTGGAGGTCATGATGCAGTCCCTTGGCGGGCTTTCCGACATGCTCGCCGGTATGATGGAGAACATGCCCGAAGACCAGAAGGCCCAGCTTGGGGGAGTAATGGGTAACTTAGGAGGACAGCAAGCGCAACCTGTGGCACCACCTGAAATTACATCGACTGGTGAAACCGCGACGGTGGCTGGAGTTAATTGTTCCATACAGACCATGAAAGCTGCAGGAAATACCACTGAAGTGTGTTTAGCGAGCCCGGGCGATGTAGGGATTAGCAATGGCGACTTCGCAATTCTTCAGGCAATGATGAAAAAACAAGCGGGCACGGCTCGGCAGGCGGGACAAATGTTGGGAATCCAGGGGCTTGAGTTTAGTCCAGGCGAACTAGATGGTGTGCCACTCAGGATAAAGCAGCTTACCGGCCCAGAAGCTGGCACAACCTCTGAACTAAAAGATACCAGCAATGAGGTCGATCCATCGGCGGTGGCGATACCAGAAAGCTACCAGCCCGTGACCATGATGGGGGGGTAGAGAGTTTTTAAAACTCGACAATTATCAATAGCTTAGGATATACTCATGACACTTTGAATAACAAAGGGGCCCTAGGTCTGGTGTTTCCCGGTAATTCGTCCGAACGAGCTGCCAAGGAAAGCAATAATTAACGACCCAGTCCGGGAATGCAGGTGCTCAGAGTCGGAGGTCTCTGTTGCCAAATTTTAAGTTCGTCGTGATTAAGAAATTTTTGTATGCGGGGTTTGCACTGATATGTGCAATTACTCCTAGCCCAGCAGTGTCCATTGGATTTGGCACGCCGACAGTCGACTCCTATATTGGTCAGCCCCTGCGGGTCAGAGTGCCCCTATTGTCAGTGCAGGAAGGAGACCTCGACGAACTCAGTGTTTCACTAGCGGCGCCGTCCTGGTACCAGGCGGCGGGACTGGACTATCCAGTGATTGCCAGTCAGATTTTGCTTGACTTGGATTTAGAATCCTTAGGTGATCCAGCCGTGTTGGTCACTACGCAAGATGCAATTAATCAAGTCATGGTGCCTGTCGTGCTTGAGCTGAACTGGCCAACGCGGGTAATGCGAAACCAGCTTACAGTGTTGCTGAATCCCGTGGAGTACCAGCCCCAAAGAATCGAGGAGGAGGGTTTAGTCAGCGATGGCCTGGTAGAAGCTTCTGGCACTGTCGGTAGCACTGGTGCCAGACCTCGCGATGCTCAACAGTATCTCGGCGACTCGATGGAAAGTACACAGGACGAACCATCTGTGGATACGTCGGTAGAGATGCCCACTCAGGAAGTGGATCAAATATTAACCACAATGCCTGATCGAGTATTGGTCAAATCTGGAGATTCATTGTCGATTATTGTGGATCGTTATCTGCCGCAGGGCGCCAGTCGATTTCAGGGCAGAATGGCGTTTTATAACGCAAACCCTCAAGCATTTCAGAATGGTGAGATCCACAATCTGATCAAGGGGGCTGAACTTGAGGTACCGCCTGCAGAGGCTATTCTCGGACTCTCGTCGGTCGAAGCCAAAGAGCAGTATGTCGAACTTGCGCAGGTCATGCCGGAGTGGATCGGCGACCCCGACGAGATTTTGCAAGTTAATGCGGAGGCCGAGATCAATGTAGAGGATAAGAATGATGGATTCAGACTGAGTCTTATTGAGCTGGCCCAAGCGGAATCAGAGAGTGTGAAATCTGAAGAGGGTAGTAGAGCGCTGCGGTCTGGTCAGGCACCCATGCTGGATGATCTGGTGTCGGACAACAGCGTCATAATTTCTGAAGCAGGCGCCGAAAGCCCCGGGCAGGAAAGCCTCGGGCAGGAAAGCCTCGGGCAGGAAAGCCCCGGGCAGGTAAGCTCTGAACAGAGTTTTACAATGCAGGGATTCAGCATGAAGCTGACTGTGATGAATGCTTACATCGTTGAGCTACAGGACGAGAATCAGCGACTAAAAGACAGAGTGGTGACTCTCGAACAAAAAGTAGAGCAGCTGGCGCTGCAGATCGGGCAGGATCCCGGTGTCGCCATAATAAATGCACCAACAGCAGACGAAAACTCAGATTCTTTAGAGGATTATGTCCAATCGGAGATCTCGGCCACAAACAGCGACATCGACTTGGACGCCGAACTGAATTTAGAAAATGAAACCAGTGAACGAGGTGGGTCTTTAGAGTCGCTATCTGAGGAGGATAGAGCTGACGCCTTGGCGGTGATCGCTGAGCAGTCGCAATCGGTGAGCCTCGACGGTTCGGACAATACTGTTGTCGGACAGTCAGTGCGAGTTGTGCAGGACACCAGCTCACCCAGCATGGTTTTCCGTCAAGGACTGATAGATCGCGCCCGATCTTTTCTCGGCCCGTTCAACACACCCATCGCACAACTTATGATGGCTATACTGCTGTTGGGCTTTCTTTTGCTCGCCTGGATGCTTCGGCGCGACCAAAGAAAAAAACATCGTGAAGTTGTAGAGAATGAAATAGAAGCGGTCGATACGGTGGACGTTGAAGGAGGTGGAGTATCCTATGTGACCCCCAGTTCTACTGCGACTTTAGACCTTAATGATGCAGAAGAGCCCTGGGCCCCGCAGAAGGATATGTCCGAAGCTGATCTCGATAATTTACAAGAAAGCGCGGTTGATGCGATAACCCAGTCAGAAGTCTATCTCACCTATCATCGACCTCAACAGGCAATCGAAGTACTGTGGGAGGAATACGCCAAACCGGACAGCGATAAATTCGTGGTCGCGAAGCGAATTATAAAAGCGTATAAAACCATGGGTGATAATGAGCATCGAAATGCGTCCTTGCGTAATTTTATTGTCAGCGTGAATGAAGATATCGAGCTGTTTTCACCCAATCAGTGGGATGAGCTGCGAATGGAACTCAATTCATTACGAAAGACTGAGCAAACTTTGGCGGTAGAATCGATCGGGGACTCGTCATCACCTTATGAGCTCGAGCCAATGGAAAAAAATTCACAGGATGAACGAAACACCCCCGAACTGCCACAGGATGTGGTCGAAGAGCTGGATGACGGATTGATCGAACTCGACTATGATCTGCCCGACAAAGTGCAGTCTAAATAGACGTACGAGTACGTAACTTATTCTGTTTTCGCCAGTAACCGGCAACATCATTTCGTTGCCCAATCGACCCTAGACCTCTATGCCAAAGCCAGCTGGCTTTCGAGAATTTGTTGCCTTAATGGCACTGAGTATGTCTATGGTGGCTCTAGCGATTGACGCCATGTTGCCAGCTTTATCTCAGATAGCAAGTGATCTGAATGTCGCCCATGACAATGATCGGCAACTGGTTATCACGGTGCTCTTTATCGGGTTAGCGATCGGGCAAATTTTCTATGGCCCAATTTCAGACAGTGTCGGCAGGCGAGCCCCTATCTATGTCGGATTTGCAATGTTCATTGCAGGAAGCTTGATAGCGGGGATGGCGGATTCCTTCGCAATGCTGCTAGCGGGGAGGTTCTTGCAGGGGCTTGGCGCCGCAGGCCCCCGGATTATTACTGTAGCGATTATCAGGGATCATTCTTCTGGGCGCGAGATGGCGAGAGTGATGTCTCTCGTAATGATGGTGTTTATACTGGTTCCAGCTATTGCACCCGCCCTGGGGCAGTTGATTTTACTGTTTGCTGAGTGGCGAATGATTTTTCTTGCGTTAATGCTGCAGTCGGTGATTATTCTGATCTGGTTTCATGTGCGACAGGAAGAAACGCTGCCTGTGGAAAAACGTCGACCTTTTTCGCTTAAGGTGATCTGGCGGGGGCTGGTTGAAATCTCAAGAACCCGGGAAGCGGTAATCTATACCCTTTGTGCCGGCATGATTTTTGGTGCCTTTGTTGGCTTTCTGAATTCCTCGCAACAGATTCTGCAGGAGCTCTATGGCTTGGGCGTCAGATTTCCGTTTTACTTTGCCGTTCTCGCACTCACTATCGGATTATCTTCATGGATAAACTCTCGACTAGTGACGCGGCTCGGGATGCGCATGTTAAGCAAGATCGCACTTTGGTTTGTTGCAATCGTCGCCGGCCTGTTCCTGCTTGTCTGCATGAATACCCGTCCATCCCTTCTTTGGGTGATGCTTTACCTTATGGCTTCGTTTTTTGGCACCGGCATACTGTTTGGAAATTTGAACTCGCTGGCCATAGAACCCTTGGGTCACATCGCAGGACTTGCGTCGTCGGTGATTGGTTCAGTGACTACCTTGGTGTCACTCAGCCTGGGTTTTCTGATTGGAGGGCTATATAACTACACGTTGATCCCAATGGTAGCCGGATTCGGTCTACTTAGTTTCGCCGCATTGCTTCTGATTCATATTGCGAGTGACCGTTCTGCTGCCACTACCAGCTCAGTGTAGTAAGGCATATGATGATCAAGATAGTGTTGCAATTGAGGTGCGGTGTATACTGCTTTTTCGAAGGCGGTCTGTAATTCCCGTTCACTGCTTCGTTGCGATTTAATGGACCGTCTGGTCAGTGCCGTGCGATGCCACTGATTGACTTGCTGCCAGTCTTCAGGCGTATTCTCTCTATTCCATTCAAAAGCCTCGGCGATGAAATCCAGACCAATCTGCTGCCACATGGCCCCAATTATGCCCTGAGGATTGTCCTGAATATCCTCTGCGCGCATGACCATAGGTGCTGTGCCGGTATGGTCTTTTATCCACCTAAACAATTGCCATTGTGACTCGATACCGACTTCATCGCATTGGAGGTCGGGATCGAGTTTATGATAGGAGAGGATTGCTCGACGTGGATCTCTTACCAGAAAAAAATGTGACAAATCGTTTGCTATAGCCGGATATTGGTAGATTTCAGGTAATACATAGTAGGCCATGTCTTTAGAAAAAACCGGCGACTCCTGAGCTGATTCGAATAACATTGCAAGGATGTCATCAAATTCCGAAGGGCGACCGTGTTCGATTTCGAAGTGGGGCAGTCTTTTTTTTCCGAGATGCACATAGTAGTAGTACATGAATGGCTCGTGCATGCAGTGAAAGTCGCCGCGTTCGCGCATAATGCGCTCGGTGGCAGTAGACATTGACCGCGGGTGAGCCCATAACATGACAATTGGATGCTTCGGTTTCGCCATTATCAAATAACCCGACTGATTTGTGGATAGTAGTACCAGAGAGTCAGGGCGCGCAGCAACATAAACAGGGTTAGCGCAAGAAACAGACCGTGATTACCGAGCATCGGTAATAATATCCACACTAAAACCAGGTAACCCAGGGTTGAGCCCAGCATCGCATTGCGCATTTCCCGAGTATGGCCGACACCAATAAACACCCCATCTAATTGAAAGCTCCATACCGATACTATTGGTGCGGCAATCATCCAGGGTAGAAAAGCTGACGCAGTGTTGAGCACTGCTTTCTGGTCGCTGAATAACGAAAGGATGCTTTCTCCCAGAAGTAAGTAAAACAGACTGGTGGCGGCCGCTCCGGCCGCGGCCCACCAGGTGGTGAGTTTCACCGCCCGCTTGAACCGGTTCCGATTATGCGCACCATAAGCGCTACCGGCAAGCGCTTCGACAGCGTGCGCAAAACCATCCAATCCATAGGCCATAATGCTCTGCAAATGAAGCAGGATTGTGTTGGCGGCGAGTACCAGCTCGCCCAGCTTCGCGCTCTGGGCGGTAAAAAAGGCAAACGAAAAGACCAGACACATTGTACGGACAAAAATATGACTGTTGCTGCGCAGCAGGAGTAACATCGGTGCTATTGCCAGAATTCGTCTCCAATCAGGATCTGTAAACGCATCGGCCAGGGGTTTGCGCAATATCCAGAATCCGAGGCCCGCAGCTAAATATTCCGCGATTAGCGATGCCCAGGCTACGCCGGCGACACCCAGACCAAGCCAAGGAACGAATGCCAGATCCAGCACGATATTGGTCAAGTTCATTACGACCTGCAGTAAAAATACATCGCGAGTGTTATGCAGACCAATCAGGATTCCGGTAAAGACGTAGAGGCAAAGTGTGGCCGGTGCACTCCAGATTCGAATGTATGCGTATTCCGCCGCTAGTGACTCGACCGCATTGCTGCTTTCGATGATAGCCAGCGCAAGTTGAATAATCGGTTTGCCGAGAATTATCACGACTAGTCCGGACACCAGTGCCAGCAACAATACTCGAATATAGGTTCTCGACAATTCAGCTTGATCCTTAGCCCCTATGGCTCGGGCCACAAACCCGGTAGTTCCCATACGAAGAAAGCTAAATCCCCAGTATAGAAAACTGAATATCAACGCACCCAGAGCTACTGCCCCTATGTAAGTTGGGCCCGGGAGACGGCCTACTACTGCGGTGTCCACAGCGCCGACCAGCGGCACCGAGATATTTGAAGCAATGATCGGGCCTGCCAGGGACCAGACGTTGCGATGTGTAATGGCAGAACTGTCCCTGGACATGGGCTGGGCGAGTTGACCGTAGAGGTTGAGATGGTAGGCTATCGCAAACTTAGACGGTATGAAAGCAAATGAACTGGGAAGTAATCAGATATCAGAATGATCGGGAGATGGCTGCAGAATTGCTTAAGCATCCCGACGTAGTGCGAGTCAATAACCACATTGCAAAGATTCAGGAAGACGGCCCCATGGGCACCCGCAGGCGGTTACTCGGCACTTCCGTTCGGCTCAGCCGCTTCATGGCGCCACAGGTCCATAAGATGGCGGACGAATGCATTGAAAGGCTTGAAATGAACATTCCGCATGAGCTTTATGTGTACTCCAGCCCGCAGTTTAATGCCGCCTGCTTCAAACCGGAGGACGGAAAACTGTTCGTTATGTTCTCATCCAGTCTTTTAGAAAGATTCGAGGGCAGTGAACTTAAGTTCGTGATCGGTCATGAGTTTGGTCATCATGTTTATAATCATCATGAGATCCCCATTGGCTATTTGCTGCGTGGTAATCAGCGACCTGATCCGCGTCTCGCTCTGGATTTATTCGCGTGGTCCAGAAACGCGGAGGTCTCTGCAGACAGGGCAGGTGCATTCTGCGCCAACGACATGAACGGTGTTGCCAGATCTCTGTTTAAGCTGGCATCTGGGCTCAGCAATAAGATCATTCGATTCGACCTGGACGAGTTTCTCAAGCAGTTAGATGAAATGCAGGTCGAGGACACGGAGCCCGGCCAGGGTGCACCCAGAGAGGACTGGTTTTCCACCCATCCTTTCAGTCCACTGCGGGTCAAGGCGCTCACTCTGTTTGACCAGTCGGTGCTTATGACAGAGAACGGGACCACGCATGATCATCTTGAAGTTGGGGTGCAGAGGCTAATGAGTTTGATGGAACCAAGTTATCTGGAAGCGCGCACCGATACCGCCAACGCCATGCGGCGGCTGCTGTTTGCGGGTGCGATTGCGGTGGCAAATGCGGATAGCGGAATCGATCAAGAAGAGATAACAATGTTTGAAAAGTTTTTTGGCAGGGGAGAGTTCAATAAGGGATTGAATATTGACCGCATCATAGAGGCTCTGCCGAAACGAATTAAAGCAGCTAATGAACAAACTAGCCTGACACAGCGGATGCAAGTGATGCGGGATATTTGTGTGATGGCGAGGGCGGATAACAAGGCTAGCGACATCGAACGTGCAGTGATGGATAATATGGTCGACCAGCTTGGAATTTCCAGGGCCTTTATATGTCAGACACTGGCCCAAGATTGTGAACCAGATTAATTAAAGCGGATAAAACCATGAACAGACCTCCCGATTCGTTTGGCGCCAACAGAAAAATAATTCGCACTGCGAGCACCGAGTTCGATGAATACGATATAGAAGGGCCGATGCAGGAGGACATAGCCTGGCTCCGCTTAAGTTACGACCGAAAAACTGGGCAAGGGGCCTATATGATGCGGATGCAGCCAGGTGCCGAAACAATTCGCCATGTGCACCAAAGGCGCGAGGAGTATCTGATCCTGGAAGGTGATTTTGTTGAGTCAGATGGCACCGTGCTCGGTCCAGGAGACTATGTCATCTACCAGCCAGGGACTGAACACAACAGCCGAACCGTCAACGGTTGTCTGTTGATAGGCATTGATTATAGTTTCAGTGATTTGGGGTTAGGCTAAAGATGACCGACCAGGCTACCCAGGAAAAGCTCGATGCGATGTTGCATGGGCTCTACTGGTGGGGAGTACCAACGTTGTTTCGCTGTCCCATCGACCCGAATCCGGAGAATAGTGATATAGCCTTAGTAGGCGTTCCCCATAGTACCGGCAACGGCACCACGGAGAGAGACCAGCATCTCGGTCCCAGGGCGGTGCGTAATATTTCGGCGCTGGGCCGCAGGGTGCACAAAGAGTTTGGGGTCGATCCCTGGAAGCAGTGCCGTATTAATGACCTTGGCGATGTTGCCTTACCAGAAGCCAATGATAACGAAGCGTGTATCCAGCGTATCACCGATTTCTACCGGCGTATCGACGCTGCTGGCGCAAGACCGGTGTCGGTGGGCGGCGATCATTCAGTTACCGGAGGGATTCTTCAGGCCATTGCGGGCCAGGGCGCGAAAACCACCGATGGACAAAAAGTGAGCCTGCTCCATTTTGATGCGCATACCGACGCGTTTCACCATATCGATCACTTTCTCGGCGCAAAAAAATCAGCTGCACACTGGGCCAGCTATCTGGTCAAAGACGGCCACGTTGATCCCCATACCAGTGTGCAGGTAGGTATTCGAGGCAATCCTCGTACCCTTGATTGGTTGGAGCCAAGCTACGATCTGGGATATGAGGTGATCGATATGGACAGGTTTGCAGAGATCGGTATAGATCACGCTATCGAGATCATAGATCAACGGCTCGGTGATTCGCCGGTCTATATTACCTTTGATCTGGATTGTCTGGATCCCACCGTAGCGCCCGGAGTGGCCAATATCGAGGCGGGAATGGAGGGGCTGCGAATTAACCAGGTCATGCGCATGATTCGATCAGTGAAGGGCAAGAATATTATTGGTGGAGATGTGGTGTGCCTGATGCCGACCAAGGATTCCCCAAATCAGATTACTTCCCTGGTGGCTAATTCACTGATGTTCGAAATGATCACATTGATTGCGGACTGTATCGAATACAATCGAGTGACCCAGGAATAACTGGTTCCAAGAGGTGGATGCGGCAACGTAACACTTGCGAACCCGATTCATCCCTCACCATATATTGCCAACGAAAGGTGCTGGTCGCTACTCATGAGGATTAAATGTGGGAACATTCAATTAAGACCCTGACTTATCAGCGACTGAACGGTGACGCGGCGCGCAACGTGGCACCGGTGGTATCTAGAATCTCCCGACTGGATAGGATGGAGGGGCACGCCATTACCGCTGATATCCGGCTCGAGAAACATTTACCCGATGAGCAGTTTGAATTGCTCAGGGAAAATGATCAATTACAATGAACAATTGTCCGCTCCGTTGAACCTCACATTGGTTTAGAGAATAAAATGCTGAATCCCAAACAACACCCGGTGCTCGAAATCGATCTCAGCGATCCCGGGCCAATTCCAGAGGAGGCAATAGAACAGGCGGTATCGCTAATGCGCAGCGGCCGTTTACATCGATATGGTGAATATTCCGGTACTGAACCTCACGCCGCCCTGTTCGAGCAGGAGTACTCGGATTATGTGGGCAGCCGGTACGCTGTTGGCGTCAACTCTGGAGGCTGCGCGATCTTCCTTGGATTAAAAGTTGCGGGCGTTGAGCCCGGTGACAAAGTCCTGGTCAATGCATTTAACCTGGCGCCGGTGCCGGGTGCGATTCATCATGCGGGAGCACATGCTGTGCTGGTGGAAGTGGATGATGACTACCGGATAAATCTTAGCGACCTTGAACACAAGGCGGAAAAGTCAGGTGCCAAAGCATTATTGTTGACCCATATGCGCGGACATATTGCGGATATGGAAAAATTAACGTCAATGTGTGAGCGGATTGGTCTGGTGCTGATTGAAGACTGCGCGCATACCATGGGGGCGAAATGGAACAATACCTTTACGGGAAGATTCGGTGCAGTAGGATGTTTTAGTACCCAGACCTTCAAGCATATCAATTCCGGTGAAGGGGGTATTGTCGTGACCGATGATGAAGAGATTGCGGCCAAAGCGATTCTATACTCGGGCAGCTATATGCTCTACGGACAGCATCGGAATGCCCCATCACAGCAGGTGTTTGATCGCTTGAAGGGACACATCCCGAACTTCAGTATGCGTATGTCAAATCTGGTTGCTTGTATTTTACGACCGCAGCTGAAGCAAATGACCAAACGTGGAGAGCAGTGGAATCATCTTTATGCTGAACTTGAAAACAGGCTCAACCGTATCGGTGGTATCAATGTGCCCGCGCGCGAACCTTTGGAACAATTTGTTGCAAGTTCAATTCAATTCCATGTGAACGGTCTGGAATCGAGCCAGATACAGCAGTTTGTAGATCGTTGCACCGCGCGTGGCGTAGCGATCAAATGGTTTGGTCGTGACCAGGCCATGGGCTACACCAGCCAGTATCACCACTGGCAATACCTTAACCAACAAGACCTGCCGGACACACGAAACATTCTATCGACCACCTGCGATATGCGAATACCGCTGTCTTTGAGCGAACATCATTGTGATGTGATTGCTGAAATTATTGGTCAGGAATTGGCTGCTGTATAAATTTTCCAACTGAATTAACACTATGCATTTATCACGTTTTTCCAGGGTACAACTGGCCCATCTGCCGACTCCGCTTGAGTTTCTTGAGAACCTGAGTCGCACCTTGGGGGGACCCAATATTTATATTAAGAGGGATGACTGCACAGGCCTCGCAACCGGCGGAAATAAAACCCGAAAACTTGAATTTCTGATCGCCGATGCGCTTGATAAAGGGGCCGATATCGTCATCACGCAGGGTGCGGTGCAGTCTAATCATGCCCGCCAGACCGTGGCGGCGGCACTTAAATACGGCATGGCCTGTGAAATTTTATTGGAAAATCGTACCGAGAGCAGTGAACACGATTATTTAGAGTCCGGGAACGTATTTCTCGACAAACTGTTCGGCGCCCGTGTGACCCACTTTCCTAAAAACACCGACATGGACCAGGAAATGGAGGCCCGCGCCGAGGAGCTGCGCAGTGAGGGCAAAAATCCGTATGTCATCCCCGGCGGCGGTTCGAACGAGATTGGTGCGCTTGGATACGTTGACTGCGCCCTGGAAACCCTTACTCAGGCTAATGACATGGGCCTTCGAATCGACCATTTCGTTACCGCGACCGGCAGTGCCGGTACCCAGGCGGGTCTGGTAGTAGGACTTGAAGCCACTCATTCACAGATACCGCTGCTCGGCATTGGAGTCAGAGCGCCGAAGCAAGAACAGGAGGAGAAAGTTTATCATCTCGCCTGTAAAACTGCTGAATATATGGGTATTCCGGGTGTCGTAGATCGAGACAAAGTTATCGCTGACAGTAATTATGTCGGCGGCGGCTACGGTGTGCCGTCCGATAGCATGGTTGAAGCGGTTACCCTGATGGCCCGCGAGGAGGCGATACTGATGGATCCAGTGTATTCGGGGAAAGGGCTGGCAGGACTCATCGACTATATTAGAAACGGTCGCTTTGAAGAAAACCAGAATATAGTATTCCTGCACACCGGCGGCAGTGCGGCACTGTTCGGCTACCTGGATGCCTTCAAGCTTGCCTGAACGCAAAACGCGTCTGGATCAAACCTGACTACTCCATCGAAACGAATGCTATAAGTGCAGCGCTATAGTCCGTGAAATTATCCAGACTGTTGTGGTTGGCGTTTTTAATAATCTTGACCGATATCTGAGAAGAAGAAAACGCGTCGATAAGCGCATCAGATCGATCACGCGGGACAATGCCATCCTGCTCAGCAATGATGACACCAATTTTTGCGGAAACATTGTTGGCGTATCGCACGGAATCGTATCGATCCTTGAGTAACAGGCTCACAGGAAACAGTGGATAGAGTTCTTTGGCCATGTTAAGAGCGCTATCGAACGGTGTAACCAGTATCAGTTTTTCGACTTCGCGCTCTGAGGCCAGGTAAGTGCCAATCGCAGCACCGAGGCTGCGACCTATCACATAAAATTCCTTGTGCTGGGTTTTTAAGTAGTCATATAGTACCAATGCATCCTGGTATAAACCCGACTCGGTTGGTGATCCAGTGCTGCCACCATAGCCCCGGTAGTTCACCAGATAGACCGAATAATTCGAAAAATACTCTCTGAATGCAGGAATATTCCAGGCCACATTTTCTGCATTACCACCGAAATAAATGATTGCCTTTGAAGCGTTTCCGATGCGCCAGATTTTTAGCGACTGGTCACCACTGGCTATTATGACCGCTGTGGCACCACTGGCCTCGGTTTCAGATGTTGGCAGATAGATCATATTCCTTTGATTAAAATACAAAAGTATACAGATCGCTGCGTACGCGGAGGCGCCAATCACTATGGCCGATAAAAACAAAGACTTCATAGCGTTACCGGCTTAGGTGCCGAGTTGTGACCTAATGAAAAACTGATCGATGAAAGTGGATCAGATAAAGGCAAGAGGCTAATCATTGCCGCCAAAAAACGGTTATTGAACGTAATGCCATGCCGCTCGAATAAATTTAATTCATTGTAATGGTATACCAAATCCGCTCGACAATCGTTTGTGTCATTGATCGCTTAAGTTTAGGATAGTGCCATATCGAAAGTTCCTGTCAGCCCCAAGTACCCGCATTGTCAAGTGGTACGGATTGAACCTGGTAAATATTCGTGAGTGATCATCCCATCGACCAAATCATCAGACGCAGAAAGACAAGCAAAATGCTGTCAGCGGAGCCCGTTGAAAGTAGCCTAGACCACGAACTGGTTCAGGAGATCATCGAGCTTGCCGGCTGGGCGCCCTTCCACCTGGCGGCTTCATCTGTGCACAGAGAGCGATTGACCGAAGCTTCATTGGTGCCGTGGCGATTCCACATATTACCGAAACAGATATGCTTAGATCTGCGTCAACGACTTCTCGATAAAGGGGATCGGAGTAAAGTTCCGGACATGCTGGCAGCGGCGGATATCCTAATCCAAGCCACGTGGTGCCCTGATCTTGATGAAACCGGTACAGCTTTACATGAAGAATTCGAGTTTCTTCCCACGGCTTCAAATATGGAACACATCGCTGCCACTGCGGCTGCAGTGCAGAACCTTCTGCTCGCAGCCACTGCACGAAATATTGCCACCTACTGGTCCAGCGGCGGCCCTATGCGCACGCAGGAAATCGCATCGATGCTGGGCATACCGGCGGACGAAATATTACTGGGCTCGATATTCTTGTTTCCTGACCAGGAAAATCATGCTGAGGTCGCAGTGCGCCCCGGTAAGATGCGTGAGAAACGTGGCTCGACCGAGGCCTGGTGTCGATGGGTGGCTGCGCTGCAGGAGTAATCGACGAGGATTCTAATTGCCTGTGAAGGTCAATATTATAGGTGCGGGCCCTGCCGGTTTATATGCAGGGATTCTGATCAAGCGCGCACGACCGGATGCAGAAGTAAGCATTTTTGAACAAAACAAAGCCAACGCAACTTTCGGGTTTGGCGTTGTGTTCTCCGATCAGGCATTGGCGTTTCTGCAACATGATGATCCGGATACTGCTGCACTGATTGAGCCGCATATGAAACGGTGGACGGATATCAGTGTCGTCCATCGGAACCGGCGGGTGCTGATTGATGGGATCGGTTTTGCCGGTATCAATCGCATGAACCTGCTTCGACTGCTGCAGAGAAGGGCGGCTGCAATGGGCGTTAACCTGAGTTTTGAAGCTCGCATCGATTCGCTTGATCAGTTATCTGGTGCGAACCTGGTCGTAGCGGCTGATGGTCTTAACTCTATGGTTCGAAGCTCAACGCCTTCGGTTTTCGGTGAAAGTATCCGACATTTATCCAATCGCTTTGCCTGGTTTGGTGTTGAAAGAGAATACGACACGCTTACCCAGACATTTATTACCTCGCCAGCGGGTCCAATGAATGCGCACCATTATTCCTATGAGGCAGGGCTCTCTACCTTCATTATCGAAATGACACCGAGTACATTCGAAAACACCCAGTTTTCCGAGATGACAGAATCCGAGCGTAGAGAAAAGTGCGAACAATATTTCGCGCAGCAGCTTGGGACCGCAAAATTAATATCTAACCATTCGGTATGGCGCCGGTTTCCAGTTCTATCCTGCCAAACCTGGCACCATGACAATATGGTTCTGGTCGGTGATGCACTGCATACCGCGCACTTCTCTATCGGTTCAGGCACTCGACTCGCTCTTGAAGATGTGATCGCGCTGGTAAAATCCCTGAGGCTGAAAGATTGGGACATTTCTGCCGCGCTGCCCGCATACCAGGCTGTTCGACAACCAATACTTGAGAAAATCATCACTGCTGCCAAACATTCTGCGAACTGGTATGAGCATTTTGACCAGCATATGGAGCTGAAACCCTGGCAGTTTGCGCTTAGTTATATGCGGAGGGCCGGTCGGATCGATTCTGAGCGGCTGCAAAGACTTGCACCACTGTTTACCCAACAGCTCATCGCGCGTGGAATCGATCTGGAGACTATTGGGTGAATTTTTCTCCATCTGGGTTGTGCCGCTGAGAGGTACGGCGATGAGCTGCAAGGCGAAGAAGCGTGACAATATATAAAAAGCGGGACACGTATGGGCTGAATAGGTAAGGCCGCTAGGATCACCGCGCTGGCATTCTGGTTCTACTCTGACGCGGCGAGTTACATTCCCTGGTTAGGCTACGATGTCAGCGGCGACCGGTGAATATCTATTTTCTTTCTGCCGCGGTATCCTAAACGTTTGCCACTTGAAATCAAGAAAAAATAAATGCGACTGAATCAGTGTCACAATTTCCATGATTTTCGACGGCTTGCCAAAAGGCGTCTGCCTGGCCCGATATTCAATTACATCGATGGCGCCGCGGACGATGAGCTGACCTGCAAACGGAACACGGTCTCTTTCAATGAATGCGACCTGGTTCCAGATGTTCTAAGCGGTGTGAAGGACATTGATATGTCTGTCACCGTCATGGGGCAGAGGCTCGATATGCCGATATATTGTTCGCCGACCGCATTACAACGCCTGTTCCATCATCAAGGGGAGAATGCAGTCGCTGCTGCGGCCGAGAAGTTCGGGACGATGTTTGGTGTATCGTCACTCGGCACTGTCAGTCTCGAAGAGGTTCGGCAGAAGTACAAGAATCCACAGGTCTATCAGTTTTATTTTCACAAAGATCGCGGACTGAATAAAGCCATGATGGAGAGAGCCAAGCAATCCGGGGTCGAGGTGATGATGCTGACAGTCGATAGCATTACCGGCGGAAACAGGGAGCGCGACCTGCGCACCGGTTTTTCTATACCTTTTCGTTTGACCCTGGCTGGAATGCTCCAGTTCGCAATAAAACCAATGTACGGCATCAACTATGTTACGCATGAGAAATTTGCCCTGCCGCAACTGGACCAACATGTGGATATGAGTGGGGGCGCGCTTTCCATAGGCCGTTACTTTACCGAGATGCTCGATCCGTCAATGGATTGGAGTGATGTAGAGGAAATGGTCAAATTTTGGGATGGCGAGTTTTGCCTGAAAGGCATTATGAGCGTCTCAGATGCAAAAAAAGCGGTGGATATCGGATGCAGCGGCATAATCCTGTCCAATCATGGAGGCCGACAACTCGACGGCTCTCGCAGTCCTTTCGACCAGTTGGCGGAGGTTGTGGACGCTGTCGGTGACAAGATAGACGTGCTCATGGACAGTGGCGTTCAACGCGGCACTCACGTTTTGAAAGCGCTGTCGTTAGGAGCTAAGGCAGTGGGTGGGGGCCGCTTCTATTTATATCCTCTGGCCGCCGCGGGCCAGGCCGGTGTAGAACGTGCGCTGGCGCTGATGAAAGCTGAGATAGAGAGAGATATGAGGTTAATGGGGTGTAAATCTGTTTCTGATCTTTCAAGCAATAATCTGCGGTTCAGGTAACCACAGCGTACGGGCTTGGTCCCGTTTATTGGCGACATGGCCCACTGGAGGTTTGTCTGCATGGTGTTTGCGGACCAGAAAAGCTCTCATCAGATCGATCAGTTGCTGCGGCTTTTCACCGCTGCGGACAGTTTCTGAGCTGGCATGAGTATCAATACCGCCAGTCCACCCGCTATGATACCTGTCAGCCCATTGAACAGCAGCGGGACCAGCGGTGTCAGAACCTCCCCAACTCCATCTATGCCCCGCGCTAAGTGTTCTAAGCTATGGAGCCATCGACCCAGAAGTGGAATGCCGTGGGCTATGATACCTCCTCCCACCAGAAACATTGCCGCTGTGCCTACAATAGTGAGCAGCTTCATCATTTTGGGCGCGATACGTAATAATCCAGTGCCAAGTGTCTTCTTGAACCGATTGCCGTCTTCGGACTCAGCCTGTTGCACTAACATGAGTCCGGCGTCATCCATCTTCACTATTCCCGCAACCAGGCCATAAACTCCGATGGTCATTGCTAAGGCGATCAGACTCACGACCGCAACCTGTGTATAAAAGGCTGAGGTCGCGACTACACCAAGGGAGATGACGATGATCTCCGCGGAAAGGATGAAGTCGGTACGAATTGCGCCACGGATCTTTTCCTTCTCGAATTGCACCATATCGACCGAACTGTCGGTAACCGCGCGCAGCAATTCTCCGTGCGCCTTGTCGTCTTCCTCGGATGAGTGCAAAAGTTTGTGGGCGATTTTCTCAAACCCCTCGTAGCAAAGATAAAGTCCGCCCAGCATAAGCAGGGGAGTGATCAGCCAGGGCAGTACCGCGCTGATTGCCAGAGCAGCCGGGACAAGGATCACCTTGTTGCGAAAGGAACCCTTTGCAACTGCCCAGACCACTGGAATTTCACGCTCGGCCCGGACCCCGGAAACCTGTTCGGCATTCAGAGCCAGGTCATCTCCGAGCACGCCGGCGGTCTTGCGCGCCGCCACTTTTGTCATCAAGGCGACGTCGTCAAGAACGGTGGCGATATCGTCAAGAAGTGTGAGCAGTGATGCACCGGCCATAACGGGAATACCTGAGGTCAGACTTTCGAATGATATGTTCGAAAGGCTTGACGGTTATCAAATGAATTCTGGATTATCTAGACAAACGCATTAAATCGAAACAACCCCGATTAAATCTAGTCAATGTGCCCTGGATAAAGGCGTAACACGTTATTTCTTGAATTCGATCTCAACATTTCCGAGCGGTAATACCGAGTATTACCAACAATCGCTTTAGCGTCCGCGGTGTTATCAGACGGAATCGATTCAGAAATTTTTAATCTGCAAGGTCAGATTTCGCCTTGTGCGCCTGAATCAATGCCAACTGGACCCTCATTGCTGAAGCCGATTACAATGGTCGACTTTACCATCACCCTTGGCGATGCAAATCGTAAAAGTAGACGATTGTATTGATGAGTTCTGATACATCCATGACGCATGAGTAACCCAGCCGATACGCCCGAACGGCGGTCATTTTACAACAAAATCGACCCGGACCACCTGACACCGTTGTGGTCGGTGCTGAGCGACCTGGTGACCAAGGAACCGGGGTCTGGTTGCGTGCCATATCTATGGCACTATCCCATCGTGCGAGAATATCTGTTAGAGGCAGGTGAACTGATTAGTGCCAAGGAGGCCGAACGCCGAGTGTTGATCCTGGAAAATCCAGGCTTGAGAGGTCAGTCTCGAATCACCAGCTCACTTTATGCCGGACTGCAACTGGTTAAACCCGGTGAGGTGGCTCCAGCCCATCGACATACACAGTCGGCCCTGCGCTTTGTGATCGAAGGTTCCGGTGCACATACCGCTGTCGGTGGCGAGAAAACCCGAATGGAGGCGGGTGACTTTGTCATAACCCCTAGTTGGGAATGGCATGATCATGGAAATGAAAGCGATCAGCCGATGATTTGGTTAGACGGTCTGGATATTCCTATGGTGCAGTTTTTTGATGCATCTTTTGCGGAGATGCTGGAGCAGGACGAGCAGCCTCTGACAAGACCAGAAGGAGATTCGATGGCGCGATACGGTGAGGGTTTGCTGCCAGTGGATTACACGCAAGGAACGCCCACTTCTCCTGTATTCAACTATCCTTATGAGCGCACTAGGGAAGCCCTTGAAGCTCTGCGTCAGCAGCAGCAATGGGATATCTGTCACGGGCTCAAGATGCGCTATATCAATCCAGTCAGCGGTGATTACGCGATGCCAACGATCGGTACATTCATGCAATTGCTTCCTGTCGGATTTACCACTGAGTCATATCGCAGTACAGATGCAACGGTGTTTGTGATTGTGGAAGGACAGGGTAAGTCGGTAATTGGGGACACGGAGTGCGAATGGAAACCCCATGACATTTTTGTCGTGCCCAGCTGGTTCCCGGTAAGCCATATTGCCTTAAGCGATGCAGTGTTGTTCAGTTATTCTGATAGGCCGGTGCAGAAAAAACTCGGCCTGTGGAGAGAGTCCCGGGGGTAGCCACAGCCTCGATCTACGGATTTGTCCGATTTACATTCACAAACTGTCGTCGTTGGTGCAGGAGTAGTAGGTCTTGCCTGCGCTGCAGCGCTGGCGAAAGCCGGCAGAGAGGTGCTGATGCTGGAGCGCAATCAGGGTATTGGTGAAGAAGTCAGCTCTCGTAATTCAGAAGTGATACATGCCGGTATTTACTATCCTCCTGGTTCGCTAAAAGCTGAATTGTGTGTCCGTGGTAAGCACAGACTCTATCAATATTGCGAAGAGCGAGGAATTGCCACACGGCGTCTGGGAAAACTAATCGTGGCTGCGTCTGAAGACGAACTTGAAACAATAGAGAGGTTAAGAAGACGCGGACTTGAAAACGGTGTATCCGATCTGCAATGGCTTTCGAGTAAGGAAGCTCGAACCCTTGAGCCAGAACTTGTTTGTCTGGGCGCCTTGTATTCACCTTCGACTGGTATTGTAGATAGCCACGGTCTGATGCTGGGTCTGCAGGCGGACCTCGAAGCGAATGGAGGACAGATCTGTTTTTTATCTGACGTGCACCTGATCAGGGCCGATCAATCTCCTATAGCGCTTGAGGTTAATAACCAAGGAAAGGCTCTGTGGGTCGAGGCCAATGAGGTGGTCAATAGTGCCGGATTAGGGGCGGTGGATCTCGCCCATCATACTTTGGGCCTTAAGACTGAAAAACTTCCTGAAGCAAAGTTCTCAAAGGGAAATTATTTTCGACTGAATGGAAAAACGCCATTTTCACGGTTGATTTATCCGGCCCCGGTGCCCGGTGGGTTGGGCATTCATCTGGCATTGGATCTGTCCGGAAACGCGCGCTTTGGGCCTGACGTCGAAAAGGCTTGCGGCGCCCACGAAAGTCTTAAGGTGGACCCTTCGCGAGTAAAAGATTTTTACCGAAGTATTCGCCGGTATTGGCCGGGACTCAAGCCGGGAATGCTGTCGCCTGACTATGCTGGAATACGGCCGAAAATATCTGTTTCAGGGAGCGCGCAGACTGATTTTAAAATTCTTGGGCCTGGAGACCACGGCGTCCCGGGGATGGTCCATTGTCTGGGCATTGAATCCCCCGGCCTGACTTCCTGCCTGGCTATTGCTGATGAAGTCATCAATCGACTTACGCCCGATGCCTCAAAGTCTTGAATACTCTTCCATCGATGGCAACGAGTCCAAGACTGATCAAGGTCATTCCGAGGAAGTCGGTTGGTCGCAATTGTTCTGAAAGGAACATCGAGCCGAGCAGAACCGCGCTTACCGGCACCAGCAGTGTAACCAGAGACATATTGGTGGCGCCGCCCGCAGCCAGGATGCGAAAATAAAGGATATACGCGAGCGCAGTGCTGAACAAGGCCAGCGTCACCACCGCTAAGAGTGCGGATATTGAAAGGTCCGCGGGTAACACCAAAGGATCGATCACCATTACGCATGGCACCATCAACACCGTTGACGCCGTCAATTGGCCAAATGCTACGCGAGCCGGGCCTACGTTCATGGCAGCGAATCTTCGACCAAAGACGAACGCAAACGCATAGGATAGTGCAGCGCCTAGACATGCCAGCATTGCAAGGGGCGGATTGGTTCGGTTTGCGCCAAAATCAATGCCAATCATCACCACAACGCCAACAACACCTATACCGACTCCAATTACGCGTGCAGGATCAAAGCGCTCATCCTGGGTGGTGAAATGGGCAACAGCTACGGTAAAGATCGGAGCAGTCGCATTGAGAATCGAGGCCAGACCGCTGGCAATCTGAGTTTGCCCCCAGAAAAGAAGACTGAACGGAATCGCGTTATTGATGAGCCCCATTATGAAAAATGCGATCCATATCCGAATGCCTGCAGGAACTTTTCTGCCGCTGAGCCGCAGGTAAACATAAAGCGTAAGCGCGGCAACGCCTACTCGATAAAGGACCAGGGTGAGCGGCGGCACTTCCTGCACGGCGACTTGGGCTAAAAAGAATGATCCACCCCATAGGACAGATAGAATCAACAGGAAAATCCATTCAAGGACACCCATTTTAGGCTTGCTTGGCATGCTCCAGATTCTAGCTCTTACTACGATATGTTAATCGCAACTTTCGGACCTGTTGTCCGAAACGCGCAACAACAACTTCCGATGCGCGCTACCTTTTCACTGGCCAGGAATCTCCGAAGAGTTTTGAGGTGATTGGATCAAGGTGTTTTCAGCTATGGATTCTTGAGTCGTTTGAATCGTGCAAGCGCCTCCTTTCGCGATGCCGAAAGATCTACCACCGGCTCTGGATAGTGTTCGCCTAGAGTGATGCCGGATTGTTCAAGTATTTTAGCGGGCGCAGTCCAGGGCTGGTGAACATATTTAGCCGGGATCGCGGCCAGTTCAGGCACCCATTTTTTAACATAGCTGCCCAACGGATCAAAGCGCTCTCCCTGTCTGGCGGGGCTGAAAATTCGAAAGTAGGGTGCGGCGTCAACACCACACCCCGCCGTCCATTGCCAGCCCATCGAATTATTTGCGAGATCGGCATCGAGCAATGTGTCCCAGAACCAACGGGCACCCTCGAGCCAGTGCACCATCCCGTTTTTGGTAAGCACCGACGCCACCAGCATTCTTACCCTGTTGTGCATCCAGCCGGTCTGCCAGAGTTGTCGCATACCGGCATCCACCAGCGGGATACCGGTTTGCCCACGCTGCCACGCTTCAAGCAACAACTGGTTGTCATCCCATTCAAATCCAGAAAACTTTTCATTAAACGGTTGGGTCGCAGTGTGTGGCAGATGAAACAAGATATGGTGAGCAAAATCACGCCAGATCAATTGCCGCAAGTAGGCCAGAGTCCGGCTTTGCACATCGTCTTCACCTTCGTCCTCTAGCTTGGCGGCATGAAACTTAACTTCATGCCAAACTTGTCGTGGCGATATTTCACCAAAATGGAGGTGGGGAGATAAACGAGAAACACCGTCTGTTGCGGGTAGATCTCTGCCATTCCTATAATCCAGCAGAGCCTGTTCAATGAACTTTTGCAAGGCGTCTATGGCCCCGGACTCGCCGGGTCGCCAGCAGGAGAAGAACTGCTTATCCCAGCCTATGGTCGGTGTTAGTGCCAAGTGATCTAAACTTAACGAAACTCCTTTGTGATCGACAGCAGGCAGCGGTTGCGGTGAATCGAGAGGCGCCTCAATTTCTGACATCTGCAGATACTTTTTACTGAAAGGCGTATAGACCCGATACATCGTTCCGTCTTCCTTATGTACCTCCCAGGGCTCTCGCAATAAACTTCCGTTATAACTATGTGCTTTGATGCCTTGCGCTGCGAGCTCTTCCTTGATCGCTTTGTCCCGGTTGACCAATGCCGGGTCGTACAGCCTGTTCCAGTACACGTCCTTGGCGCCGGACTCCGAGCAAAGTGAAATCAGGTTTGGCAGGCTATCGCCACTTCTCAGTATCAGCTCCCCACCATGCTCAGTTAGCGAACGCTGGAAACTCGAGAGGCTATAGTGCAGCCACCATCTGGTTGCCGCGCCGGGTTGCCATGGCGCCTCCTCGTCAGGGGCATGGATGTATACCAATATGACCCGTTCATGATGATCGATAGCATGGCTGAGGGCGGGATTATCTTTCAGTCTGAGATCCCTTCGGAACCAGACGATAGCGGAGCTTTTCATTCCCTGATTATAGGGTTCGGAAGTGAAAACATTGTGCAGGCTTTTTGGCTCGACCGGCACCGGCCGAATTTAGTATCCACTGAAGGTGTTCTCACAATATGACTCTAAATGTATTGTTCAAAGTTCGAGTGATAATCTTCCAGATTCTCCGAAAACATTTTACGATACTGTTCGGTAAAATAATCCGTTGCCGGTGCGGTTTCCGCAGCCAGCTCTGTTTTATCTCCGGCAGTGGTCGCTACGATAAAGGCGTTGAAACGGGCCGCAGCATAAAGCATCGCATAACCGACTTTACCGTCTCCCTCCTTTTGGTAGTGTTCGTTGGCAAGGTTGATAAAGGAATCAGCCAGCTTATAGAACTGGTCAGCATCTGGGTCAGACATGGCGCATTAATCGATTTGTAAGAAGCGAGTGAGTTTAACTTGTTTCGGTATTCGCGGTACTATTCGCGGTCGTGGCACGTTTCCGGCGAGCTGTAGCGTGCGCAATCTAATCAACCCACAGAACACACAGAAAGCAATCCATCATGAACGAATCCCGAAACTATATCGGCGGTCAGTGGCTCGAAGGAGAGTCGAGTCAGGACAACGTCAATCCATCCGATACGCGGGATGTCATCGGTAACTATGCGCAGGCCAGCATCGAACAGGTAGGACAGGCAATTGATGCTGCCCGAATGGCTCAGGTTAAATGGGCGCGCAGTGGTCTGGAGCAAAAATATAACGCACTGATGTTCATAGGCTCGCAGTTGATGGAACGCTCAGCTGAACTTGGTGAGTTGCTCAGCCGCGAGGAGGGCAAAACATTGCCAGAGGGAAAGGGCGAAGTTTATCGAGCAGGACAGTTTTTTACTTACTACGGTGCCGAAGTCTTGCGGCAGATGGGAGATTTTTCTGAATCTACTCGATCCGGAGTAGAGGTAATGGTCAGTCGTGAACCCATAGGGGTGGTCGGGGTCATCACACCTTGGAATTTCCCTACCGCACTGCCATCCTGGAAGCTCGCTCCGGCAATCGCCTACGGCAATGGTGTGGTCTGGAAGCCCGCTAATTTGACCCCGGCCAGTGCAGTGGCGTTGATGCAGATCATCGATCAAAGTGATCTGCCTAAAGGCCTGGTCAACATGGTGCTTGGATCTGGCAGCAAGGTCGGTGAGGCGATTATCAATTCACCGGACATCGATGCGGTCACCTTTACCGGTTCGCTGCACACGGGTCGCCGTATTGCGCAGGCGGCAGCGCTAAATCTAACCAAGCTGCAGATGGAAATGGGTAGCAAGAACCCGCTGGTGGTGATGGATGACGCAGATATGGATACCGCCGTGGCCTGTGCATTAAACGGCTCGTTTTTTAGTATGGGCCAGAAATGCACGGCTTCTTCCCGTCTGATTGTAACTAAAGGCGTGCACGATGAGTTTGTGGCGCGGATGCAACAAGGTATGGCGGCGTTGACCATTGGGCATGCACTGGATGCAGATTCGCAAATCGGCCCTGCAGTTGATGACAAACAATTGGCCCAGAATCTTTCTTATCTTGAAATTGCCAGGGCAGAAGGCGCCGAGCTGATATGTGGCGGCGAGACGCTCGAGAGAGAGACGCCGGGTCACTATATGCAGCCTGCTTTGTTTGTTAACGGTGACAACACTATGCGGTTAAACCGTGAAGAGGTGTTTGGTCCGGTGACCTGTGTGATCAAAGCAGATGATTACGACCATGCACTGTCGCTCGCTAATGATACAGAATTTGGATTGACCTCGAGTATTATTACTTCTTCGCTTGCTCGGGCAACACACTTCCGAAAAAATTCAAAGACTGGCTGTGTAATGGTTAATTTGCCCACCTCTGGCACAGACTACCATGTCCCGTTTGGCGGCCGTAAAAATTCCAGTTTCGGCTCTCGCGAGCAGGGTCAATATGCTGCGGAGTTTTACACTCAGGTCAAGACCAGTTATATCAAGGCGGACTGATGATTACCATTGATGCTTTGCAGTATTCCAGGTGGAGTTCGGAGATCTTTAGACAAATGCGCAAAGGTGGACTTGACTGTGTCCATGTCACCATCGCCTATCACGAAACTGCCCTTGAGACACTGCGCAATATAGGCGCGTGGAACCAGCTATTCGAGCAAAATAATGACCTGATCATGCGCGTGGGCAGTGCGGAAGACATTACTGAGGCCAGGCAGGCCGGAAAGACCGGCGTGATATTCGGTTTTCAAAACTGTTCTCCAATAGAGGATGACTTTTCACTGGTGGAAATATTTTATTCTCTAGGGGTGAGATTCATGCAGCTCAGTTACAATAATCAAAGTCTTCTGGCGACCGGTTGTTATGAAAAGAATGATCCCGGCATCACACGTTTTGGCAAACAGGTGATACGGGAAATGAATCGAGTTGGTATGGTTGTGGATATGTCCCACAGTGCCGAACGATCGACCCTGGAGGCAATTGAGTTATCACAACGACCGATCGCGATAACCCATGCAAATCCAACGTTCTTTGAGCCCGCCCTTCGTAATAAGTCCAACGAGGTCTTGAGAGCTTTGGGGGATAGTGGTGGTATGCTGGGTTTCAGTCTGTATCCATTTCACCTCAGAAACGGCCCAGGTTGCAGCTGCGAAGAATTCTGTGAGATGGTAGCGGATACTGCCGAGATCATGGGGATTGATCATATCGGCATAGGTTCGGATTTGTGTCAGGATCAGCCGGATTCGATTGTAGAGTGGATGCGCAACGGCCGCTGGAGCAAAACTACAGATTATGGAGAAGGTTCAGCGGCCCAGGCCGGATTCCCCCAGCAACCAGACTGGTTCGCCAATTCAACTCATTACGGAAATATCGCGCAAGGATTGCGGCAAAAAGGATTCAACCAACAGGAGCTTGAAAAAATCATGGGGTTGAACTGGTTACGGTTTTTTGAGACCTCCTTTGGGCCTCACTAATTATTCGAGCCCATGGAAGAAATAGAGGAAGAAGTCAGCAGACTGCAACTGGTGGTGATGGAGCACGAGCGCCTGTTGGAGCAATACAGTGATTTACTTCGTGATCAGCAGCAGCAAATCGATCTGTTGAAAGGGCAATTAGGACTGCTGGATCAGAAGTTGACTAAATACGAAGATAGCGGTGAAGTATCTCCACACGCTGAGCGACCGCCACACTACTAAACATAATTGAGGCACTAAATGAAATATCTGCATACAATGGTTCGAGTCACTGACCTCGAAGAATCATTAAGTTTCTACCGTGACAAACTTGGGATGGTGGAAATCAGTCGTAATGATTATGAAGGTGGGAGGTTTACCCTTTGCTTTCTGGCGGCGCCCGAAGACGAGGGCCGCGCGCAAGAGGAGAGGGCGCCGGTTCTTGAATTAACCCACAATTGGGACCCGGAGAGATATACGGAGGGTCGTAATTTTGGTCATCTGGCATTTCGTGTCGATAATATTTACCAGACATGTCAAAGATTGGTGGATGCGGGCGTAATCATCAACCGACCACCGCGGGACGGGCATATGGCATTTGTCAGATCTCCCGATAATATTTCAATCGAGCTGTTACAACATGGAGATGCCCTGGAGCCGGCTGAGCC
>JAHEGU010000076.1 GCA_024644945.1 Gammaproteobacteria bacterium | reverse complement strand
ACCTTGAGGTTCAAATACCGTCCAACGAGACGGTTTGCGGCGCAATTTAACTCGGCATAATTGATATGAACATCTTTAAATTTAATCGCAAGATTGTTCGGATTGCATTGAACCTGTTTCTCGAAGCAGCTTACGATACCTTTATCTATGCTGTCTTTCGGAAACCGCTTAAACGAAACTGGGAACGAAAAACTTTGTCGGGCTAATTGGTCTTCCACGGTATTAAGGCGACGGGTCTACTAGGGATTGTGTTCAGTTTATTTAGTTTCAGAACGGACACTTAAGCCAGCTAAATTTAATTGAGTAAGCTGTCACTTTAACAGTATTTTTGCAATACTTGCACTCAACTAAGATCAAAGGAAGTTGCCATGAAATTACTGGTAGTGACAAACCGAAATATCCAGAACAGTTCGGCTACCGATGACACGCTGTTTGGCGAAGGCGTAAATGACAAGGGCGCGAGTGAACTTCGGCTTGCCTGGGCACAGAAGGTTGGGGGCGGAAAATGGAAGCTTGAGTTGATACCGGAGCCTTCTACACTCACCTTGCAAAACATTCCGAGCCAAGCTGCATTTCAGGACTATGTTACTATTCTGCAGAGGCGCAGAAAAGATTGTGTTTTCTATGTCCACGGCTTCAATAAAACCTTTACCGAGAGCCTGGAACAGGCCCACAGCATTCACAAACGATATGGTGTGGGTATCGTATCGTTTTCCTGGCCATCCAATCCCGGCGGGTTCATCACCAGCGAGTACAAACGCGCACAATCGATTGCCTCAAATTCTATTGTTGCCATGGACAGAACATTTGAAAAACTGGGTTCCTACATGTGCCAGAACCCTGACGAGTTATGTGAAATTTCTTTCAATCTGATATTACATAGCCTGGGTAACTTTATGTTCGAGCAGTTCATTAGAAATCCGATCTTTTCAAATGAAACGCGCTTGTTTGACAACATCATTCTGAATGCCGCCGATGTCGATCTTGCGCCTCATGAGCAATGGACGAACAGTCTGAAGTATGCGCGCAGGGTATATGCCACCATCAATGAGCGCGATAACATCCTGGACTACTCGGATATCATCAATCCAGATCGACTCGGCAATACGGCCAGAAATCTGGACTCGCACCGGGTCACGTACTTCGATCTGACGGACGGAAAGAACGTGAGAAAGAAGCATCAGCATTTTGAGACCACCGCCGGCGCTAACCCAACCGTTGAAAAGTTTTTTAAAAAGACTCTTCACGGCGATGAGGGCCTGCCGCTACCGGGAACTCGTTTTGATCCTGTTAAAAACGCCCACGGGCTGGACTGAGCTAACGCCCTCCTCGAGTATTCTTCAGACCAAGAAATTAAAAAGCGGCAAATGCCCTAGTGGGCGTTTCAGTTGAGTCAGGGGTTTGAATGCCGCTGATTCATCTGATGTCAACTCCATCACTTTCGAGTCGCTCCGCCAGTTGCTCAACAGTAGGTACTTCAAAAAACAATACCAGGGGCACTTCCGCCGTCAGTTTAAATCTGAGCCGATTCACCACCTGAATTGCAGAAAGCGAATGTCCTCCTAACTCAAAAAAGTTGTCGCGAACGCCTATTTGCTCCAACTGCAGCACCTCTGACCAGACCTCCGCAATCACTTCTTCTAAAGGACTACGAGATAGCGATGACTCTTCGGTCGATCTGTACACCTGCGGAACGGGAAGTGCCTTTCGATCTAATTTTCCATTACTCGTCAGGGGCATCTCATTCAGAAAAATAAATCCTGAAGGAATCATGTAATTGGGCAATTTTTGTTCTGCCAGAGAGCGCAAAACGGGGGTCAATGAGCGGTTCATTTTCGCAGCTAAAGGATTGTTTCCATAGTCGTTGGGTGCCCAGTCTGAGACCGGTTGATCAGTGACTTCTTCGCCAGAGTACTGATTCGCACCCTCGGTCCGGTTGGAGCGCCTGTAAAATGATACATCAAAATGCCCGGAGTCACCGCCGGCCGACCACGTTATATCAACTGAATACGGCAACTCTTCAGACAGCCGCCAAAACTCCTCTGGATGAATGGCTTCCCCTCTCGCTTGCTCAAGTTCAGTCCGTAAGATTTCCACAGTTTTGCTTCCTGTCTCTCGGCCAAGATCTCGCAATGCATTCACTTCCGGGAGCACCCGACTGTTGGGCACCCGACGAACGCCTAGTGTCTCAGGCTCAGTTTGCATCAGATGCCGGTGAATGCCATCAATACTCAAGCCATCTTTCTTCCAGTCGAGCCAATTTATTTTGCCCTGAGAACTAGTCGTTCCATTTACATCTAAGATGACGTCATAGCGAAATCGCGTGAGTTCATTAAACGCCCAGCCCCGCTTGAGTAGGATTTTAGTATCATTAATCGTCGGAAAGTGTTGCTTCAGGGTCATGAAGAATCGCGGATCGACTACAAGTTCTTCTTCTTCGATGGTTTGCCTTTGAACGCGCCGCCATAAGTGGTTCAAGGACTCCTCCGCCTCGGCGTTTTCTAATCCTACGGACAAGTGAAAGGCTTCGAGTAAAGGCAAGCTGCGCACGTCCCCAATAAATATTCTTCCACCGGGCAATGTAACTTGTAAAGCCTTACCAACAACCTCCACAAGATAGTGCATACTTGGAAAATACATTACTACACCATTGATGATAACGACGTCAAATTTGTCTGACGCAATCTTTTCAAGTTGATCAGCGCTGGCCCGGATTAGTCGAATATCAGTATGCTTGGAGGCTATTGGTTTTGAATCCAATAAACTAAGATGGCGTTTTATATAGTCCAGAGCCGGCTGAGAGAAATCCAATCCCCAGTATGTAGAGCAATGCGGAGCAACACGGAAAAGCGTACGACCTAATCCACACCCAATATCCAGAACTTTATCTGGCTTGAGATCGAGAACGCGCCTGGCCGCATGGTTTACCCAATCACGTGCCTCATCGGCGGGAATGGGAAATCCGGTATAACTGCTCACTACCCCAGCTGTGTTGCAGGTCGGATCTGATGACTCAGGGGGGCTAGAAAACGTTTGACTCCAAACAGACTCCCATTGCGACACCTGCTCCGACTGCCATTTATCCCAAGGTATGCCGGAGGGGCTGATATCAGACACTATTGAATTTCGTCTCGGCACAATATAGGCGATCAAGCGCGCGTCTCCCGGTGTATCCTCACGAGCAATCACTAAGCATTCTCTCACCACAGGATGTTGCGACAGGATTTGTTCGATTTCGCCGGGCTCGACGCGGAAACCACGGATTTTTAACTGGTGATCGAGTCTTCCGAGAAATTCTATTTCTCCCCAGTGACGCCAGCGAACCAAATCTCCGCTCGCGTATAAGCGTTTTGACGGCAAGTAAGTGAATGGATTTACAATGAAAGAACTGGCAGTCAGGTCCGGTCGTTTCCAATAGCCCCTAGCAAGTCCCAATCCCCCGATATACAACTGACCGGGCACCCCTACAGGTACAGGCTGATTACTGGCATCGAGCACGTAGCATTGCGTATTACTTATCGGTCGCCCTATGGTGACAGTATCGTGGTCAGATCGAATCTGGGCGCCGGTAGAATATACCGTCGTCTCTGTAGGGCCATACATGTTCCAAAGAACCTCCCCTCGCGCCAGAAGCTGTGTGGCCAATTCGAAAGATAGGGCTTCTCCACCGTTGACCATTTTCAGACCAGTCTTTCCGCGCCAGCCCGAATCGACTAACATACGCCAGGTCGCCGGTGTGCCCATCATCACCGTAGCTTCCGAATGTGATAGCTCCTTCATCAGCGGTCTTGCGTCGGTCGCGATCTCTCTGCTGACAAGTAGGAGTTGTGCACCGGTCGACAACGGCAGTAACACCTCCAGCACACCGATATCGAAAGACAGGTTCGTAATCGATAGGACAACATCATCCTGAGAAAATCTTAGCTGCGAGCCCATTGCATTTAACAGATTAACGAATGACTGGTGCTCGATCATAACGCCCTTAGGCTTACCCGTAGAACCCGAGGTATAGATTACATATGCTAGATTTTCAGGGTCGCCGATGGGTGCAAGATTCTCTCTGCTAGCGTTTCGAAATGGTAATGGATTGAGATCCAGATCGACGACTTGCGATGAATGATCTGGAAGCAGCTCGAGCAGTTCTGTCTTAGTAATTAATATCTTCACTCCATCGAGCATCAGCTTCAGTCTTTCTTTGGGCAGACCGGGATCCAAAGGCACAAATGCAGCACCAGCTTTCAAGATTGCTAATAGGGCCACAATCTTTTGGGGCGAAGGATTCATAAAAAGTCCGATCAAAGTTTCCGATTCCGCACCCAATTCAACAATATAATGTGCTAACTGGTTGGCTCGTTCATTGAGCCGCCGATAGGTCACTGTCTGATTCTCAAAACCCAACGCAGTCTTATCGGCGAGACGCTCAGCTTGATGCTCAAATAGTAGCTGGATAAAGTCGTCCGACTGTGGCTGGCAGTAAGTATCGTTCCAGTCGATTAATAGCTGTTTCCTTTCGGCTTGAGACAGCAGATCCAAGTCGGAAACTGAGCAATCCAGGTTTGCTACCATAGCCTCTAACACGCGACGAAAGTGACTCGCCAATTGAACGATAGTCTTAGAGTCGAAGAGATCCACGTTGTAGCGAAACAGGCAAATCAAGCGACCGGTTTCTTCTTCGATTGCGTCCACAAATAAATCAAATTTTTCAACACTGCAATCGACATCAAAGCGCTGCCCCTGCAAGCCGGCCAGCTTCAAGACTTGCTTAGGGTAATTTCTGAGTTGGAAAAAAACCTGAAACAGCGGTGATCGACTGAGATCGCGTTCAACGTCGAGTTCATCAACCAATTTCTCAAATGAAAGCTCTTGATGTTCATATGCCTCTATTGCAAGCTTTTGAACACGATTTAACAAAGCTCCAAGAGTAGGCGAGCCGGAAACATCCGCCCGCAGAACCAATGTGTTGATAAAGAATCCGATAAGGTTTTCGAGTTCCATGTGAAGACGTCCAGCGACAGGAAAACCAATGGCGATATCTGTTTGCCCACTATACCGATGAAGCAAAGTAAAAAAAGCCGTCAGCAGTGTTATAAATAAGGTGCTGCCTTGTTGACGACTGAGTTGTTTGAGTTGATTCGATAACTCATCAGTTAGAACCAGCGCATAACTCGCGCCACTGTATGTCTGAATTCGGGGACGCGGACGATCCGTTGGCAATGCTAGAATATCTGGACAGTCTTTCAATCGCCTCCGCCAATAGTCATTGGCTTTCTCAAGATCTTGAGTCTCTAGACGCTGTCGTTGCCAGACAGCAAAATCACCATACTGAATAGGCAGCGAGGGCAATTCTGGTGCATCATCCTGGGAGTAAGCCTGGTACAGCGCTGATATCTCTCTATACAGGATCGACTGGGACCAGCCGTCAAAGACAATGTGGTGAAAAGTCAGAAGCAAGATATGCTGTTGAAGATCCAAGCGCAGCAGTTTAGTCCGCAATAAGGGTCCGCTTGTAAGGTCAAATGGCTCCAGCGTTTCTTCCACGGCAAGACGCATGGCCTCTTTTTCTCGAATATCTGGATTCAAGTTGCTCAAATCAATGACGGGGAATGCTAATGAAATACTGGAGCGAACCACCTGTGCGGGCCCATCATCAGTTGAAGAGAAGTGAGTCCTTAACACTTCATGACGATTCACTATATGGTTCAAGGTTTGCTCCAACGAACCTATATCCAATTGGCCAGTAAAGCGAATATGAGCAGGACGGTTGTAGGCTCGACTATCGGGAGAAAACTGCTCGAGAAACCATAGCCTTTCCTGGCCGGACGAGAGTGGTGCTCGGTTTAGCGCCAGGCTTTTTGAATTCTGCCGGCCCGATGGTCCTCGAGTCAACTTTCCACGAGTACGCCGTGCAGTCAACACAGGCTTCAAATCCGAATCTATATCAGCCATATTGAACCTACTGGGATATCTTAATCAGTGTTAAGCGCTTTCCTTGACACACAGAAAGCCCACGAAGTTATACCACTGAAAAAATGTCTCGCAGGTATCAAAACCATTTCGCTTAAACAGCTCGATATTTTCCTCGAGCGTATAGGGAACAAGGACATTCTCGAGGGCTTCCCTTTTTCTTAGAATCTCCGTCTCTGAATAACCGTTTCGTTGTTTGAAGTTATAGTAAAGGTCGATAAAAAATTGATTCATGCGTTTATTTCTTGTAAGGACTTTTTCAGTAAGCACTAATGCACCACCATCTACCAGTCCATCATAAATCCATCTGACCACTCGTTCTCTTTGCATTGGACGTATAAATTGCATAGTCCAACACATAGTAACCAAACTGGCATTTTGTAAAGGCAGTTTCGATAAGTCGCCACTCAGGTCTGCTTGGTGCAATTCGATTTGTCCTTCAAAGCCTTTTTCCCGTATTCTCACTATCCCCCGATTGATCATTGGCTTGGAGTTATCGTAGCCGATAAATTTTGCTGGTTGCTCGATATCCTCGCACAAATTAATCAGAGTCGTGGCCGTAGAGCAGCCTAGATCGTAAACATTCGTATTGGGGATGGTCAGCTTCCTGGCCATCTCTTGAATCATGAACTGCTGTTCACGATAGTAGGGAACGCTTCGCGCAATCATATCGTCGAAGACCTCGACGACCTCGTCATTGAACTCAAAATCGCTCGCCCTGGAGGTCGTATTTGAAAAAATATTATCTTGTGTCACCGTGTGTTCATCCGGGCTTAAATAACTGATTACGCTTTGACTCCGGTTTAATTCTCGTACAACCTATTAACGGAGGTATGGTAAGTATAGTCGCTCTGCAGCTTGCCTGAAACGCGGTCGCAGACCGCATGACGACCGGGATGATTGTGTTTTTGAGGTTCGAGCATTGGCAGTACGTCTCGCGCAGCCATGTTTTTACGGGTACGAGAGGACCTTAAGGGGGGCTTCAATCCATCACACTGTATCCAGTTGACGTCAAAATACTCTTTTGTGAGAGGACTGATTTGATTCAGCTTCCATTCAGGATCAAGCCTGCATGATCATGGTAGGGAGTCGCGTTAATTTTTCGCGAAATTTTTAATAACGATTAACCTAAAGAGATATCAGTGCAATACGAAGAGTTACCGCCCGCAGACAACAAATTTGACATGGGCTCATTTCCCAGATTACCCGACCAGCATAATTCAGGGGGCACGAATGTCGGCTCTGAAACTGAATACATGAAAGTACTAGCGCGGTGGATGTATCTGGACCGGGGGGATGATTCGTTGGACTCGGCACATGCTGATTGTTCCAGCTTTCGCTCAATTGACTAGGTGGGTTTTACCAGGACGAGGTAAGGTTGACCACCGATTGTGGCTCTCATGTCATCCTGACTAGAGCCAGGATCACATCGTCGGCACCACAAATATCTGTTTTTGCCAATACACCGAAGAGATCCTGAATCAAGTTTAGGATGACGGAGGGAGATAACCGCTCATAGGGATGGTATAGGCAACTGTTTTATAAATAGATTCCAAGTCTTCTTGTAAGAGTCCGGCTTTTGAGTTCATAACTTACCTCAACGCATTCAGGCCCACAAACGTCCCGTCATTACTCTGCGCCAGCTTCTGCATCAACGCGGCGAATCGAATGACATTGTTGTTCATGCCGCCCTGGGTGAACAGGACCGGAAATCCCATAGCATGAATTCTGACCCTTCGATTTCCGCTTTTATCGGCTCTGTTGATTCGATCGACAGTATCAATGACCGCATCGATTGAACCATGAGAAAAATCATCGCCAAAAATATACAGGCTGATCTTTTTATCTTTTGCGTAGTAGCGCCGGATAGCTGCCTCGATACCCTCCACCGGGCTGGAATTAGAGAAGGGAGCCCAGCTGGCCAGCCGTGAATTAATAGCACTGCGTCGTGCAGGTGTATCGGGTATCCACTTCCCTTGATAGGAAGAGAACATATATTCGCCCATATCATTCATGACCTGAATTCCCTTGAGCGCTGGATAAACCTGCAAAACCTCTCTCACTTTCTTCAGCACGAGCGTCCATGCATACTGATTCATTGAACCCGAAGTATCAATAATAAAAATGACATACTCACTATCCACAGGCAGTCCACCTATCTTGCTATCGTTGACTGGCCGCACGTATCTCTGATCCAGCAAACGGCGCATTTCATCATCAAGACTCTGCCTGGCGCTGAGTAATTTGCCTTCAATAATTTCCTGGGTGTCTCGATCCCCGCGTGCGCTGGCAAACTGACCCTGAAGCTCAGACAAGCTGCCCTTCAATCGAGCCAGCCTTTCACGGCTTATAGATAACTGTTCTTGTTTTTCAGTAAGCTCGCGATTTAAGACCTTGGTCTCACCGCGAATAAGAAACAGCTCATCTTCGAGCTTCCGAACCTGGCCCGATAGATCGACTGTCATCGTTTCAATGACCCGAGGCTCCCCAATTTTCACGATAACAAGTAGCAGCACTATCGCGCCGAATCCACAGGAAACGACATCAAGAAAAGAGAGATTGAAAACATCGACCACCCGTCTTTTTTTAATGACGCTCACGGCCAGTCTCTCGCTGGTGTCATGAAGGAACCGCCCGAATTTACCGCAAGCAGCCAATATGCCGCAGCGGCATAGGCGTCTCCCTCCATCGGCAGCAAGATGGTATTAACTGGAATATTGCCCGGCAACACTTTGACCGCACGGTTGAAGTGATCGAGTCGTTGATTTGCGGTTACGGTCGTGCCAGAGGGTTTAGATCGCCCCTGGGTCGGCAATCCGTCTGTGATCAACAAAATATTGTCGGGCGCAGGCTTCAATTTTTTCACTGTTCCAAGTGCGTGGTAAAGACTTGTGCCCCCGCCTGGAACGGACTGCCTCACCCCCTTAACTGCTGCAGAAATCTCTCCAGGATCACTTGCTGACAACCATTTGCCCGCGCTCGAAGGAAACGCCGCTCGGGAATCTGTGTTGAACAAATAAATCTGAAATTTGGAGGTATCCGGCAGATTGCTGATCAGCCACTCTGCGGTCCCCTGAGCTCTTTTCCATTTTTCTGCAGCGCGCTTTTGCGCATCGGCCATATTGCGCAAGCGAATGATATTTACAACAGTCTCATCAAGCATACTGGCAGAGGCATCCAGTAATATCAGGATTCGTTTACCCCCAAGCTTGAGGCCGGTCAGGTATTGGCGTTGACCTTCTCCGATGAACTCGTGGACTTTGTTCCCTTGCGCGGCCTGCGCTTCCTGCTCAGATTCGAGTTGCCTGGTATGGTCATCGAGTGATTTTAAATCAGACTTCAGCCGATTCACGTGCTCACGACTTGCAGTGGTTTCACGACGCAAATCGGTCAATCCTGCTTCGATTTCCAGCAGGCTCTTCAGCACCCTGTCTGCATCGCCCTGCGTCACCACCAGATCTTTCTCGGTGGTTTCAAGACTGTTTTGTATCGTGACCCTGTTTTCTTTCCCGACAATGACCTCGTTTTCCATCCTCACCACTTGAGAACGCAGATCGGCAAAGGTCTCATTTCGTGCCTGGACAATGTCGGTATTAATGATCAGCACCAAAAGCACGACCGCACCGAATCCACAAAACATGATATCCAGGAAGGATAGAGAAAACGGGGAAAGTGGACGCCGTTTCATTTCACTACCAGAATCTCGAATCCGTTCTCAGCAACAGGCACCGCACCAGATTGCGAACAACCATGACCACCTACGACCGCAGTTTACGAACAAGCCAGTGATCGACGTAGCGCTCGCTGTCCAATACCAGACGTTCCTGCAAAAGCTGGAGCTGATGAATGAAAAACATCAGGACGATGCTGATCACCAGCGCAACAAAAGTCGAGTTAAAGGCAACGCCCAGGTTTTCGGTAACGCCGGAAATGTCGCCTTCCACAGCACGATGGGCCTGTCCGAGGGCATCCCCGATGCCCCTGACTGTTCCGATAAATCCTATAGAGGGGATAGCCCAGGCGATATATCGAATGATCGAAAGTTCAGACTCCAGGCGTTCGCCCTCAGACTCGCATACATCCCGCACTGACGTGGACACGTCCTGAACATTGCGGGTGGCACTAAAACGTTCTATGCCGGTCAACAACGCCCGTGGCAACAGAAACTGCTTTTCCATTGAAGGCAGATTGTGAACCTTAGTCGACAGATCTCTTGAATCTTCCACTCCTATAGGCAGTCCCTCGGGCAGATTCAGCAGATCGCGATCCAACAGTTTACGCTGCCGCCAAGCGGCCAGACCTTTGTAGGCCAGTATGGACAGCGCCCAAAACATGAGAATAAAGCAGGCTTCCTGCTCGTAGTCCTTAACAACAACATAAAACGAGTCCGTCGGAATGTAAGCAGGATCAGATTCGATCTGAGCAGCTTCCTGGGCCATATGGTCTGAGGCGGAAGGACGAACCAGGGTGACATATACGGTATGTACGACAATAAATGCGATCAGCAGTGCAAAGACCTGATAAGCAAGTTCAGCCGGAAAAGTTTTGTTCATTGAAAATTATCGTATCTGGTTTCAAGGATTTATATATCTACGGGTAGTGAGACCGTGTCCGCAGCACCTATTTTTTCAGTAGGAGTAAACCGCGTCGCAGGTTCAGCTTCCGGGTTTTCAGCATCAGTTTCGACGGTTTCAGACCGGGTAGAGGATGTTGAAGGAGAATCGGTCTCGGCAGCACCCGATTCGGCTGCGGGTTCGGATTGCTGCTCCTGGGCCAGACAAGGGGTCGTCACCACGCCTATTGTAAGGGTCAATACAATGGCAAGGCCGCCGTTCTTTAGTCTCGATCTACTCTGCATATCGCGCAATCCGGAAGCCAAGATCGTAACGGGGTTTGCTGCTGTAGTCACGGTAGCTGAGCCGCAGTTCGGTAATGTTGCCATGGCGCCAGCTGGCACCTCGAACCACATGATGTTCGCCTGATTCAGGTCCCACGGGATCTAACACTAACGATTGAGCCTCACCTGGATAGACTGCATAGTAGTCGTGAATCCATTCCGCCGCGTTTCCTCCCAGATCGCGAATGCCCTCAGGCCAGGCGGAAAAGCTGGCAACTGGAGAAGTACCGCGATGGCCATCATCATAACCCGGGACAACATCCGCCAACGTATCGGCAATTCGGGCGTCGGCATAGTTACCGCTCACCGTCGTAGGCGGATAACTGCCCTTCCAAGGGTATCGTTGCTCAGATTCCTGATCTTGCTTGCGAGCCACCCAGGCCCATTCGGCTTCAGTGGGCAAACGGTATCCTGTGTTCAGTGGACGGGCGGCGACCAGTTTGTCTTTTGATTCAATATAGGCAGCTGGCAATCCGTCTTGCGCGCTTAACCAGTTACAATAGCGCGCCGCGTCCTGCCAGCTCAGATTAACCACCGGTTGTGATTCGCCATTGAGCCGGGCCCCATCCGTTTGCCCTGAATCATGAGATTGCTGAAAGCGTCTAAACTCCCGGTTAGTCACTTCATTTTGAGAAAAGTAAAAGGGTCGACGCAGTTGCACCTGCCTGCGGCTTTCATTGGCGCGTCGACCGGGTTCACGACGGGAAGCACCCATGGACAAAATACTTTGTGGCTGCATGAGCTGAAGAGTCTGGTCGCCGGCGGTGATGATACTGGCGGCAAGCGCTTGCTGTCTTTGTGTTGTCGCGGATGGTTCCGACTGTTCTGACACCTTCTCAAGGCGAACCTTAATATTCTGACTGACGTCACGTTGCGGACTGACCTCGACCTGCTGATCAACATAACCCGCCTTGCTGACGGTCAGTGTATGGGGCCTAACTGAAAGCCGAAGTCGCCGATTACCGTCG
>JAHEGU010000032.1 GCA_024644945.1 Gammaproteobacteria bacterium | reverse complement strand
TATAAACCTCATCAATTTACATTAATGTTTATAACTACTCCGAAAATTAGCTCTTTATGAAGCTCACTGAACCACGATACTGGCGGAAATGACTGCTAGACCTAAATCGTTAATCGAAGTATTATATTTCATAAGTAGCTTCATTCCTGTCCGCATACAAATCACACTAGAGGACGAGGATCATGCATCCACACAGTGAGAACAGCAAAAAAAACATTTGTTTTAAAAGATACCTGTTAGTTGTTCACATTCCTACCCTCTTTGTACTAAGCCTATACTCCGGGCTGATATCTGCAAATCCCCGCGATCCGGAAACCTTCAAACAGGTGGTCGATACCATCGAGGAGGGTTTATATCAGGCGGACGCTGAGGAATGGATCAGGCGCATAGACAGGTTGCACCTGGAAGGTGGTGAAGGCGCTGGATTCGATGAACTTATCATTCGAGCGAATCAATGGGAAGCCGAAGCCGCTAATACAAGACGTGCGTTGGCGGAGGCGGTTGCAGACCGAGCATTTAGTCTTCAAGAGTTAAAAACAGCCACAACTGCTTTAGAACTTCAGACTGCTTCAAGATCCTACCAACTCGCAGATTACCGGCTAACCCGAGTGTACGATGCGAGGGCTATGGTAGACAAATTGGGGAGGAGAACTCCATTTTTTAATCTTGGGGATGCGCGATATCTATTACCGAGGGGCGACCTTGAAGCTATAGATGCCATACTTTCCCAGCCATTGGGAACCGATAAACAAATTAGAATTGCCCAAAACATAGCTGACGATGTCGTCGTGGAGACCATTAATCTGGCCGAACTGACTGCCCGCCGTAAGGCGCTGGCGCAACGTGCAGCCGTTATGCACGCGGCAATGCGCAGTTCGGGTAACCCTACGGCGCGCTTTTACTTACGGTTGCTGGGCCAGTACTCAGGCTGGAATCGTGCAACGGGATCAGGCGTGGGTCGACTGATCATTGGTCGGGCGAGTCCATTGATTGCAGCTTCATTGCGTCGGCTTGGAATGCGACTGGGGCCAGGAGCGCTATTGACCGGGCCGGTTGGTTGGGCGCTGGCCACTGTGGACCTTGCTCTGTTTGGCGTGGGGGAGTGGATTGCCGATGAGGATAAGAAAGTTAATCGAGAGCATCAAGCTTATTGGAACCGGAATACACCTGATTTACAGCGGCTTACCGCGATGAATGCCATTGATGAGCGTGAGCTCAAACGCGAGGTATCCCTGCAACAAGCGCTGGCACTCGCACAAACTCCAGAGGATTGTGTAAAGGCTTACGAAGAGGCTTCCCAACAGGCTGAGCAAGACTATTGGGAGGCGCAGCGAGCTGAAACGGAACTTGAGCCTCAATTGGACCCAGGAGGTGAAAAGGATGACCTGTTCAGGCCACGACGGCGCCGTGCTGAGACTCTGAGGAACCTCTACGATGCTGCCAAAACTGCGAGAATAAGAGCAATCAAAAGCAGCTCATATTACTGGGAATTAAGGGAAGAAGCATGCGCCAAAATTGCATCCGATGAATCGGGTGGGCAGCAGTCTAATGCGTTTCGTGATGCTCGAAATTACCTCGGGGTGGACGTCTCACACGCCCACGCAACGGAGTTGTTCGGTTCAAGTACCTGTGACCAGTGCTTTGCTGATTTGGGTGAGCTTGCTGAAATTCGAATCCAATTGGGCGTTGCCCGGAAACAAAGTTGGCTAATCCAACAGGATCTATCGGTCAATCAGCAGTGGCTTGAGGTATTTGAGATGGACCCTGAGCGATTGGCTAATAACGGCGATAAATACGAGGCTCTACAGGCTGAACGAAGCGCACTAACAGTTAGTCTAGATCGGTCTGAAAGGTTTGCTTCGGACTTGGAGAGAATAATTGAGCAATATGGCCTGAAAATAAACAACTGCTCCGATGCGAAATGCACTTACTCAGATAATGACCAATCGTCCTACGATGGCCCAGCTTGTTTTGACGATGATGAGGAAACTGCGAGACAAATTATTCTTTCCAACGGTGTTGCTGCCCTTGTGCCAGATTCCTGCGTTGACAAGTTTAATATTAGTGATTCTGCCTTCTCAGAGGCTACTAGTGAACACGGCGCTGCGCTCAAGGGAGGTGAGCTGCGTGAAGTGCTCGTTCCGCTTCTACAACCATTCAATGACCCTTACTTCAACAGGCGTGGTAGTTTTAAGGAGAACCTTGATGATCAATGGGGGCTTAAGCGGATTTTCAATGCCGCTTCCAATGAGAAGGATCTGTTGGCAGATCTAAAGGCTCCCACCACTGTTGCAATTATTGATAGTGGCATTGATGGCCAGCACCCAGAACTTTGGAGTCAGATGTGGATAAATAGCGGGGAAATCCCTGGTAATAACGTCGACGACGATAACAACGGTTTTATCGACGATGTGAACGGGTGGAATTTTGTCCGTGGCACTAATGATACGCAAGACAACAACGGACATGGCACGATCGTTGCTGGCATTATTGGCGCAACACCTGAAAATCACCTTGGAATTTCCGGAGTCAACCCTTGGGTTCGACTCATGCCTCTTAAGGTTGCAAATTTTATCGGCAAGGGCAGCAGCGTCGATATTGCTGCTGCCATCGACTATGCTGCACGCATGGGTGCAAGAGTGATTAACATCAGTATGGGAGGTGAAGAGTTCTCAGCAACCGAACTTGAGGCTGTGAAATCTGCCAACGAACAGGGCGTGTTGATAGCAGTCGCCGCAGGAAACAAGGGTGTTAAGGCAGATGAGTACTGGCCAGCTGGCCTAGAAGGCGTCGTTACAGTTGCAGCGACTGAGCCCGATGATAGCAGGGCAGCATATTCGAACTGGGGAGCGACTGTAGATATAGCGGCGCCGGGTAGTAGTATCCTATCTCTCAGGGCGCGCGATACTGATCTTATGTATTTTGCCGACGCCAGTTATCAACTTGGCACAAACGTCATTGGACCAGAAATGATGCTTTATCATGCTTCTGGCACATCTTTCGCTGCCCCATATGTATCCGGCGTTGCGTCCCTACTGTTCTCCGTGAATCCTGACCTCTCCTCTTCCCAGGTCGAACGAATGCTAAAGAATTCTGCGAAAGATATTTCGATCCCGGGTATTGATCAGTATACGGGTTACGGTCTGCTAGATGCTGGGGCGGCCATCAAATCTGATCCAGAATATTTCATCGAGACCGGCATCACGGGCGTCTACGTATCCAGTGACAAAAAGTCGATTAAGGTGATCGGCACCGCCAATTCGGACCAGTTCAAATCGGCGAAGCTCGATCTGGGCAAAGGTGATACGCCGACTGATTGGAAATCTGTAGGCAAGAAGATAAAGAAACCGGTCAAGGATGGTGAACTCGGAAAAATCAAAGTTAAACAGTTGAAGGGGTCAAAAAAATGGACCATCCGCATTACCACGGAACACAAGAACGGAAGCCAGCGGACCGCATGGTTCCTATTGTCTCTGGGATAGCAGGGGCTTACTTATCAACAAACCAACCGGAGAACGACAATGAAAAGCAACACAAAATTTACCGTTTTTATTTTGGCAGCATTTTTCTGGCCGCTGACGGCGCTAGGTGTGATATCGAACCAGGCAAATATTATTACCAGCTCATCCGGTGTTCCCGGGGACACCGTTACTCTGTTAGATAGTGACACAGGAGAGGTACTGTGGGAAGGTGAGACTGGGTCGGGAGGACAGCTGCGTATCTGTGTCTCTGAAGATGATGAGCAACAGGATGAAGATGGCATACCCTGCGCATTTATGGGTGATTCTGCGCGTAATGCGACCATTGAAATCGGCGATGAATCAGCCTCGGTTGGATGGGATGGATCGTCAATTACTTCACTTACTCCGTATGCGACCGCCTTGGCCACCACAAGCGGCTGGACATATGGTTTCAGTGCCGCAGTCGGCTCAATGAATTCAGACCACCTGTCCGGATGGGCCGAAGAAGGCATGCAGGTTCTTGGAACCAGCGAGGGATTCAATACGGATGATAGCTCCAGTTACTATAGTTTAGAATTTATGTTTAGAAAGCAGTTAAGACGTGGCACCTTTTTCTCAACGCTGAGATACATTGATGGTGGCAGTTTCGACGCTCGTTTTGAAGGACCGGTTTTAGGCGGCACCTTGGTAAATGAGCTCAGCACCGACGTTACGGGGTATGGAATTGACGTGGGCTGTGAATACCCTCTAGGGGGTTTATGGTCCTGGTTCTTTGGTGCCGATGTAACAGTGTACGATCTTGACGAAAGCGGTAGCGTGCGTTTTACCGAGGGTGGCAGGTTGGTAAGCGACGAAAAATTCAGCGGCTCAGAGGACCAAACCGAACTGGGTTTGTTTCTCGGCGCGGCATACTCCTTCGGAGACAACTGGCAGTTGCGTGGTCGCGCCAGATATCATAACGAGGTATTCAACGATGAAGATATCACCGAATTAGACCTTGGTATTGCTTATTTGTTCTGAGGCCTCAACACTAAATAACTTATGAGGACTGGCACAGGGACGCGTCGACCAACCGCAGCAAGTATTGCGGGCTACCAGCCCTTGGGATAGTCCGCGAGTACTATAGATTCCAGTCGAACAAACTAATGTTATGAGTTTATTCGTGAAGTCTGGTAACTATAGGTTTTCGTTACCTGCTGCAACAATTCCAAAGTCAGCAATGAATATTTCTCGGTCGTTTGGGTCTGGTTTTTGAATGTCTGCTTACTGGAAGACACTAATCTCAGGGGGTGGATGATGCAGCCAATACAACCTATATTGTTAAGTAACCTAAACTTCTTGCCTGAATTTTCAGATCAGATCCCAGTTTCTACGGGAGTGTTAGAAATTCTCTGTCACCGATTCACCTTAGCGACTGGCTTGCGGTACGAGCACTCGTCAACACCTTCCGAGACGCAGATATCTTGCACGCGATTGGCCAAAAACATCTTTTTGGCATTGCTTCGTAATGCAAGTAGACGAAAAAATATACCCGCCATATTATGTTAATTTTTCATTATTCTACCCGAACGATGTATTCCTTTTTTTCATTAGTTTCGAGATTAAACTGCGAGCGGTTAGTATAGTTAATATGTTTTCCATAGGTATGTAGCGACAGAGTTATGCGATCGGTTTCATTAACCACCGCATGGATTCCGCCAGTTTTTATAGCGACTACATCCCCTGCATCGGCTTTAAAATCTTTCTTGACCCCCAGCTCTGCGTGGTCTGGCCGACTGCCATCATCCAGTCTCTTGTATCGAATGTTTCGCTCCGTACCCTCCACTCCCGCAACCACGGCCCAGGTTCCATGGTCGTGCGGAGGAGTGCCCCGACCTGGCAACCAGTTAACGATCAAAACGGCCAGGGTATGGTCCGGTTCTTCGTGCAGCAGATGCACGCCAAATCCCTGTTCCTCGTCGGTTTCATAATATTTCTGTTGGAGCCACGACTTGTCAGCGACTAGACGCTCAGCCAGTGGACCAACCCGACCGATAATTTCTTTCTCATCCGCGGTTTCCCCAGTGATCTCTTTCAAGTCACTGACATACTGTTGAAGTGAGTAAGTGTCTGTCATTTTGATTGTCCTCCTCTCCCTTGCCGGGAGAATGGTTCTGTCATCGATCCTTGAAAGGATCACACAGTATTGTGAGCGCAGTACATAGTTCGCCCGAATATTACGAAAGCCCCGCTTCGGAGCAAAGCCCAGAGCTCGGGCAAATTTACTGAATGTCCAACTCCCAGAGGGTTAAGTGGGTCTAACTTCGAGGATCTTTATTCATACATAATTTCAAAATTATATGTTTTGTGATTTTTCCATTTCTTCTAAACATTTCATATGGGCAATTCGATTTTCACAGGAAATCCATTTGTCATTGCTGCATTCTGTTTTTCGACAAATTTCACATTCGCCGAGCTCATCGGGAACATCTTGAATAATTTCATTTTTGATGTTCTTTAAGATAGTTTTTAGCTTATATATTTTTGGGTTATTCATAACCGGGCCTTATTTTGAAAGTGACACCCTCACGATCATAACATTACCGATCCACGCCTGATGCCTTTGACCTCGCTAACCTGGGTCGGTTACTGTTCTATGTGGCGCCATTATTAGACCTCAAGGCTTTTTAAGCCGTTTCGACTAGATTCTTATACTTCTGCTTTTCCGTATTTATTCCATAATGGCCTGCTCCAATTTTGACCCTGCAGGATCAGAGTCGGATTTTTACAGATAATAAGCCTGTTAATAATCGCGCTCGAGTCATTGCCACATATGAACCTGTCATGGCATGCTGTGCGTCAAGTCATGCACATCGCACCCCGTCATGAATGTAGATCTTAATAAATACCCTTTGGATCAGGAGATGCTGGCTTTCCTTGAAAAGAGCGAGCAAATCTATCCGCCCAGTAATGGTGCACTAGCTGTCGAGGAGAATCGCCGCCTTTATCTCAAGTTGTGCGAATCCTTTCAGGCGCCGATCCCTGACGGAATAGTCATCACTGATCATGAAATCCCCGGCAGGCATGGCCCAGTACCTATTCGCATTTACGAACACCAGGACCACCGATCAGCGGTCACCGTGCTTTATCTTCATGGCGGTGGATTTGTGGTAGGTAATCTGGACACTCACAATTCAATCTGCGCAGAGCTTTCGGCACGATGTGGCCACCGACTGGTTGCGGTGGACTACCGTCTGGCACCGGAGCATGTGCACCCGGTACAGTTTGAAGATGCGCTGGACGTTTATCTGGCAATCGATCAGGGTCACACCGTCCTGGTGGGCGATTCAGCAGGTGCTAACCTGGCCGCTGCCATCTGCGTAGCGCAACACGGTAGTGATCGTCGGCCTGCGGGACAGGTACTCATTTATCCCTGGCTCGGCGGAGAGCTGTATGACCTCGAATCCTATGTCAGCAACGCCGACGCGCCCGGCCTTACCGCCAAGGATATTGAAGACTACCGTCAACTTCGTAGTGACGGAGAACCACACTGGCATGATCCGATCTATTACCCGCTTGCACTGAAAGAGTATGCAGACCTTCCACCGTGTATTGCTTTCGCCGCCGAATTCGATCCGATTCGTGATGATGCAGTCGAGTGGATCAACAGACTTAAACGTGCTGGTGTAGACGCGACCTGTCACTATGAACCTGGATTGATTCATAGTTATCTCAGAGCACGTCATTGCAGCGAGAAGGCAAGTGCCAGTTTCGGTCGAATCTGTGAAGCGGTTGCAGATCTCGGAGAGCTTCGTTGAAGCGCGAAAGCTGTTTGACTAAGATCAGGCATGCGAACTGCTGCTGAGCGCGCAACCACACTTATCCAAAGATGCTTCGCAGAATCTCAGAGCTGACTTTGGCCAAATTTTGCGGAATCTATTCCGGCATTGTATTTGGTATCTACTGGATCCCGCTTAGACATCTCGAAAGCGCCGGTTTCCCAGGGATTTGGGCCACGTCGATATTTAACCTGATCGCCACTATACTGATTGTGCCGGTCATGATTTTTAACTGGAGGCGGTTTGTCCCGGGTCGACCGCGCTTTCACTTTATCTGCTTCGGCACTGGTCTAGGTTACGCCCTGTATGCCTCGGCATTCCTATACACGGATGTCATCTCTGTGATCGTATTGTTTTACTTGATGCCGATCTGGGGATTTGTTCTGGCAAGGCTGGTGATTGGCGATGCCATAACACCGGTGCGTTGGAGCTCGATGGTTATTGCTCTACTGGGACTATGGGTTATTCTGGGTCAGGGTACTGAAGTTCCGATACCGAATAACGTCGGCGACTGGATGGCTTTGGTTGCGGGGTTATTATGGGCCGGGCTGTCGTTAATGTTATTGACTGATGACCCCGAGCAGCCGATCAACTATGCCGTCGGTTTTATCGGCTGGGGATGTATCATTTCGCTGATATGTGCATGGTTAGCCACACATTATGGATTTGAACAAGCGCCCCAGTGGTCAGGTTTGAAGGGTGAGCTTATGTGGTTACTGCCATTTGCAGTGTTAATCATAATTCCGGCAGCGGTAGCTACTATTTATGGCCCCACAAAATTGAATCCGGGCATCGTCGGACTGTTGTTCATGACTGAAATCAGCGTCGGCACCGTCACTGCTGCGATCTGGGCCGGGGAACCATTCGGCACACCACAATTAATCGGCGTGCTTCTTATCACACTTGCCGGCGTGCTCGAAACCGCATGGGTCTATCTGCGCCGAAGGCCCGCAGCACAAACAAGCTAGGGCGGTTAACTTTGTTCGGCCGATACAAATCCCTGCTACTACCAGATCAGCTTCCTGATCGAGCTGTGGTTGGACTGGCGCTGACCCCGGTATTGATTGCGGTGGTCCTGTTGTTGCTTGATCGTTATGGTATCCAACGTGCTTTTTACCAACATTTTTCTGAGCTGGATTTGTATCGCGCCATGGGTGACCGAGGTCAATCTTTTACGGCTCAACTGCATTTTTCCGCCTCCTGCCTGACGTTATTCGTATTGGTACCGCTATTGTTTCATCTGGCTTTTCCGGTAGATAACATTCACGCTTACGGCCTTTCTTTACGTGCCGCGATTACGCACTTTCCACTCTACGGAATCATGCTTCTTATCATGCTGCCGGTTCTGTGGTTCGTTTCAGCCACGGAAGGATTCAAGCAGTTTTACCCGATGTACAAACCGGCAGCAATAGAGGATTGGCTGTTGTATGAACTTGTGTACATGCTGCAATTTTTTGCGATTGAATTTTTCTTCAGAGGCTTTTGCTTATTTCGACTGGAGCGAATCGCCGGCCTCTATGCGATTGTCATCATGGTGATTCCTTATGCCTTGATACACATTTATAAACCCCTTCCGGAAGCCCTGGGTTCAGTGGGCGCGGGATTAATTCTCGGTTATATGGCGATCAAGACCCGCTCTATCTGGCCGGGTCTGCTGGTCCATTGTGGTGTGGCGTTCAGCATGGATGTGTTTGCCTTATTTCGCAATGGGTGGTTCTCCGTTTAGACATTCCACCTGCCCGCAATCGATAAATACTAAACACACCGGCTAATGGGCTTTGCTTAAGTTTTTTCCAATGATTTTTAGCTGACCGACCATGCTGACCAGGCCGTTGGAACGGGTTGGGGAGAGATGTTCCTTGAGACCGATTCGATCGATGAAATAGAGCTCGCTGGTGGCGATCTCCTCAGGTTTTTGCCCGGATAACACACGTAGAAGCAAAGCAATGATCCCCTTCGTGATCACAGCGTCGCTATCGGCGGTGAAATTTACCCGTCCATCTTCCATTTCGGCATGCAACCAGACCTGACTCTGGCATCCTGGAATAAGGTGCTGCTCGTCTTTGAAGTTGGAATCGATTAGCTGTAGTTTTTTTCCCAGGTCAATAATGTATTCATACTTATCCATCCATTGATCAAAAAGTTCAAATTCCTCAACTATTTCATCCTGGAGTCGATTGATCTCCATTTTATGACAGCATTTCGAGTGCGCGTTTTAAGGCCGCAACCAGAATATCCACATCGGCGCGGGTGTTGTACATGGCGAATGACGCGCGAACTGTCCCGGGAATATGATAATAGTCCATTAAAGGTTGGGTGCAGTGATGACCAGTCCGCACTGCAATTCCCTGCTGATCCAGCAGAGTACCGACATCAAAAGGATGTTGCCCTTCGATAATGAACGATATCACACTGGCTTTATGCTCAGCCGTACCGATAATCTTTAATCCAGGAATCTGCTGCAACTTTTCCGTCGCATAGTCCAGCAAATCTTGCTCGTGATCAGCCAGCGCCCGCGGTTCAAACTGCGAGACGTAATCGATCGCGGCAGCCAGGCCGATCCCTCCAACAATATTCGGGGTGCCGGCCTCGAATTTATGCGGCAGAGTGTTATAGGTGGTTTTCTCGAAAGTCACCTTCTTAATCATGTCACCGCCTCCTTGATATGGCGGCATATTGTTCAATAGATCTTCTTTTCCGTAAAGAATACCGACCCCGGTCGGTCCAAATATTTTGTGCCCGGAAAAGGCATAAAAATCTACATCCAAAGCCTTTACGTCCACCCGCATGTGAGGCACGCATTGTGCGCCGTCCAGCAGCACCAATGCACCATGTTCGTGGCTCATTCGAATCACGTCTTCAACCGGGTTGATGGTGCCTAGAGAATTGGACACGTGAGCAATAGCCACCATCCGCGTCCTGTCTCCCAGCAACGATTGAAACGCAACCATATCCAGCTCACCGCTTTCGTGAATAGGAATGACTTTAAGTATTGCCCGCCGCTCATCGCAGATCATCTGCCATGGAACGATATTGGAATGATGCTCCATGGTTGAAATGACAACTTCATCACCAGGCTCCAGGAATCTCCTGCCCCATGACGCTGCCACCAGGTTTATGCTGTCGGTCGTACCTCGGGTAAATAACACTTCGTAGTCATGACCGGCATTGATAAACCGTCGGACCGTTTCACGCGCATCTTCATAGGCTTGGGTTGCAAGCTGGCTCAAGTGATGCACGCCACGATGGATATTCGAATTCTGGTCTCTGTAATACCGATCGATTGCATCAATCACGGATTTTGGTTTTTGTGCGGTGGCACCATTGTCGAGGTAGATCAGTGGCCGACCGTTGACTTCACGCTGCAGAATCGGAAAGTCTTTCCGGATCGACTCTACATCGAATGGTGAGGTCTCTGTTTGGGCTGCGAGTGCTTTGTTCACTGGATTTCAGACTTTTCAAGGTTATTCGGGCAAGATGGCCTCAGATATGACCTTTTCAATGGCCGAAACGGCCGGTTTCAGGCGCTGATTCGAGTCAGAATGAGGCATTTGCTTATTGATTGCTATCTGGTACTTAAAAGATCAGTCCCTATTTATAAACCTGGAAAATGCAGCTTGCGCTTCCTCAGAAGCCAGGTGTCGAGAAAAGTGCTCTGCTTCTTCCTCAATCCGCGACAGTATCTCAGCCGTATCACCGCGCAGCAGCCGCCGCGTGGTCAATAAGGCCTGCTGGGGTTTTTGTGCCAGTATAGCAGCCACTTCCAGAGCAGCCGGCTCAATTTCCCGCTCGTCAACTATTTTGTTCACAAGGCCTGCATGCATCGCTTCCTCAGCGCTCCATCTCTGTCCCATCGCGAGCAACGAAAAAGCCCGTTGGGGACCAAAAAGTCGGGGTGCCACGAGACTGGATCCGGCTTCCGGGACCAACCCTAGATCGACAAAAGGGGTCTGGAAATAGCTGCGAGGGGTAGCCAGCACATAGTCGCAATGCATCAGCAAGGTAGTGCCGACTCCGATAGCCGGCCCATCCACTGCGGCAACGATTGGTTTTTCAGCAGTAACCAGGGCACCTAGAAAACTTAACACTTCGTTACCAAGTCCAGCTCCCTCGAGAGAGTGACCGGTAAAATCTCTGAGATCATTACCTGCGCTAAACACTCCGCCCCCGCCGAGGAACAGATGCACTCTGACTGAATCATTCTGATCACCTTCAGTCAGCGCCTTTGCCATGGCTGAATACATTTCTCTGGTGATCGCGTTTTTCTTTTCGGTTCGATTGAATCGAATGGTGCTGATCGTATTTTCGATTGAAACTACTACACCGATATTGCCGTCGTCAGAGTCATTCATTTTCAGATAATCAAGAGTTGATTAGGTTACCCCCAAGGCGTTGCGGTATAAGTATAATGTAAATTGTATTGACGCTTCTTGCCGACAATTCGTGCACCAATTTAGCTTAGACAGCGCTTTGTTAGAACGCATCAGGGATGGCCTGGCGCGGTTTGATTGGATGGACCAATTCAATCCAGGATTGCGCAGAGCGGCGGTCACCATTACCCTGGTCAAAGCGAGCGAAGATCCGGATGCAAACAACATCCCATGGAGCATCGAGCAGAAGAACGAGGCAGCCGTTCTGCTCACGCGGCGCTCAAACAAGCTCAATAAACATGCAGGACAATGGGCTTTGCCCGGCGGGTCCATTGATCAGGATGAATCGGCCGAACAAGCTGCGCTGAGAGAACTTAACGAAGAAGTGGGGCTGACCCTCGATCACGATGCGATCATTGGCCGTTTGGATGATTACACTACGCGATCTGGATTCTGTATCACTCCGGTGGTTGTCTGGGGCGACGTAGCGTCCGAACTGGTGGCCAATCCGGACGAGGTGGCATCTATTCACCGCATACCCCTCAAGGAGTTTCTGCGCGAGGATTCACCGCTGCTGGAAACCATTCCTGAAAGCAAGCACCCGGTGCTTAAAATGCCAATTGGCGACAGCTGGATCGCGGCCCCTACTGCAGCGGTACTTTACCAATTTCGTGAAGTAGCCATACTCGGCAGAGCAACCAGAGTCGCGCATTTCGAACAGCCCTATTTTGCATGGCGGTGAATAACGGTTGCATCGCGGTCCGCGGGCGCGTAGGGTCGCACTGCGACTAAAAAACCTTGAAAGTTATGCGCAGCGGCGGACAAATTCTAATCGATGGATTGATTCAGTACGGCGTAAACACAGCATTCTGTGTTCCTGGCGAAAGCTACCTGGGCGCGCTGGACGCGATGTACCAGCGAAGCACTCAAATTCGTCTGATCACCTGCCGCCAGGAGGGCGGTGCAGCATACATGGCAGAAGCCTGGGGCAAATTGACGGACCAGCCTGGCGTTGTTTTCGTGTCTCGCGGTCCGGGCACATCCAATGCCATGATTGGTATTCACACTGCGTTCCAGGACTCTACACCATTGATCTGTTTCGTCGGTCAAATTTCCCGGCGAGATCGTGGCCGAGAAGCTTTTCAGGAACTTAACTATCATCAGGCCCTTGCGGGGGTTGCAAAAAAGGTCATCGATATCGATAACGCAACAAGGATTCCTGAGCAGCTAAACCAGGCCTGGCAACAGGCAACTACCGGGCGACCGGGACCGGTGATCGTTGTCCTGTACGAAGACATGCTCAAGGATGAGGTGGAAGTGGCAGACATCGTTTTCGAGAGCTCTTCCGACCCAAAACATTTTCCGGCGTCACCCTCCTCCACGGCCACCGAAAAAGTGCAGGACCTTTTGGCTGCAGCAAGACGACCATTGGTTATTTGTGGAGACAGCAGCTGGGACAGCGAATGCGCCGAATTGGTGGCTCGCTTTGCAGAACAGCAACAGCTTCCGATCGCCACTGCATTCCGCCGACAGGACAGTATTGACAACAAGCACCCTCACTACGTTGGTGAGTTGGGTCTGGTGGCGCCGCAATCCTTGGTTGATTATTTATATCTATCGGATTTGTTACTGGTTGTTGGTCCCCGGCTCGGGGATATCACCACTCAGGGATACACGTTGCTGCAGCCACCCCACGGCATCGATGGACAAAAACTGGTGCACGTGCATTCCGCAGCAGAAGAAATCAATGCAGTGTATCGCGCCGATTTCTCCATCGTGAGTGACAGCAAAGCGTTTCTTGAAGCCATGGTTGAATGTGGTTCATCCTCGGTCGATCGTAACGAAATCATTGACAGCCTGAACCGGGAATATTTGAGTTTCGTCACCACGCCACGTCCGGTAGAGAATGGTGTACGGATGGACCGGGTCATGGAGTATCTTCGCGATCGTCTTCCGGACGACAGCATCATTACCAATGGGGCCGGAAACTATACGACCTGGCCGCAACGACACTATCATTTCAGGTTGGCTAATACCCAGCTTGCCCCGACTAATGGCTCCATGGGATATGGTGTGCCGGCGGCGGTCGCAGCGCAGCTTGCACGACCCGGCTCCATTGTAGTTTCGTTCTCTGGGGACGGCTGCTTTCTGATGAATGGCCAGGAGGTAGCGACCGCGGTTCAATACCGATTACCGATCCTGTTTCTGGTTATCAACAACAACCAATATGGCACTATTCGAAGCCATCAGGAAAGACATTACCCAGGGCGGGTGATCGGGACAGATCTGGTCAATCCTGACTTTGCGGCATTGGGACAGGCTTTCGGGGCAAATGGCTATATCGTAAAAGAGACCGGGGAATTCGAAGCTATCTTTGAAGAGGCGCTCGCCGCAGACGGTCCAGCGGTAATTGAGATCGTGCAGGCTCCACAGACACGATTACCCTGAGGAAAGCCATGAACTCACGGGTCTCCGCCCACTCGCTATCAAGTCTCAGAATCAACCCTCCGAAGATAAAATTTCATCCCGCGCCAGCATATCTCTAATTGACCGCTCAATCTGACCACCACAATATAGCTGCCCGGTCTCTGCCTCCTGTCGCTTGATAAAATCGCGCACGATCGGGTCAGATTCGATCCTGGCAACTAATGCCTCAATTTTTGGCGCAGTGGCTTTAAAATCATTATGGAGTTGTGGCAGGCACCGACACATCGTACCGAACAGTGCGGTTACCGCGATGTCAGCGCAACTTTCCTGGTCCGGGTTCAAAAGAAAACCAGCGTCTGCCTGCAGACCATTGCGTTCACCTGTCGCTTCAAAGATCCGCATCCATTTTTTCAATCGATCAGCACGAAACGCTATCCATTGTTCATGTTCCCACATCTTCGAACCATTGGCATTTGTGAGATCCGACAGAAAGTCATTACAATCCAGCAGAGTTTTGAGCACTAAAGCTCTCTTGTACGGACCCGATGGCAAGTAACCGAGCCGCTCAGAAAGGTAAATCATAATCGCCGGCATTTGCGCAATATAAGTTCCGTTAGCGCAATCCTTCAGAAAAGGTGGCGCCATCGCGGGGATGCCTTGTATCGCTGCATCAGAGTTTTTGAACGCCGAGGTTTCTTCACCGCTCGCAAGCTGGTACTCCGCCCCGGCGTGCTCAAGCAACAATTGAATGAAAGCCCCACGAAACGGGAGTGGCCAGTAGTAGAGTTTGTACGCGATCTCCATAGTTTTTCTCCGTTGTATCGACGCTACCCGATATCACCAGGGCGCAAGATTAGTCCAATAGCTGATCGGATCGCATAGCGTCGACCTGGTTATCGTGGTGCTCCTTAGTTACCTTGCCGTATAAATCCTTAACCCGATACATGCTTCCAATTACACCAGGTTGTTCGGTAAATGACATGATCAAAAGCAATCGATCTCTCACGCCGGTGTTCTTGGTGACATGGTGCAGAGAAAACCGTCCAAGAAATATCTGCAGATCCCCTGCATTGAGCGCTAACTGTTTTATCTTTCTACTGTCGCCTCCGAGCACCTGCCTGACATCGTCATAACATTCATCCCCGGGTTTTCGGAGATTTGGAACATATTCAAATATGCCCCCTGCATCAGACGGTTGCAGCAACATTGTGATCGTGAATTCGTTAGTATCGAAATGCCAGTTGAACTGTTGCCCCGGTCGACTCACGTTTACTATCATGTTGGAGACCGGATCATCGTAGATATAAAGCTCCTCTTTCCCGAGACAGTCCGCTATAAAGCGCTTCAGAGGTTCCCAAAAATATATTCGTCGCGATACCGTAGCTTCATCAAAAAGATCGGCGGTAATGAAGCCATTATTGCGTTCAAGAAATATATTTCGGGGATGATCCGGCGGTAGTTCAGTGGCGCCTGTTCCCAGGTATATATTGCATTTCTTATTTGGAGAGTAGTAGGCCTTCGATTGTCGCGCCTTGGCCTCTTCTAATAGTGCTTGCAATCCCACCTTGCTGAAGAAATTGTGCACCACTGCACAGCCATCTTCTGCAAGCGCATCCTGGACACTTTCGATCAGCGCCTTTCGTAGTGGGTTCCCCAGTTCATCTATAGGATACCTGCCATGATCAATGATGTCTCGACACTTGATTTCTGACATTAGCCTGCTGCCGAATTTTCCAGGTCAGCGACCCTGGGCCCGTAGTGCAGGATACTGGAGTCGAGACTTCCTACGAAATCGGGCTGGGTGTTATATCCAAGGATTGCCTGCAACCTGCGCACTGATCCCGCTACTTCAGTTACCCTGTGCAAGGAGTAGTGCCCGCGGAACAAGCTGAGGGTTCCTGGTTTCAGATTTAAACTTTTAACTCGGTCAGACTCACCGTCCAGAACCGAACGCACCATATCAAAGTTTTCGTTATCCTCGGTGCGTATGTCAGGTACATACTCGAAATCTCCGCCCTCTTCCGGCGCCTGCAGCAGAAGAGTCGTCACCATATTCCCACCGTCAAAGTGCCATTGCTGGCAGCCTCCTGAATCCATCACTGAAATATTAAGCGACTGATATCTATCCTGATTTCGATACACGGGTACTCGCAGCACCCTCCCGAGAAAATCCGTCATCAAGGGCGAACGATAGAGCTGATATAACAGGTGCTCAGGAGGAATCAGATCCGCCGCCACCTGGCTCAGATTACGACGTCCCTTGCGCTGAGTGGGATGTGAATCATCAGATTTATACTGTTCGCCGATGCGATAATTGAAGAAATAGGGGGAGACTTCGGACGGACCGGGAAAAGCGAATTCCACCAGCGAATCTGCCTGCTCCACCATCTTCAATCGAGTTGCGTCGGAAACGAATTCATCCAAGGTACACGAGCCATCATGCTGCATCGATTCACGAATCGAAGCAATAAACTCAACCCCTTCATCTGAATCAAGATTGTTTAATGGATATCGCTCCAGATTGATGATTTCTGCAGTTTTCATCTGAAATACCTTGGTATCCGCATTCCTCCGAATATACTGTAAGCTAATGGTAAATGTCAGTAACGCGTCCGGGAAAATCCATATGATCCGCAGACTAAGATTTATGAGTTCCCTCAACACGACGTTGGCAAGCACCATAACGATGGGCGCTGCATGCCCGTCAACTTCAAACGTTATATCATCCCCGGGAAAACCATTGATTGCGCAACGCGGATGCTGCCGTATCGTGCTGCGTTTCCGCACTATTTTTTAGGCAAATCGCTCTGGCGGAAAATTGTTTTTTGCGATTACACTAGGGCTGCTTAATTCTGATACCAAATAGACTGATCCATGCTTCAAAACAAAATCGCGATTATTACAGGTGCATCACAGGGAATCGGTTTTGCCTGTGCTAAGCGTTTCATCGAAGAGGGCGCTACCGTTGTTCTTTCAGACGTCAATGACGACGGCGGTGAGACTGCAGCTAAGAGCTTGGGAGAGAAAGCCATTTTCCAGCATTGCGATGTGCGCAGTCGAGCGCAGATACAATCTCTTTTTGACTTTACCGTTGAAAACTTCGGTCGAGTTGATACGGTTATCGCAAATGCGGGCATTGTCCATGCCGCCGACATCCTAGAGTTGAAGGAAGAGGATTTTGACCGGGTGATCGAGATTAATCTCAAAGGCGTGTTTCTCACCGGGCAGATTGCCGCGCAAACCATGATAAAGCAATCTCCCGACGAGAATGACAGCCGCGGCACTATTATCAACATGTCATCAGTCAACGCCGTACTGACGATCCCGGCAATTGCACCCTATGTCATTGCCAAAGGCGGGGTTAATCAGTGGACCAAAGTTCTGGGAATTCGAATGGCGCCCGAAAAGATTCGGGTCAATGCTATTGGCCCCGGCTCGATCAATACAGAAATGTTCCAGTCGGTAGCCGACAATCCGCAAAAAATGGCTGAAGTCATGTCCCGCACTCCGATGGAACGAGCCGGAGAGCCCGATGAAGTCGCCAAGGTTGCGGTATTTCTGGCCAGCCATTATTCAAGCTATGTGACCGGCCAGACCGTGTACCCAGATGGTGGCCGCATGGGGTTGAACTACGTGGTGCCGGTAAAGTCCTGAGGATAATTCTATGGCAGATCCGGAGCAGCTTGAAAGCATCCGGCGGGGCGTCCGCGCCCTGTGTCAGGAATTTGATGAACAGTATTGGCTCGGCCTCGACACAAGCCGAGACTATCCTACGAAATTTGTCAGCGCACTCACCAGGGAAGGATACCTCGCAGCGCTGATTCCAGAAGAATATGGTGGCTCCGGCCTGGGTTTGAGAGAAGCCTGCGCGATTCTAGAAGAAATTAGTTTTTCCGGCGGCCACCCGGGTGCCTGTCATGCGCAGATGTATGTCATGGGATCGGTACTCAGGCACGGATCGGAAGCGCAAAAACAACAATATTTGCCGAAAATCGCCAGCGGCGAGTTACGCATGCAGAGCTTCGGCGTCACCGAACCCAGTACCGGCACCGATACTACCAGCCTCAAAACCAGCGCGCGGCGTGATGGCGACCAGTACATTATTAATGGCCAGAAGGTCTGGATCAGCCGCGTACAGCACTCTGACCTTATGTTGCTGCTCGCTAGAACCAAGCCAAAGCATGAATCCACAAGAAAAACCGATGGCTTGTCCACCTTTATCGTCGATCTGAATCAAGCAGTAGGAAACGGACTTACCGTACGGCCCATCGATTCGATGATCAATCATCACTCGTGCGAACTGTTTTTCGACGATCTTTCCATCCCGGCGGAAAATTTGTTAGGACAGGAACACAATGGATTTCGCGTGGTCATGGATGGCATGAACGCAGAACGCATTCTGATCGCCGCAGAATGTATCGGGGACGGCAGGTTTTTCGTAGACAAAGCGGTAAAGTATGCCAGCGAACGTGAGGTATTCGGTCGCGCAATCGGACAGAATCAAGGCGTGCAGTTTCCTATCGCCCGCTGTCACACTGCAATCCAAGCCGCCGATCTGATGGTAGAGAAAGCTGCGGACTTGTTTGACCAAGGGCAGTCGTGCGGACCGGAAGCCAATATGTCTAAGATGCTGGCGTCGGAAGCCAGCTGGAATGCGGCGGATATGTGTATGGAAGTCCACGGTGGATTTGCCTTCGCACGCGAATATCATATCGAGCGTAAGTTTCGCGAAACCCGGTTATATCGAACCGCTCCGATTTCCACCAACTTTATTCTCAGTTACATCGCGGAACATGTATTGGGTCTTCCGCGCAGTTTCTAGCGAACATTATTAAAAATGACTGGCGCACTCGATGGCATTCTTGTTGTAGCAATTGAACAAGCGGTGGCGGCACCGTATTGCAGCACTCGATTGCGTGAAGCGGGCGCACGAGTGATTAAAATTGAACGGGCCGGTGGTGACTTTGCTCGCGGATATGATTCGGTGGCGGGTGGCGACAGTTCTTATTTTTTCTGGCTCAACCAGGGCAAGGAATCATTGGTTATGGACTTCAAGCAGCCTGATGACGCCGCCCTGCTGCATCGAATTCTTGCAAAGAGCGATGTGCTGATCCAGAACCTGGCGCCTGGGGCCATGTCACGAGCGGGCTTCGATCTGGCCGAACTGCGCAAGCGTTATCCTCAACTGATCACTTGCGATATATCAGGCTATGGCCATGGCGAGGCTGTAGCGGGTATGAAAGCCTATGATTTCCTGGTTCAGGCAGAAACAGGATTAGTCAGCATCTCAGGAGGAGAAAACGAACTCGGTAGGATCGGGATATCAATATGTGATATCGGCGCCGGCATGACCGCCCACGCCGGGATTCTCGAGGCCTTACTCCAAAGAGCCGGAACTGGGATTGGCTCTGCGGTGGAAGTCTCATTGTTCGGCGTGACAGCGGACTGGATGACGGTACCTCTGCTGCACTATGACTATGGTGGCAAGGCGCCGTCAAGAGCAGGTTTAAACCATCCGACCATTGCGCCATATGGTGGGTACTGCGCCAAGGGAGGAGAGATTGTCATCATCGCAATTCAGAATGAACGCGAATGGCAACGCTTTTGCGAGATCGTGCTCGAGGCACCCGAGCAGGCGAGTACAGAAGAATTCTGCAGCAACAATCAACGGGTCGCCAATCGGTCCGCACTGGATACGATGATTCATGACGTGACTCAAACTCTGGAACGACATGAGTTGGCAGCCCGTTTGCAGAAAGCCGACATCGCGTTTGGCTCCGTTAACAGTGTCGGAGACTTCTCCAGACACCCCGCTCTGCATCGTCGCCACGGTAAATCCTCAAATGGTATGTCAGTAAATTATCCTGAGCGACCGATGGGAACTCCCGATGACACTTTGGCAGTCCCGAGAGTTGGACAACATAGCGATGCTATCAGAGAGGAATTCAATCTGTGACCGCGCCCACGCTTGACTCTGAGATCCTTGGCAAGTGGATTGGTAAGTCTGAACAACGGCAGGACTCTATCACCCTGCAGCCGGCTCAGTTCATGCAGGCTACCCTGGACCGTGAACCGTCTCTCCAGAACGGTGATGCACTGCCCCTCGGATGGCATTGGCTTTACTTTCTGGAAGCCAGACCAATGTCAGAACTGGGACGGGACGGCCATCCAGCTGTGGGTGGCTTTCTGCCGCCAGTTGCACTACCGAGAAGGATGTGGGCCGGATCCCGTCTTGAATTCCACAGCCCGATCAAGCTTGGCGATTCCGTTCGCAAGGTTTCCACAATTAAGGACCTGAAGATTAAATCCGGCAAGTCCGGAATGCTCTGTTTCGTGACCGTTTTGCACCAGTATTTTCGCGAACAAAATGAGCTGATAACTGAAGAACACGACATTGTTTACAGAGAAGACCCGGCGCCGGGAACGGCGGCGCTCATGCCGCCAGTGGCGGAGACAGATGCTGAAATACAACGTTCTATAGTCCCCTCCTCTGTATTACTTTACCGATATTCGGCGTTAACTTTTAATGGCCACAGGATTCATTACGACATCGATTACTGTCGCGATGTAGAAGGCTACCCCGGTCTGGTTTTTCATGGTCCCCTGAGTGCCACCCTGCTACTCGACCTGGCATCTGAAACCGCCGGCGCCGAAACGATCAAGCGCTTCAAATTTCGCGCGATCAGCCCACTGTTCGCCGATCGCCCATTTACAATTAACTTGAAAAAAAATACTGAAGGATTTGCCCTTTGGGCAGCCAATCCTGATGGTCGTCTTGCCATAAATGCCGGGATTGCACTGCGTTAATCAGAACGATGTTGTGGCATAGCCCTAATCACAATCTTATAATAGAAAAAGCCCCGATTTCTCGGGGCTTTTTAACTGAATTATTGAGCTATTGATCAGTTTGGTATTTCGCCTTGCACCCCTTCAACATAATAATTCATGCCAAGCAGAATACCGTCGTCGATGGTTTCTCCTTCTTCAGCGACCACCTCACCGGCCTGATTCTTAAGCGGTCCCTGGAAAGGGTGCAACGTACCACTCGCAATACCATTTCGAACCGCTTCCGCAGCTTCCTGAACTTCGGCCGGGACCGCTTCACCATATGGCGCTATCACCACCATTCCAGGCGCCAATCCATCCCATGTATCCTCTGATTTCCAGCTACCGTCCATAGCCGCCTTTACCCGCGCAACATAATACGGGCCCCAGTCGTCAACAATTGCTGTGAGCTGCGCCTTGGGTGCAAATCCGGACATATCGGAGGCCTGTCCGAAAGCATACACTCCACGTTGTTCGGCGACCTGAAGCGGTGCCGGTGAATCTGTATGTTGAGTAATGATATCAGCACCCTGGTCAATCAGTGCTTTGGCCGCATCGCCTTCTTTACCGGGGTCATACCATGAGTTCACCCAAACCACTTTAACTACGGCATCAGGATTAACTTTGCGCATTGCAATGGTGAAAGCATTTATTCCGCGAACCACCTCAGGAATTGGAAAGGACGCGATATAACCTACCACACCACTTTTCGACATATGACCGGCGATCGTTCCTATGACAGCCCTGCCCTCATAAAATCGACCTGAATAGGTGCTGACATTTTCCGTCCTTTTGTAACCTGTAGCGTGCTCAAACATAACGTTTGGGAACTGCTTGGCAACTTTAATCGTTGGATTCATATAGCCAAACGAGGTTGTAAAGATCACGTTGTGTCCACTTGATGCAAGCTTGCGAATTACTCGCTCCGCGTCAGCCCCTTCCGCTACGCTCTCAACAAAACTGGTTTCCACTCCCAACTCCTGTTCCACCTGCTGGCGTCCTTTGTCATGGCGGTAAGTCCACCCGTGATCTCCTACGGGGCCGACATAAACAAATCCGACCTTAGTATCGGCGGCATGCGCAGCGCCAAAAACCATGCCGGCAGACAGCACTGCGCAGGCGATAGATCTTATGAATTTTCTTTTTTGCATTGTGTTGAATTCTCCAGTAGAGGTTCTTCGATTGGAAGCGGAACGAAGCGAATTATTGTATCAAAAATGCCAGGGGACAATTCAGTCCTCCCGGCTGACTTTGTCTGTTTGAGGGCGCTGCGAGAAAACATGATGTTAGAGCATTTATATAGATCTGAATTTAGGTAGCTTACCTAATTCCTTAATCTTGGAGCGATCATAAAGGCATTAGCTGCCTCGATAAGTGGAATAGCCAAACGGGTTCAATAAAAGTGGGACATGGTAGTGCTGGGCATCATCAGCAACGGTGAAAATAATCTCGACAAACGGATAAAACGTTGCAACCATTTTACGCTCATAGTATTCAGCGGTGGCAAAATGCAACTTGTACTGGCCGCCGTCCAGCACCTCATTATCCAACCAGTCCCCTATTCGACCGTCTTGATCGGTCCGATCTGCAGCAACCTTTTGCCAGCCATCTGCGTTGTTGAAATACAAAGTCACTGCCACATCCTTCGCTGGCGTGCCTGAAGAGGTATCTAGGATATGTGTAGTAATCTGGCTCATAGGGTGTCTGATATTCAGCAATCGGTTATCAATTAAACAATTTGTCTATTCTCAGCGAAGTGATTTTTCCTTGTTCCATGGCAGCGAGTTGCAACTCCTTCTCGCGGTTGCTGACAAGTCGGGCTTTTATACTCGATAGCATTTCATCAGCAGATTTTCCGGTCGCACAAATAATAAAGATGAATCCAAATTTGTCCTCGTAGGCCTGGTTGCAACTTGCAAGATCCATGATGATTTTTTCATTGGCCTGCTGAACACTCGCCTGTTCATTACTGGCCATTGTATGCGTAGCAGCGTACTTCGCTTTTAGTGAAGCGGGATCACCTATTTTAGGATGCCCATCAAAGGCTTCAAGATAATCTGGTTCTTCCATGCTGCTCCAACAATTTTTTGCAGCTTGCAACAAACCTTCTACAGATGAATAGGGACGCAAATCCAGCACCGCATCGACCCATCGAGTTGCCGCACAGCACTGCAACAATGTAGCGTAGGCATCAGCTCTCGACATCTGATTCAGTTCCTGTATCTGCATGACCTTTCTTATTCGCTTAAAGCAGGTGAATTGCCTCAGTGTTTTGTCTAATCGCTATTCTACATGCTCTATTTGATTTGACCATATGGTCAGATAATTGATTATAATTGGGCGGGATTACAATGTCTGCGTTTCTATGGCTCTGTCCGCACACCGAGGCGAAATACTACATTTCTTAAGCGACCCAGCCACAGATGGAGAGCAGGCTGTGGAACATCTCGAAGACGGAATTCTGCTGATTGAAGATGGATATATCAAAGGATTGGCGGAAGCTGAAAAGATCGTTGAGCAACTGCCTGCCGAGGTTGAGTTATTCCACCATAAAGAAAGCATACTGGTACCCGGATTTCTGGACACACATATTCACTACCCTCAATGTGAAATTATCGCCGCCTACGGCACTCAACTGCTCGACTGGCTAGAAACGCATACCTTTCCGGCAGAACATCGTTTTTCTGAATCCGCCTATGCAGAATCTGTTGCAGACTTCTTTCTGGATGAACTGATTCTAAACGGAACCACGACTGCCCTCGTATTTGGTACCGTGCACCCGCAGTCGGTCGATGCTTTTTTCCAAGCTGCAGAAGCGCGAAACTTACGCATGATTTGTGGCAAGGTAATGATGGATCGTAATGCCCCTGATTTTCTCCAGGATACGCCTGCTTCAAGCTATGACGATAGTCAATCACTGATAGAAAGATGGCACAACAAAGGGCGCTTGGGATACGCGGTGACGCCGCGCTTCGCCCCCACTTCATCACCACAACAGCTTGAGATGGCAGCAAAACTGTTGGGCGAACATAGCGATGTCCACCTGCATACCCATCTTTCTGAAAACACCAGGGAATGTGAATGGGTTGCCGAACTGTATCCCGAGAGCAAAAACTATTTAGATGTATACGACAAATTTGGTTTGTTAGGCAGACGCTCGGTCTTTGCGCACGGTATACATCTCTCAGAAGGAGAATGGTGCAGACTGAAACAGACCGATTCGACTATTGCCCATTGCCCCACGTCTAACCTCTTTATTGGCAGTGGGCTGTTCACTTATCAGAACGCCCTCGATCATGGCGTCAAGGTAGGGCTGGGCACCGATGTTGGTGGTGGCGACAGTTTTTCTATACTGCGCACCATAAACGAGGCTTACAAAGTTCAGCAGCTCAACGGATACAACCTGTCCGCCTTCCAGTCTTTGTACTTGGCTACACTGGGAGGTGCAAAGGCGCTTGATCTCGAGTCCTGCATCGGTAACTTCTGTGTCGGTAAGGAAGCTGACTTTATAGTACTGGATTACCAGGCCACACCCTTGATTGAGTTCCGCATGAAACACTGCAAAGACGTCAAGGAAAAACTGTTTGTACTCGAAATGCTGGGTGATGATCGCGCGGTGAGGGAAACCTGGATCATGGGACAGCGACTTAAATAGTGAGCAATGATTAAGGGAAACTGCCTTTGTGGGGATATTGAGTTCAAGCTGAACGGAGATCTTCCACACATTTATCAATGCCACTGCTCTTTGTGCAGGAAAGTAAGCGGATCGTCATCCAATTCGGCGATGTTAGTAAAAATCGACGCGTTTCAATGGGTTTGCGGAGAGCAATATATCTCTTCTTTCAAGACTGAATCGGGATTCAAATCCGATTTCTGTTCAAGATGCGGCAGCCCCGTGCCAAACTTACTTAAAAATGCGACCGGGTATTGGGTTCCAGCGGGCTTGCTGGATGAACCAACAAATGTTTCTGTGGCAGCTCACGTATATGTCGGGTCTAAGGCCAGATGGGATACGCTGGGCGAGAATTGTGAAAGTTTTGCTGAAATGCCTGACCAAGAAACTCTTGAAAATCTGATACGACCGCGATCAAAGGATTGGTTCTAACCAAAACATACATCAGAGGATTGGTTCTAACCAAAACATACATCAGATTAGATTTTCTACCTCTTTTCCAGATTCATGATACACGAAACGGAAAAAATAGAACTCGCGAAGGCGTACGTTGCGCTGTCAAACTCGCACCAGCTGGATCTGATCATTCCACTCTTTACTGCTGGCGCAAAATATCATTCACCGAATGTGGGCACTTTCGAAGGCACTAAGGCAATTAAGGAAATGATGGCCGGTTTCTTTCAGAGGTTTCCCGACGTAAATTGGAGCGCATGGGAATATTGCTGCAACGCCGATGGTCAGATTCAATTCAATTTCTCCATGACCGCCACCGAGTGCGAATCGGGGGAGCAGATCGAGCGCGCGGGCAAAGAAAACATCGAATTGAATGACCGGGGTTTGATCACGAGATTAGAGGTAGTGCCGAGTTAGTCCGCTTGCACTAGAACCAAAGACCGTCAAACCAATGGTTTATCCAGATCACAATACGCGGCGTATGGTAGACATCGAAAAGCATTAGCCGAAAGAGTCAGCAAAGAGATTGTCGGCCCAGGCAAACATTTCTTCATAATTATCCTTAGAGACTTCCTCGGCTTCAGCAAAGGAGTCCGGTACTAACTTCATTTGTCCTGTCCCCGCATCATACTGAAACACCGCGGTAAGCCAACCGGCGGTATCCTGAGTGATCGGACTGAAGCAAGCAGACGCGGTTGACGGCTGCTGGTTGGGCTGCTCTCCGCCGAAATACCTCAGAATCGCATCCGCACACACCTTTGCTTGAGCATTAGCCATATGGCCCGATTTCGGCTGCCCTGTCGCCTGGGAATCACCAATGATGTGAATTTCCGGATGCGCCACGGAACCGTAGGTGATCGGGTCCACCTGCACCCAGCGGTTTGTAGCGTCGTCTACCAGGCCGCTCTTGTGCAGAATCTTTCCTGCTTTGTGATCGGGAATAAAGTTTATGACATCGCCCACAATCTGACCTATATCGGTATTCAAAATCCCAGCAGGGGAATCGATATCGGCAACTTGGACATTAGTGTGATATTCAAGAATGTCAGAGTAGAGGGTTTCAAAAGCATTTCCGAAAGTAACCGGCTCCGCCATTATTTTTGGATTCTCATCAAGAACGATGACTTTGGCATTGGGATTGTGTCGTTGTAAAAAATCAGCGCACACACACGCGCGCTCGTATGGTCCTGGTGGACATCGATAAGGTGCTTTTGGAATGCGCATCACAAAAGTACCGCCATCCCTCATGTTTTTTATTTTGTTCCTGAGATTGATTGTTTGCTCTCCCGCCTTCCATGCATGTGGTGTCTTCCCTGCTTTGTAGTTTCCCTGGGGAGAAATAAAATCCACCCCGGGTGAGACGATTAATTTGTCATAAGGCAGTTTCACTCGCCCGGTTGCCGTTCTAACCGTAACCTCTTGTGAATCCGGGTGTATTTTCAGCGCTTTACCTTGAAGCCACTCGACACCATGGCGGTCTTTTAACGCATCATACTGAAGCCTTACTCTGTCGAGCCCATAGTCCCCTGTGACAATACCGTTGGACAAAATGCACGAATAGTGCAGAGGCTGCGATTCCACCATAGTGACATTTATATCCCCACCCCATAATCGAAGATACTTACTTACGGTCGCCCCACCAAAGCCACCACCAATCACCACCACACGTGGTGCGGATGGGGCTGCTGTTGAAAAACCGGGAATCGCTGATGCCAGGGCAGCTACCCCTGCATGCTTAAGGAAAACCCTTCTGTTGGTCTTATTCATAATTCATTCTCTTGTCTTAATATGTAAAGTTACTCCAAGCGGCATGTTCCACTGTCCCTACCCATGATTCTCTTCCTCTTCCTCTTCTTCCCTTTCTTCCTCTTGGTTTCTTTCTTCTTCCTGCTGTTTGGATTCGGACTGCGCAGAGATATATTCAGCAATCGCTCTTAACTGTTCATCGCTGTAGCCGCGGGCATGCAAATCCATAATGCCTTCGGTTTTTCCGCGATACTTCATTTCGATCAGCTCTTCATACAAGCTGTTTGGATCTTTGCCACCGATTTCATCCATGTCGCCCACTGGATACCCGTTGGTGCCATGGCATTGAAAACATTGGGACGCCCAGATTCTCGAATCATCGGCATTGGAACCCTGGGCATTCGAAAAGGTGAAAATTAAAGCCAAGCCTATTTGGTATAGAAGCCTATAAATTTTTTTCTGCATATCACTTCTCTCTACTTAGTAAGAATTAAGCTTGAATGGTGTGGCGGGGAAATATCGATATAACGATTCGGCCTCAATCCGCAGCCTATAGAGACAATCGGTAGCGGACGTGTCTAGGCGAATTAAGCACGCATATCGAGTCGCTCTGAGCGGCAAAACAGAATTGAAAAAAAGCAGCCCCCTTTTGGCATTCAATTACGTGGGAAATATTCCCACGTATTAAACCGAGTGTCAAGCCTCTGTTTAGTTTCGTTATTTAAGGCTCTGTAAATCGTAGTAGAAGGAGTAAATGGATCCTGTACAAAGCAGACTTCCGCGCTTTGATATCCTTGGGATAACGCAACAATCTTGCTTGCACTCTCAACGTTACATGCCGGCAAATTTATCGTATTTTGCTCTAAGACCTACTCGGGCTTACGTTCCCCATAGACATCGCCCCTGTCGTGTATGACCTCACCCAGATTGATCCCTATTCTGAATTCAAAACGTTTGTCATTCTCCAATCCCTCATTTCGCTCAGACATCCGTATCTGAAAATCAATTGCCGCTTGAACGGCCGCAACAACACTTTGAAATTCTGCAAGTATCGCGTCTCCTGCTTCGTGTACCTTTTTCCCCTCGTTGACCTCTACAAGATCCGCAAGCATATTGAGACCAGCGTTAAGTCGTTGATGGGAGCTTCCTCATCTATGCCTGTAAGTTTGGTATACCCCACAACATCGGCATATAAAATTGCAGCGAGTTGGTGCTTCATACCCCATTTCCCAAGTCAAGCAAACGATTTTGATATATCCGTTAAATCTGAATCCTTTCTCTCTGTTTTCTTTGTAATTCAATTTTTGAATTGTTCCGGCAGACCATAAACTTCAATCGATCGACTCACGCCTTCGAAATCTTGGGCGCCTAGCGGTTCCCATTCGATGGGCAATTGTTCGACGAATTCGTGACTCGCAAGTATGGATCGATTGAAGGCTTTGGTCAGGTTTTCGATCCTTGCCACTTCATTTGCCGCTGGGCCGATAACTGAAAACTCCAGGCGCGATGGCACACCGATATTGCCGTACATAATAAATCCTTTGTGCAATCCTAAGCCAAATGCTATAGGGTTATTTAACAGCAGCTTTTCCTTTTGGTTAAACCGCTTGACATTAGATTCAGCGTCACGCGCAGCGGCGACAGCCGCCTCACAAGCCGCTGTTGCCTCCGCTTCGTCCCGTATTGGAAAAATTGCCAGTACCGCATCACCGATAAAGCGGAGCACCTCCCCGCCATTTTCCAGAACCGCACCCGCGGTACATTCAAAATATATATTGAGAAGTTTAAGAAAATCCTCCGACGACAACTCATCTGCCAATCGCGTCGACTCGCGCAGGTCGCTGTACCAGATCGCGGCATGAATATTTTCGCCATCACCCCTCTTTATCTTCCCATCCAGGACCTTTTGCCCAGCATCAGGGCCAAGGTAGGCGGCTAAAGCATTGATCGCGATCTGGCGTTCGATCATGACCCGGGAAACCACACCAAGACGATTCTGAATCCTGTGCAGAGATCGAATATCATCGTGGCTAAATCCGCTTTCTCGATCTGTTGACCACGATGTCATGATGCCGTTGATCATGGTTTTTCTGTAAGCGTTGTCACCAAACGGCACAAGAAATGAAAGATAATCAGTGGCCCCTTGATCATGGAAATTTTGCAAAACCGGGAAGTCTAGAATAGCCTCATCGCCGACAAGCCTCCGGCGCAAGAATGGTATTTTTGTTTTGGTCATATGGTGGAACGGGCTCTCTAAAAAATCCTCATCGACACTCGTATAACCTGTGAGAGATTCGGTGATCCCGACACCCTTATCACGGCGCCAGGTCAACCACATGGACGCATACAGCGGATGAAGCGTAGGGTAAGTAAGGAGCGCCCGCCATATCGGCAAGCCAGCAGCACGCAAGCGAAGACAACACTGCTCGAACAAGACCGGTACGCTGGCTTCGCTGAGTCCCTGAGACATCAGCCAATCAGCAATTTCGTCAATCAACCCAGAATTACTATTTGTGCTGAATTCGGTATGGATATCTTCATTTTCTGCCATGAATAAAACCGGGGGATTGGTAATCTGTATTAAATAATAGTGTATTGAGCAAGAGAGAGTCGAGGGTACAATTTTCGGGTGGTTAGAGTGCCTCGTTTCTAATTCGCCCCATACTGAATACCAAGATAGTTCAAATAGTAAAGTCCTTTATTCATACCTGGATCCAGTCTAAGGGATTTGAATGGGGATTCCGCCGCAATTCGAAGGTAGATTGTATTAGCTCCTTTCTGTATCGGGGATGACACAGCGTTATCTTCTGAAAAAACCGGTGAATCTTCTGTTGCGAAGTAAAGTTTCAGCTCATCAGGCTGTTCACTCTTCACCGAGACCTTCACCGTGGCTTCCAATCCAGCATTTTGCAGCGATGGCACGTCAAACTCTAAAAACGGATCCTCACTGTGAGAAAGTATTTCCAGACCATTCTCATTCTGACGTAAATCACAGTTAACGCATTGAACGATCTCGGGTTGTAGTTGAACTTTATGAATCGTTTGATTGCCTTGCTCGAACTTTGATTCAATAAAATCCTCTGTGACCCCTGGATAATCTGGAAACAACGATAAAAGCTGCCTTTCGACACGTAAATTGACAATGATATCAGGCTGAAACTCCTCGATAAGTTCCTCCAGAACAATGGGACTGCCGAAATTCGAGGTGATCGTTTCCTTAAAGTGTTCCGCCAACAGCGGAGCAACCCAACGCCCAAATGAGTCGTGAATAAACAGCAGCCTTTTGGTCGCCGCTTTGCATCGATATCTTCTCGCCTGCTTTTGCGGCTCTGCGCCATACTTTTGCAGAGGTATATTCTCTACTTGCTCCGCGCAAGGCACCTTGAGCGCAGCGAGCGCCGACGGCTCCGCGAAATAACTTGCAAACCCCACCATGCCACCAAGATCACCGGTCATCTCAGGTATGTGCTCCAGTTCAAAGTCCTGATCTGATCTGCTGACCGGAATGCCTTCGGCATGCTGACGAGCCCACTCGATGATCTTTCTATAGGCGAGCACATAACCCTCATGATTCCAGTGTGTGTCAGTTCGCATATAAACAGGCCCGCTCTGTTTGAGGGCTAACAAGTCCGCGCGTAGATCGTAAAACCCCTCAACATTTTTTCCTTCGAGATACTCAGTAAATTGGTCTAGGATTGTTTTTCCAGACTTCTGCCGGATTTTATAGGGCAAGAATTCGGGGTGAATAGATTGTTTATTTGGCGCAATGAACAGCGCGTACTCTGCACCCTTGGTACGCATATGTTCTAACGTCGCCATGTGATGGATATACCAGCCATCCAATCGTGCGCGCGAAATTTTATGCCGACCAGAGAAATCACGATCCGCGGTATAATTATTACTACCCCCACCCCAATAGAATATCCATTTGTCCCTTCCCAGCAGTGCCAGATCGTTTGGAGAAACTTTAAATACCAGCACTTTAATCGCACTATAGCCAGTAATCAGCAGCTCTCTAAGTCCTATATGATCCTCCCAGTAATCTTCTACGCTATTGCGATAAACGTCGAAATCACTGAATAACTGCGACACGACCGGTTTCGGTGCAAGAGTACGTTTTTCAGATTCTGATACAGATTTATCGGTTGACAGGACAGACAATACCAATGGCAGACTGATCGCGGCCAGGAACATAGTGACCAGGAGCCTGTCTGAACGCAGTTGTAAAATGGAACCGGAATCCATCACAGTCAAAATCTAAAATAGATAAATGGATTGTGGCTACCGGCCATCAAGTGCATGGAAGAAAGAACCAGAATAGTCAGCAACAACAAGTGCTTTACTGCATGCACGCTCAAATGCCGAACCAGTACCGGCTCACCACAGTCCAGAGAACCAGAGCCGGTATACCTGCTCCTTATCCAGGGTAAAACTGGGGTGGCGATAATAATCCCGACAACAAAAACAGATGCCCGCTCAAGATCAAAGAAACGATCGAATTGATACTTGCCACTTGTGTCAGCTAAAAACATGGTTTCCACGAAATCCGAGGCGCCCGAAAGAGTCTCAATTCGGAAGAATACCCACGCTATCATTACCACCATAATCACATAACAATGCCGCAACGGCCGCCACATCCTATTCAACACAGCAAGAAATCCAATCCTTTCGAGCACCAGAAAAGAGCCGTGCAATAACCCCCAGACAACAAAATTCCAGCTCGCACCATGCCACAATCCGCACAGTACAAACACGATCAGCAGGTTTATATAGGTTCTGCCTGGTCCCCGCCTGTTTCCCCCCAGGGGAACGTAAAGGAAGTCTCGAAACCAATTGGACAGCGATATATGCCAGCGGCGCCAGAACTCTTGTATCGATTGTGATATGTATGGATAGTTAAAGTTTTCCAGAAACTTAAATCCAAACATTCGCCCAAGACCAATGGCCATGTCTGAATAACCGGAAAAGTCGAAGTAAATTTGCAATGAATAGCAGGCCACTGCAATCCAGGCTACTGTGGCGGTAATACTGTCTGGAGGAAGCGCAAAGATCTCGTCTGCCACCGCCCCCATGGGATTAGCGATGAGGACTTTCTTTCCAAGTCCTATGACGAAGCGCTCGATACCATAGGCAAACTGCCCCGCGTTGACGAATCTGGTTTTTAATTGTGCGGCAATATCATGGTAGCGCACGATTGGCCCGGCAATAAGTTGAGGAAAAAGTGCAATATACAGCCCAAGATTCAGCAGATTGGTCTGTGCGGGCATCACCCGACGATGCACTTCGATCACATAAGACATTGCCTGGAAGGTGAAGAAAGATATGCCAATAGGCAAATGAATCTGGTCGATAGTGATGAGTTGTGTACCCTCACCGGAGAACAGGGTATTTATGTTTTCTACCAGGAAATTTGCATACTTAAAAACACCTAAAAGGGCGAGATTTGCGGTTACGGCAAATCCTACCCATAGTCGCCCCGCCCGCGCATTTCCACGTTCTATAGCAAGTCCAAAAACATAGTTCATGGCAATCGAAAGCAACATAATGCCCACGAAAAGCCCTTCCCCCCAGGCATAGAAACTCAAACTTACAATGAGCAGAAAGCTGTTTCGCCACTTGTTTGGGATTACCCCATAGAGCAGCAGCACGATGGGTAGAAACACAAAAAGAAAAAGTACAGAACTAAAAACCATCGCGGGTGGTATTGCTTCTCATGCAGCCGATCTTGTAAGAATTTTTCTTCCTTTACACCCCGTCGAGTGTAGCAAACCGGCTCACTTTATACTTATGTCTTTAGTCGTCGAGGAACATTATAAAAGTTGGAACCCATGCCTTCTAACTTCCGCACATTAGCCATATGTCGTTCCCCAGACTAGTCGACGTGATTGTTGCTTACCACGCTAAGTGGATTAAAAACTTCACGTTTCTGCTTCAGATCGGCATAGTAGAGCTGCATCAATTGTGCCGAAATGGAAACAGCAACTTCCATTGGACGCTTGCCCGCACCGAGATCAAGTCCAATGGGTGAGGTTAAAAGGCCAATTTCCGTTGCAGAGAAACCCTTCCTATTGAGTCGACTGCGAAAACTTGCTGCCTTCGATTTGGATCCAATCAGACCGCAGTACTGAACTTTTTTGCGTCCGAGGATAGCCTCACAGAGCTCGAAATCGATCTCATGACTGTGGGTCATCACCAGGTACCAGGACCAGGACGGACACCGATCAATGGACTGATAGGGATTGTGAAAATTAACCGGTGTCACACTCGAAGACGGCCCGACTTCCTGTACTGCTGATTCCAGTAGTTCGTTTCGTGAATCCATCCATTGCACCCGGCAGGGCAAACCGGACAGGATCGACACCAGTGCTTTTCCGACATGTCCCGCACCACATAGCACAACGTTAAAGTCGCAGGCTGGAAAACACTCATACAATAGCTCAACGCTTCCGCCACAGCATTGAACCAGATCTGCTCCGAGCGAGTAGTCATGTCTTTCTATCGCGGCCCTGTCGCCTTGCAACAGTGATCGCGCCGTTTGAATTGCCTCAAACTCAAGATTGCCGCCACCGATGCTGTGGTAGACCGTCTCGCCTGTCACCACCATCTTGGTTTGTTCCGCACGGGGCGAGGAACCCTTTACCGATAACACGGTCACGATCACAAATCCGGTGTTACGTCTTGTCAATTGTGCAATGGCATCAATCCAGTTCATCTCGACCGCACTCCGTTCACGGACTGCAATATCTGTTCTGGAGTAGCAGGCGCGTGAAGCTCCGGAAACGTGTTGTAATCTCCAGCCGCCGCCACGGCATCTCGAATCGCACACCACGCCGATATCGCCAACATCAGTGGGGGTTCACCCACCGCCTTTGATCGAAATATCGTGGGTTCAGAGTTTGGTGTGTTTTCCATCAGGCGAACATTAAAAATCTCAGGGGTATCCGAAATCGCGGGAATTTTATAGGTTGCCGGGCTGTCTGTGAGCAACCTTCCCTGCTGATCCCATTTCAGCTCCTCACTGGTCAGCCAGCCGAGACCCTGAATATACCCACCTTCGACCTGCCCGATATCTATAGCCGGATTAATCGAATTACCAACATCATGGAGAATATCGGCGCGCAGCACCCTGGTCTCTCCAGTCAGTGTATCAATGACCACTTCAGAGACTGCCGCACCGTTGGCGAAATAAAAAAACGGCCTGCCTGACGCAGTCTCTCGGTCATAATGAATTTTCGGAGTTTTGTAAAAACCGGTAGACGACAGAGATACCCGACCGAGCCATGCAGATTTGGCTGCCTGCTCAAAGGTAAGCATGTTTTCACCGGCGCTGACCTGATCGTTATGGAAGACGATTTCCTTTTGTTCGACTTTATATCGCTGTGCCATAAATTCGACCATCCTCTGTTTAATCTTACGCGCCGCATTAAGCGCTGCCATGCCATTTATATCTGTACCGGATGACGCGGCGGTGGGTGCGGTATTGGGCACCTTATCGGTACGGGTTGCAGAAACCACTACCCTGGCTGGATTTACCTGAAACTCTTCCGCCACGATCTGCGCAACCTTGGTCATCAGACCCTGCCCCATTTCAGTCCCGCCATGATTTAGATGGATACTGCCGTCGGTGTAGACATGCACCAACGCACCGGCCTGGTTCAAATGTGATACCGTGAATGAAATACCGAATTTAACCGGCGTTAAGGCAAGCCCTTTCTTCAACACAGGACTCGACTGGTTAAACTGCCTGACAGCTTCGCGCCGTCGCCAGTAATCGGAATCAATCTCCAGCTGCTCGATAATGGCGGGCACCGTATACGACTCAATCTGCTGATGATAGGGCGTAACGTTACGTTTATCGGTGTCGTAAAGATTGAGCTTTCTTATTTCAAGTGGATCCTTGTCTACATTGAAAGCGATCTGATCAATGACTGCTTCCATGGTAATCACACCTTGCGGCCCGCCAAAGCCACGAAACGCCGTACTGGATACGGTATGGGTTTTACATCGTAATCCATCTATTAAAACATCTGGAATGTAGTACGCGTTATCGCAATGGAACATGGCGCGATCGACGATGGCATCAGACAGGTCCGGGGAATATCCACATTGCCCCGCAAGTAGATAACTTATTGCGGTGATTTCTCCTTGTTCGGAAAAGCCAACGTCGTACCGATTGAGAAAGTTGTGGCGCTTGCCGGTCATCACCATGTCATCGCGGCGAGATAGCCTGCATGACACCACCTTACCTGTGCGCCGTGCGAAAACTGCTGCAATGCATGACCACGGCGAGCCATGGGTCTCCTTGCCGCCGAACCCACCCCCCATACGACGAGTTTCCACGTTAACCAGGTTCATAGGTATACCTAGAACCGCAGCCACCAGTTTCTGTGCTTCTGTCGGATTCTGGGTAGAAGTAAGAATATTAACGCCACCATCTTCTCCGGGAATTGCAATGGACGCCTGTCCTTCGAGATAGAAGTGCTCCTGACCTCCTACCTGCAACATCCCGGTAAAGCGACGCGACACCCCTGCTAACGCTGTATCAGCATCGCCGCGCCGCATACGATGAGGTGGTCGTACATAAAA
>JAHEGU010000135.1 GCA_024644945.1 Gammaproteobacteria bacterium | reverse complement strand
GTGCATCCTGAGACCAATCCGCGCTTCTACCAACTGCTGGATGCTTTTGACAAGCAGACCGGTTGTCCGGTACTGGTGAACACCTCATTCAATGTGCGCGGTGAACCGATTGTCTGTACGCCGGAAGATGCCTACCGGTGTTTCATGCGCACGGAGATGGATTATCTTGTGCTGGAAAACTTCCTGCTGGCCAAACAGGATCAGCCGGCGTGGCAGGAAGAAGGGGACTGGCGCGATGAGTACGAACTGGATTAAACCATGACGGCAGCTATCGAAAAACTGGACGCCAAAGGCTATCGGAAATTTGGCTTGACCACGGGTGCCATCGTTATAGGCCTGTTCGGCCTGGTGATTCCCTGGCTTTTCAATCTCAATTACGCGACATGGCCGTGGATTCTGGGCGGTGGCCTGGGGGCCTGGGCCCTGCTGGCGCCGGCGACCTTGCAGCCTGTCTATGCCGGCTGGATGAAATTTGGTCACGTCATGAACTGGATCAACACGCGCTTGATCCTGGGTATTCTGTTTTATGGCCTCTTCCTGCCGACCGGCGCTGTGATGCGCCTATTCGGTAAAGACCCCATGCGCCGCAAGCTGGATAAAACGCTGGCGAGTTACCGGGTGAAGAGCCATCACGAGCTTAAAGATAATGTGGAGCGACCGTACTGATGCTGGATTTATTGAAAGACCTTTGGGGTTTCATGAAGGAAAGAAAGAAGTTCTGGCTGGCGCCCATTATTATCATCATGTTGCTGCTGGGCGCTCTGATCGTATTGACGCAAGGCTCGGCGGTGGCACCGTTTATCTACACCTTATTCTAGGAACACCCGCCCCGCAGGCGGGATCAGGTCTCAGACTGACGAGCTGTGAAGATCTGTTTAATCTCTCGGAAAGACGCAAAGGATTTTCTTGGCGGGCTTTGCGACCCTCAGGGGAACCCTCTCTCGCCTGACGGCGATTCACTTTGTCTCGCTACGCAATTCACCTTGAAGGAGGCTATGGGCGCGAAAGAAACATCGATTTGTGACCGCGGCCCTTATAGCCATGCAGACGAAAGCGTTCTCTTGGGATAGTCTGTGGTGAGCCTCTGCATCTCTCAGGAAGTCGAATAAATTTACATATTTAATTTATTAATAAGTATTCGAGCTATATATTATAAACAACTGAATTAAAATTTAAAATATTCGTCAATCTGCCTGAATTCGTCCCGCCATAAGTCGGTATAATTTACAGTTATTAAGATGATTTGTTGTGGGGGTCAGGCTAAAATAGTCAGCTACATGAAATACATAGGGATAATCGAGTCTGGCATACGTATTGCTTAATCATTGTATGCATTGCGTTTTTACCAGTAATTTGTTTTTCGGTCTGCGAGTAGAAATTCAACTCGTCCAAGTGTCGGGGGGTATCGGTGGCGAACGCTGAACTACATTCTTAGGGCTGTCGAGACCTAGATGCATATGAGCGCAGCCTGCCCCGTGATTAATCAGTCGAATTGGTCTAAACTAACAATAAAATAATGGCTTAAGAGCTCTCAATAAGAAGTATACCGATTGAGTTTCGAGAATAGGTTAAGTGATGATTGATAATAATAACATTGGGAAAAGGGACTTGAGTCGTCTATTTCGAAAGAGCGCCGGGATGGCTGTTTGTTGTGGTGTCTTGCTGGCCACGCTGTTGCCGTGCGATGTATGTGCGGAGGTCAAAGCGATTGCGGCGTCACCCATTGACGACGCTGCCGGTGCAGAGGTTCACGGTGGTAGTCAGTTTCATAGTAAGAATCTCGCTACGCAGGTTACTTTTGCAGCACCCGTCGCTGAGTCGGCGCCGAATCGGAAAGACGCGGGCCTGTCGAATGCTGCCCAACCTGATACAATCATGGACGAACAAAATTCACCCCCAGCTCTTGTTGCTTCCAAAGAGGTCCAATCTCTGGATGTCGTTGACACGGGTTTCTCTGTTGATTTTCCGCAGGCTATAGTTGACGTCAATGGAGATCAACACACTGATCAGAAAGTGATAGTGGATGTGGTTGATCAGGGCGAGCAGACGATCGTAGCTTCCCCTGATTGGGTCGCTCAAGGCGACCGCCCCGCGACTGCTTCCGATGTTGTGTTGTCCGTCACCCGCGTGCCAGAAGACGACCAAACACGCGACGCTTCCATTAGACATAGGCAGGATAGTCGGAAGAACGATGCATCTGAAGGCGCCTCGAGAAATGCGAGTAGCGAAGAAGATAGGTCCGGTTTACCTTATGCTGTCATCTTGGCCATGTTGGCGTTGATCGGCCTCGTGCCGGTAGCGCGCCGTAGTGACCATCATCGAATCTGAGTGCAGTAACGGTAGTATGACTTTGGGTGTCATCGTAGGAGATCGACGAATAGGAAGGTGCTCAATCAATGTTGGGGGCGGCTGTGACTAAGGGGATTATACCTGTTAGGTATACATCCAGAGCAAATCAAAATTGGCGTGTTGTGCAATATTGGTGAGTCGCGGTTCTTGGGTCAGACTTTGGTCGCTGGCACGAAATACCGCAAAGCAATCTAATCCCATCTGTCCGAAATCAATCAGGCGTTTGCAGATGAGCAGGCATGAATTCGATTTCTGCTTGGATAACTTAGTGACATAAATGAGTAGGAGACATCGATGGCTACGATTACAACTGATTTCCTGGTAATCGGTGGTGGCGTCATCGGTTTAAACCTTGCTCTTGAAGCAAAACGCCGTTTCCCGGATGCTCAGGTAACTCTGATTGAGAAAGAAGCGGACTGTGGTGAGCATGCAAGCGGCCGCAACAGCGGTGTAATTCATGCCGGGTTTTATTATTCGGCAGATAGCCTGAAAGCGCGGTTGACCAAAGACGGCAACCAGCGGCTAACCGATTATTGCACGACGCACGGTATAGGCATCAATCGATGTGGAAAACTTATCGTTGCAAAGAATGCTGATGAGTTGCCGATACTTGATGAATTGTTGGTCAGGGCACAGTGTAACGGAGTGGAGCTCCACGATATCACAGAAGCCGAAGCTAAAGAGATTGAGCCACGTGTGCGAACACATAAGCGAGCACTTTTTTCTCCTGCTACAGCAAGCGTAGACCCTAGGGAGGTGATGGTGGCATTTGTATCCAATGCAAAAAAGCTTGGTATAGGTATTCTTAATAATGTGGGATATCTGAGTGCCAAAAATGGGGTCGTCAATACAACGCAGGGTGATATAAGTGCGGGGTATGTCATTAATGCTGCAGGGCTATACGCGGATAAGATTGCAAAGCATTTCGGTTTTTCAGAACACTACCGTATTCTACCCTTCAAGGGATTATATTTGTACGCGAATGACAAGGTAAAACCCTTGCGAACAAATATTTATCCTGTCCCAGATCTGCGTAATCCATTTTTAGGTGTGCACCATACTGTCACCCTTGATGGACATACCAAGATAGGTCCTACTGCGATACCCTGTTTCTGGAGAGAGCATTACCGTGGCTTCCAGAATTTCTGTTTCGGAGAGTTCCTGGAAGTGGTGAGCCAGGAAGCAGAACTCTTCATACGCAATGACTTTGGTTTCAGGAAGCTCGCTTGGGAAGAGATGCAGAAAATTTATCGTCCACGCCTTGTAGGGCTCGCCGCCGAGCTGATCAGTGACATGCGGCCGGAGCACTACACTAGGTGGGGCATACCGGGTATACGCGCACAACTAGTAAATACGCACACACG
>JAHEGU010000075.1 GCA_024644945.1 Gammaproteobacteria bacterium | reverse complement strand
TTGAGTACGATGATGGTGTCGAGCAGGCTTGGCGGGATATGATGCAGCCCGGTATTGACTACATCATCAGTAAATATGATGACATATAAAGACTGTTGAATCAGGCCAGGTCAGCTAAATTTTCAAAACTGTTTCGGTCGGAACTGTTTCGGTCGGAACTGTTTCGGATCGTAATGACCTTTTGATTTCAAGCTGATGTGCTGAGAACCTCATTGCTCATTGGTGGTCTCTGGCTAAACGTTTAACAGAAGATGTTCACGTTCCCAGGCACTGATGACGTTCAGGAAGGTATTGTATTCGTGGTGCTTGATGCTCGCGTAAAGCTGCACGAACCGGTCACCAAAAATCTGCCTCAGTGGTTTGGATTCCAGCAGTTCATCAACTGCCTCTCTAAGAGTATGCGGCAATGTGGTCTCATGAGCATAGGCGTTTTCCTTTACTGGTTTTCCCGGTTTGACCTGTTCAATCATGCCAAGATAGCCGCAGGCAAGTGATGCAGCAATGGCAAGATAAGGATTGACATCCGCGCCAGCGATTCGGTTCTCTACCCGGCGCGCTTCAGCGTGCGAAACAGGTACACGCAGTCCAGCGGTGCGGTTATCGTAGCCCCACTCAATATTCACCGGAGTACCAAACTCGTCAGGTGCTAAACGCCGGTATGAATTGACGTTTGGCGCGATCAGAGCCATGGCGGCTGGCAAGTATTTCTGAAGTCCCCCAATGTACCAGCGAAACAGTTGGCTTTCGTTTCCCCGCGTATTAGTGAAGGCATTTTTGCCGGTTTTCCGATCCAGAATACTCTGGTGGATGTGCAATGAGCTTCCAGGCTGATGCTCCATCGGCGCGGCCATAAACGTGCCGTAAATCTGATGGCGCATGGCGACTTCACGAAGACCTCTTTTAAAGAGGAAAACCTGGTCTGCCAGGTCCATCGCATTTCCGTGCAGCAAATTGATTTCCATCTGCGCGGCGCCGGATTCGTGAATCAGGGTCTCGATTCCAATCTCCTGAATCTCACAATAATCGTAAAGATCCTCAAACAATGGATCAAACTCATTGACGGCATCGATACTGTAAGCCTGGCGACCAGTTTCGGCGCGACCCGATCTCCCTACTGGTGGTTCCAGGGGATAATCGGCGTCGGTATTGGGCTTGACCAGATAAAACTCGACTTCAGGTGCGACAACAGGTTCCCAACCTTTTTTGCGATACAGATCGAGTACTTTTCTGAGAACCTGTCGTGGCGCAATGTCCACTGGCTCGTCATTAAAGTAATAGCAATCATGAACTATCACTGCAGTAGGATCGTTGGCAAATGGCACTGCTCGGGCGGTGCCAGGATCTGGCAACAGATAAATGTCGCCGTCGGCTTCACCTAAAACATTCCATTGCGACGGATAATCTCCATCCACGGTCTGCGCAAATATGCTTTCAGGAAGTCGCAGACCTACCTCCTCCTGGTATTTCTTCGCCGGTAGAATTTTGCCTTTAGCAACTCCGGTCATGTCCGGTACTACCGCTTCAATTTCTTCGATATTGTTGTCATCCAGCCAGGTTCGAAGTTTGCCGGGTAGTTTGACCTGGGGCGCGGATTCCCGTGATCTGGTTTTAGCCATAAATGGTTGTAGTAGGTTCTTTGGAGCGGCTATGATAATCGCTTTAAGTCGCTAATTGTAAACTTGGGGTATGAAGGTGGATCGATATGATCGCAAAACAGCTGCATCTTATTATGAAGCAAGCAAGAACTGGCAGATTGAAGCGCCCGAACTTCGTGGTCATCATCAGGCAGACGTCGTCGTCATTGGTGGTGGATTAACAGGGGCTTCGACGGCGCTCTGTTTGGCCGAGCGTGGAGTGTCGGTTGCGCTGTTAGAATCACGCCATTTTGGCTGGGGCGCTTCGGGCCGCAGTGGTGGGCAAATAATCTCAGGCTATGCTGCGGAACAATCTACCCTGGAGAAATTGGTTGGTCTGGAAACCGCGAGAGAACTCTGGGATCACTCGATCGCCGCGGTTGAATTTACACGCAATCGCATACAACGGCACAAAATTAAGTGTGATTTCGAGCAGGGGTATCTTCATGTAGGTGCAAAACAGCGCCACGCTGCCGAGCTCAACGCATGGGCTGAACATATGGACAAAATATATGGCCATTCGATTCTTGAGTATCATGATAAACGCCAGCTCGCAGAAATCTTAGGTTCGGGACTGTACGCTGGTGGAGTATCTGATCCAGGAAGCGGTCATCTACACCCGCTCAACTACACTCTGGGTATTGCTCGGGCCGCTGGTGAAGCGGGTGCTGTGCTCTACCAAAATTCCCCCGTTCTAAGAGTTGAGAAGCTTGGTTCCAGTTCGCAGGTACACACCGAACGGGGTTCGATTCGTTGCGATAGCGTGGTGTATGCCTGCAATGCCTATCTTGACCGATTGAACAAGAACCTGCAGAGCACGATCATGCCGGTAGGAACCTATATAGTGGCCACTGAACCCCTTGGAGAAAGCACGGCTTGCAGTTTGATATCGAATAATGCAGCGGTTTCCGATACCAACTTTGTGCTTGACTACTATCGTTTGTCCTCCGACCATAGATTGTTATTTGGCGGCCGAGTAAGCTATTCAACTCTAGAGCCACGCAAACTAAGTGCCTCGTTGGAAAAGCGAATGCTACGGGTGTTCCCCCAGCTTGCTGGTACGCGTATTGAGTTTTCCTGGGGAGGATTTGTTGCCATTACTCGGAATCGCGCACCCCACATAGGGCGACTTCCTAATAACCATTTTTTTGCGCAAGGCTTCTCCGGTCACGGTATGGCGCTTACGGCTTACGTCGGTTCTTTGTTAGCGCAGGCTGTCACCGGTGAGCAGGACCAACTAAATTGCTTCGAGCAGATTCCCCATAAATCTTTTCCCGGTGGCCCCGCAATGCGAATGCCGGCTTTAGTCGTCGCAATGGCTTATCATCGAATGCTTGATCATCTTTGACGATGGTCGGCATGGCATGATTGACATCAGTAATTCGCTCCTGGTCGTGACAAACGAATTCAGTTACCAGCTCTTCGATAGGTTTAAAACCCGTACAACATTAAAACCATCAAGGCAGGAATTTCGAGATGGCGGCATCTGAACCACCTCAAGTGGAGATAGTAGAGGCCACGGATATGGATGCCGGGCAGCGGATCGATAATTTTCTGATTAAACGCCTGAAAGGTGTGCCGCGGTCCCGCATATATAAGGCTCTGCGCAAGGGCGAGGTGCGGGTCAACGGTGCGCGTAAGAAGCCGACCTACCACGTGATAGTCGGTGACCGGATAAGAATTCCACCTATTCGTTATAGTGATGCCCCGGGTGAAGTGTTTATTCCAGATCGTTTGCTGGATCATATACCGGTGCTGTATGAGGATGATTTCATGATGGTGGTGAATAAACCGGCAGGACTGGCGGTGCATGGTGGCACTGGAATGGAATTTGGATTAATTGAGGCACTTCGCTCCCTCAGGCCAGAACTTGGGTATATAGAATTGGTGCATCGTCTCGATCGGGAGACTTCGGGTTGCCTGATGCTCGGGAAATCACGATCAGCGCTGGTTGCGCTGCAAGCGCAGCTTTCAATAAGTGGCGCCATGCGAAAACATTATGTGGCACTGATGAAGGGAAAGTTGGCTCAAGCAGAAAGTGTAACTGCTCCACTTAAACAGATTAGAGACAGCGGGGAAATGAAGAGAGTTATTGTCGATCAGGATGGACAGACGGCCCACACCGTTTTCCAGATACGTCAAGTGTTTGGCGAGGCCACTTTGGCATCGGTAGAGCTTTTGAGTGGCCGCATGCATCAAGTTCGAGTTCATGCGGCACACATTGGTCATCCAATAGCAGGAGATAGATTGTACGGTGAACGGGCTTTTAACAAGTTGATGAAACAGTGCGGAAACAAACGGCTGTTTCTACATGCCGAAAGACTTCGACTGCAGCATCCAGAAACAGGCAACACCCAGGACTACTACGCTCCTTTGCCAAAGTCGTTACAGAATGTGCTTGAGAGGTTGTGAATTTTTCTAAGGAAATCTACATTGGGCCTGCTAGATCGATCGAAGAAGAGGGTTCTACTCTGGTGTTTGACTTTGGCTCAGAGGGTTTCGAACGCGGATTTGCGATACGAATCGGTGGCCGGATCTATGCCTATCGCAACTGGTGCCCGCATATGGGATTGGAGCTTGACTGGGTTGAGGGAGACTTTTTTGATCACAGTGGTCAGTATGTCATCTGTTCTAACCATGGTGCTTTGTTTGATCCGGCCAGCGGAAAATGTATTTACGGACCTTGCGAAGGTCAGACACTTAAACCGCTAAATATTCGGATAATGGACGACGGAGTGTGGGTAACGACTTATCCACATAATTAATTGTTACAGAAGTTACTCTGAAGCCACTCATAAGCAACCTTGATTGGCGTTTGGCATGCTAAAATCGCGCCACCAAATAAACGGCCCCGATTCGTGGCAAAAGCACGTAGCGTAAAGAAAAAACCTGCAACCAAATCGGGTCAGCCCGAGGTGAAGTTTTCCCTCCCAGGCAATCTAAGTTCTCTGTTAAGGGAAGTTGGCTTACTTGTGGTTCTGGCGCTGGTGGGGTATCTCCTGGTTTGCCTATTGACCTGGTCACCTGGCGATCCAGGTCCTAGCCATACTGGAAGCGGCGAGGCGATCAGAAACTGGGGTGGCCGCGTAGGTGCCTGGTTCGCGGACGCCATGTTTACGCTGTTTGGCCGTATGGCCTATTTATTGTTGATACTCGCAATATCTTTGGGTTGGAGGTTGTATAGCACCAGGGAAGATACAAGCGGAGTGAGCCTGTACTCTTTTATATTCCCGGCGACAGGGTTTTTGTTGGCGATGACCGGTGCCTGTGGCTTGGAGCAACTATATTTTCCGTTTACAAATCCGGACTATATCTTTCAGGCAGGTGGAATTCTCGGTCACTATACTGCAAACGCTTTTTCATCTAATTTCGGTGTAGTTGGCGCCACTGTCATTCTTTTGGCGATGTTAATTACAGGAATTACTCTGGTCAGTCATGTTTCCTGGTTTAACATGATGGATCGGCTCGGTTACCAGGCATTTGCGGTGGCCGGTTGGCTTAAGCAGAAGTATGAGGAAGTATCTGATCGCCAGAAGGGGGCTCAGGTTCGTAAAGAACGGCAAGAAACAGTTCAGGAATTTCGTGAGTCTTTTAGCGATAAAAAGCCACCGAAAATCGAGCCGAAAATTGAAACCGCGCCGGAAATTGAGCGACCACCCAGAGAGCGTCAAGTTAGTCTGTTTGTCGGTGAGACCAGTGGTGAATTACCAGATCTTTCTCTGCTTGATGTGCCCACCGTGGCCGAAGGTGGTTATACCAGAGAAGCGCTTGAATCGATGTCGCAGCTCTTGGTTAAAAAGCTTCTGGATTTTAATGTTGAAGTGACGGTTGAAGCCGTGCAGCCGGGTCCGGTAATTACTCGATTCGAGATTGAGCCGGCTCCGGGGATAAAGGCGAGTCAGATAGTAGGACTAGCAAAAGATTTGGCGCGATCGCTAACGGTGGACAGCGTCAGGGTGGTCGAGAATATCCCCGGTAAGAATGTAATCGGAATAGAGATTCCAAATCAGAATCGTGAAGTAGTTCGGTTGGTCGAAGGACTCGCTTCGCCTGAGTTTGAGAAAAGCACATCGCCGCTGACCTTGGTGCTCGGTAAAGATATTGCAGGTAATGCTGTGATTGCCGACCTGATGAAAATGCCGCATGTTCTGATTGCCGGTACCACGGGGTCCGGAAAATCGGTGTGCATCAATGCATTGATTTTGAGTTTGGTATACAAATCGACACCAGAACAAGTCAGGCTGATCATGGTGGACCCAAAGTTTCTCGAACTCTCGGTATATGACGGAATACCGCATCTGCTTGCACCGGTAGTGACCGATATGAACAAGGCGGCCAATGCGTTACGTTGGTGTATTGTGGAAATGGACCGCCGTTTCAGAATAATGGCAGACATTAGCGTGCGGAATATTGCAGGCTACAACAAGAAAGTAGATGCTGCGGGTAAAGCGGGTGAGCCACTGTTAGACAATACGGTGGAGCAGGATAGTGATAATCCAGTTTATTTGACGCGCCTGCCGTATGTTGTGGTGATTGTAGATGAGCTGGCGGATTTGATGATGGTGGCCGGCAAAAAGATCGAGGAAATTATCATTCGAATCGCGCAGAGGGCGAGGGCCGCGGGAATTCATCTGGTGTTGGCCACGCAACGGCCTTCGGTTGATGTGGTCACAGGACTGATCAAAGCAAACGTGCCGACCAGGGTAGCGTTCCAGGTTTCTTCGCGGGCTGATTCGCGTACCGTGCTCGATCAGATGGGGGCTGAATCATTACTTGGTCAAGGAGACATGTTGTTCCTCCCTCCGGGTACTGGTTTCATGCAAAGGGTGCATGGTTCGTTTGTATCAGACGAAGAAGTTGCTAAAGTGGTATCGGATCTTAAGGGTTCGGGTTCGCCGGTGTACCTTGACGAGATTACGGAAGGTGGAGGGAGTACTGACGAGGCTGGCAGTTACTCTGAGGGTGATGGGGAAGCAGATCCACTTTACGATGATGCTGTCCGGTTTGTTACTCAAAGTCGCAAAGCTTCTATTTCTTCAGTCCAGCGCGCGCTCCGGGTTGGCTACAATAGGGCTGCGAGAATGATTGAAACAATGGAAGAGGCGGGCGTCATTTCTCAATCTGATAATGGTAAGCGTGAAGTTCTGGCGCCGGCTGCGCCAGAAGACTAAATTGGCCCTTGATGCTTAAAAAAGCGAATCGATATCTTCATCTAGACTTCGATGGTTTCTAAACAACCCACCAGGTAATTAAATGAGACACCTTGATACGGTTACTCGGCGCATCTTCCGAATACTCGGCTTCGGGCTGCTGTGTGGAATGACAGCGGTAACTCATGCCAGTCCTGGCCTCGAATCGTTAAGACACTTTTTTAACGAAATAGCAACATTTGAAGCGGCCTTCGGCCAGGAAGTCTTGGATGAAACAATGAGTTCGATCGATCATGGAGCGGGAAAAGTCTGGATCAAACGGCCTGGATTATTTCGCTGGAACTACGAACCTCCAGAAGCCCAGGAAATTGTTGGCGATGGTGACCGAGTCTGGATTTACGACATAGAGTTGGAGCAGGTTACGGTGCGCGATCAACAGGAGGCGTTGGGGCGCACTCCGGCAATATTACTGGCAGGATCCGGGGATTTAGAGCAAAACTATACTGTTATCGATATCGGTACACAGGGTCGCTTCGATTGGATTAATCTGGTACCTCTTGATGAAGATAGCGGATTCACCGAAGTACGAATTGGGTTCGAAGACAATCGCCTGAGATTAATGGAGCTGCTTGACAATCTCGGTCAGCGCACTCGGATGAGTTTTGTCGATCTGAAGGAAAACCAGCCGATTCCTAATAGCGTTTTTGACTTTTTACCTCCAGACGGAGTGGATGTGATTGACGAATCGGCACAGTGAATAAAGTCGTGCAAGACCAGCCACTTGCAGAACGCATGCGTCCGCAGACATTAGACCAGGTGGTTGGACAGAAACACTTACTGGGGGAGAACAAACCACTGCGTCGGGTGCTCGAAGGCGGGCACCTTCATTCAATGATATTTTGGGGGCCTCCTGGTACTGGAAAAACTACACTGGCGCGTATGCTTGCTGACCATGGTGCGGCGGAACTGCTCACAATTTCAGCGGTAACCAGCGGCGTGCAAGATATTCGTAAAGCCATTTCTTACGCCAGCGAAGTCAAGGAATCCGGAGGCCAGGTGCTGCTTTTTGTTGACGAAGTGCATCGTTTCAACAAGGCTCAGCAGGATGCTTTTCTGCCCCATATTGAAAACGGTGTGATCGTTTTTGTTGGAGCCACGACAGAAAATCCTTCTTTTGAACTCAACAATGCGTTGCTCTCCCGAACCAGGGTGTATTTATTAAAACCCATTACAGAAAAAGAGAATGCTGCGTTGATACAGCATGCACTGGCGGATGTGGAAAAAGGGCTTGGTTGGCTGAAATTAGAAATTGAAGTTGAGGCGATCGAATTACTAGCGGCATCCGCTCAGGGGGATGCGCGAAGGGCGCTCGGATATCTGGAAACGGTCGCTGATATCGCTGCCAGCGACTGCCAGGTCGGTGGAACAGTCACGCTGGATCAAATGCGTCAAGTGATTACCGAACGTACTGTTCGTTTTGATAAGCAAGGTGACCATTTTTATGATCAGATTTCCGCTTTGCACAAATCTATTCGGGGTTCAAATCCCGATGCCGCGGCTTACTGGCTCGGCCGCATGATAGAGGGCGGGTGCGACCCGCATTACCTGTTGCGCCGGCTGGTGCGCATAGCTAGTGAAGATGTCGGAAACGCGGACCCTAGGGCGCTAACTATCACACTTGATGCATGGAACAGTTTTGATCGACTGGGCTCACCAGAGGGTGATCTGGCGATTACCCATGCAGCAATCTATTTAGCGGTATGTGCAAAAAGTAACGCCGTCTACAGGGCGCATAAGTTGGCCCGTCAGGCGGTAAACGAGTTTCCCGACCAGCCAGTGCCGCTGCATATTAGAAATGCGCCAACTAAATTGAGCAAAGCAATGGGGCATGGCAAGGGCTACCGATATGCCCATGATGAAACGAACACTTTTTCAGCTGGCCAGTCCTACTTTCCGGAACCGATGGGTGAGCCAGAGTACTACACACCAAGCGAAAATGGACTGGAGAAAAAAATTGGCGACAAGATGAAATGGCTGCGCAGTCTGAACAGGGGGCAGGCCTAGTGATAAATCAATTGATCCCAATTGCTGTTGGAGGCGCGATTGGTTCCGTGCTGCGGTTTCTGATCGCCTCTTCAATAAATCAACGGGCACAAGGCGCTGGTTCGGCACCATTATTTCCACTCGGAACGTTAGTAGTAAATAGTGTAGGTTGCTTCCTGATTGGTCTGTTTTTTGTGGTACTGCAGCAACGATTTACAAACAATAGCAATTTCGATCTATTGCGAGGGCTAATTATGATCGGAGTACTAGGAGGATTTACCACCTTCTCAACTTTCTCTTTGGAAACATTGCAGTTATTGCAGGTTGGCTTATGGGGTAAGGCATTGTTGAATATAATAGCCAGTGTAGGCGTCTGTATTCTTGCGGCGATGGCGGGAATTGGAATTGGTCGTGTACTTGCATAAGGTAGATCTGAAATTTAGCCGCTAATTTCAAAGAGCAGTTAACGCTTGGGCGTCTGTCTTTATACGAATATAACAGAGGTAAGGTAATGCTGGATCCACAGTTACTTAGGCAGAATTTAGATGATATCCGTGAGCGGCTTGAATCCAGAGGCTATGCGTTGGATGTCAGACGCATCACTGACCTAGAATCCAGGCGTAAGGCGCTTCAATCTAAAACAGAATCACTGCAGGCAGAAAGGAATGAAGCCTCTAAACGTATTGGCGCTACCAAAGCTAGAGGAGAAGATCCGCAATCGATTCTTGATTCTGTGGCGACCATCGGTGATCAGATTAAAGATTTCCAGCTTGAACTAACTGGCTTACAGGAAAGCATTCAGGAAATTTACGGTGGGATACCAAACCTTCCCCATGAATCGGTGCCAATCGGAACCGATGAAAACGATAATCAGGAGGTGCGGAAGTGGGGATCACCTTGGAAGTTCGATTTCGAAGTCAGGGATCACGTGGACCTTGGAGCAGGTCTCGGCATGATGGATTATGAAGCTGCGGCGAGACTGTCGGGATCCCGATTTGTGACCATGCGGGATGGACTTGCAAGGCTGCATCGGGCCTTAGCACAGTTCATGCTTGACCTGCATACGCGCGAGCATGGTTACACCGAAACCTATGTACCGTTTCTGGTGGCGCCAGAAGTGCTGTACGGGACCGGACAATTGCCAAAGTTCGCGGATGATCAGTTCAGTACACAGGATGACCCACCGTTTTACCTTATTCCCACTGCGGAAGTTCCTTTGACCAACCTGGTCGCTAATCAGATCATTGAGGCGGAAGATCTGCCAATGCGTAAGGTTGCGCATACGCCCTGTTTTCGGCGGGAGGCTGGCTCATACGGCCGTGATACCCGTGGTATGATCCGACAGCATCAATTTGAGAAAGTAGAACTGGTTCATATTGTTAAACCGAACCAATCTTACGACGCCCTTGAGAAGCTGACCGGTCATGCTGAGGCGGTATTGCAGCAACTGGAGTTACCTTATCGGGTGATTACCCTTTGCACTGGGGATATGGGATTTGGCGCGGCAAAAACATATGATATTGAGGTTTGGATTCCGAGCCAGAACCAATATAGAGAAATCTCCTCTTGCAGCAATTGCGAAGCATTTCAGGCTCGACGTATGAAGGCACGCTGGCGCAATCCGGAATCCGGAAAACCCGAGTTACTGCATACACTAAACGGGTCTGGGGTTGCGGTCGGTCGTGCGCTGGTGGCGGTAATGGAAAACTACCAGAATTCCGACGGCAGTATTAGTATCCCACAAGTGCTCCAGCCTTACATGGCCGGGGTAGAGCGAATTCGAGCAGGATAAGAACTACGCAACACATTTGATCTGTATAATGGTTGTTTCTAGAATTCAGTGGGTTAAAATGCCGCGAAAATTTCCAACAGGCAGGTATCACTGTCTATGGTAGCTTAACGCCTAATGCCACAAGATCTCTCTCTTACAACAGCATACGTCTTTAGAGGGATAGCTGACGCTGCCAGTAGGACCTGTGCTTTGTACCAGCAAAAACAACCGCTTAGGAGAGTTTTAACTGCTGGAATTCTTCCTGGAAAGCGGATTTTCCATATTTTCATTTTTCTGGTGCTGGCAATTTCGAGCTTTGTTGCCCAGCCTCCTGTCCATGCGCAGCAAGGTCTCTATTCTGATGTTGATCGTTTGCTGAGCAATGGATATGCCGCAGAAGTTGTTATCAACCATAAAATCTCTGAAGGCAGTCCTATATACAGGATTATCGACGCTGCTATTCGCCACGATCCAGATCGAGAAACTGAGTTCAGGCACCTAGGTCTCAATATGCTTTCGGGGTTGCCGCGCTCTGCTTGTGCGGGCAGTGCATTTAGTCCAAGCAGGCCCTGGAGCAGTATTGAATACGAACCCATAGATCCTAAAACAGTTGCCGAAGTGGCGAGGTTGTACTTTGAGGAAGATAAGAAACTCACTTACCTTAGGCCATCAGACAGCCACGGAAATTTCCCAGTGGACGAACTGGTCAATCTCACTAAACAGGATAGTTTCTGGTATCGGGTATTACCGGTTAGAGACCATCCTTTGCCTAATGCAGTATTTGTGTCGCTCTACCAAGAGGGCGAGAGAATCGTAGTCGACGGTAATCTTGGCGGGTTAGATCGCGCGACTCGGGATGGGGAGGAAATGGTGCCGGTGGTATTCCATTACAATCCTAAAAAGAACGTTCCAGTCAGTCAGTTCAGTGGTCTGGTCAGCGGCGAGGAGATCATTGACATCTATGAGAGTGACGGTGTCAGGGTGACGTCAATGCCTGACTGGACGGCGGGTGATTTTCATTCGATGATGTCGCTAGAAGAGATCGATGCCAGATTCCAGATTCCAGAACAGGATGATGTTGATGAGGAATTGTGGACGCGGATTAAACTCGACCTGCAACAAAATGGATTTACTTTTCCACTGTTGATCTTGTTGGGCGGAGGTGAGTCCAGACTTTTCTATTCCGCTGAACGAGTGGCTGTCGCGCGGTCCATGGGAGAGAAGACTTTACCGGTTGCGTTTTTCTATGATTATGATGACCTGCCATATCCTAACAGCGGTTGCGCGCTGCTGATTGCAGGCGAAGAACGGGGAACACCGGTTGGGATTTCAGAATTGACTGGTTCTAACTATGGCCTCGGCAGTCCGGGTGGACCACCATTGCCCCCCTCGCCACCACCAG
>JAHEGU010000074.1 GCA_024644945.1 Gammaproteobacteria bacterium | reverse complement strand
GGCGATCGCGCTATACGGAGCTGGACGAACTTTGTTGCAGGCGCTGATATTCGGGAATTTGGCAAACCTTCCCAGCCCCCCGTTTTACCAGACGTCATCGACACTATTGAGAATCTTGAAAAGCCGGTGATCGCCTGTATTCATGGTACTGCTCTGGGAGGCGGTTTGGAGATCGCACTCGGATGTCACTATCGGGTCATCATTGAAAGCGGAAAGGTTGGCCTGCCTGAAGTCACCCTTGGAATACTGCCCGGTGCGGGTGGCACCCAGCGCACGCCCCGTCTGATCGGTATCGAAGCGGCGCTCGAGATGATTGTTTATGGCAACCCGGTCAGCTCGAAACACGCACTGGAACTAGGGCTTGTGGATAAAGTCAGCAGGGAGAAAGATCCGCGTCAGGTTGCCTTGGAGTTTGCCGAAGAAATAATTACGTCTGGCGCAAAGGTTCGTCGCTCTTGCGATACAGGTGACAAACTGGTTAAAAATTCTGAAAACATCTCAGCCATCTCGCGATATCGAGAGAAACTCGCGAAATCGTCCAAACACCTGTTCTCACCCCATAAATGTGTGGACGCCGTAGAAGCATGTCTCGAACTTCCCTTTGAACAAGGACTTAAAAAAGAGCGCGCGCTTTTTCTTGAATGTATGGACTCCCCCCAGCGACAAGGGCTGATTCACGCCTTTTTTGCTCAGCGGAAGGCAGCCAAGATACCCGAATTATCGATTGCCCACCCCCGCGACATTGAAAAAATTTGCGTCATCGGGGGCGGCACCATGGGTGCAGGGATAACTGCTTCACTTTTGTTTAGCGGGCTTTCCGTGACCATGATCGAACGCGATCAGGATAGTGCCGACCGGGGTAAAGCTAATGTCAACCAGATCCTCCAAGGAGCCGTGGAGCGCGGCAAGCTGGATCAAGCGAACTACGCTGAAATACTGGCAGACCGGTTTAGCACAGCGGCAGATTATCGTGCGGCGAATGGCGCAGATCTTGCTATTGAAGCCGTGTTCGAAGATCTTGAGTTAAAACAAAAAGTATTTGCAGCGCTCGACAAGGAGATGCCTCCCGGCGCCATTATGGCAACCAACACCTCCTATCTCGATATTAATCAGATAGCGGCCGCTACGGATCGACCCGCTGATGTCATTGGACTGCATTTTTTTTCGCCGGCACACATCATGAAACTGCTCGAAATCGTGGTGCCCGAGAACACCTCACCCGATGTGACCGCCAGCGCTTTTACCCTGGCCAAACGACTTGGCAAGGTAGCGGTCAGAGCCGGGATCTGCGATGGTTTTATTGGTAATCGAGTCATGGCCGCTTACCGCAAGGCAGCAGACTACATGGTGGAAGACGGCGCGTCACCATATCAGGTCGATACAGCGCTCAGAGAGTTTGGATTTGCTATGGGGCCTTACCAGACCGCCGATCTTGCCGGGCTCGACATCGGCTGGGCTAATCGAAAACGCTTGGCGCCATCACGCCCCTCCGAGGAGCGATACGTCAAAATCGCAGATCAGATCTGCGAACGTGACTGGCTCGGTCGTAAAACCGGGCGAGGGTACTATCGGTACGAAGAAGACCCCAAGGGGCTGCCAGATCCGGAAGTCGAGCAACTCATAAGCGACGCCAGATCTGCAAAAGGAATACAGGCACGTCGGTTCGACAACGATGAAATCGTTGCGCGTTATCTTGCGGCGATGATCAATGAAGCCTCCAGAGTGGTCGAAGAAGGCATCGCCCTGCGTCCACTCGATGTGGATGTCACATTGTTGTTTGGCTATGGTTTTCCGCGCTGGCGAGGCGGTCCGATGAAATTCGCAGATATGCAAGGTATCGACTCGATCTTAAGTAACATCGAGCAATATAGTCTGGAGGATAGTTATTTCTGGAAGCCAGCCGATCTTCTTATTGAGCTATCAGCCCGCCAGTCATCATTTGAACAGTTAAACAATCGCAACTGATTTATCTATCGGGTTGCTCCTGTTCATTTGGTAATCACGCCCAGGTTTATGGCATAAGGCTCGCACATTACATTTTATTCAGACTTGATTCAGCGATAGTTCATGATTGCCGGTACAAACTCAGTGCAAGATTAATAACTGCTGAGGGCATAACACGATGAAAAATAAAACGTTAAAACTTGGAACAACTGCAATACTTGCGACTTTAATGATCTCTACCGCCCATGCGGAACAAAGTTATTATGGGCAAAAGTTCTTTACCAATGAAAATGTCGGCAGAATCGTTGGCACTGGAGTGGGCGCTTTGCTAGGCTCAAAAATCGGAAAAGGTACTGGTAATGACATGGCCATCGCAGCCGGCGCTGTGGGGGGATATATTTTTGGTGGCAAAGTGGGGCGAAACTGGAACTCAGGTCGCCAATACACCAGTAATTCTCCAACCAGAGGCTATCTTTATCCTGTTCAGGCGAACCCTGAACTGGAGCCTATTGACTCCGTATACAGCGCAACTCGAACGAGTAATGTACGAGGCGGGCCCAGCACCAAATACGTCGTGGTGGGCGGGCTGCAACCCGGCGAGCGGGTACGTGTCCTGGGTCGCGTGGTGGAAAAAAACTGGTACATGGTGGCACAGGACGACATTGTGAAAGGGTTTGTCCACATGTCTCTACTGCAACCAGCTACGGAATACTACAGCTATAACAGCAATTGATCCGGTGACTTGATAGCGGTAGGTTTACCAGACAGGTGATCCGTGTATAGTTTGATCTGCCTCAGGATTTGCTAGATAGCGTAAAGATAGTATTCGCTCTGTCATCCTTAAATTCTGCAGGGTTTTCGATCGCCGCACACCCTGCCACGCTTCGAGTCAATGGTAGAACAAAAATGAATAAGTCCAGACCTAAGAGTGCGCGCGCCTTGATCTGGGCAGGGGTTCTGCTTTTATTGTGTACAGTAACCCTGCCAGTCCTGCCATACATATGGGCTTCGGATAGCGAGGACATCACATCCTTAGATACTGTTGAGAACAATCCAAGAGCAAACTTCTGGCGCAATGTACGAACTGGCGCCGCGGGTTACTCCGCCGTCGGCGGGCCAGAAGCTAATGTACTGATCAACAATGCAGGCCAAAACTGGCGACAGTTCAGAATGAACCTGTTGGCACCATATGGCAGTTATTTGATGGGGGCGGTGCTTTTTAGCATAGCGGCCTTTTACGCGTTGCGGGGGCCTATTCGTCACCGATCCGATGAACCAAAAGAGTTGCTGTTGCGATTTTCCGTATACCAGCGTGTGGTGCACTGGTTTACAGCGATTCTGTTTTGGATACTGGCCCTCACCGGACTGATACTGTTGTATGGTCGGCTGGTGCTGATTCCACTGTTTGGATCAAAAGGTTTCGCATTGACTGCTTCCGCCAGCAAGGAGGCGCATAATCTGTTCGGTCCAATATTTATCGTCGCGTTATTTATGTTGGTGATTGAGTATGCTCGGGACAATTTTTACCGCAAAGGAGACCTGTCCTGGCTGATCAAGGGCGGTGGCATGCTAGGCAAGCACGCCAGTGCAGGTCGATTTAACTTCGGCGAAAAGATCTGGTTCTGGCTGGTCTTGTTGCTCGGCACCATAATTTCCTTTTCGGGCATCATTTTGGATTTTGCAAACCTGAACTTCGATCGCAATACTCTGGGGTTGGCCCATGTTTTACATGGCATTGCAGCCATTCTGTTTATCTCGTTTTCGTTTGGCCATATCTACCTGGGTACGATCGGCACCAAAGGCACGCTTCGCGGTATGACAACGGGCTACGTCGAACAAACCTGGGCAGAGTTACATCATGACAGATGGCAACCTGACGACGAGATGACCCCAGAAACCGGTCCATTGCCAGCAGCGCAGAATGAGTGACTTTATTCTAGGTCCCTTTTGGAATTTTGCGGTGATCGTGTTTACTGCGGGCGTGGTCGGCAGAATCGCAATGATTCTGATGTGCGGGCTAAGTAAGGATCTCGCAGCGGCACGTGGGTCGTCCGTCACAGGCGCTGTGGGAACCGTTGCAAGAAGATTTTTCCCAAGAAAAGAAACGGTCAAATCAAACCGTTTTCATATCATTGCTGGATACATGTTCCATATTGGGTTGCTGGCGTTGCTGTTCTTCGCCGCGCCCCATGTCCAGTTCCTGAAAAATCATCTGCTTGGTTTTGGGTGGCCAGCGATGCCGCACTGGGCCTTTATTTTATCCGCTGAAATTGCCTTTGCCGGGCTGATATTGCTGTGGCTGCGCAGAGTAATGCATCCCGTTACTCGTCTGCTTACCCGTCTCGACGACCATCTCGCCGCCTGGCTGACTTTCTTTGCAATGGTGACGGGTTGCCTGGCTCTGTTCGAATCCTTTGCCGGCTTGAGGGTACTGCACATACTGGGGGTAGAGCTGTTGATGATCTACTTCCCTTTCAGCAATCTGATGCATGCCTTTACCTTCTTCCTGAGCAGAGGCACGACCGGCGCGAGGGCGGGCAGACATGGCGTGAAAGCCTGAACTGCCGACGGTGAATAATTAATGTCTTCGACAACCACCTACGAGCCGGAACTCGACTTCGAAAAAGGCGCAGATGTACTAAAACGGCAGATCGACTGGCGCGTTGCTTCTTATTTCTCTAGCTGTGTGCACTGCGGATTATGTGCAGAAGCCTGTCAGTTTTATGTTGAAACCGGCGACCCACGCTACACCCCGATCTATAAGCTGGAACCACTTAAAAAAGTGTGGCGACAGGAATACACTTTTTTTGGAAAGATGGCAAAAGCACTAGGCATCACTAAACCGCTGAGCGAGAAGGACTTTGTCGATTGGGAAGACCTGGTTTATGACTCGTGCACACTTTGCGCGCGCTGCAGTATGGTATGCCCTGTGGGAAATGACATCGCCTATATGATCAGAAAGGAACGAGAAGGGTTCTCCGCCGCGGGTTTTGCTCCGGACGAATTAAAAGGAGCCACCAAAAGGGCCGTGGAGACCGGCAGCCCAATGGGCGTGACCTGGAAAGCGCTGAGTGCTCAGATTAAACATATCGAAAGGGAAACCGGTCTGCCTGTGCCGGTCGATGTTAAAGGTGCTGAATATTTGGGTCTGCTCTCCTCACTGGAAATAATGGGATTCCCTGAATACATTTCGAGCCTCACCAGGATTCTGCATCAGGCAGGTGTGTCCTGGACTTTGAGCAGTGAAACCTTTGAAGCGACCAATAGCGGCATCCAGATAGGCGACTCCAAGGTCGCTGCGGAACTGGTAGAACGTGTGCTCAAAGTCGCCACCGACCTGGAAGTCAGCAACATCATCAGCCCGGAGTGTGGACACGCCTATACCGCAATACGCTGGGAAAGTGCCAATCTGATTGGTAAGCCAATACCGTTTCGAGTCGTACATATCGTCGAATTGCTGGATGAACTGAAGCGGAATGGCCGGATTTCCACAACGGGAAAAACTGACGTAAAACTCACTTTTCACGATCCCTGCAATCTGGTTCGCAAGGGTGGCGTAGTAGAAGAACCTCGAAGACTTTTGAATAGTGTTGCGTCTGACTTCGTCGAAATGAAGCAGCATGGCGTCATGAACTGGTGTTGCGGCGGTGGAGGTGGGGTCAGCGCAAACGACCGAGCATCAGGTTTACGTCTCGCGGCATTCAACATTAAAAAGCGTCAGTTGGATGAACTGGGGGTTAACACCCTCGTCACCGCGTGCGCCAACTGCCGCAACATTCTCGAAGAAGGTATCGAGCATAATGAAATGGATGTCGAAGTGGTCGGCCTCACGGAACTGATTGCTGAATATCTTGACCCGCCAGAGGCAGGAGAGTCCGACAGCACATCATAAGTTTCTTCCACGTGGTTTTTAACTCTGTCGATCGGTTCACCTTAGCAGAGATCCGGTCCGGAGCGCGCAGGAAACTCTTTCGCACGCAACTTCCAGTTCATACTGACCTGCTTGTAAGAATTCTGACGTGCAACCTTCGGGGTTTCGCACATAACCATAGGCAATATTTGCGCCAACACTATACCCCCAGCCGGCGGAAGTAACATAACCGACCGGTTTACCGTTGCGAATGATGGTCTCGCGGCCGTGCAGCACAACATTGGCGTCCTCTACAGTAAAGCAGCAAAGCTGTTTTTTCAGAGGATTAGTTGCAATGATCTCGGTCGCTTCACGGCCGAGAAACGGTGTATCCGTTTTCAGTTTTACCGCCCATGATAAGCCTGCCTCGAGAGGGGAGTCATTGGGTGTAATGTCCGTACTCCAGGCGCGGTATCCTTTTTCAAGTCTGAGACTTTCGATCGCCCTGTATCCTGCGTTGGCAATACCATGAGCCTTGCCGGCCTGCATCAGCGCGTCGTAAACATCTCCCGATGACTCAATCGGCATATGAATTTCCCAACCCAGTTCGCCCATATAGGTAATTCGCAGCGCGCGCACCGCACGGCCTGCGATTTCTATTTCCTCGACGGCTGCGAACGGAAATCCGGCAGGAGATATATCCGCATCCGTCACTGCCTGGAGTACGTCTCGTGCGCGCGGCCCCATCAATGAAAGCGTTCCCCAGTGTTCGGTTACGTCGCGTAATTCAATTTCGAATTGAGAAGGAAGATTCTGCTTGATCCATGCGAGGTCATGGGTCCTGAATCCGGTTCCTGTGACGATATAAAATAGGTTTTCGGAAATTCTCGATACGGTCAGATCACATTCGATACCGCCACGGGAATTCAACATTTGCGTATAGGTCACTCGACCAACCGGCTTGTTGATGTCGTTGGCGCAAATCCATTCCAAGCCGTGAATCGCAGCTGTACCAGACACTTCAAATTTAGCGAATGAACTTTGATCAAACAGCGCTACCCGCTCGCGACAGGCTTTATGCTCTTGCCCTACATATTCGAACCAGTTAGCCCTCTCAAATGAGAACGTATCCAAAGGTTCGACCCCTGGGGGTGCAAACCAGTTGGGGCGTTCCCAGCCCAGTTTTGAGCCAAAGCAAGCGCGCTGATGCTTCAATCTCTGGTACAACGGCGAGGTATATACCGGGCGACCGCTCTGATATTCCTCGTTTGGCCAGGCCATGGCATAGTGCCTGGAGCATGCCTCAATGGTGCGCGTCCTGACCCAGGACTGGTCCTTGTGCAGTTCCGAAAATCGACGTACATCTACCGCCCACAGGTCCATTGGCTGCTCCCCCTGCGCCACCCAGGCGGCTAGCGCGTAGCCTGCGCCACCGGCGGAAGCAATACCAAAGGCGTTAAATCCCGCACCGACAAAGTAGTTTTTAATCTCTGGCGTTTCACCGAGGATAAAGTTACCGTCTACAGTAAAAGATTCCGGCCCGTTCACAAGGGTTTTAACTCCTGCATTTTCCAATGCAGGCACGCGAACAATCGCCTGCTGCATCAGCTGTTCGAAATGGTCCCAGTCTTCATCCAGCAGGGAAAACCTGAAATTGTCGGGAATTGGCGAAACATCCCAGGACTTCGGGTTTGGTTCGTATCCACCCATTACCAGCCCACCGACTTCCTCTTTGAAATAAATCAAACGATCGGGATCCCGCAGCGTAGGCAGGTCTTTGGAAACGCCTTCGATCGCCTCGGTCACCATATACTGATGCTGCATCGACTGAAGCGGAATGCTGACACCATGATCTTTCCCAACTTGCCGGCTCCACTGCCCTGTACAGTTCACCAGTTTGTCGCATTGAATGTCTCCATGCCTGGTTCGCACTCCGACAACTGCGCCATTGCGAGTCAATACTTGCTCGACCTCCACCCCCTCATAAATCCTGGCACCATGCAGGCGTGCACCCTTGGCAAGTGACTGGGTGATATCACTGGGATTAGCCTGCCCGTCGGTGGGTAACAGCGCGGCACCGAGCAGATCCTTGGTTTGCATGATCGGCCAGATTTCTCCGGCTTCCCTGGGCGATAGCAAATGCATCTCAAGCCCAAACGACCGCGCGGTGGTGGCCTGCCTTCTTATTTCCGTCCACCTTTCCTGGTTGTTGGCAAGTCGCAGGCCGCCATTCTGTTTCCAGCCCGTGGCAAGGCCGGTTTCCTGCTCCAGGGATTGATACAGTTCAACGCTGTATTTCAATAACCGGGTAATCGACGCGCTGGAACGAAGCTGACCCACCAGACCAGCCGCGTGGAAGGTTGATCCGCAGGTCACCTCTCCCCTTTCCAGCACAATCACATCCAAGCCATGATCCTTGGCCAGATGATAGGCGGTTGAGCAGCCGATGATGCCGCCACCGATGATCACGATCTCAGCACTTGAAGGTAGATCATCACTCATGATTTTAGCTTCTCGTTGACTGCCTTCTCAAATTGATCATTAGAGGCCAAGCCGCTCTCTGGACCTGGCCACCCCGGCATGGATCAGTCGGTCGGTAATGATTGCAATGAAGGCCACGCAAAGCCCGGCGACAATTCCCCGCCCCGTATCTGCCTTGGTTAGCGCAATATAGACTTCTTGTCCCAGCTCCCGGGTACCGACCAGGGCCGTGATCACCAGCATGGACAATGCCAGCATTACCGTCTGATTGATCCCGAGCATGATTTCCGGCATTGCCATTCTCAGCTTGATCTTGGTGAGCACTTGCCATTGCGTGCAGCCGTTCGCCAATCCTGCTTCCACCAGCTGAGGATCCACTTGCCTGATCCCATGCAGGGTGTAACGAATTGCCGGCGCAATCGAATAGGCGATGACCGCGATCATGGCGGAAAAATCCCCCACTCTGAACAGCATCACCACAGGCATCAGGTATACAAATGAAGGCAAGGTCTGCAGCGTGTCAATGACAGTTTCAAGAAACCGACCTAGACCCGGTTTTTCCGCGCCTAGTATGCCTAGCGGGATACCCAGCACTGCAGCGAACATTACCGAGATTCCGCACAGGTAGACGGTAACCATGGTCTTGTCCCAAAGGCCCACCAACGCACAGAACAGCGTCAGCAGAAATGTCAGGATCGCCAGACGCCACCCTCCCAGCTGGTAGCCGAGCAGTCCAACACCAAGCACCACCACTGGCCACGGCAGCATCAACAGAAATCGTTTGAATGGCAACAGGATATTCGTCAATATGAACACTTTGACCGCCTCGATCTGGTCAAAGTAGTTCACGTTAATATACTTAACCAGGTTGCTCCAGAAATCCCCTGTCGTGATGGTCATGGTCTCTGGATAAGTTTGAATCCAACTGGCAAACAGCGCAAACACCGAAATCAGTATCAGCATCACGACGGTAAACAAGGTATAGGGATATCTACTCGTGATGCCTTTGAGATTGGACTTCTGGTGACTTACTTCGGTTCGTCTGGCAAAAGCCTGACTTAACCTGTCGAGGGCAATCGCCAGTACCACAATCGCCACGCCTGATTCGAAGCCTGCGCCGATATCAAGCCTGCGCAGCGCGGTCAGTACATCGTAACCTAGGCCCCCGGCACCGATCATCGACGCGATAATCACCATGTTCAATGACAACATGATCACCTGGTTGACTCCGACCATCAGCGATGGAGCGGATGCTGGAATCAACACCTTTTGCAACATTTGTAAAAAAGTACAACCCGTTACTTTGCCCAGGTCTGTCAATTCTTCCGGGACCTGGCGAAAAGCAAGAATAGTGACTCGAACCATGGGCGGCATGGCATAAATCATTGTGGCGATCATTGCCGCTACCGGACCAAATCCAAACAGGAACAGAATCGGTACCAGATAGGCAAACACCGGCACGGTCTGCATGAGATCGAGCACTGGAGTGATTATCTTCTCCATCCACTTATAGCGATAAGCGACGATCCCAAGCAGCACCCCACTGACCACGCCAATGGGCACTGCGATCAGTACCGATGACAGCGTCACCATGGCGCTGTGCCATTGTCCGAAGACAGCTAGATAACCAAAACAGGCGCCTACAAACAATGATAGCTTCCAGCCATTTGCATAGTGCCCGATCGCCATCACCAGCAGGATCACCGCAATCCATGAAAGCGGCTGGGTCAGCTGCACCGCTGCGGACCCCTCTCCAGACAAAATGCCGGTAGCAAAGATTCCGGTCGCGAGATCCAGCGGTTTTTCCAGCACCCATGCCAGCCCTCGGGTGAATTCGTAGAAAGTAAAAAGCCCCAGATCAGCTGTGTTGACCAACCAGTCCATGAGGTCACTGATCTGTTTTTTGAGAGGCAGACGCCAGTCCCTTGGAACTTTAAATGCCCACTTGATATTGGATTTGCCAAGGTAAATCATTACCCCGGCTGCTAAAGCCAGGCACGCCCAGCTCAGTCTGATCGAGGTTGATCTACTCACGGTCAACATCGCCTAGCGAAGTACGATAACTTCTAAAGACCAAAAAAATGCACTCACTGTGGTCACGGCTTGCGCCACAGTGAGTGCACCCGAAAGAGCAATCAGTTCAACCAGGCTTTCCAGCGAGATTCATTTGTTGCGAGCCAGTCCGCGACCACCGCATCAAGTTCTTTACCTTCCAGATCCACTGCGGTGATCATCTTTCCCATTTCGTCATTATCCAGGCGAAAGTTCTTGATCGCGCTGTACGCACCAGGCCATTTGTCTTTAACACCCGACCACGCAACCTTCCATATCGGCCCACTCGGCTTGCCACAATCGTAAGCCAAATCAGGATTAATCCCGGCCGAGGGGTCGTTGTAACATTCCGGCGAATACTTGGGAAACTGCACCCACTCGCCCTCGTACTTTGACGGCGCCCAATGTGGCGCATATACCCACAAAAGGATCGGCGCCTTTCGCTGATAAGCGGATTCCAGTTCTGCAAACAGTGCCGCATCGGTACCGGCATGGATGACTTCATAGTCGAGTTCCAACGCCTCAACCCGCTCATCGTCAAATCCTTCCCACGTTACCGGAGCCCCAACGTAACGTCCCTTGGGTGCGGTTTCTGGTATTGAAAATGCCTCGGCACAATCGTTCAACGCTTCCCAGTTAGGCAGTCCCGGACATTTCTCTTTCATGTAAAGTGGATACCACCACTCCTCGATACCCATCATGCCGGTCTCGCCGATATTTTCGACTTTGCCGGTGGCGGTGGCTTCATCCATCGCATCGCGCCCGGTGGTTTCCCACATTTCCATCGCAACGTGAAGGTCTCCAGTTTTCAGGCCGGCAAACTGAGCAAGGTAGTCGGCCTGAACGAGATCAACGTTGTAGCCCGCGGATTTAAGTACTTCGGCCATAATGTTTGTGGTGATGAGCTGGCCGGTCCAGTCGTGCAATGTAAGCTTGATCGGATCGGTAGACTCGGCCGCCTGGGCGGCAACAGAAAACGCTAAAGCTCCGGCCAGTAAAGTTCTGGTCAGCAGCTTTCGCGGGGCAGTGAGTGATGACATAAAGGGTTCCTCTATCTGGGTTTAGCAATTACCCTGCTCTGAAGAGCAAGGAATGAAGTTTGTACCTGATTTTCCTCGAAAGTCAAACTTATCAATACATTGACAGATATAAATGTTGATAGTTGTTGATTTAGAATGAATTTGTTGTTGATAAGTGAAGCGAAAACCAGATGGATCTCACACGCCGATCCCAGCAGAAATAACGTCGAATCATGAACCGCTCTAACCGACAGCGCGAAATCTAACCCACAAACTACGGGAAACCACGGTCGAATTGTTGATCGCATAGTACCCTATTTTCAGATCCAAAGAAGAATGGTTGCAGTGTGCAATCCTATCGTTTTGAATTTTCATTGGGATCCGAATTACACTCATTAGGTGGCAGCTGGATATCAAGTGTAAACTGCACAGGTTGCCCATCGATTACAGTGAAAAATTTATGCAGGAACTCTGGAAGTGGTCGGCGTGTAAAGTAGTAGAAGGATTACGAAGCGGTCGGGTTGAGATTGAAGACACCCTGAAATGCCTGGAAGAACGGATCGAGGTAGTGGATCCCATCATTAACGCCCTGCCCACTCTTTGCTTTGATCGCGCCAGGGAACGGGCGGAGAGGCTGCAGTCCCTACCCATGGGGAGAAGGGGACTGCTCGCAGGGTTGCCGATCGCAATTAAAGATCTCACAGAGGTATCGGGGGTACGCACTACTTTTGGATCGCGACTGTTCGAAAACTT
>JAHEGU010000134.1 GCA_024644945.1 Gammaproteobacteria bacterium | reverse complement strand
TTATTTTGTGCAAATTTTACTTAGAATTTCTTCTAGCTGCGGTTCATACCAGATTTCACCCGTCGACCTCATCAACGCCTGTGCTTCACGCAGCAGGCGTATTCCATCATCGTGGTAATCAGCTTCGAATATTGATTTACCCGATATGGTCTTAAAATATGGCGTTTCAATTTCATCCTCCTGCCATAGTTCCAGGGACGTTTTTAATTGCTGAACGCTGTCGTCGCCAGGGTGGTTTTTGCAGTTGCACCAGCTGATGAAGAACTTTCCAACCGCTTGCCAAGAGGGAAGATCCCGTTCAACGGAAAGCCTTACAAGTTCGCCAGCAAGCTGTTCGATTCTTCCACAATCATCACGAAACTGATGCAGATAACAAGCATTTCCGAGCGCAAGTGCCAGGCTATATGGAGTGGTTTTACGAGCAGATTCAATTGACTGGTCACTGACCATTAGCGCCGCAGCCGGCTCGCCGAGAAGGTGGAGCGCCCACGACAAGTATCCCTGGCATAGCTCCGGGAACTGGATATCTATTGCCGCCGTCGTCATTTGCGCGCCTAGTTCCAGTGCTTTCTCAAGGTGAGTACGCGCAAGTTCCAAATTGCCGGTTGCGAAAGCCTGCATACCCGCTGACTGGTGCCCGGCCACCATCCCGATACGGTCTTCCTGGCGTTCTCCGATCAACAATAAATTGTTTGCAGGGCTCTTTGAGACCTCAAGTCTGGCTCCGGAAAAACTTGCAATGAAAGCACCATGATAGGCCTTTAAAACCAGATCCATATCGACTTCACTGCCATCGCCACAAAGTGCCACTGCGCGTTCATAAGCCCTTAACGTCGAGTCGGCACTCGATCCCCGAGCTGACCGCATCGCATCGCCAAGTTCGAGTTGAATTTCCAGCTCGAGTTTATCGGTCTCTTTTGACTGGCGGAACTTGGCGAGTTCAGTAAGCGCGTAATTTAAATGCCCTACTGCTTCTTGATTTGCCCAGCTGGCGCGGGCATTGCGGGCAGCTTGTCTCCACATTTCAAGAGCGGCTTCAGGATTGCCGGATTGACCGAGATGATAAGCCAGCAGCTCGGGGCGAGGCATGCGACTAGTATTAGAAGGTTGCTGAAGTTGTTCAGCGATTAAGCCATGCAAAGGAAGCCGGTGGCTTTTTAAGATACTTTCATAAGCTGCGTCTCGCACCAGCGCATGCTTGAACTCCCAGAATGCATCCGATGCGGGGCGATGGCGACGGACAAGTCCAGTCTTTTCAAATTCCTCCAACGCGGAAACAACTTCATCGGCAAGTCGTTTAATGACTCGGGACAGAAGCTCTACTGAGAATTCACGGCCGATCACTGATGCTGTCTGCGCCACGTCACGAACCAGGGGCACTCGATCGAGTCGAGACATCAAAATATCCTGAAGTGAATCAGGAATTCCGATTTGTTGGAAGCTCCCTTCAACTTTATACTGACCGCCAACATAACTAAGCAATTCTGACTCGAGCACAGATTTAGTAATTTCTTCAACGAACAATGGCACGCCGTCGGCTTTCGCAATTATTGCCTCAACTACTTCTTTTGGCAGCAATCGGCCTCCGGTGACATTCAGGATCAGTGACTCACAAACTTTTGCCGGCATGCGGTTCAAAGTAATCGTACGGGCACCTGGTGCAATCGCGTTCAGATCGTGATAACCAGGGCGACTGGTTATCAGAATCAGTACGTTATTTAGAAGCTTGGATTGAATCAGCTCAGTCAACCACTCTATAGAAGTCAGATCAATCCAATGCAAATCCTCAATCAACAGCAGCATGGGTGATTGCCGGCATTGCTCAACCAGAATATCAGTGAGCAATTGAAAAGCCATCCGTTGTTGGCGCCTCGGTGACAGCTCTTCAACAGTTGAAGTTGACGGGACTTCCATGCCAATCGCCCGGGCAAGACAGATTAATGCATCGCCATTTGGAGTGGTTTGGCTGCGAATATATGAGGAAAATTTTTCAAAAGCATCTGAGGTATTGTCGTTGCTGTATTTAACCGCACGTTCAAAAAACCGGCGCACCGGATACAGCGCAGTTTCTCTACCAAGTTCGAAGCAGGTCAGCGGCAGAAAAAGTGCGGTTTGTTCCCGCAGGATTTCGCGGAACTCGCTGACCAATCGAGATTTTCCAACTCCAGCCTCACCGACTACATTGACCACCTCCAGTGCGCCCTCTTTTGCCCGACGCCAACGTCGATCGAGAAATTCAATTTCATCTTCACGATCCAACAGCCCGGACAATAACTTCTGTTCGTCGAGAGCAGAAGAATCCTGCACACTGTTTTCAGCTGCCACCTGCCAGATACGCTGTGATTCCCGAAATCCCTTGAGTTCCTGAACGCCCAGATCCGTCCATCTAAAATTTCCTCTGATAGTCCGCTTAGTTGCGTCCGCCACCACAACGGTACCTGGTTCCGCGTAGGACTGCAGCCGGGCAGCTAAATTGGGCGTATTACCGAGCGCCAGGGTTTCAGCTCCAGCATCAGTACGCGCAGTCTCACCAGTGACAACCCGTCCGGTCGCAATACCTACTCGCGCATTTAGCTTTTCACCGAGGCCGTTATCAAGCAGGCTAACCGCTTCGGTAACCGCTATTCCCGCACGCACACTTCGTTCTGCATTATCTTCATAAGACTGTGGGTAACCAAAGTAAACCAGGAGGCCATCCCCCATGTAACGCGCGACATAACCACCAAACTCGGTCAATGTTCTGTGCGCGGTATCGTTAAAATTTCTGATAACGTCACTGAGTTCTTCTGGATCGAGGTGCTGAGCAAGATCGGTAGAACCAACCATGTCACAAAAAAGCACGGTTAAGTGCCGGCGTTCCGCTTTATCCCCGGGAGCTCGCGTAGGTGCGGTACCGGTGTAATTAGAGTCATCCGCTGTTTCCGCATTTGACTTGGATGCATCGTCCAGCGTCTGCCCACAATTACCGCAAAATTTTCGTTCCGGCGGACCTGGATCACCGCAAGCTGGACAGGGAAGTTCGAGTTTTGATCCACAGCTTTCGCAAAATTTAACACCCGACCGATTTTCGTATTGACACGCAGGACAGCATAGTCCCGATTGGCTTGGCTTTGTTGACATACTGCTATGCTGTTTGAATTTCTATGTAATCGTTAATCTTCCTCTTAGCGAATATCTGCGCCAACTTTCTGAAGTTAAAGCCGCCTGAAAGATTTTCGTCCGCATGAATGATCGCTGGAGCGGCGCGCTTGAGGTTGGCGTGGGTGCTGGGCTCAAAATGCGAATCGCCAATTATCTTGTCTGCCACCTCCCTTCCTAGCGCCTCAAGCGTTTGCCAAATTCTTGCCGCCAACAGGTTGCGATTTTCATCGTTTTTATACTCCCGATCCAGATCATTCGATACAGTCATAAGTATAGAAGGTCTGATATCCGAATCAAAGGAAAGCATCAAGCCTCAAACTTTATATTAAACGGCTCATAAGTCTGACCCGGGCTGTTAATGCATGATGTGAACGATCCGAGTCGAGGACAATGGAAATATCCTGACTCCTTTTTCGGTACAATATCTCTGAAACGCGCGTCTCACATTGTTTCACGCTGCAATATAATGCGACCAGAGCGACCGACATAGTTAATGAAGCCAACCGAATTACTTAACGGCCTGCAATACTACTTCGTCGCCCCTGAGGAGGAAATGAAATGCCTGGTGGTGTTCGTACATGGCCTGCGCGACCATGTCATGACACATCGACATTTCTTCGATAATCTGGTTGGAAT
>JAHEGU010000133.1 GCA_024644945.1 Gammaproteobacteria bacterium | reverse complement strand
CGGACAATGGGCGACAGGTCAAAGCAATGTTCAAGGCTTATATAAAACGTCTCCTCGAGATGTATTTTCGTAATCTGACCCGGATAGAAAAACGATATGCGATCCAGCGCGCCATGCGTACCACTTTCCATGGCCGGTATGTGATCAGATCATTCGACTTTGGCAGCCTGTTCCTTGACACCGCAGCCTACGAAGACGACCGCCTCGCAAAAGTCGGGATCATGGAGCCGCATCTGCATCACATTTTCAGAACCTACATCATGGCACATTCGGCAGTCCTAGACATTGGCGCCAACTCGGGCTTTCATTCGTTGCTATTCTCAAAGATCCAACGCGACAAGGAGGCCGCAACGGGTGGAAAAGCGAACCGTTTGGAAGGAAAAATATTCGCATTTGAACCAGTGCCATCCAACTTTGGTAAACTCTGCACGAATCTAGCACTGAATGGCAATTGTGGTGTCGAGGCGATCAACGTCGCAGCATCCGACACGTCAGGTACGACTGACATGAACGTTCTGCCGGATGATTACTATTGGCAGGGCTGTCATTCATTGGTGCGCAATGAGAAGCTTTCCGGCGTCCATGCTGACAGGGTCGATGTTGTAGAAATTCAAACCATTACCATTGATGAATTTTTCTCTGAACGTGACGAACGACGTCCTATCTCGTTCATCAAAATCGATGTTGAAGGTGCCGAGGACAGGGTTTTACGCGGAGCGCTGAGAACCATTAAAAAGCATAAGCCGTCGCTTGTTGTTGAGTTTGCACCTTGCCGTGTGCAATTTCTTGAAATGACTGCAGAAATATATGAGGATCTTGTGGAGTTCGGGTATCGAGCCTTCGCGATTTTCAAGGATGGCTCTCTTTGGGAGATCGACACGATCACCGACTATGTGCTGCGCGGCACTTTATCCGATGATGATGCAGAACAAAGAAAGCTGGTTGGCCAAAATTCGGGCGAGCTCTTTTTCGTCCATCAGGAGTGTTTCCGCTAGGGTCGAAACTCAATCATATCATGCAATTCTGGTTGTCGGCGATGGTCCGGGGGAGTGTGGTGCGGTGGTCGTAGAGTATTCAAGTGTTGTTTCGTCATCCAGCGCTTATTCCATCCTGCCGCCTCACGAACAAGGGACAAGTTGATCTGTTCAAGAGGTTCGATCCCGCTGATAATCCATACACTTTCTAATTACTGTGCAAAAAATAGGGAAATTGGTGTGCGAACATGTTCGCGCCACTTTTTTGCATCAGTGGTTGTACTCGTATATCGTGTGCTTTGATGGTGATTCGCGGGGGCTTCGCGGGGGCAAGGGGACCTTGGATTGGCTTTGCCGTTCAGGGTATTGATGGGAAGATCGCTTTTCTCACATCGTCGATAGATTGTACGGTATTCAGTTCGGCGAGTTTGGAGAGTAGTCGCACAGAGTGGGATCCAGACTGCAGGCGGCCAATCTTGCCGGCCGCCCGGTAGTCTGCGAAGCGATATGGCTTCATTTGGATTATCGGTTGCGATTTCACCGGTTCTGAGGGCATGTCGGCTGTTTATGGCACGGTTGCGCCTCGAGCCGGATGACGCGGGGCTTGCCGGTGCAATATTGCAGATGTCATACGAAGAGGCTGAAGCAAAGCACAACGAGTGCATGCGCGCATTGGTTGATCTCCTGCGACAGAGCGCCGACCCCAACACCTTGAAGGCTAGAAGCCTGCTGCGCGAAGCAGTTGCCTATGCCAGTCATATGAACATGTTGCATGGCGGTGAGCATGATGACCAATTCAAGCAAAGTCTGAGAAATGAGCTGCTGCTGACCTGCATTTCTGCATCTGCGACACAAAAACTCTACGAAGACTCTCCCGTTTCAATCGACTGATCTTGTGCCCACAAGTGCCGTCTAATGCTGTCCAGCGAGCTCGAAAAATTAGTCAAATGGCTTGGTATTGTCCACAGGCCCCAGGTCGACCGGACCGCTACCCGTGATCGGCATACCCCGGAGAAGTTGCGTGATTGCCGGATTGCCGCGCTCGCGCGACCTGTGCGTTTTCATTAAGGTATTCTGACAATTGGAGGTGATCCAAGACCCGGATCGGGTCATTATGAAACCCGTGTATGGGATCGGGTCATTATGAAACCCGTGTATGTAACATAGGACTGGCGTGGAGTTCCGGATTTGTACGAGGCTCGGGGAAATCCATCATCGGGACTGCAGCAGTCATGAGTCTCTACCTGAAGTTTTTGTTCCTTGTCATCCTGTTCCTGCATGTCGCCCTTGCGAAATTTACAGTCATCATCCCGGTCAGAACGATCGCATTGTTTATTTTTGCGTCCCTTTTGTTTCTTGTTCATCATCAGAAATTTCTGGACAGCATATTCCGGGCGTCCCGGGTTTACATGGTGATGCTCGTGATTGCTTTCATCGGCGGTTTTCTGGCGTTCCTGAACGGAGTGCAACTTTATGAACTAGCGGAGAATTTTCTTCGGAACACTGTTCAACCAGCCTTGATCTTTCTCACGACCTATCTCGCCATCGAGATTTTCGGGCTGGCTTTTGTAGTCAGGGCACTGCTCGGGTTTACCGTCGTCAGCGCCGTGATCGCCATCCTCCAGTTTGCCGGAATCGATCTGGCCTGGGATGTGCGGCGCATGTTGGGGGCCATTCAGGGAGACCCGGCCGACATCAAGCACATTTTGCGAACGGGCGGCAGGCCGATGGGACTGGTGTTTACTCCCATCATGTTCTCCTATCATCTCGTTGTTGGTTATGCTCTGGCGAGCATGTTGTATCAACGGCAAATGATCAGACCCGGCATCTACGCCGTTATCTCACTCATCGCACTGATTGCTTCGGCTGCCAGCGGAACCCGGTCGCTCGTTCTCGGTGTGCTGGTTCATGAGGCAAGACAGCTTCTCGCCGAGGGGCGGCTCAAGTCTATTGCATTGCTTCTTGCCGGAGTGGGGCTGGTCGTTGGAGCGTACTACTACCTGGAAGCCGCCGGCTCACGTGTGGCATCCCTGGAAGATACATCTGCGGTCAGCCGAATGGTTCTTCTGAAATACGGCTTTCATCTATTTCTCGACAATCCGTTTGGCTACGGCTGGGGTTTCAGACCTGCCGACTATGCATGGCTCTACTGGGAGGAGCTGTCGCATTTGCCGAAAGCCGACGCAGTGTTCCGGATCGGAATTCACAATGCGTTTATCAACTTCCTGCTTCACTATGGGGTATTCGGCTTCAGCGTGATTGCGATACTGGCGGTGACGAACTTGCGAAAGGCCATAGCGCTCATCATCGCGTTTCTAGCGTATTTCATCAATGCGATGTTCCACAATGCCGGTGTGTTCGTTGGAGACCTGTATTTCTGGTTTTGTTTCGCAGTATTTATTTACCTGCACGAACCTCACGGGAGGGAAAATTTTGAACGAAGGTAGAGCGTCCTGACCCTAGATCTTTCTTTTGAAATGCGGGAAATGCATGCAGATTGAACAATCAAGAATCAGCAGTAAGGCACATGCATTTATCAGGCTTGTGCAGCTTGTGTTGCTCGTTGGTCTGATTATTGGCACCAACAATGGATTCCTTGATCGTGTCGACAGTCTTTTTGGGCGGCAAAAGTGGCTGGTGCTGTCAGTTTATGTTGCTGTGTGGGGGCTGTCTCTCCTGTGTCTGGCAATCGCTGTTTTGCAGCCCAACCGACTGCTACGCTCCGTTTGGGCTGTCATGATATCGCTGACGACGGCAGCGGCGTACTCGTTCTATTTGGCCAGCGGTTCGGACCTCAATGTGTACTATCTTCTGTCATTTT
>JAHEGU010000132.1 GCA_024644945.1 Gammaproteobacteria bacterium | reverse complement strand
AGCGCTCATTCCTTATCACTCACAATCTTCAAACCATTTGATTATTATCCCATCGTTTAATAACTACTACCAAATACCAGGGATGAGTCTACAGTGGACTCGGTATGTATATTCTTCGTATCCGTCAAGCTCATTGCGAAGCGTTCGATCTTCCAAAGCGGTTCGAATCACAAGTGCAATCACAGATAACAAAGCTGGTATGAAGGCCCACCATGAGCCTAGGCACAATGGTGTTGATAGGCACCAGCCAAATAATCCTACATAACCGGGATGACGAACAAAGCGATATGGGCCAGTATCGATCACGCGGTGTCCACGCTCTGTTTGAATCCGTACTGTTTTTTCAAAAAATGGATTGACTCCCATGGACCACGAAAAGAAAGCAGCGGTCGGTATAAACAGCACTAAACCGGGAATCCAAAACCATGACGACATACTAGACCATTCAAAGCGTACTGCATCAAATCCTGCGATGACATAGATCGCTAAAAAAAGGGGAGTAAATAGCGCAAGCCAGATCTTGTCCCATCGTTTCGTGCCCTTGCTAGTGCCTATAAACTTCAGTCGATACTCGATAAGCTCAGGATTTACTTGCGCGAGGTAGACAATCGTGATGAATTGATACGCAGTGACAATTCCCAAATAGAGCCAACCGTCTAACCAGTCAATTGTCCCTGCAGACCAGAAGATAATGACAGCGAAAAACCCAATACCGGCTATGAAAGCGATGGATATCAGAATTTTAGACACTATTTTTCCTCTAGGGGCCTTAATTTCACAAAAAGAATCAACGCGTTTTCTTGCTTAACCAAAACGTCCGCTTTAGTCGGAAACGCCAGTCCGTACAACTACTGTGAAGGTCAGCAAAGAGTTGAATCCGCCGTATTTCTCGGTCGTTTGGGTCCGAAAGTTCAATGTCTGCTTACTGGAAGACACTAATCTAAGGGGTGGATGATGCAGCCAATACAACCTATATTGTTAAGTGAAATCTTTGCTTCTTGTCTGAATTGTCAGATCGGATCTGATCTCAGTTTCTACAGCTAAGATCGTAACGTCTTACCTAATGATGGCGAGTTATTGGATTAAATCAACCGTAAATACGATGACCGCTAAAGTTTCGAGCTCTCCTCTCGCATATAGAAAACGCCGTCACGTGAGAAACCGGAGATGATTCCTGGTATCAGGCTCTGAATGGAACCGTCTTTACCGAGCGAAGCGGCCCATTCTTTCGGTAACCAATCGATCAGATGCATTGGCGCGGGGCTGCCACTTTCGAATCTGGCGATCTCAACCCTGCCACTGCGTTTATTCAGGAACGCTGGTTTGAATCCAGAGGCGATATTATTTTGACTGATACCCCTGGTACCGGCTAACGCCATATTCTCAAGCTTAAGTGTCTGATTATTCATAACCGCCTCGAATTATGTTCTGGCTTACCTAATTTATAAGCATAAGTCGTGCCAGGATTTCTTTATCGGTATAACATGCTGTTTTATACGACTTTATTGAGAATATTTCTGGTTGTTTGGTAATAAAGGTAGGAGAGTTTCCTGTCACTTAACGGTCAATATGGCAAATTGTGTCAGGGGAGTCGTGCAGGGCCTGTCCTTGTTCAGAAGGAACCTGCGGGCAGGGAGCGATGTCGTGCGAATAGTATGGCGGACAACAGTAAACTGATTAGAGAGAGAAACCCTGCCAGCGCCAATACGTTTTGCAGATCAATTTCACCAACATAACCGGCTAAGATAGCCCCTAGCGCACCGACACCATCGAGCATTACGAAAACAAAACCGAGAGTGGTGGCGGCCCGGGTGCTGGCATATTCCACTGCGCTTGCCAGCACACTCGATCTAACGCTGACCAGGATCGCCATATTGGCCACCATGGCGACGACAATTATCCCTGTTTGAGTGCTCATCGCTGCAAGTGTTGAACAAACAATAGCGAGGATTGAACCAACAATAAATACCAGATGTCTGTCGACCGAGTCCGAATAACGACCAATGACAGGCTGCATTATCGAGCCGAGTAGCATTGATGTTGCAAAAACAACTCCTGAAGCTGCCGGTGAGTAAGAGAGATCGGTCTGCAGGTAAAGGGGCGCCATGCTCATTAACGCCATGAGAGCCATGTTGTAGATTGAAATCATCCCGATTAGAAACAGTCCGGCAGGTTTTAACCAGCCGCGAGTGATTTGACTCAGTTCAACCCGAGTTACCGCTTTTGCGTTAGATGCAGGAATATGTCTTGCAAAGAAAATAAACACAATTCCCATGATCACCGCCGGAATAACGGAAATTTGTAGAGTCGTGCGCCAGTCAAAAACTGCTAACAGGAAACCCACGGAAAGGGGGGCGCCCACTTCAGACAATGTGCCGCCCATGGCGTGAATCCCGAGCACCATGCCACGCCTTTTCGGCATTTGTTCGACCAGCACGCCGGTGGCAATTGGATGCCATGCGGCATCTCCCATGCCCGCTATAGCAAGTAAAATCGCAAGAGACCAGAATCCAGGAGCGACCGAAGCAAAGAAATAACCGACAGCAACCCACCAGAATGTAGCGGCTAATAGTCGACCCTGATGACTGATCCGATCCGAAAGTATCCCAGCAGGTAAATAACCTAGCGCAGCGCCCATGTAGTGAATAGCGAGCAACAAACCGATTTCAGATGGCGATAATCCCATGCTGGCAGCTATGGCAGGTGCCAGCAGCCAGATCGAACCTGGGGCCCAGTCATTGGCCATGTGACCGAGGGGAAAGTTGATCAGCAGAGGTCTCATAGCGTTTAGAATATCTGAAATGCCGTCCAGGGATTACAATTGGATGCAAGATCGATTTGATTTCTGCCGTTTATGACATCAACCCATTGGTTCACAACACCCTCCGGTAAGATCCGTGCACGGGGTCTCCAGCTGGATTTCCACGGTACGCCAGGAGAATTTAACGCTATTACTGACGTACCAGGCGTTGAAGTCGGGTATACCACCCTAATCCAAGGTGAAGGCAAACTAATACCGGGGCGGGGACCAGTCAGAACTGGTGTGACCGCAATCCTGCCCAGGGGGCAAGACATGGTGCCTTGTTTTGCAGGATGCTCCAGCTTGAACGGTAACGGAGAGATGACCGGTACATTGTGGATCGATGAAATTGGTGAGCTGCAGACCCCGATTACAATAACCAATACGCATTCCTGCGGTGTTACCCGCGACGCCACAATTCGCTGGCTGGTGGACAGGAACTATGGCGGTAGCCAGGACTGGGGACTGCCAGTTGCTGCAGAAACTTACGATGGAGAGTTGAATGACATCAATGGATTTCATGTCACCGTGCAACATACCCTTGACGCCCTGAATGCTGCAACATCGGGGCCGATTGAAATGGGCAGTGTCGGCGGTGGAACCGGCATGTCGACCTATGAATTCAAGGCGGGCTCAGCAAGTGCGTCACGTATCGTTGAGGTGGGTGGCGTAAGTTACACACTAGGCGTTTTTGTCCAGAGTAATTTCGGGCTGCGGCACGAATTGACTGTGCTCGGTGTACCGGTCGGGAAATATTTGAAGGGTGGTGAAATGCGCAGCAAAGGTGCGGGTTCGATCATCGCGGTCATTGCCACAGATGCCCCGTTGATGCCTCATCAGCTCAAGCGACTTGCCAGGAGAGTACCCCTTGGTCTGGCTCGAACCGGGACAGTTGGGCATCATGGTTCCGGGGACATTTTTCTCGCCTTTTCCACCGCCAACCGGGAGCCGCTTTCAAACGCAGGTGGCGACGTGCGCGGGATCAATTACCTGCCCGAGCATCTTCTGGAT
>JAHEGU010000131.1 GCA_024644945.1 Gammaproteobacteria bacterium | reverse complement strand
TCAGGAAGCGGTCATCCGCGGCGTTATGCCTCTTGGAAAGGGCTGGGCCGTTCCCTGCGAGGCAAGCCTTGCGGCTAACCGCTTCCTGACTCAGCACACTAGTCCAGGCTCATGGAACTCAATCACTTTATTCAGATCGGTCTGCCGGTTTCGCTGGCTTTCATCATGCTCAGCCTGGGTTTGACAATCCGGTTGGATGTTTTTATTCAACAAATATCGGCACCGCGGGCAACGCTGGTCGGACTGTTCGCTCAGCTCTTTTTGATGCCAATTCTGGCGCTTGCCGTGGTTTTTATATTCTCTATGCCGCCCGCGCTTGCTGCGGGCCTTATGATTCTCAGTTTTTGCCCAGGCGGTGTTACCAGCAACTGGTTCTCTCACATGGCGCGGGCCAACGTTCCGCTGTCCATCAGCCTGACGCTCATAGCCAGTCTGGTCACACCATTCACGATACCCCTGTTGTCAGAGCTTTCGCTGCAGTTCCTGATGGATGATCAGCGCGAAGTACATATACCCCTGGGCCTGACCATGATGCGTTTATTTGTCATCAGCGTCATCCCTGTGGTGATCGGTATTATCATTCGAACCCGTTTCGAAGGCTTCAGTTCACGCTGGCAACCCCTTGTTTACAGTTTTGCCACCCGCCTTTTTCTAATCGTCATTGCTGCAATCATCATACAACAGTGGCCACGCTTGCCCGGATTTCTGGCACAAAGCGGGCTTGCCAGTACGGCGCTTATTCTTGCCGGAATAGGTGCCGGAATCCTGCTTTCCGGAGTTTCAGGGTTGACGCGAAGGGACACTCATACCGTTGCAATCGAAGTCGGCATGCAAAATGGGGGCATGGCGCTGGTGGTTACACAAAACGTTCTGCAAAGCGCCGTACTTTCCATTGTACCAGTGATATATGGCCTCATTATGCTTGTCCCCATTTACCTTTACAGCCGTTATGCCAGAGCGCAGTCTGTATAGTTTCTGGGGCGCATTACGTGTCTTTTCCCTGGCGGTTGCAATTATAAGCTGCGGGCTGGGCATTCGCCTCGGTTGGGACAGCACGGATCCTGCTTACCTGTTGGCAGTGTTACTGCTGCTGGGCGGCACGCTCGCTCAGGCGGGGATAAACCTGGTTAACGATACCGAGGATCTTCGGCAGCACAAGGCGGTACGGGTTTCTGCACAGGCTGAAAAAAGAATTATCCGGAATGCCCGTTTTGGCTGGGCGGCTTTCGCTCTGGCTTCACTCATTGGTCTGTATCTGGTGAGCCTGAGAGGCTGGCCTCTAATACTGATCTTTATTTTGTCGGGCATGCTGGCATTGAACTATCACTCGGGGCCCTTCAATTTCAAGCGCAACGGCTATGCCATCATTCAGGTATTCCTGCTGATGGGCGTGATTATGGTGGAGGCCAGCTATTTTACGATGACCGGCAGGTTTTCAATGCGGGTCCTGTTGCTTTCGCTGCCCGTTGGTCTGTTGATCTCGTTATTGCTGCTGAGCAACGAAATACGAGACTATGAAAGTGATCTGCAGGATCAGACCCGTACACTCAGTGTACGAATCGGACTGCCTGCGGCGCGACTCTTATACTGGGCCTTGATTGGCGCCGCGTTCATTATGACGGCTGCTTATACCTATTCGGGCTGGATCACTTCGGGTGAATTGATATGGCTGGCTCCTCCACTGCTCATGCTGCCGATTCTAAAGAAGTATTTATACGCAGAGGATCGCTCGCAGCTCACTCCCCTGTCCGGGCTCTTCTTTCTGGTGTTCGGCGTAGCCTATCTGTACATGGTTTCCGCATGATCCACATTCAGCGCTTGATTGTCAGTGACGCCCAATAGCTGATCCAATCGGCTTCAGCGGGTTCGTATTCCACCATATGCACAGCCTTTATCAGCCACTCACCGGGTGCGTCCAGTTTCACCAGGGCCTGGCCGTTTCGCGTGCGCACCACTGCTGGCGCCCGGGCAGCATCTTTCAAAAGCACGGAAACGCCAACGCCGTCTATCGGTTTGCCATTGAACAACACCAATACCGGTAGATCTTCCGCTTTGTCGGGGCCATAGGGATCGCGAATTGGAACAATTTCCAATGGCATTTCAAACCTGTGATCGAACACATCCCCTGTCGAGCCCGCTTCATCACGAATCAGCGTCTTGGCACAACGGACATATAATTCCCGTGAATTTTTCTTATCCAACCCTCGTGCTTTAAGTTTGGGCAGGATGTAGTCCATACTTTCTTCCATGAGGTAATCCCGGAATTTCTCTGGTTTGAGCTCGATGAACAAGCCTCGGCTCATGTAAGTGATGGCCAGTCCGCGTCTTCCCGGACGGTCAATGCGAGCTGCGGGATCGTCTCCCATCTGGGCCTGAATCGGGTGTTCACGCAAAGCGTCATAGAGACGAAACGATTGAGTCAGCGCATCGATGTAGGGGATACTGTTACCCTTGAAGCCGGGACCTTCTCTTAGGGTGAGCGTAAGGGGCTCATCTGAATCGAATCGGTAACGCGACGGGTCGATCCAAAAGTCGTGGGCGGCAGCCGTAAAGGAATAAAGCTGCACGGCGAGCAGTAAGGATTTCAGATAGTGACGTCCCACAATTGTTTTTTCCTGTTTTGATTTGGCTGTCGGTACATCGCAACGGTTATCTGCGGTTTGCCCGGCTTTGGCTGGTGAAGCACAAAAAATACGCATTGAACTTAACGCTACTCCCGGTTCTTTCATGTTCGGCCTCGAAAACAGTACCATACCGCGATCTTCCTATACCCGAAAATGCTGGTAAATTAATGGCAATGCTCCGGTCCCTGCTGGCTATACTCCTTTTTCTGAGCAGTGGTTTCTCCCATGCCCATAGTTTGCGCCCTGCAGTGGCAACGATCCAATTTGAGGCCAATGGAACCATTAGCATTTCAATCCGGACAAACGCCGAGGCATTGTTGGCGCGCATTGGCAGAGAGCACGAAGACACCGGCGAGTCACCCAATGCTGCAGAGTACAATCGGCTTCGGGCATTGTCACCGATGTCATTTGAAAGGGAGTTTGGCCATTTTGGAGAGGAATTTGCACAAAATCTGCAGCTGAAGGTCGACGGCATCCCCATTAATTTGCGCTATTCCAAAATCGATGTTTTGGCGGAAGCCGACCCGAGTCTTGATCGCAAGTCTGAAATTCACTTGCGGGGGGTGCTGCCTTCGGACAGCTCCCGCATACAGTGGCGCTATCCCGCCGCATATGGTGATTGCGCGCTTCGCATCCGATTCGATTCGGCAGGCGGATTTCAATCGTACTGGCTGCCGAAAGGCCAGGAAAGCCCCGTTCTACCCCTGGAGGCCAGTGTGGTGCCTCGATCACGGGCAAGTGTCGTCCGGGACTACATAAAGCTTGGATTTACTCACATCCTGCCGCTTGGGTTGGATCACATACTGTTCGTGATCGGCATCTTTCTGTTCAGCCCGAAACTGGGTCCAATTCTCTGGCAGGTCACCGCATTCACAGTGGCTCACACCATTACGTTGGGATTGGCCATGTACGGTGTTGTCTCTTTGTCACCTGGCGTGGTCGAGCCACTGATTGCGGCTTCCATCGTTTACGTGGGGGTGGAAAATATCCTATCCGCTTCCTTGCACAGTTGGCGCATCCTGCTCGTCTTTCTATTCGGCCTGCTCCACGGCATGGGTTTTGCGGGCGTTCTCACCGAACTCGGGCTTCCAGAAGGGGAGTTCGTGACGGCACTTATCTCCTTCAATGTAGGGGTGGAACTGGGGCAGTTGTCGGTGATCGGTCTGGCGCTGGTCCTTGTAGGCTGGTGCC
>JAHEGU010000130.1 GCA_024644945.1 Gammaproteobacteria bacterium | reverse complement strand
TTCTGGTGCCGTACGTGGGTGCCTGTATCCACACTCCACCGCCGCCGCCAAATCAGATCGTGTATGTCAGGGTCGACGAGGGATACTCAAGCCCCGGCGGCCTCTACACACCGATATGGGTAGATGGCATTATTCGCAGCGAGCGCACAAACTCCAATTTAAACTTTGTCGACGGTGCGTCGGACATCCCCAGCGGCTATATGCTCGACGCGATCAATATTGAGCTCTACGAGTGATTTAGAGTTTTAAGGAATACAGCCAGGATTGATGGTATGGAAGGGGCTGGTAAGTTAGTTTAGATCAAGCTCGATTCATTGAAAGCTTCCTAGCCGATCAATCCATTTACAGCCCAAGCACGAGCGGCAAGTAATATTCTGCCGTCTTTATTGTTGGTTAAACCGTGGTCTGTCCCATTAAAGAGTTGAGCAGCAAATCCGCTGCCAGCTGCTCACCTGCAAATCCAATTTGAGGTACGCACCCAAAAAATATCTGGACATGAGGTGCGTACCTCAATTAGGCTATGGGGTGTTGGACAGCGGAAATTGGCGAGAACCCATAGCCGCTAATTATTATTCACCACTGGAGAAAAAACGATGAAAAGAGCCAAATTTATAAAAATCGGCGCGTTGATGATTGCAGCTGCATCTTTTGCCAGCAACGCAAAGGCCGATGATTTAACGCTTTGCTGGGCAGCCTGGGATCCAGCCAACGCGCTGGTTGAGCTAAGCAAGGAATTCGAAGCACAAAGTGGTCACAACATGAGCTTCGAATTTGTTCCTTGGCCAAACTTCGCGGACAGAATGCTGAATGAATTGAACTCAGGTGGACAGTTATGTGATTTGTTGATCGGAGACAGTCAATGGATCGGTGGTGGTGCGGAAAATGGTCACTATGTGAAACTGAACGGTTTCTTTGACGCGGAAGGCATCAGTATGGACGATTTTGCCGATGCTACCGTGTACGCTTATTCAACCTGGCCAAAAGGTACGCCAAACTATTACGCACTGCCGGCAATGGGCGATGCTAATGGTTGGTTCTACCGCAAGGACTGGTTTGGCCGGGAAGATATTAGAGCGGAGTTCAAGGCCGCCACGGGAAGAGAGCTGGCAGAGCCAGCAACCCAGAAAGAGATGATGGAGATTGCCAAATTTTTCCAGGGTAAGGAAATTGATGGCAAAACAGTCTACGGGGCTGCGATCTTTACCGAGCGTGGGTCAGAAGGCATCACCATGGGCGCGACCAGTGCGCTTTATCCCTGGGGATTCAAATATGAGAACACCCCTGGCAAGTACGATATGGAAGGCGCCGTGAATTCGCCTGAAGCCGTCGAAGCATTGGAGTTCTACAAGGAGTTTTATGAGTGTTGCACACCACCTGGATATACTAACTCCTATATGGGGGAAAGTCTGGATGCCTTCAAATCCGGCCAGGTTGCCATGGCGATGAACTGGTTCGCCTTCTTCCCGGGTCTGTACGCTGATCCCGACACAGGTGGCGATAAAATTGATTTCTTTGTAAACCCGCCGCAGAACCTACCAGGTTCAACTCTGGGTGGACAGGGAATCTCCGTGGTCAGCTATTCCGAAAAGCAGGACGCGGCACTTGAATATATCAAGTGGTTTGCCCAGCCTGATGTCCAGGCCAAATGGTGGGAACTTGGCGGTTATTCAGCGCACAACTCGGTGTTGAATTCTCCTGACTTCAAGACCAGTCAACCGTTCGCTGCTGATTTCCTCGTGGCAATGAATGATGTTAAGGATTTCTGGCAGGAACCTGCTTACGCGGAACTGTTACTGGCCATGCAAAAACGTCTGCATGACTACATCGTAGCGGATCAGGGTACCGCCAAGGAAGCACTCGACTTATTGATCCAGGACTGGACTGAAGTCTTCGAGGACGAAGGAAAACTCTAGGAACGGTATGGCCGGCTAAACACCGGCTTTTTATCCCAGGTGTGCAGGCCCGCTTGTGTCTCGGCGGGGCCTGCACCGATAAAAACCTAATCTGGACTGTTTCGGAATGTCTGACAAGGCACTGGACCGGGTAGCGAAAGCAACGCCCGCCCATATCGCACAGAAAATAAAAGGTTTGTCTGATCGGGCGATCGCCTGGATTTTCGTTGGACCGACGATCTTCCTGTTGTTGGCGATCAACATTTTCCCGCTAATTTGGACGATCAACCTCAGCTTTACCAACTTCAAGGCTAATCGAACAAACCGGGCCGTGGAGTACATTGGTACACGCAATTACGAACGTATCCTGAATGATGCCGATATCTGGATTTCAATGCAGGCCACTGCACACTTCTTGTTCTGGACGATTTTTTTTCAGGTGTTGATCGGTTTTACCCTGGCCTGGCTGATCAACAAGAAGTTCAAGGGCAACGATCTGTGGACTACGATCATTGTTTTACCCATGATGCTGTCACCCGCCGTGGTTGGAAACTTCTGGACCTTTCTCTACCAGCCACAGATTGGTCTGTTTAACTATGTAATCGCCTATATCACGGGCAAGGACCCGTCGAGTTTCGAGATGCTTGGTTCGGTTGACCTGGCGCCCTGGTCCATTGTGATCGTGGACACCTGGATGTGGACGCCTTTTGTCATGCTGATCTGTCTCGCCGGATTAAGGAGTATCCCGGATTACATTTACGAGGCCGCGGAAATCGATCGGGCTTCAAAACTACGGCAATTCTTTACTATAACGATTCCCATGGTGTTGCCGTTTCTGATGCTGGCGATTCTTTTTCGTGGCATCGAAAACTTCAAGATGTTCGATCTTGTGGTACAGCTTACCGGTGGTGGGCCCGGCTCGGTGACCGAGTTGGCTTCGATTAATCTAAAACGCGAAGCCTTTGAAAAATGGCGAACTGGCTATTCGAGCGCGTTTGCGATCATTCTTTTTGTGACTGTTTTCGGTCTGGCTTCCATATACGTAAAAGCCTTGAACAAGGTTAAAGCGAGATGAGTTTTTCCGTCACCGAAACGTCATCACGTCAGAAGTGGATTGCGGGTACGCTGGTAATTATCTATGCGCTGATCACTTTGGTGCCGCTGTTGTGGATCATGATGACGGGATTTAAAACGCCGCCGGATAGTATCAGTTACCCACCTAAGGTCACGTTCGAGCCCTCGCTCGAGGGCTATGTCAATCTATTCACAACACGGACACGGGTCAGCAAGGAAACACTTGAAAGCCTGCCAGAGCCCGATAACTTCGCGGATCGAATCGTGAGAAACCGGGAGATGGTCATCGCCGGCCCGTCAAAATTTGGTCAGCGGTTCGTCAATTCTGTGATCATCGGTTTTGGTTCGACGTTTCTGAGTATTTTCCTGGGGACACTGGCGGCCTATGCGTTTTCGAGATTCAGGATTCCGCTGGCGGACGATCTTTTGTTCTTTATCCTGTCCACCAGAATGATGCCTCCCATTGCGGTTGCTATTCCTATTTTTCTGATGTATCGAAAACTGGGCCTTTCAGATACTCACCTTGGCATGATTCTGCTCTATACCGCGGTCAATATTTCGCTCGCGGTATGGCTACTTAAGGGGTTTATCGATGAAATCCCCCGTGAATATGAAGAGGCAGCGCTGATCGACGGTTACACCCGTTTCCAGGCTTTTTACAAAGTGGTTTTGCCCCAGGCGGCGACCGGAATTGCGTCCACGGCGATTTTTTGCCTGATCTTTGCTTGGAACGAATATGCCTTTGCGGTATTGCTGACTTCGGGTACGGCGCAAACTGCGCCGCCATTTATTCCGACAATCATTGGCGTCGGTGGTCTCGACTGGCCTGCTGTTGCCGCCGGTGCAACGCTCTTCCTGCTGCCGGTGATGATTTTCACCGT
>JAHEGU010000008.1 GCA_024644945.1 Gammaproteobacteria bacterium | reverse complement strand
TGCGAATCGACCCCGGCACCCATCAACCCCAATCGCCGCAGTTCAAGCAGCGTCAGGGTCATCGCAACCATACCGGGCTTAAACATCATCAAGGTCGCTGCGGGTATTCCACGCGTTGCACAAAAAGCTTCGAGGTCCTGGTAGGTCTCATCTTTAAGCAAGCTACGCAAGTTGGTGCCATCAGTGTAGATCATCTCGCCGAGAGCGAGCTGCTGGAACTCGGGACTCCTTAGTCTACCGATATCTGTTTCCAGCACTACTGAATCTGAATTATCGTAAGCCAGATCGAATTGCCGGGGCAGCGGGTAGTCATCGGCGCTCAATACATGAATAGTGCCACCGATAAAAAGCTGTCGACCGTCCTTCTCTATCTCCCACACCGACGATTGCGCCTGCACTGCGTTAATGGGCTGCATTGCGATCAACGCAGCTAATATATTGGAGCGGGTAATCTTCACTGAAATCTTTTCCTTAACATTAGCGCTTGTTCGAATTATATTTGGTTATTATGGATTATATCGCCTCTGGTTTTTCTTTGTTCTAAGATCCGGAACAGCCAAGTTTTCCGTTCTATGCGGCAACAGATACCAAAGATGAAAACTAATGCGGCTATTTGACAACGCAGCGAGCAACAGTACTTGAACCAATGCCAGGCAAGAGGCCAAACCTGCTTTCAAAAGAATGTTGACGTGTCTTGCTGCCCGATACGCGTACTGTACCCATAAAAAAACGCCCGTACTTGACGGGCGTTTGTTGCAATTTAAATAGTGAGTCAATTAATTTTTCATACTTTTATTGACCCTTCTACTTTAACAGCCATAGCACCGGCCATTTCTCCAGAAGTAAGGTGGATTTTCCTGACCGATGATCAGCGCATCAATAAATCTGGATTGCGGGATGCCTCCTGTAGATTCGCAGCTTAGCGGATCGTCAGCGGGGACATCAGTTCTGCAGACGGTGTTCCGGCTCGGTTGCAGATTGCAGAAACAAGCCCACTCGCCGTCGTCAATACCCAGATTTGATTCCTTCTCTTCGAAATGGGTCACAAACGTTATAGGGGGAGGCACGCAACTACCATCGGTTGGCACACCATCGGCATCACATTGCACACCATTCTCACCACATACGGCCGTGCATAACTCGGCGCCCTGAGTCACCCCATCAGTACAGAGGGCTTTAAGGTCTCCGGCTCGGGGAGTGTCCGATAGGTCCCAATCTTCGCAGCTTGGGCAGTTCACTGCCGTTTGGTCTAGTGCTCCTCCTGCATTAGCTAAATACTCAACCCCTTCATCTGTCTCCGCAAAAGCTCTCTCCCCAGTTAAGCCACAGAGTGGAAGCGGTACTGTCGGTTCCTGAACGACAACTGGATCTGGCAGCTTGTCCTGCTCTCCATCACTGCAGAACGATACTCCGGTAACGTTTTGAAAACTGCCGTTATTTTTTTGATCTCCACCTATGCCAGCGAAAGAATCGAGATCATATGAATAGCCGCAGTTATTAGCGCCACCCGATGCTCCATTTACAACTGCAACGTCGACACCGAGAACGGTGGGGTCGCTCTGATCGCCATCGGCTTCCCACATAATTTCTCCATTGGGTCCAAACCAAGCAAAGACGCTGAGAGTATTGCCATTTTCGAACTGATAGTCCACTGGAACAGCCGGTTTTACAGTTCCAATATTATTGTCATTGATAAAAATTCCTTCGTGCCCCGAGATGTTGCCGCATGAAGAGCCCGCATCAACCGCTACGACTTTCACGGAGGTCGTATAGATATTTTCATCAGGCACGATACATGTTGCCTGTGCAATTGGATTAAGCAACATGCTGGCACAGACGGCCGAAAAAGGAATGATCAATCGATCATGTAAAGTGGTGCGTTTTTTCATCTTATTCTCCTCTAATTGTTGTGGTGTAGAAATAGTTTTTACCTTAAGTTAAAAGCTTATTGTCGCGCGCGCCAGGATCAGGCGGGATGGAACGAACGGGCTGCTGACCGCTTCTTCGCTGAACTCACGAAAGCTGTTGTCCTGGTACATGAACTCCTCGTCAAACAGGTTCTTGACGCCAATACTCAAGATGCCTCGTCGCTTTGGCAAGCGATAACCGACCGCCAGGTCGACCACGAAGAAGTCGTCCTGGCCGGCAGCAAATGGTGAACCCTCGGCCCGCATGACTTCCTGGTCGACAAAAGTACCGCTGACGCTGGCAAATACGCCATTCGGGTGAAAGTACGAGACCGACAGCGGCAGGCTGACGGTTTCGACCTCTTGCGGTCTTGGGCCAAACTCGACGGCGAGGCCTTCGCCTTCGTACTTGTCGTAGACGAGAGCCGCTTGAGCCGCCCAGCGCTCTGATGGCGTCCAGTAGAGGTACAGCCGGTGCAGGTTCTCTTTCTGATCATCGAACTGGGCCTGCTCTTCACCGGTCTCGGAAATGATTTTGGTTGGCTCTTCGAGATCACGCCAGCTCAGCTCGATCCCGCCCCAGAGCGATTCATCAGCGCGCCAATCGAGACCGGCGCCATATCGCGTCGACTCGGTTCCCGGTAAATCATCAAAGAACTGGTTGAATCCGGCGACTTGCGTGGGTTCGATGGTTCGGTTATTGATAAAAGACGGTTTAACGACCCTGAAAGCCGCTGCGCGCAGCACTATCGAGTCACTGGCCTGCAACCGCATTCCAAGTTTTGGACTGAAAGTGGTTTCCTCTATGGGCTCGTCCGTGAAGTCGTCGTAGCTGGCGCCAAGCGTCCAGGTCAGCGAATCACTTGAGTCCAGGTACGAGTATATATAGGCACGGGGGTGTTCGATCTTTTCCTCGATACGGGCATCCTCTGAAAACAGCGGCCCAAAGTCCACATCGACGACTTCCGCAGTTTCATCGATGACCGTATCCGGGTCGCTGTAAGCGCCACCGGTGACGAGCTTGAATCGTTCCTGCTTGTAGATATATTGCGCTTCAAACATTCCCCCCTTGGTAGTTCTGTCCGAATCAAGCGTAAAACTCGTAAAGGGATCAATTTCATCCGCCTCACGACGAATTTCATTTGTATCGCTGTGGATATAAGAGAGCAGCACGTCAGAATTCATATCGGGGGAATAGCGCAGACCAACGCGCGCGCTATCCCGATCAATTTCGCGCATCTTGTCGAGTACAATATCTTCAGGGTCAAACTGCAGCGCAAGATCGCCCTCCTCGGAATCACGATGCTGAACTTCGAGCTGCAAGTTCAATTCAGGGCTGACAGCACCCTGCAGAAAAATATCGTAGACATTTTGTTCAAGCTCCCCGTTCTCCCGCCACCCGTCAGTTTTATAGGCAAAGCCCCCGATACTGTATGAAAGCTGATTGTGCAGTCCTGAAACCACCGCCTCTCCACCGTATGTATCGTTATTACCGGCGATACCACTGATATTAAACTGAGAGCTGTTGCGTCCGAACAGGGGCGTAAACTCACCAAACCCTGCACTGGAAGGGCCGCCCAGTGTGACAATGTTCAGGTTAGTTTCTGAGAGGCTCGGTTGTACAGGGTTAATATTAACGTCCTGCATCATCTGGGATTGGTACTGTTCGCTGACGCGCGCGATTTCATGCCGCGGCACGCCCACATAAGTATCTGAAAGGAAACGGTGCGCGGAAGCATTGGAAGGGTCAAGCTCTAACGACTTTGCAGATTCATTGATCCCGAGCTGGTAGAACCCGAGGTCCTTATACGCCCGGGCCAGGCTGGTGCCGCGTGCGGCGCGGTCCTCGTCCAGCAGAAATCGGCCCCGGTATGCCGCGCGGTTATCGTTAAGCTCGATTGACCTCTCAAAATCCTCGACCGCTTCGATCGGTCGATTAATAGACTGTTTTAAGGTGCCATCGTACAGGTAAGCAGTTGGGTCTCTCGGGTCAAGTTCTTTGGCGATACTGAACTGCTCCGCATCGAGAGGATTACGCTTCTCGTCAAAATAAGCCTTGCCCAGATAGGCGCGATACAGCGCGTTATTTGATCCAAGCGCCACTGCAGCTTCGATATCTGCGCGGCCGTGTTCAAGGTCACCATTACTGATTTTTGCAAGGCCCAGTCCAAGACGGGGTAGTGGATCCGCAGAGTCCAGTTCAATCGCTTTCTCAAAAGCTGAACGGGCAGACCCTTGATTAAACTGTGCAAGTTGAGCAAATCCAAGAGTGATCTGTGGTCGTGCAAGTTCGGGCTCGAGGGCAACCGCTTTCTCGGCGTTTGCAACAGCCTGCCGGCGATCACCCAGCATCAATTCGAGTTCGGACAAGCGCGCCCAGGCCAAAGCGTTCTCCGGGTCAGCGTCTACAGCGGACAGCAGCGTCTCTCTGGCGGCGGCCAGATTGAAATTGGCCTGCTGCACGTAAGAGAGGGCTATCCTGGCCGCAGAGGAATCAGGGTCGAGCGTTACTGCCCTGTTCGCGTCCTGAAGCGCCTGCCCGGTATCGTTCTGTACCAGGGAAATCACAGCCCGCTGGGCGTAAGCCAGCGCTGAGCCTGTATCCTTGGCCAGCGCTTGGTCAATTTCTTTTTGCGCGGCATCAACCTGTCCCACGTTCAGCAACAGCGATGCGCGCAGGGTGTGAAATTCCGCGTTGTGCTGGTCTTGCGGAATCTCGTCCAGAGCCTCCAAGGATCCCGCAACATCACCCTGACCGGCGCCGTCCACTGCCTTGCGCAGAGCTGGTGAAGTGTCTCGATCAACGCCTGCCGCCAGGAGCGGCGGGTAATGCAGCGACCACTGTGCTGCGTCTCTTGGTCTGACCAGGATGCGCGCTTGCGGCGCTTGACCGGCTACCGCAGCGACCGATTCGCCACGCGTGACCGGCATACTTCCCTGCTCATTCGAAGCGATCACCGTGCCTTCAAATACTGTAACGGTACTCTCGCCTTCCTTTACCCGAAAGACAAATTCTGTGCCTTCAATAGATCCATTCAGATAGGGCGTGTTAACCGACAGCAGTCGAGGCTTGCGGCTGAAGGAGTGGAAAGCGCCACGCAGCAGGTCAAGAAATGATCGCTCCTCCTGCTCAGCTGTGATGTCGAGCAGGCGCATGGTGGTATTCTCATCCAGGCGCAGAACGGCGTCGTTGACCAGCGAGACGGCGGCGCGGCTGAGGCTGCTAACACGAACGGTATCGCCCTTGCACAGCTGTTGATCCAGACTCGCACTTGTCCAGCTTCCGGTCTGGTCACTCTGAACATCGACCGTACCCTCTAGAGATAAGAACTGTCCCGCCAGCTCTTGACAGTCATTCTGGGCGTGCGCGTTCGGGATGGCCTGAATTAAAACGAGAAATGCAAAAAAGCTGAAAGCTTTTACTCTACTAACCATGAAGTGTTCCTCACTTTTTTATTACGGAACATGGAATCTTGCAGCTAAGCGCGCGGCGATTCATGCAGATCTATTCCGCTATAGCTTCCCTTCAGAGCATATAGGCGACTGATGTCTATGTCTTTATAACTAGACCATTCTTATTGTTTCATCAATTAAAGTCAAGTTTAATCAACTAGAGATTGTGAAGTGATAAGTTTCATCAAAGTTGTTTATCATAAGGATAAAAATTGCCACACCTGCATTTAATACAATGGACAAACAGAAACGCTCGAATATCAGGCTAATAATCTTACATAAATATTACCCTAAGAATATTAGTTATATGCTTATATGCTTATATAGAAGGGGTTAGTGTGGCGCTGGTTTCGCAATGACCCGATGCTAGGATATGACGTCTTGAGGCAGCGAACTTGTGTACACAAGCACAAGCTAATTAAATGTTCGAAGTAATAATGAGGCTGCTTATTTCCCTCTATAAAAAAGTAATATGCCGAATCGCTTAAAGGGTATCCTGGTAATCTTTCTGATAAGCCTGATCGGCGCAGCTTTTGGCCTGTCGGCAGTAGGCACTTCGCTCAATACTGATATCGGTTTATCCTGGCTGTTCAAGATCCGCGGCCCAATCGAGCCTCCTCCTAACATTGCGGTGGTAGGTATCAATGGTAGAACGCCAGAGAGACTGGGATTACCAAGGCTGCCACGTGACTGGCCGAGGACAATCCATGCCGATTTAATCAAGGCCCTGGTGGAAAAAGGCGCAGCAGCCATTATATTCGATATTCACTTTTTTCAACCTAAAAATGCACAGCATGATGCGGAATTTGCCGAATCTATTAAAAGTTCCAACAGAGTGGTGTTATTTGAAAAGCTGGATGGAAAAAGACAGCCCATAACAGACCAGGCCGGAAAGAACATTGGCTGGGTCTGGGTGGAAGCGACAGTGCCGCCGATGGAATCTCTCTCTAGCGCAGCGAGAGGATTGGGCCCTTTTCCGTTACCGAAGATTGATGCAGAGTTGAATCGGTTCTGGGTGTTCAAGTCCAGTGCGGCAGATGCACCAACCTTGCCCTCCGTAGCGCTGCAATTTTACTCATTGCCTGTTTACGATAAGTTTCGTGCTTTTCTTGTCGAAACTGATAAAGAGCGTTTTGCAGGGTTAGCGGAATCCAGCGCAGAGATAAGTGATGCCGAACAGCTGCGCGCACTGATGGTGCGTTTGCGCAGGACTCTCTCGCAAGATCCGGAGCTTAAAAATAAGTTGCTCAGTGAACTCAAAAATCGTGCGTCTGAAGCAAGTTCAGATACCATGTATTCACGATTTAAGTCGCTGATCAGTATGTATGCAGGCAGGGAGTACCGATATATCAATCTATACGGGCCACCGGGCACCGTAAAAAATATACCGTATTCAGCAGTGATCAAAGGCAGTGATCCTAATTTAACTGAAAGCGATATGGACTTTACAGACAAGGTCGTCTTCGTCGGGTATTCGGACATGCTGGACCCAGGACAACCAGACCGTTTCTACACGGTATTTACCCGCGATGACGGTGTCGATCTGAGCGGCGTGGAGATTATGGCAACGGCGTTTGGAAATTTGCTCAACGACCGCTCCTTGAAGCCAACAGGCGCGATAGAGAGCGGTTTGATCCTGCTGCTTTTTGGCATCGTTATTGGCCTGATTACTTATATGCTGCCGGCGATGATTGGTGTCCCTCTAGGCCTTATTATTGTAATTTCTTACATAGTGTTGACCCACTATCTGTTTGGCGCCTATGCGATATGGTTACCAGCGGCGACACCCTTGCTGATTCAGTTTCCTCTGGCGACCTTCTTCGGCCTATTTGGTCAGTATTACATCCAGCGGCGCAGAGCCCAGCAGATGAGCGATATGATCAGTCATTACCTGCCCGAAGATGCAGTGCAGGTCCTGACAGGCAGCAATCCCGATGAGAATAAAATTAACAGGGTCGTTTATAGCACCTGCCTGGCTACGGACATGGCTGGCTTTTCCACCATGGCGGAAAAAATTGGTCCTTCAGAACTGGCGGCTCTCTTAAACGATTACTTTGACAGCCTGGCGTCACCATTGAAAGATAATTCCGTCGATGTGACTGAATTTCGAGCAGACGCAATTATGTGCGCATGGACCGCTGAATCGGCGCAGGTCGGGGTCCGGAGCAATGCACTGCAAGCGTCACTTCAGTCCGCGACCGCATTTAGCGAATTCAAGCAACGGAACCCTAACTATGAGGGAGGGCTGCGAATCGGGCTGGAAGCGGGCATGGTGCATGTCGGGCACTCAGGCGGGGGCGGGAAATTTGTTTACAGTATTGTTGGAGATTGTGCAAATACTGCGTCACGGGTTGAAGGCTTGAACAAACATATTGGCACCAAAATTCTGGCCACCGAAACCGTGGTCGAAGGTATAGATGGTCTACTGCTTCGAAATGTTGGACGGTTTCAGTTCGTAGGTAAAACAGAGGCTCTGGGTATTGTTGAAGTGGTCGCCGAAGTCGACGCAGCGAGTTCTGATCAAAGAGATTTATGCGGAAGATTTACTGAGGCGATGGAGATTTATCAGAAGGCAGACTGGAGAGCGGCGCAAAAATCATTTGAAAGTATTCTTAGTTCGTTTCCGAAAGATGGCCCGGCACAGTTCTACTGGCAGCAATGCCACAGGTATCTCGATGGAGAGCCCACCCCCGATGAACCGGATATTATTCAGATGTCAAAGAAGTAGCGGTCAGGCTTTCATCGCTCCGCCGGGGACTGGATTCAAATACAAGTGCTGTTTGGTTTTGCTTCGTCTGCAATTAGCCTATGATGACTTTTCCCCATGTGTTCTATCGGCCCAGTTGACGCAGTGCAGTTTGAAGTGAGCAAATACACCAAGGCAACCATACTTCCGCTTGATTCGGCGCCGTGAGCGCTGGATAACTGATGCGGCTGTTTAAGAACACAACGAGCGCAAGTACTTGAACCAAAACCAGGCAACGAATCTCTGCAAGGACAGTCGTAATTGGATCATATCGATCCTGAATGGTCGTCCGGCAATACCTCACAACCCAGCAGATTATCAAGACCTTGTTTCAAGCGCTGAGTTGGAAGGGGTCACTGCGCTTGTCTATTCCACTCTCATTGAGCGTGCACCACAAAGTGACCTGGCGGCTCGATTTAAAGACCAGGTCAGGCAGCACGCTGCTCGGGCCATGCTACTGCAGGAAGAAAGGATCCGAGTTCTGCAAATATTAAACAATGACGAACCGCTCGTACTCAAAGGTGAAGCCATGGCATACGCCTGCTACCGACAATATCAGGAAAGGCCGATGACCGATCTGGATATTCTGGTCAAAGATAACCGGTTTAAAAGTATCAGTAACAGTTTGATCGAGACAGGTTATAGGCGAGCGGACTCAAGCAGCGGCGACCTGGTGATGCCGCAGATCAGTTTTTCAAAGAAACTTACCCGCAGTGTTACTAATGTGCTCGATGTGCATACCGCGCTATTCAATCGCCCGGGCCTACAAAATATGCTTGATTACGAAGAGCTTTTAATTGGCGCGCAACTCGGCAAACACCCGGCGGGGTTAATTCCGAGTCTGGGGAACCTGTTAATCCATGCTTCGCTTCATCTCATGGCCCATCATTTCAACAGCCGCAGACTGATATGGCTGTACGACATTAAGCTACTTCTGGAGAATATGAGCGACGATGATAATCAGCACGTCATCTCATTTTGCCAGCGCCATCGGCTGGCGGCTGCCATTCTGAAAGCCGTCGAGGCCAGCCGTCTTGTCTTTCCGAGCGAGTATTGCGCCTTGAGCGATCAACTCAAAATGCAGGCAGCTGAGCAGACCGTACCGCATATCGCAACTGGCCTGCTTAAGGCAGAGAGCCAGTCTTCTTTAGCGATTCAAGATTGGAATTCGCTGCGGGGAATCCGCCAGCGCCTGGCCTGGTTACGCCAGCACCTGCTGCCGGCGCCTGATTACATGATGCGGCGGTATAATTTAGTAAGTAAATGGCGTCTGCCTTTTTATTACTTGTGGAGAATCCTCAGGGGAAGCGTTAAAATATTTGGCTCAAGATAATGTTCGCATCAATAAGTCACAGGGCTTCAGAATGAATCAGTCAGACATCTCCAAAACTCAATCTTCCAGCACCACATCAAACCCGGGGAATATCAAAGAATCCGCAGGGAACGCAACGATAGGCGAATCGGTCAAGATCATCGGTGACCTTAGCGGCAAGGAAGACCTGGTAATCAACGGCATCGTGGAAGGTACCGTTGATTTTCGCGACAGCAACGTAAGTGTCGGGGAGAAAGGCAAGGTCAATGCCAACATCACGGCACGTAACATCACTATTGCAGGGGAGCTGAAAGGTGAACTCAGAGGCAGCGAGCAAGTTTCCATCAAACCCTCTGGCAGGGTCACTGGTGATATTCGAGCGCCTCGGGTGGTCCTGAACGATGGCTGCCAGTTCAAAGGATTGGTTGATATGGAGGAGAAGCCCCACAATCCTGCAGAATCCAGACCCGCAGCGCCGAACGTGACCAACAAGCCGTTCCCGGATCGCCCTTCCCCTGCCCCGATATTGACCCGCCGCAAGTCCTGAACCGACGGCGACAAGTCTAACGCTGGCAGACCAGCTGTTTTTATTCGGGATTGGAATCAATCCTGGCGGAAAATCTCAACCTAAGTTAGTGTAATAATTATGGCAATTGAAGAAGGTAAAGCGGCTCCCGCATTCACCCTTAAAGATCAAGACGGCAACAAAGTAGCGCTTAAAGATTTTCGAGGTAAAACCGTGGTCGTCTATTTTTACCCAAAAGATGACACCCCGGGCTGCACCAAGGAGGCCTGCGGATTTAGAGATCAGAAGAAGAAGTTTGACAAGCTAGACACGGTGATACTGGGGATCTCGCCGGACGCAGCCGATTCTCACATTCGCTTCATTGACAAGTTCAAGCTGCCCTTCACTCTGCTATCGGATCCTGACAAAAAAGTGATGGAGAAGTATGGCGCATGGGGGGAGAAAATGATGTACGGAAAGAAAATGATCGGTGTCATTCGCTCAACGACCATCATAAACGCCAGCGGCAAGGTATTGAAGCATTGGAAAAAAGTGCCTAAAGCTGCGGATCATCCAGCCAAGGTTCTGGAGTTTCTTGAAACCCAGCCGGGGTAATACAATAGCTCAGGTTTTTGTTTAACCGGAGTAACTAATGCTTATTTAGACTGATTTAGCCTGGGACACCTGGTTGGCAATTTGTCCAGTAAGACGTTCAACCTGGACAGAGTCATTGCCTTCTATCATGACCCGTACCAACGGTTCGGTGCCGGACGGCCGGAGCACGACACGACCGCTTTTTCCGAGTTCGTTTTCCGCGGCCACTACCGCAGACTGCACCTCGGGATGTTCCACCAGCATGCGGGCATCCGCGCCTTCTACGTCGACATTGATCATGACCTGGGGATAAATTTCCATGTCCTCAACCAGAGCAGATAGTGGCTGATTCCGCTCCAGCATGACCTGCAATACTTCCAGCGCGGCGACCACGCCATCGCCGGTTGTTGCCTTGTCGAGGCAGATGATATGACCCGAAGACTCACCGCCCAGAATCCACTCATTCTGGATAAGCGCTTCGTGCACAAATCGATCGCCGACTTTTGTGCGCACAAACGGTATTGATAACTGCTCAAGAGCGCGCTCAAGCCCAAGGTTAGTCATCAGCGTGCCGGCTATTCCTCCTGACAACCTACCCTGTCGATGTCTGTGATTCGCCAGCACATAAAGGAGCTGGTCTCCGTCCACCCGATTGCCCTTCTCATCAATCATCAACACGCGGTCGCCATCCCCATCTAGAGCGATACCGATATTCGCGCCGCTCTCCAACACTTTAGCCGCCAGGGTCTGCATATGGGTGGAGCCACAATCCTGGTTGATATTAAATCCATCAGGATGGTTGGCAATCACTGTTAACTCAGCACCCAGTTCCGCCAGAACCAGGGGTGCGACCTCGTAGCCGGCTCCATTGGCGCAATCCAATACAACCTTGATTCCTGAAAGCACCAACTGCCCTGGAAATGTACCCTTGCAATATTCGATATATCTGCCATGCGCCTCAGTAAACCGCTCGGCCCTGCCGAGCGCACTCGAATCGACGCAGACCATAGGCTCACGCATTTTTTTATCGATCAGTGCGACCAGACGGTCATCCAGCTTGGTCCCTTCCGGTGAGAATATCTTTATTCCGTTATCGTAGAATGGATTGTGCGAAGCGCTGACGACCACCCCAGCGCAGGCTCTGGCAGTTCTGGTCAGATAGGCAATGCCCGGGGTTGGCATAGGACCGAGCAGGGATACATCCACGCCTGCCGCCGAAAATCCCGCTTCCAATGCAGACTCGAGTAAGTAACCGGATATACGGGTATCCTTGCCGATCAGGACTTTATCGCCTTTGCCCGCTTGCGCGAACACACAGCCCGCAGCCCATCCGAGTTTCATCACTGTTTGTGGGGAAATCGGCTCCTGGCCTACCCGCCCTCTTACACCATCGGTGCCAAACAGCGATTGCGTCATACAGCCTGATCAGGTTGTTTCGCTCGGATCCGCCAGATCAATATCGGCCTCGGAAAGCTCTGATTGGTCGGATTCAGTTTCGACCCCATCGCCACCGCTGGGACTTGACGGTGTCTTGTCTTCTTCCGGTTGACGAGGCTCTTCGCCTTTCATGATTCGCTCAATCTGATCTGATTCGAGCGTTTCCCATTCAAGCAGTTTCTGCGTCATTACTTCGAGCTTGTCACGGTTGTCTTCTACAATTTTACGAGCCCGATCATACTGCTCCGTGATTATCCGGGTAATTTCCTGCTCGACCCTCTCAGAAGTTTCCGGACTTAGAGTAGGATTTGGCCGACCATACATATCGATGGCCTCCCGGCTGTAGAGTCTTGGTCCAAGCAATTCACTCATACCCCACTCTGCAACCATTGATTCAGCGGTCTTGGTCGCCATCTGCATATCGCCAGCGGCACCGCTGGTAATCTGATCCATGAAAATTTCTTCGGCAATCCTCCCGCCCATCGACACAGCGATCTGGGCCAGCAGTTTTTCTTTCTCATAACTGAGTTCGTCATTCTCGGGCAGAAACTGGGTTGTTCCCAGAGCACGTCCGCGCGGAATGATCGTGACCTTGAGTATTGGATCCACTAATTCACGCAGTACCCAGCCCACAACGGTATGGCCGGATTCATGGTAGGCGGTATTTTTCAGATCCTCCTTACTCATCACCATGGACTTACGCTCTGCGCCCATCATGATCTTGTCCCGCGCGGCCCAGAATTCTTCTTCGCCAACCAGTTTCTTTTTGAGGCGAGCCGTAAGCAGTGCTGCCTCGTTCACCAGGTTTGCAATCTGCGCGCCTGAAAAACCCGGAGTCCCCCTGGCGATTTCCCTCACGTCCAGCTTTTCCGCCACAGGCACTTTGCGCATATGCACTTTCAGAATTGCTTCTCTTCCGCGAATATCGGGCAGCGGCACATGTACCTGTCGGTCAAATCGACCTGGTCGCAATAACGCGGGATCCAGCACATCGGGACGGTTTGTCGCTGCAATGACGATTACGCCTTCGTTCTCTTCGAAACCATCCATTTCAACCAGCAACTGGTTCAGCGTCTGTTCGCGTTCGTCATTGCCACCGCCGAGACCGGCGCCACGATGGCGACCAACGGCATCGATCTCGTCGATAAATATTATGCAAGGAGCATTCTTCTTGGCTTGGTCAAACATGTCACGCACACGCGACGCCCCCACACCCACGAACATTTCGACAAAATCAGAACCGGAAATAGTAAAAAATGGTACCTTGGCTTCACCGGCAATCGCTTTGGCGAGTAAAGTCTTACCCGTTCCAGGGCTGCCGGTCATCAATACGCCGCGCGGAATACGCCCTCCCAATTTATGGAATCGTGAAGGGTCTCTTAAAAACTCCACTAGTTCACCAACCTCTTCCTTGGCCTCATCCACGCCGGCGACATCTTCAAAGGTAATGTGATTTTTATCTTCAGTCAGCATCTTGGCCTTACTCTTGCCGAAGCTGAGTGCACCGCCGCGTCCACCGCCCTGCATTTGGCGCATGAAGAAAATCCACACACCTATTAATAGCAGAATCGGAAACGAGCTGATCAACAGGCTCATCAACAGTGAAGTGCCTTCTTCCTGTTTAGCGCTAATACGCACGCCATTGCTGTACAGATCATCAATCAGCTTAGGATCATTCGGTGCATGGGTAATGAACGCCCTGTTGTCATTAGTTTCACCGCTAATGGTATCCCCTGCGATCTCTACCGAGGCGATATTGCCCCGCTCGACCTCCCCAAGAAATGTAGAGTAATCCATCTCACCACTGCTGCCACCCTGTGGCGTGGTGAAATTTTCGAAAACCGACATCAGCACCATGGCGATCACCAGCCACAGCAAGATGTTCTTTGTCATATTAGGCACTGCAAAATTCTCCTGTTTCTCGCAAGCTACCGCTTGCAATTAGTAATGTTACACCAATTTGACGCTCAACACGGCCACAGGTTCAGCAAACAGCCTTGTTCAGGTTATGTGCTTACAATGTAATCCTGAGCCAGAATGAATATTTCTCTCGATTCAGACCGTGAAGCATCTGGTTTAATCACCTGAAACCGCTGAAACAGTGGCTTCAGGTGAGCACGCATATTCACCGCTGCTTCACCCTCAAATAATTTAGCAAGCAACACCCCTCCGGGTCGCAATCCTCGAGCACAAAAAGCCAGTATCGACTCCTGAATCAGTTCTGCGTGGGCCTGGTCAGTGGCTCGTATACCAGTAATATTGGGGGCCATATCAGACAAAACAAGGTCAACTTTTTCGCCTCCAAGGTGCTCCAAAACCCCCTGAATCACCTCTTTATCCGTGAAATCACCCTGAACAAATGTGACGCCTGGAATAGCCTCCATAGGCAACAGATCCACAGCAACAACTTGAACTTCACCCTTTACCCGGCCGGCCGCATACTGCGACCAGCTGCCGGGCGCACTGCCCAAATCCACTACCCGAGTATCGGCTCTGATCAGCCGGAACTTTCGGTCAATCTGTTCAAGCTTGTAGATCGCTCGAGCGCGGAAACCGCCTGCCCGCGCCTTTTTAACGAAGGGATCACGATTCTGACGGGTCACCCATTTTTTGCCCTTACGCTGCTTTTTACTTTTAGCCACTAGTCAGTTTATTCGCTGTGCAATGGGGTACAATCGCGCCGCATGTCTCCCCAGCTTAACAGTTTGCAGCGCAAATACCTCAAGGGCCTCGCGCATAACCGCAAACCGGTGATAACCGTCGGGCACAATGGATTGGCCCCTTCTCTCATGGAGGAACTTAAGCAAACCCTTGCGCATCACGAGCTCATTAAAATCAAACTGCCTGCCGGAGACAAAGCAATCCGCATACAGATGCTCGAATCGATTTGTACACAGACTGGCGCCTCTCTGGTTACTCTGATTGGTCGAAACGGCGTGATTTTTCTTCAAGCGAAAAAAAGCAAGATCACACTGCCTGCATAGAGTTTCATCAATCCTTTAAAGTCGCTCGATCAGAGCGTCCGTGATCTCCTGAGTGTTGGCATTACCACCCAGATCCCCAGTCAATCGATCACCTTTTGCAATGACCTGGTTGATTCCCTTGCGAATACGCTCGGCGTGGCCTTGAAGATCCATATGATCAAGCATCATAGCTGCGGCAAGAATCAAAGCAAACGGATTAGCAATACCCTTTCCCGCAATATCCGGGGCTGAGCCGTGGACCGCCTCAAAGATCGCCGCATCGTCGCCAATATTCGCACCTGGCGCCATTCCGAGACCACCGACCAGGCCTGCACACAAATCGGAAATAATGTCCCCGAACAAGTTGGTCGTTACAATAACGTCAAACTGTTCGGGACGCACAACCAGTTGCATGCAGGTGTTATCGACGATCATTTCTCTTGTCTCGATCTCCGGATAATCCTCTCGTACCTCTCTCGATACATCGAGGAACAGCCCCGAAGTCGCTTTGAGGATGTTAGCCTTGTGTACAACCGCGATCTTCCTGCGTCCCTGTCGCTTTGCCAAATCGTATGCAAAGCGCAGAATACGCTCAGCGCCTGTGCGCGTAATCACGCTTACAGATTCCGCACGCTCACCATCTTCGCTGACCTCCTGTCGCTCCTGAGAATACATGCCCTCGGTATTTTCACGCACCGTGATCAGGTTTATATTGTCATAGCGCGATGTAATCCCCTTGCGGGTGATGGCTGGCCTGACATTGGCGTACAACTCGAACTCCTTTCGCAACATCACGTTGAGGCTGGTAAATCCTTTGCCAATTGGAGTGGTTAACGGTCCCTTGAGAGCAATATTTGTTGTGCGAATGCTGTCCAGGGTTTCCGCCGGAATCAATTCCTTTCCTTGCTCTATCGCATTGAGGCCCGCAACCTGAATGTCATACTCCAGATCCGCACCTACCGTGTCCAGCACCCGCAGGGCTGCCTTGGTAATTTCAGGCCCGATACCGTCGCCGGGTATCACCGTAATGATCTGTTTACTCATGATATTGCCTTACATACTGTTTAGACGGAGTAGTGAGAGTTTTCACTAACCGGTAATTTCTGATTTGGCGCCCTGGATGAAGCCAGGCAAGATAATCTCTTCCCCTTCTCTTGGGTTTGGTGGAATCATCAGCGACAACACCAGGGAACAAAGCGCAAAACCAGTACCGCACAGAAAAACCAATGTAGGCGACTTCAGCCACACGAGACCCAGAACAACTGGGAGAACCACGGCGGCGATATGGTTGATCGTAAAAGCGACGCCCGCTGTGGATGCAATATCACGGGGATCAGCAATTTTCTGGAAATAAGTTTTTATCGCGATAGCCAAAGCGAAAAACATATGATCAAGCACGTAGAGCACCGCCGCAAGGCCGGCATGACTTACAAACGCATAGCTTGTAAAAATAACGATCAGGCCGAGGTACTCGAACACCAGCGCTTTTCGATCGCCCCATCGCCCCACCATCTTGCCAATTATTGGCGCCAGCCAAATATTAATGGCGCAATTGATCAGAAACAGTAGGGTTAAATTTGCAGCACTATACCCAAATTTCTCAACCATCATAAAACCAGCGAACACGATAAAGATCTGCCGCCGCGCACCGGAGAAAAAAACCAGAGCATAATAAAGCCAATAGCGGCGGCGCAGAATCAGTGTCTTGTGCTGCACATGTTTTGCAGGAAAAATCGGATAACACCACCAGGCCACAATACCCAGCAGTATGCTGAGTCCACCACCAGCCAGGAACACGAACCGGTATTCGAGATCAAGCAGCTGCAAACCGCTGTAAATTACCGCGAAGGCAACCAATGAAGTGAATGATCCAATCGCCAGTATCCGCCCCAACACCTGTGCGGTTCGCTCTTTTTCGATCCATTGCAGGGACAGGGAATTTTGCACCGCTTCGTAGTAATGAAATCCGAACGACATGATCAGCGTTGTGCAGTAAAGACCGATTACCGATGGCAGGTAACCGGTAATTGCCGTACCGACACCCATCAATAGCAGCGACACAATCGCAAGAGTCTGCTCGCGCATCACAATCAACACAAACACAACTGCGAAGGCGAGAAATCCCGGCACCTCACGAATACTCTGGAGCATGCCAAACTCCCTACCAGTAAATCCTGCGGCTTCAATGGTGAAATTATTGATCATCGCCGACCAGGTGGCGAACGACAGCGGCACAGCAGACGCCATTAGCATCAGCAGCATCTCTGGAGACCGAAGGTGCTCTTTAACCGCTTGTTTCAAAATTCATATTCGGCTGGGGACGATCAGTATCGCGGGATTGTATTCTCGGCAGGGGTCAGTCAACCACGAGCACTTGACCCGTATTTGCACCTTCCACACTTTTAAGATAAGCAAGCCCTACTCGCTCAGAAGAGACTGGCTCGAATCCGCTAAAGAATCCTTCGTAACGCTCGACCGAAACATCGAGCAATCCGGGACTGACCGCGTTGATTCTGATGCCTCGAGGCATGTCGACTGACGCGCCAAGCACGAAACTGTCAATCGCGCCATTAGCCGCTGACGCCGCTGCACCTCCACGGATCGGGTCACGATTCAACACTCCGCTGGTGAGGGTAAACGAACCGCCGTCATTCATATGCTTGATCCCTTCAAGAACCAGGTTTACCTGGGGCATAACCTTATGTTCGATGCCCTGCAGAAACTGATCGGACTGCATCTCTGCAACCGGACCGAAATACCCGTGACCGATGGTAGCAATGACGGCATCGACTTTACCGGTCTTCTCATACAAAGCACGAATATCCTCACTGCTTTCCACATTGAGATGCATGTCTCCACTAGAACGCCCTACCTTGATCACTTGATGTCGATCACCCAGCGCATTGACCACCGCATCGCCCACTGCGCCGGTGGCGCCCACCACAACTATTTTCATCGTAAACTTTTTCTATTGGTTAAGTATGATGGTCATTATTGGTCTTGCAGAGTGTTGCTGTTCTCCAGCTTTGTGTCCACGAAACTACAGCTAACTCTCGCCCCCTGCGTGACTTTATGATCATTCCGATCGCGTTAATTTTACTATGAAACAGCCAGATCCTGATCAAGCGCACACAAAACTTCGAGCCACAAACATGCATTGCATAGCACAATATCCGCTGAGCCGTGTTACTGCATTATAATATCTACCACAAACACCGGCTTCACTACTGACCGCTATAGTGACATCTGAGCAACTACCTCCGCTTAACGCTTTACAAATCCTCGAGTCATCGGTTCGCAACGGCTGCTTTTATGCGGCAGTGGACGAACTTCGGGTTACCACTCAGACTGTGACCCTACATGAACATTCTCTGGAGAAACTTTTGGCAGTTCAGTTATTCACGCGCAACAGCAGGGGTATGTACCCACCGATGCGGCGACAACACTCTCACAACATCTCAGAAAAGGCCTGGATTCATTTTCGAACGGTGTCAATGTAATTACTCGGGGGCGTGTTGATCATGGATTGAATTTGATGGCAAAATGTTCCGTGGTATCTTGGCGTCAACCACCCTGATCCAGAAGGAGGCATGTCTTATCCTGACAGTGCCTCGATGCTTGAAGCAACTGCCCAGGGCCTTGGCGTTGGCTTGATATCGCAGGCGGCTGCTTTGGGCGGTATTGCTAGCGGAAGGTTGACCGCACCGCTCGGAGAATCGGCGCTAACAAACATGCCGATCGGACTGGTCCCAGGCTTCTACCTGGTGTACCACAAAGATAATCTAAATCGGCGTCATATACAGATTTTCTGCGAAAGGCTTAGCGAACAACAGTGGGAGCAAATTGAGAAATGAGATCCAGGTATTCACGGGGTGCGGCTGAATCAACGTGACTCGATTCCTTTCTGGTTTTGCCCACCACAATCTCCTGTCGATCCCAAGCTCTAAAGCTTCATAACTCTATATGGAATATCCGCATCTAAAATCCGAAAACAGAACCAAAGCTTGTCAGGAGTTTAAATACTCAACTGAATTTTTCAGGCTTCTTGCATGAAGATTCTGTTGATAAGGCCAGATGGAATCGGCGATCAAATTTTGTCCTTGCCGGTTGCCGCTATGATTCGACAACTGATTCCAGCCTCCCATATTGTCTTTCTGTCGAGCCCCAAAGCCGCTCCGATGTTTGACCACCTTTCCGAAGTTGACGAGGTTATGACCGCTACGCCTCAGGATCCAATGAAGGAACTCATTAAATTATTCAGACAGGATTTTGACGCTGCAGTGTTTTTAAAACCCAATCGGCGTCTGTTGTTCGCCGCATATATTGCACGGATTCCTGTTCGAGTAGCTTCGGGATACCGATGGCATAGTTTTCTGGCTAATCGGCGGGTTTATCAACACCGCAAAGATTTTTCAAAGCATGAGTCCGTCTATAACCTGGGCTTATTGACTGGCTTAGGACTTAATCCTGGCGTTCCGCCCACCCCAAAATTAATCCTGACCTCAAAGGAGCGTCAGTGGGCAGAGGTCAGAATGAATCATATTCCTCCTAAAAGAGTCATGATACATCCAGGCGCCATGTCTTCCCGTCGTTGGAATAGCCTGCAATATATTTCAGTGGCTAATAAACTGGCCTCCGAGGGATATGGCGTCATATTGACCGGGAATGAGAAAGAGCAGAGCCAGCTCCATGATGAACTTCCCTCAAATGTGTCTATTGATCCCTTGGTGCTAGATTTGATGGGGGAGCTGAGCCTTCGGCAATTGATGTCAGTGATCGGAGTCAGCGGTGTAGTCGTCTCTGGATCTACCGGGCCTGCCCATCTGGCTGCAGCACTGGGCGTACAAACTGTGAGCATATTTGATCCACGTCGGAGCCAGCTTCCAGTGCGATGGGCACCATTAGGACGAGGAATAATTCTTCGTCCAGATGTTCCGACTTGTGAGCGTTGCGCCTATGAAGCCTGCCCATATTGGGATTGTCTAGATCGGATAACCCCCCTAAGCGTAGTCGAATACGTTCACCAAATGTTTAAATACACTGCAGATATGAAGGTGATTCATGTATAAATGACCGTTTCCCATAAAAAAAGCGCCCAACAGAGCGCTTTTTAGACTTTGCCGGCCCGAGGCTTCAATTCTCGTCATCTTCTTCGTCGTCGGAAGACAGGTCACGATCAACCAGCTGTACGTAAGCCATCGGGGCGTTATCACCATTTCGAAAACCACATTTGAGAATCCTCAGGTAACCGCCGGGCCGAGTCTGAAAGTGTGGGCCGAGTTCGTCGAACAGCTTGCTCACCACTTGGCGATCACGTAACCGAGAAAAAGCAATACGACGATTAGCTACGGTCGGGTTTTTGGCCATAGTGATCAATGGCTCGGCCACGCGTCGAAGCTCCTTTGCTTTGGGTAAAGTAGTTTTTATCTGTTCGTGCAGAAACAGAGAATTTGCCATATTGGCAAACATGGCCTTCCTGTGTGAAGAGGTTCGATTGAGCTTACGCCCTGCTAATCTGTGACGCATTACAGTCCACCCATTCCCATGCCCATGCCCATGCCAAAACTACTGGTTTCTTCTTCTTTAACCAGTGACGCCGGTGGCCAATTTTCAAGCTTCACGCCTAGCACGAGATTTCGCTGGGCAAGTACATCTTTAATTTCGGTCAACGACTTCTTACCAAGATTCGGGGTCTTAAGTAATTCGGTTTCAGTATGCTGAACCAGGTCCCCAATGTAGTAAATATTCTCAGCCTTAAGACAATTTGCAGAGCGTACCGTGAGCTCCAGGTCATCAACGGGACGGATTAGAATCGGGTCGATTTCCGGTTCTTCTTCAACCTTGCTCTGAATCATAGATTCTTCCAGATTCACAAACACCGAAATCTGATCATGAAGGATAGTAGCGGCACGACGCACCGCGGTTTCAGGATCAATGGATCCATTGGACTCAACGTCAAGAATCAATCTATCCAGGTCTGTTCGCTGCTCAACTCGCGCGTCTTCAACCGAGTAGGAGATCTTATTGATCGGGCTGAATGAGGCATCCAGCTGAATTACACCGACTGCCCGGCTTTCATCGGAATCCTGCAGACGGCTCTCCGCAGTTTCATATCCGCGTCCACGTCGCACGGTGAACTCCATCTCAATCGCTCCTTCCTTGGACAGTGTGGCAATGTGGTGGTCTGGATTCACAAGCTCCACATCATCTATCAGCTCAATATCCGCCGCGGTCACTTCCCCTGGACCCTTTTTCTTTAAGCGCAGGGTTGCTTCGTTACGGGTGTGCATCGTAAGCGCGAGACTTTTGAGGTTCATTAGAATATCCAGTACATCCTCTTGAACTCCTTCAAGGGCGGAGTACTCATGCAACACACCCTCAATCCTGACCTCTGTTATGGCACAACCCGGCATGGATGAAAGCAGAATACGACGCAGCGCATTACCTAAAGTATGACCGAACCCTCGCTCGAGAGGCTCAATGGTAATGCGAGAATGTCTCTCGTCGATGTTTTTTGCTTCCACCAGCCGTGGTCTCAAAAACTCAATGGTGGGATCCTGCATGTGTGTTCCTCGTTAAAGACGGAGTTAAACTAAAAAATTATCTGAGCCACTGTTGTCGCGGCCACAAGAACCGCCCAATCGGGCAATTCACGATTCGATTTGCTACTATTTTGAATAAAGCGCTACAACCAGAGCTTCGTTTATATCCGGTGGCAAATCGGCTCGATCCGGCAGTGATTTGAACTGTCCTTTCACCGCCTTAACATCCACCTCTACCCACGGTACGATACCTATCTGCTCGGCAATCTCCAGAGCAGAAGTGATGCGCAATTGCTTCTTACTTTTCTCGACGACTTCTATTTCATCACCAGGCTTCACCTGATAAGAAGCGACGTTTACTTTATGGCCGTTTACCGCAATTGACTTGTGGCTTACCAACTGACGGCACTCAGCCCGAGTCACACCAAAACCCATGCGATACACCATATTGTCCAGCCTGCTCTCCAGCAACTGAAGCAAATTTAAACCAGTTGATCCGGGGATACGTGCCGCTTCTTTATAGTAGCTGCGGAACTGCTTCTCCATGATGCCGTAGATCCTGCGCAGCTTCTGTTTTTCGCGAAGCTGGGTACCGTATACCGTGGTGCGTGGACGTCGGCCACCGGCCTTGACCCCGGGAACACGGTCAAACTTGCACTTCGAGTCGATGGTTCGAACCGGGCTCTTTAGGAAAAGATCAGTGCCTTCTCGTCGCGCGAGTTTACAAGTTGGACCAATATATCTTGCCATAATCTTTGTCAGTCAATTTTTTCTGTTAATGCTGTCGCAATGTGCGCTTATACTTCGATCAAACCCTTCGGCGCTTGGGTGGTCGACAGCCGTTATGCGGGATCGGGGTAATATCGGAAATCGCGTGAATTTCAAGACCCAGTGCATTCAGCGCTCGCACTGCGGATTCACGACCCGGACCTGGTCCTTTAACTTTTACTTCAAGCTGTTTAACCCCCATTTCCTGAGCTTTTCGACCGCAGGTTTCGGCAGCCATCTGCGCCGCAAATGGGGTGCTTTTGCGAGAACCCTTAAATCCCGAATTCCCTGCCGATGCCCAGCAAAGGGTATCGCCATGACGATCAGAAATTGTCACGATAGTATTGTTGAAGGTAGCGTGGATATGCACGATCCCTTCAGAAACATTTTTTCTTACCTTGGTTTTTGCATTGGTTGTCTTAACGCCTTTGGCCATGATTTAACCCTGATTATTTTTTAACAGCACGACGAGGCCCCTTACGGGTTCGTGCATTAGTCTTGGTTCGCTGGCCGTTTACCGGAAGCCCGCGACGATGACGATGACCTCGGTAACAACCAAGGTCCATCAGTCGCTTGATATTCATCGATATTTCCCGGCGCAGATCACCTTCCACTTCATACTTGGAGGTTTCAGCACGCAGCTTTTCAGCCTGCTCCTCATTCAGATCCTGGACCTTGATATTGCGCGAGACACCGGCAGCGTCACAGATCTTCTGAGCAGTGGTCCGGCCGACGCCGTAGATGGCAGTCAGACCGATCTCGATATGCTTATGGTTAGGCAGGTTAATTCCAGCGATTCGTGCCACGTTCTAATCTCTAATAATGGGTAATAATCTATCGGCGAGCCGAAATCAAAAGGCGCCGGATTCTAACAAAATCCAGCTAATTTCACAATCCGGGCTCACTTCGTAATCAGTCATGTTCAGCCCTGGCGCTGCTTGTGCCGGGGGTCTGTACAAATCACCCGAACCGTGCGGTTGCGTCGAATGATCTTGCAGTTTCTGCACATTTTCTTAACAGATGCTCTTACTTTCATCTAGATACTCCAACAAATTGCTCGTTTTGCTCAGTTTTTACAGTTATCGCCGCTAGCGTATACCTGGCGACCCAGTCAGGGTCGATTTCTTCAATATGCTCTCGTACTGGCGCGACATCAGATGTGACTGGACCTGCGAGATGAGGTCCATAGTGACCACAACGATAATCAGCAACGATGTACCGCCAAAATAGAACGGTACGCTGTACTTCACGATCAGAAACTCAGGAATCAGGCATACGACAGTGATGTAAATTGCCCCGACCAAGGTCAGCTTCGACACCACGCTATCAATGTATTTGGCACTTTGCGCCCCCGGTCGTATACCCGGGATGAATGCCCCTGACTTCTTCAGGTTGTCCGCGATGTCACTGGGGTTGAACACCATTGCGGTATAGAAGAAGCAGAAAAATACAATCATGCCACCGTAAAGCAACGTATAAACGGGCTCGCCCGGCTGCAACTTAGTTGCCATATCATTCAGCCACCCCATGCCCTCGGCCTGACCAAACCAGCTGCCAATACTTGCCGGAAACAGAATCAAACTGGAGGCAAAAATTGGCGGAATTACACCGGCCATATTCAACTTCAGCGGAAGGTGGCTGCTTTGTCCTGCCATCATTTTTCTGCCCTGCTGGCGCTTGGCGTAATTCACCGTAATTCTGCGCTGCCCTCGTTCCACGAACACAACACAGAATGTGATTGCAATCGCTCCAACAAACAGACTCAAGACAAACAGAGGAGAAAACGCACCGGTGCGCGCAAGCTCAAGGGTACCGGTCACGGCGGAAGGCAGCCCGGCGACTATGGAGGCGAATATTATCAAGGAAATGCCGTTACCAATGCCGCGCTCGGTCACTTGTTCGCCCAGCCAAACCAGAAACATAGTACCGGCCACCAGACTGGCGGCAGTGATTATCTTGAAGCCAATGCCTGGAATCAGGATCACTGGCGCACCGGCCACCTGCATATTCTCAATCGCAACTGAAATGCCGATCGCCTGGAATAAGCCTAGTACCACCGTGCCATATCGAGTGTACTGCGTAATCTTGCGGCGACCCGCTTCTCCTTCCTTTTTCAGTTGCTCCAATGAGGGCACGATGGCACTCATCATCTGCATGATTATGGAGGAAGATATGTAAGGCATGACGCCAAGAGCAAAGATCGACAGCCGGCTCAAAGCACCACCAGAAAACATGTTAAACACGTCTACAATTGAACCCCGAGTCTGGCTGAAAAGCTCGGCAATTGCATTTGAGTCGACCCCCGGTACCGGAATATAGGTGCCGACTCGGTACACAATAAGCGCCCCCAGCACAAACAGAATTCGCTGTTTGAGCTCTGACATGCTGGCCAAAAGCCCAGCTGATGGTGCGCCTTTTGCTGCCACTAGTCTTCTACTTTGCCTCCGGCGGCTTCAATTGCATCCCGTGCCCCTTTTGTAGCGCCCAGACCTTTCACTGTAATCGCACGTTCGATGGTGCCCGACAGGATGACCTTCGCGCGGTCAATTTTAAGGCCCAGTACACCAGCCTGCTGAAGCGCTTTCAGGTCTGCTACATCACCATCTACCAGGGCCAGTTCATTAAGGCGCACTTGCGCGGCATTACGATTGACGCGGCTTCGAAAACCACGTTTCGGCAATCTACGCTGCAGTGGCATCTGGCCGCCTTCAAAGCCAACCTTATGATAGCCGCCTGAACGGGATTTCTGGCCCTTTACTCCCCTGCCACAGGTCTTCCCCTGGCCGGCGGAAATTCCGCGGCCAACTCGCTTGCCTTCGGAGCGAGAACCCACCGCAGGCTTTATCGTATTTAATCGCATTGTCATTTTTCAGGTTCCAATCAGACTTCTTTACATTTAAGCATGTAGTTGACTTTATCAATCATTCCCCGATTCTGCGGGGAATCAATTACCTCAACGGTCTGATGCATACGGCGCAATCCCAGCCCACGAACACAAGCCTGGTGTTTCTTAAGCCTGCCGTTCATGCTCCGAATCAAAGTGACCTGTAGCTTCTTCTGTTGTGCCATCGTTCTTTCTCGATCTTGTCAGTCTTGATAATCTCTAATCTGGAATTTCCGATCAAAGTTCCTTTACTTTTTTGCCGCGTTTAGCCGCTACCTGGGTAGCGCTGCGCATTCCTTTGAGAGCGTCTATGGTGGCGCGGGTGACGTTGACCGGATTAGTGGTACCAATCACCTTGGACAGTACATTCTGCAGACCAAGCACTTCAAACACTGCTCGCATCGTACCGCCAGCTACGATTCCAGTCCCCTCGGAAGCGGGTCTAAGCACCACTCGTGCAGCACCGTGACGGCCAACCAATGGGTAGGGAATGGTATCTTCAGACAGCTGCACCTTAAACATATTCCGACGCGCATCGTCCATGGCTTTTTGCACCGCAATCGGGACTTCTCGGGCTTTTCCCCTGCCCATACCGACGCGGCCTTCCCCGTCACCTACTACGGTCAACGCAGAGAAACCGAATATTCGTCCACCCTTGACTACCTTAGAAACCCGACGAACATTGATCAGTTGTTCCTGAAAGTTGTCCTTGCGGGCGCTGTCACGATCTTTTGGAGTTGCCATGATATTCAGTCAGTAATTAAAACTTCAGTCCGCTTTCACGGGCAGCGTCGGCAAAAGCCCTGACTCGACCGTGATAACGAAATCCGGATCGGTCAAAAGCAACCGATTCCACACCTGCAGCCAGAGCTTTCTCGGCCAGTACCTTGCCCACGGCGCTTGCTGCTTCAATATTTCCCGTATACTTCAATTCTTTCTTAAGACCGGCGTCCAAGGTAGAGGCCGCGGCAAGAACGTTTTGACCGGTGTTATCGATAACCTGGGCATAAAAATGCCGCGGAGTGCGATGCACCGTCAACCGAACTGCCTCCAGGCCGGCAATCCTTGCGCGAGTCTTACGAGCCCGTCGCTGTCTCGACTTTTTCTTGTCACTCATTTCGAATATTTCTCTTGAAAACCTTATTTCTTCTTGGCTTGCTTTCGCAGCACGTATTCATCCTGGTAGCGGACACCCTTGCCTTTATAAGGCTCAGGTGGACGGAATTGTCGAATTTCGGCAGCGGCCTGTCCCAGAATTTGTTTGTCCGCTGAACGCAATACAATCGTCGTCTGATTTGGGGTTTCAGCAGTGACCGCCTCAGGTAGCTGATACTCCACCGGATGCGAAAAACCAAGAGTAAGATTCAGCTTTGAGCCTTGAGCCTGTGCTCTGTAACCCACTCCGATGATAGTCAGCGTCTTTTCAAAACCACTGCTGACACCAGTAACGATATTGTTGACCAGCGCTCGGGTAGTCCCTGACATTGCCACCAGTTTTTTAACCGCCTTACTATCGTCCGAGTCCAAGGAAACCCTTAAATTGCCTTCTTCCTGGCTAAGATTGATGCCCTCGAATATCTTCAGGGAAAGCTCACCCTTGGGCCCTTTGGCGCTAAAGTGGCTGCCATCGATTTTGACCTCGACTCCCGACGGAACTGGAATAGGTGCACTAGCTATACGTGACATTGTTTTAACTCTCTTTACGCTTTATTTGTCGGTACTCAGAATTTAGAAAACCGTACACAGTATCTCACCGCCAACACCACCCTCACGGGCGGCCTTATCGGTCATAATTCCACGCGAGGTGGACACCAGTGCGACGCCCATACCGTCACGAACTTTCGGAATATCATCGCTGCCTGCATAAACACGGCACCCAGGCTTACTCACCCTGACAATTTCCTCAATAACCGGTTGCCCCTGGAAATATTTAAGCTCGATATCCAGGCTTTTAGTCGCACCCTCACCAGCCATCTTGTAGCTCTTGATGTACCCTTCCTGCGTCAACACCTCGGCGATGGATGCCTTGGTTTTCGACGCCGGCATCGATATATCCGCCTTTTGGGCGTGCAGGCCATTGCGAATACGGGTCAACATATCGGCGATTGGATCAGACATGCTCATACTGTTTTCTCCCTTTATTACCAGCTGGACTTAACAACGCCTGGCGCTTCGCCACGCATGATGACTTCACGCAACTGGTTGCGGCACAAGCCAAACTTACGGTAATAACCGTGCGGACGCCCCGTCAACGTACAACGATTACGTTGGCGCACCTTGGCGGAATCTCGGGGTAACTTCTGCAGTTGAATCATCGCGTCCCATTGATCGGCTGCACTCGTTTCAAGGTTAGTGATACTGTTACGCAACTGTTCGCGCTTCGCTGCATGCTTGCGCACCAAACGAGATCTTTTTGCCTCGCGGGCTATCATGGATTTCTTTGCCATAATCTCAGGATTTAATCGGAAAGTTGAATGCCCGAAGCAGCGCTTCCGCTTCTTCATTATTACGGGCAGTAGTAGTAATGCATATATCCATGCCTCGCAGGGCATCAATATTGTCATAATCGATTTCGGGAAACACAATTTGCTCTTTAAGCCCGAAAGAGTAGTTACCGCGGCCGTCAAACGATTTGTTCGGCAGTCCCCTGAAGTCTCTAATTCTTGGAATTGCCACCGAAACCAGGCGATCGAGAAATTCATACATGCGCTCACGGCGCAGGGTAACTTTTGCTCCAACCGGCCAGCCTTCACGAATCTTAAACACCGCTTCTGATTTCTTTGCTTTGGTGATGACAGGTTTTTGCCCGGTGATTTTCTCAAGATCTTCTGCAGCGTTCTGCAGAACGTTCTTGTTGGCCACTGCCTCTCCCAGCCCCATATTCAGGGTGATCTTAGTGAGACGTGGTATCTCCATTGCACTGCTAAACTTGAACTGCTCGTTCAGTTTCGGTGCAATTTCATTTCTGTACTGTTCTTGTAGTCGGTTCATGATTCAATTACATCTCTAGACCAAGTCAACAACTTCACCGTTGGACTTAAAGTAGCGGACCTTGCGACCGTCATCCAACACCTTGAATCCAACTCTGTCACCTTTATTGGTAGCCGGGTTGTATAGCGCAAGATTCGACAACTGGATTGGCGCTTCCTGTTCGATAATTCCCCCGGTTTCACCGGTATTGGGATTACCGCGCTTGTGTTTCTTAACAACATTGACGTTATCAACCAGCGCCCGGGTATCATCGAGAACGCGCAGCACATTGCCCCGTTTTCCTTTGTCCCGTCCGGCAATCACAATAACATCGTCGCCTTTCTTGATTCGTTGCATGTTTCTATGTCTTAACTAATTCTCAATTTCTTCGCTGATCGACAGCACCCTAAAGTACTTCCGGCGCCAGCGAGATAATTCGCATAAACTTTTCGGAGCGCAGTTCACGAGTCACTGGACCGAATATTCGAGTTCCAATTGGCTGGTGATTTTGATTCAACAACACCGCGGCGTTGCGATCGAATCGGATCAAGGATCCATCCGGGCGACGCACGCCACTTCGGGTACGAACAATCACCGCGTTGTATACATCACCCTTCTTGACCCGACTGTTGGGTAGCGCTTCTTTGATAGAAATCTTGATAATGTCGCCAATCCCGGCATAACGGCGCTTCGACCCACCCAGCACCTTAATGCACTGGACTCGCTTGGCACCGCTGTTATCCGCGACGGAAAGCATTGATTGCATCTGGATCATGGTATTGCCTCTAAACGGCCTTGGTTACAACTTCCACCAGACGCCAGCTTTTTTGCTTGGAAATCGGGCGGCACGCTTCTATCTTCACAACATCGCCAGCGCCACACTCGTTCTTTTCATCATGAGCATGAAATTTAGTTGAGCGACGAATATATTTTTTATACAGTGGATGCTTGACCTGACGTTCCACCATCACCGTTATGGTCTTGTCCATCGCGGCACTGACAACGCTGCCTTGCAGCGATCGCGCGGATTTATCTGTAGTTTGTGCAGTCATTGTTAGTTTCCGGCCTTCTCAGTCAATACAGTCTTTATTCGTGCAATTTCTTTTCTGACGATGCCGAATCGGGACGGATTGGCAAGCTGCCCCGCGCCCCTCTGCATACGCAGATTAAATTGCTCTTGACGAAGGTTAGTTAACTCTTCCTTCAGTTGTTCCACATTCTTGGCTCTGAGCTCAGTGGCGTTCATTAACCTACCTGACGTTTAGCAAATGTTGTTTGAATTGGTAATTTGGCACCGGCCAGCCTGAAAGCTTCTCGCGCCAATTCTTCAGTTACACCCTCGATCTCATAAAGCATGGTTCCCGGCTTCACCAGGGCCACCCAGTACTCGGGATTACCTTTACCTTTACCCATCCGGACTTCCAGTGGTTTCTTTGATACCGGCTTATCCGGGAAAACCCTAATCCATATCCTGCCGCCACGTTTAACGTGTCGGGTGATCGCGCGTCTAGCGGCTTCAATCTGGCGTGCGGTCAGTCGGCCACGGTCTGAGGATTGAAGTCCAAACTCTCCAAAGCTCACTCTGGCGCCGCGTGTAGCCAGGCCTCGATTGCGCCCTTTTTGCTGTTTACGGAATTTTGTACGTTTCGGTTGAAGCATTATTTACTAACCTCGCCTTAGGCTGCCTCGATTTTCTGATCCGAAGCTTCAGCAGGCGACTCCTGCTCAAAAACCTCGCCTTTGAAGATCCACACCTTGACACCAATAATTCCGTAGGTTGTTTGTGCCTCGTGCACACCGTAGTCAATATCGGCACGCAAGGTATGCAATGGCACACGACCTTCGCGATACCATTCCGTGCGCGCAATCTCGGCGCCATTGAGCCGGCCGGCCAACATGACCTTGACACCTTCGGCACCTAACCTCATGGAATTCTGCACTGCGCGCTTCATTGCGCGACGGAACATGATTCGTTTCTCGAGCTGCTGACAAATATTCTCCGCCACCAGCTTGGCATCCAGTTCGGGTTTGCGAATTTCTTCAACCGCCACCTGTACCGGGGATCCGTTAATTCTGCTCAGATCAGCGCGCAGGCGCTCGATATCCTCGCCTTTCTTACCAATCACGATACCCGGTCGCGCAGTAAATATGGTGATATTCAGATTTTGCGCTGGCCGATCAATGGTTATTTTGCTTACTGCGGCATTAGACAGGCGTTTAGTTACATATTTACGCAGCTTTAGATCACTCGCCAGCATCGCGGCATAGTCTTTACTCGGTGCGTACCACTTGGTATTCCAATCTTTGGATATACCGAGGCGCATACCATTAGGATGTACTTTTTGTCCCATCTTGTTATCTCCGCTTGGGTTGCGTCTCATCACTCACGCTAACGGTGATATGACAACTTCGTTTCAGGATTTTTGTGCCACGGCCTTTGGCGCGCGCGCGGTAACGCTTCATAGTCGGCGCTTCGTCAACCATGATTTGATTGATCCACAGCTCGTCGATGTCGGCTCCTTCGTTATGCTCGGCATTGGCAATCGCCGAATCGAGGGTCTTACGTACCGGTAACGCACCTTTCTTGTTGCTGAACTGAAGGACTTCCAGCGCCTTTTCCACGGGTAAGCAACGAATCTGATCCACCACCAACCGGCATTTTTGTGGCGACAGCCTGACGTATTTCGATATGGATTTAGCTTGCATGATTACTTGGCCTTTCTCCCGGCAGTGTGACCACGATAAGTTCTCGTAGGAGCAAATTCGCCCAGCTTGTGTCCGACCATGTTTTCATTGATCAGAATTGGCATGTGCTGGCGACCGTTATGAATTGCAATAGTCAGGCCTACAAACTCAGGCATGATCATTGAGCGCCGAGACCAGGTCTTAATAGGTTTACGTGAATTTTCTTCCCTGGCTTTTTCAACCTTGCTCCAGAGATGGTGGTCTACAAATGGACCTTTTTTAATTGAACGTGGCATAGTTATTTTTTCCTTCTACGAATTATCATTGAAGAAGTGCGCTTATTGGAACGTGTGCGATAGCCCTTGGTAGGCACGCCCCAGGGAGAAACCGGATGGCGTCCGCCAGAGGTGCGACCTTCACCACCACCATGAGGGTGATCTACCGGATTCATCGCCACACCGCGTACTGTTGGGCGGATTCCACGCCAGCGTTTGGCGCCAGCTTTTCCAAGCTTCTTGAGACTGTGCTCAGAATTTCCCACCTGACCGATTGTGGCGCGACAATCGAGCAACACTTTACGCATTTCGCCCGACCTTAGTCTGAGCTGCGCATAGGCGCCTTCCTTACCGATAAACTGTACCGATGAACCAGCCGAACGGGCTAATTGCGCACCTTTACCGGGCTTCAATTCAACACAATGCACAATGGTACCCACTGGAATATTGCGCAATGGCATCGCGTTACCGTTGCCGTAAGGTGCGCCCGATCCGGACATAATAGGATCGCCAGATTTGATCCCGCGCGGAGAGATGATGTAGCGATGCTCACCATCTCGATATAACAGCAGCGCTATGTGCGCGCTTCTGTTGGGATCATATTCAATATGCTTCACGATTGCAGGAACACCATCCTTATCGCGCTTGAAATCAACCATACGGTAGTGGCGTTTGTGGCCACCACCACGGTGTCGAACGGTAATTCGACCTTCGTTATTGCGACCGCTGGTCGCCTTCTTTGCTTCCAACAGTGGACTGTAGGGCTTGCCTTTGTGCAAGTCCGAAGTCACCACTTTCACCATACCTCGTCGGCCTGGTGTGACTGGTTTCTGTTTTGCTAATGCCATCTATCTACTCTGGTAATATTTTCAAACTAGGCTTTCAATCTCGTACCGGGTATCAAGCTCCAGCCAGACCAAGGAAGTCGATATCGTGTCCTTCCTGCAGCCTCACATATGCTTTTTTCCAGTTACTCCGCTTTCCTGGAGAACGGCCAAATCGTTTAACTTTTCCGCGCACGTTGACCACCTGGACCTGGTCAACTTTAACCTCAAATAGTTTCTCCACCGCGTCCCTGATCTCATGCTTGGTCGCATCAGGCAACACTGCAAATACGATCTGGTGGTGCTTATCCGCGGCAACGGTAGACTTCTCGGAGATCACCGGGCGCAGGATTACCTGATAGATACGCTCGTCTTTTGCTGCTGTCGCTGCGCTCATTTCAGTGCCTCGTCAATGTTCTTGACTGCATCAACAGTAACCACAATCTTGTCGAAGCTAAGCAGGCTAACGGGATCGATTTCGTGGCTGTTGCATACTGCAACCGTATTCAGGTTTCGCGCCGACAGCTCGATGTTTGCATTGTCTTCGGCCAACACTACCAATGCTTTACCAGCCTCCAGCGCAGCCAGAGTTTTCACCAACGCTCCGGTCTTAGGTGCATCCATCGATAAGTCGTCAACCACAACCAGGCGCTCCTGGCGATTCAACTCAGAGAGGATTGAACGCATTGCGGCCCGGTACATTTTTCGATTAACTTTCTGCGAATAGTCTCTAGTTGAAGCGGGAAACGCACGTCCGCCACCTCGAAAAATCGGGCTGGTTATCGTTCCTGCACGTGCGCGACCAGTACCTTTCTGACGCCATGGCTTAGCTCCACCACCTGCCACCGAGGCACGGTTTTTCTGGGCTCTGGTACCAGCACGAGCGCCTGCCTGGTAGGCAGTAACCACCTGGTGAATCAGCGCTTCGTTGTATGCGGCGCCGAACGCATCAGACAGGTCCAGAGTGCCGGACTGGCCACCGCCTGACTTGTTGATCGCTAGTTGAACAGACATGAATTAAGTCTCTCTATATAATTTTTCAGTGTTGGCTCACGGCCTTGATCGCGGGACGGATGACAACATCAGCGCCTTTAGACCCTGGAATTGATCCACTAACCAGCAGCAGGTTGCGCTCGCTATCAACTCGAACCACTTCCAGGTTTTGTTGGACACGCTGTCGCGCACCCATATGACCTGCCATTTTTTTACCCTTAAATACCTTTCCAGGGTCCTGATTCTGACCGATTGAGCCAGGTAGTCGATGTGCTTTAGAGTTACCGTGAGTCGCGCGGCCACCGCTAAAATTATGTCGTTTGATTACTCCGGCAAATCCTTTACCTATGGATTGTCCGCTCACATCGACCTTCTGGCCCGCTTCGAACAAATCCACAGTGAGGTCAGAACCGACTTCATTTTCAACCGGAGCATCTATCCGAAACTCCCAAACACCGCGACCGGGCTCAACCCCAGCTTTCGCGAAATGGCCTTTCATCGCCTTGGTGACACGATTTGCCCGGCGTTCGCCCACAGTCACTTGCAGCGCATCATAGCCATCCGACTCCTTGGTGCGCACCTGAGAAACACGGTTCGGGCTAACCTCGATCACAGTGACCGACGTAGATACCCCGTCCTCAGAGAACACCCGGGTCATCCCGACTTTTTTTCCTACCAATCCGATCGACATTATTCTGCGTCCCGACAATTAGTTAAGTTTAATTTCAACGTCCACGCCCGCCGCCAGATCCAGCTTCATCAGCGCATCTACGGTTTTATCCGTTGGTTCGACAATATCCAGAATCCGCTTGTGGGTGCGAATCTCAAACTGGTCGCGTGCCTTCTTATTTACGTGCGGCGACCGAAGCAACGTGTACTTTTCGATCTTTGTCGGCAATGGAATCGGTCCCATTACCATGGCGCCAGTTCGGCGAGCAGTATCGACTATTTCCAACGCTGAGCGATCGATCATCTTGTGATCAAAAGCTTTCAAGCTAATGCGGATTTTCTGGTTCTCGACCTTCACGGATTTAATCTCTTGATAACAGGTTTATAAAGCCAACCACTATTCAGTACTTGGTCGTTAAGCGATAATCTTAGCCACCACGCCCGCACCCACAGTGCGACCGCCCTCGCGTATCGCAAAGCGTAGACCTTCTTCCATCGCTATCGGCGCAATCAACTCCGCCGTCATCTTCACATTGTCTCCAGGCATCACCATCTCAATATCTCCAGGCAGCTCACAGGCTCCCGTCACATCCGTCGTGCGGAAGTAAAACTGTGGGCGATATCCATTGAAAAATGGCGTGTGGCGTCCACCCTCTTCCTTCGACAAAATATATACCTCTGCCTCAAACTTAGTGTGCGGCGTGATCGATCCCGGCTTCGCCAGTACCTGACCGCGCTCCACTTCCTCTCGCTTGGTGCCTCGAAGCAGAATACCTACGTTATCTCCCGCCTGTCCTTCGTCCAGAAGCTTGCGGAACATCTCTACCCCCGTGCACGTGGTCTTAGTCGTATCATTGACCCCTACAATCTCGATCTCCTCGCCTACCTTGATCACGCCTCGCTCTATACGTCCCGTGACCACCGTACCGCGTCCAGATATCGAGAACACATCCTCTACCGGCATCAGAAAATCTCCATCTACCGCACGCTCAGGCTCCGGAATGTAACTATCTAACGCCTCAGCCAGCTTCATAATCGACCCCTCCCCGATATCAGACGTGTCGCCTTCCAGTGCCTTCAGCGCTGAGCCAATAATAATCGGCGTGTCGTCACCCGGAAATTCATAACTGTCCAGAAGCTCCCGTATTTCCATCTCTACCAGTTCCAACAGCTCTTCGTCGTCGACCATGTCCGCCTTGTTCATAAACACCACGATGTACGGCACTCCAACCTGACGCGCCAGCAGTATGTGCTCACGGGTCTGCGGCATCGGACCGTCCGCCGCTGAACATACCAGGATCGCACCATCCATCTGCGCCGCTCCGGTGATCATGTTCTTCACATAGTCCGCGTGGCCCGGGCAGTCTACGTGCGCGTAATGACGACCTTCCGTCTCATACTCTACGTGCGCCGTCGCAATCGTGATCCCGCGCTCTCGCTCTTCAGGCGCATTGTCAATGTCAGCAAAATCTTTCGCCGATCCACCATACTTCGTCGACAGCACCTTGGTCATCGCCGCCGTTAAAGTCGTCTTACCATGGTCTACGTGACCTATCGTGCCAACGTTTACGTGCGGCTTCGTTCTCTCAAATTTTTCTTTCGACATCTTCGAACTCTCAAACTAAAGGTTGTTTACTGTATTCACTAAAATTTACTGGCTACGCGGCCTTGATCGCTTCCGCGACATTAACTGGAACCGGAGCATACTTCTTAAATTCCATGGTGTAGTTGGCACGCCCCTGAGTCGCCGAACGCAGCGAAGTAGAGTAGCCAAACATTTCTGAAAGCGGCACTTCAGCCTTAATCACTTTGCCGCTCGGCGAATCTTCCATTTCATGAATCATGCCCCGCCGTGAACTGATATCGCCATTAACATTGCCCATGTATTCTTCAGGAGAAACAATCTCCACTGCCATAAGCGGTTCCAGCAACTGTGGACCAGCTTTCCTGCAACCTTCCCGAAATGCCTGAATTCCTGCAGCCTTAAAGGCGTGTTCTGACGAGTCGACATCGTGAAAGGAGCCGTCATATAGTGTGGCTTTGACATCAATCACTGGATAACCCGCCAACACACCACTATGCATGGCTTCTTGGATTCCCTTATCAACGGAAGGGATGTATTCACGGGGCACAGCTCCACCCTTGATCTGATCAACAAATTCGTATCCCGCACCCATCTTCATTGGCTCGAGCCGAATATAGACGTGGCCGTATTGTCCGCGCCCTCCGGTTTGCTTAGCGTACTTGTATTCCTGCTCTACGCTTCTGGTAATCGTCTCGCGATAGGCCACCTGCGGTTTACCAATATTGGCATCGACACTGAATTCCCGCTTGAGTCGATCAATTATGATTTCGAGATGCAGCTCCCCCATACCCGAAATAATTGTCTGGCCTGACTCCTCGTCGGTGGCAACATGAAAAGAAGGGTCCTCCTGGGCAAGCTTACCGAGCGCAGCCGAAAGCTTCTCCTGGTCCACCTTGGTTTTCGGTTCTACCGCCTGGGAGATGACCGGATCAGGAAACTCCATTCTCTCCAGTACAACTTCCGCTTGCGGTGAACAAAGAGTATCTCCGGTTGAGACAGTTTTAAGCCCTACTGCAGCAGCAATATCTCCCGCCCGGACTTCTTTGATATCTTCACGGTCATTGGCGTGCATCTGAAGCAGTCTGCCAATTCTTTCTTTCTTGCCTTTAACTGAGTTATAGACCATGTCACCGGCGTTCAGCACACCAGAATAAACTCTGAAGAAGACTAACTGCCCAAGAAATGAATCGGTCATTATCTTGAAGCCTAGAGCCGCGAAAGGCTCTGTATCATCTGAATGACGCTCGACAATAGTTTTCCCATCCGCAGCCACACCTGTTATAGCAGGCACATCTATAGGGCTCGGAAGGTAGTCGATAACGGCATCAAGCATGGCCTGCACGCCTTTATTTTTAAACGCGCTACCACAAAAAACAGGTATCAGTTCGTTGCGCAGAGTTCTTTGTCGAATTCCTTGTCTGATTTCCTCTTCGGATAACTCTCCGTGTTCGAAGAATTTACCCATCAACAAATCATCAGCCTCTGCCGCTGCTTCGATCAGCTGCTCTCGCCACTCCTGACATTGGGCCAGCATCGACTCCGGAACCTCTCGATATTCGAAATTGACGCCCACATTCGACTCTTCCCAGTAAACAGCTTTCATCCTGACAAGGTCGATCACCCCTTCGAATTTATCTTCCGCACCAATAGGAAGCTGCATCGGTATCGGGTTAGCGCCGAGACGGCCGCTAATTTGTTCTACTACACGAAGAAAATCAGCACCAACCCGGTCCATTTTATTGACGAACGCAATTCTGGGCACATGATATTTGTTGGCCTGACGCCAGACCGTTTCAGACTGGGGTTCTACGCCGCCTACAGCGCAGAAAACTGCTACTGAACCATCTAGAACACGCAATGAACGTTCGACTTCAATAGTAAAGTCAACGTGCCCAGGAGTATCGATAATATTAATACGATGCTGCGGGAACTGCTTTTCCATACCACTCCAAAAACAAGTGGTAGCAGCTGAGGTAATAGTTATACCGCGCTCCTGCTCCTGCTCCATCCAGTCCATGGTGGCGTTACCGTCGTGAACCTCACCAATCTTATGCGACAGGCCCGTATAAAACAGCACCCGTTCCGTGGTCGTCGTCTTGCCCGCATCAATATGGGCCATGATGCCTATATTGCGGTAACGATCGATTGGAGTTTTTCTGGCCACGGGACTTATTTTGACGACCTTATTGACTAAAAACGGTAGTGAGAAAAGGCTTTGTTGGCTTCAGCCATCTTGTGCGTGTCTTCGCGTTTCTTGACCGCAGTGCCACGTTCTTCAGAAGCATCCATCAACTCGCCCGCCAATCGCGCGGTCATAGATTTCTCATTGCGACGGCGTGCAGCATCCACCAGCCAGCGCATCGCCAGAGCAATCTGCCGACTGGGTCTTACTTCCACTGGCACCTGATAAGTCGCACCGCCGACTCGGCGACTTTTGACTTCGACACCGGGGCTCACATTTTCAAGCGCGGAATTGAACACCTCAATTGGGTCATCCTTACCACGCTCCTTGATCAGGTCAAATGCACCATACATGATCCCTTCGGCAATAGATTTCTTGCCATCCAACATCATGATGTTAATGAACTTGGCCACCGTCTGATCCTTGTATTTTGGATCAGGCAGTATTTCTCGTTTTGGTACTTCTCTGCGTCTCGGCATTGTCGCTAATCTTTAATTAATCAATGCATAAAAATTCCGCCCTTGTCGCATAGTTTTTTCGCGGCAAAAGCTGAACGGGTTATTCCAGGGCGCCCCTGATACCGCTCGCGAGGAACGGACCCAAGGCCACCGAAGTCATCCTTTCGAAGTCTTCCAGTCTGATACGCGGTGCGAACATATCGTCCGCCACCGCCAACTCCCTTGATTAAGACTTCACTCCAGGGAGTTTAAGGTTTACGCCAGTTGCAAAACAAAAGGCGACGGCGTCTGCCCAATGTAGGTATTAAATTGAGGCGCGTTACGACTTGGGTCGCTTGGCACCATATTTTGACCGGCCCTGTCGCCGATCTGACACTCCTGAAGTATCCAATGCACCGCGAACGGTGTGGTAACGAACACCTGGGAGGTCTTTTACTCGGCCACCACGCAACAGAACCACCGAGTGTTCCTGCAGGTTATGGCCTTCACCGCCAATATAGGTGGTGACTTCAAAACCGTTGGTCAGTCGCACACGAGCAACTTTCCTTAACGCCGAATTCGGCTTCTTGGGAGTAGTGGTATAAACACGAGTGCACACTCCCCGCTTCTGGGGACACGCCTGAAGCGCAGGTACGTTTGTTTTCTTTACCTGTTTCTTGCGTGGTTTTCTGACCAGCTGGTTTACTGTGGGCATTCGCTAAACTAATCCGCTAAAAATACTGTCTAAATCGTCCCCGATCCTGGCGGCATATTGATGCCGTCAATCACAACGCAAACTTGGCTCGGGATTTATCGCGCGAGGATTTCGCCGTTTGCGGTCAAACCCAGCATTTCAGCCAGATTTTTAGCATTCAGGACCCCTGCGAGGGCGGCGATTCTATGCCCCGGAGACACCCCTGTCAAGGCTATTTTCCCGGGTCTGACTAAAGGCTTTAGATTGGTTACCGGCTCAAACTCGATGAGCCGGCAACCTGATCAAACCAAAGGCGTTACGCTTCGCTGATTTCGAGCTCAACGGCATCGTCTGAAGCGCCTTCAACCGAACCGAGAAGCTCTTCAAGTTCTTGATTTTTTTGAAGACTTTCAATTCGGTTTCGTTTACGGTCTTCATGAAACGCCAGCCCGGTTCCGGCCGGAATCAATCGGCCCACGATGACGTTCTCTTTCAGGCCACGCAAATTGTCAATTTTGCCGTTGACCGACGCATTGGTCAGCACCCTGGTGGTTTCCTGGAACGAGGCCGCCGAAATGAACGACTCAGTAGTCAAGGAAGCTTTGGTGATACCTAGTAGCTCGGGAGCGTAACCAGCAGGCTGTTTACCCTCTGCAACCAGATTGTCGTTGTAGTCCAGAAGCATCGACCGCTCAACCTGTTCACCCGGAAGGAAGGTGCTATCGCCTACCTCATTGATCCGAACCTTGCGCAGCATCTGACGAACGATCACTTCGATATGCTTATCGTTAATCTTTACACCCTGCAACTGATAAACATCCTGGACCTCATTGACAATATAATCGGCCAAACTGGTAACCCCACGATAATCGAGGATATCGCTCGCCAATGGCGGGCCATCGACAACCACTTCGCCCCGCTCTACAAATTCGCCTTCGAATACATTTATCCGACGCGTTTTCGGTATCAGATTGTCAAAAACCTCTCCTTCTTTAGTCGTAATAACCAGACGGTGCTTGCTTTTTGTCTCTTTACCAAAAGAAACAATACCTGTTGCTTCGGCCAATATCGCAGGTTCCTTAGGTTTACGCGCTTCGAAAAGCTCCGCGACTCTAGGCAAACCGCCTGTGATATCGCGCGTCTTAGATGACTCCTGCGGTATTCGTGCAAGGACGTCGCCATTATGGACTTCCTGACCATCTTCCAGCATCACGATAGAGTCCGGAGGAAGCTGATAACGTGCATCGACATCGGTACCAGGAATTTTCACCGGCTTACCGTCTTTGCTCACCAGACTAATGGTCGGTTTAATATCGTGGGCACTACCGCGTCGACGCTGTGGATCCAGGATAACGTAAGTTGTGCGGCCGGTAATTTCATCAGTCTGCACATTTACCGTGACCCCTTCGATCAGGTCGGTAAACACAACCTTTCCCGCCACCTCAGTAATAATTGGATGAGTATGGGGATCCCAGGTAGCGACCACCGAACCCACCTTCACTTTGGAGCCTTCTTTTACCGATAAGACGGCGCCGTAAGGCAGTTTGTGGCGTTCACGATCTCGACCATGCTCATCCTGAACCACCAGCTCACTGGATCGAGTCACTACAACGTTATTGCCATCACTGTTTTCTACCAGCTTGACCCCACGCAGAGATATCTTGCCCTCGTTCTTGAGCTCGATTTGGCTGGTTACCGCGGAACCTGACGCCGCCCCGCCAATGTGGAAGGTCCGCATCGTCAGCTGGGTACCGGGCTCACCAATGGATTGGGCTGCGATAACACCAATCGCTTCTCCAAGATTGATCCTGTGCCCGCGACCCAGGTCTCGACCGTAACATTTGGCACAAACGCCATATCGAGTTTCACATGTCACCGCCGAACGAACCGTAATCTCATGCAAGTTTGCCTGATCAACCAGTTTGACCAGGGATTCATCCAGCATCTGGTCTGTCGATACAATTACGTCACCGCTAGCAGGATCGACGATATCCTCGGTAGTGTAACGACCGAGTATCCGATCGCTCAGAGGAACAACCACCTCACCACCCTGCACCTGGGCTTCTCGCCGCAGACCATTGGAGGTACCGCAATCTTCCTCGGTCACCACCAGATCCTGACAGACGTCCACCAATCGACGCGTCAGATAACCTGAGTTCGCCGTCTTGAGCGCGGTGTCGGCCAAGCCCTTACGGGCACCGTGAGTGGAAATGAAGTACTGCAACACATTAAGCCCTTCACGAAAGTTTGCGGTGATTGGCGTTTCGATAATGGATCCATCCGGTTTAGCCATCAGACCCCGCATACCGGCCAGCTGACGGATCTGGGCATGAGAGCCTCTCGCCCCCGAGTCAGCCATCATGTAAATCGAGTTGAAGGACTCCTGCTCGACAGTTTTGCCTTCTTTATTGCTTACCTCATCCACACCGAGTTCGCTCATCATGGCATCAGCAACCTGCTCACTGGTGCGGGTCCAGATATCGATTACCTTGTTGTACCGCTCACCGTCCGTCAGCAGTCCATTGGTATACTGGCTCTGGATCTCGACTACTTCTTTCTGCGCCACACCCAGCATGGCATCTTTGCTTGCCGGAATCACCATGTCATCGACACCAATGGAAATACCCGCCAGGGCCGCCATTCGAAAGCCGGTGTACATGAGCTGGTCGGCAAAGATAACCGACTCCTTGAGTCCGGCATTGCGATAACAAACATTGATCAGCTCAGAAATGGTTTTCTTCTTCATCGGCCGGTCAATCAGATCAAACGCCAGACCTTTGGGCAGAATTTCAGATAGCAGCGCTCTACCCACGGTGGTTTCGATGATGTGCATCTCACCGGTAGGCTCACCGCTCTCATCAACGCTCGGTACGCGAACCTTGATACGCGCATGCAGGTGCGCCTGACCGGAATCATTAGCGCGGCGCAACTCGTTTAAATCTGAGAAATAGCCCCCCGTACCCTTTGCATCGGCACTTTCCCGAGTCATGTAGTAAAGACCCAGAATAATATCCTGAGAAGGCACAATAATCGGTTCACCGTTTGCCGGAGAAAGGATGTTGTTAGTAGACATCATCAAGGACCGGGCTTCCAGTTGTGCCTCAATAGAGAGCGGCACGTGAACAGCCATCTGGTCGCCATCAAAGTCCGCGTTATATGGCGTACATACTAACGGATGCAGCTGAATTGCCTTGCCTTCAATGAGCACAGGCTCAAACGCCTGGATACCGAGCCGGTGCAGTGTCGGCGCCCGATTCAACATCACTGGGTGTTCTCGAATCACTTCTTCGAGAATATCCCAAACCTCGGGACTTTCCATCTCCACCATTTTCTTAGCTTGCTTGATAGTAGTGGCGAGACCGCGCAGTTCGAGCTTGCTGAATATAAACGGCTTGAACAGTTCGAGGGCCATTTTCTTCGGCAAGCCGCATTGATGCAGCTTAAGAGTTGGCCCTACAACGATTACTGAGCGTCCTGAGTAATCGACCCGCTTACCGAGCAAGTTTTGTCGGAACCGACCCTGTTTACCCTTGATCATGTCCGAAATGGACTTTAGCTGACGCTTATTGGCACCGGTTATCGCTTTACCGCGTCGTCCGTTGTCTAACAACGCATCGACTGCCTCCTGCAGCATACGCTTTTCGTTGCGTACGATAAGATCCGGTGCATTCAAATCCAGTAATCGCTTAAGACGATTATTGCGGTTGATTACCCGGCGATAAAGGTCATTCAAGTCAGAGGTTGCAAAGCGCCCACCTTCCAATGGCACCAGCGGTCGAAGGTCAGGCGGAAGCACAGGCAACACATCCATGATCATCCAATCCGGTTTGTTTCCTGACTTAAGGAAAGCCTCGATAACTTTTAGGCGGCTGGTGAACTTCTTGATCTTGGTTTCGGATTTAGTAGCCGCAAGTTCTTCGCGCAGCAAGCCTTCCTCAACTTCTAGATCGATCTCTCGCAATAATGACCGAATTGCATCCGCACCCATGCGGGCTTCGAATGCATCGCCGTACTTTTCAATCGCATCGAGATAGGTTTCTTCCGTCAGCAGTGCACCACGCTCAAAATCAGTCGCACCTGGATCGATAATGACATAAGCCTCGAAATAGAGAACACGCTCCATCTCGCGCACGGTCATATCAAGCAATAGACCGAGTCGGGACGGTAACGACTTAAGGAACCAGATATGCGCACACGGGGCCGCCAGTTCGATATGGCCCATGCGCTCCCGGCGCACCTTGGATAGCGTAACCTCTACGCCACATTTTTCACATATGACGCCGCGATGCTTCAAACGTTTGTATTTTCCGCACAAACACTCATAGTCGCTGACCGGACCAAAAAGTTTGGCGCAGAACAGGCCGTCGCGCTCAGGGCGGAAGGTACGATAGTTAATAGTCTCCGGCTTCTTTACTTCACCATAAGACCAGGACCGAATTTTCTCCGGTGAAGCTATGCTGACACGGATAGCGTCAAAATCCTCAACCGTATCGTTTTGTTTAAACAGGTTAAAAATGTCTCTCATTTTTCTGCCTCGTAAGTAGTCGGTTGATGATTAGCTTTTATCCTGCTGGAGCTCAATATTGAGCCCAAGTGCTCGGATTTCCTTGACCAGCACGTTGAAGGATTCGGGCATACCTGCATCCATGCCGTGATCCCCCCTGACAATGTTCTCGTAGATCTTGGAGCGCCCAACAACGTCGTCCGACTTCACTGTCAGCATTTCCTGAAGGGTATACGCGGCGCCGTAGGCTTCCAGCGCCCAGACTTCCATCTCACCAAATCGTTGCCCACCAAACTGGGCCTTTCCGCCGAGAGGCTGCTGGGTGATCAGGCTGTAAGGGCCGGTAGATCGAGCGTGCATCTTATCATCCACCAGGTGGTTGAGTTTTAGAATGTACATGTAGCCACAAGTCACCGGCCGGTCAAAAGCCTCTCCGGTTCGCCCATCAAACAGCGTGGTCTGACCACTTTCCGGCAGACCCGCAAGCTTGAGCATCCCTTTGATCTCTGACTCGTGAGCACCATCAAACACTGGAGTCGCCATAGGTACACCCTGGCGCAAATTACTGGCCAGCTCGAGTACCTCGTCATCGCTGAACGAATCAAGATCCTCTTTCTTGCCACTGGTGTTATAAACCTTGCCCAGATATTTACGCAATTGATCAGGTTTCTTTGCCTTGCGCAGCATGTCATCAATTTGCTGTCCTAGGTTCTTAGCGGCCCATCCAAGATGAGTTTCAAGCACCTGACCAACATTCATACGTGAAGGCACGCCAAGCGGATTAAGACAGATATCAACGGAGGTTCCATCTTCCATATAAGGCATATCTTCTACAGGCACGATCTTCGAGATCACACCCTTGTTTCCGTGTCTACCCGCCATTTTGTCACCGGGCTGCAATCTGCGCTTCACTGCGACAAAAACCTTTACGATCTTAAGTACGCCGGGGGCTAAATCGTCACCCATCTGGATTTTTTCACGTTTCTCCTCGAAACGATTATCAAAATCCCTGCGTTGAAGTTCGAGCTGGTCGCGAATGCGCTCGATTTGCTCATTCACCTCCTCATTGCGCAGGCGGATTTCAAACCACTGTTTACGTGGCAATTCAGCCAGATAATCCGACGTTACTTTATCGCCAGCCTTAAGGCTGTTAGGACCACCCTCAGCGACATGATTGCGCAGCAACTTCTCAATTCGTGCAAACGAGTCATCCTCGACAATACGCATCTGGTCATCCAGATTTTTACGCACCATAGCAAGTTCGAAATCATCATTAGCCGTGGCGCGGGCATCCTTCTTGAGACCCTCACGTGTAAATACCTGTACGTCAATAACAGTACCCTTCATACCGGAGGGCATGCGCAGTGAGGTGTCTTTTACGTCGGAGGCCTTCTCACCGAAAATTGCTCGCAGCAGCTTCTCCTCTGGAGTCAGTTGAGTTTCACCTTTCGGTGTTATCTTACCCACCAGCACATCACCAGGCTGAGTTTCAGCACCGATATACACAATGCCGGATTCGTCCAGCTTGGAAAGCGCGCTTTCTCCAACATTCGGAATATCTCGGCTGATTTCCTCTGAACCAAGTTTGGTATCGCGAGCCACGCAGGAAAGCTCCTGGATATGAATCGAGGTATACACCTCGTCCTTCACCAATCGCTCGGAGATCAGGATCGAATCCTCAAAGTTATAACCATTCCACGGCATAAACGCCATTAACACATTTCGCCCAAGCGCCAGCTCACCCATATCGGTGGAAGGTCCGTCCGCCAACACATCTCCACGTTGTACCACGTCGTTATACTGCACCAGCGGACGCTGATTGATGGTGGTATTCTGGTTAGAACGTTGGTATTTGGTCAGATTATATATATCGACGCCTGGCTCACCTTCAATACCTTCATTATCATTGACTCGAACCACAATTCTGGAAGCATCAACAAAGTCGACCATGCCACCGCGCCGTGCCACCACAGTAACACCCGAGTCCACTGCAACCGTGCGTTCCATTCCGGTACCGACCAGAGGTTTTTCACTGCGCAACACCGGCACTGCCTGTCGCTGCATGTTTGAACCCATCAATGCGCGGTTAGCATCATCATGCTCGAGGAAAGGCACCAGCGACGCAGCGACCGACACAATCTGTTGCGGTCCAACGTCAATATAGTCAATCTGATCAGGCGTCGACAGCGAGAATTCATTCTTGTGCCGACAGGAAACCAGCTCATTAGTGAATTTTCCAGTGGCGTCCAGTACTGAGTTTGCCTGTGCGATCACATACTTATGTTCTTCAATCGCAGACAGGAATTCCACGTCGTCAGTAATCTTTCCATCCTTAACTTTACGATATGGTGTTTCGAGAAAGCCGTATTCGTTGGTCCGAGCAAACACTGCGAGAGAGTTGATGAGACCGATGTTCGGCCCTTCAGGTGTCTCGATCGGGCAAACCCTGCCGTAGTGGGTCGGATGCACGTCGCGCACTTCGAAGCCAGCTCGTTCTCGAGTCAAACCACCTGGGCCAAGTGCTGACACACGTCGCTTGTGAGTGACTTCCGACAGCGGATTGGTTTGGTCCATGAACTGAGACAATTGGCTGGAACCAAAAAACTCTCGAACCACTGCCGCTACAGGCTTGGCATTAATAAGATCTTGTGGCGTCAGATTCTCACTCTCTACCAGGTTGAGTCGTTCTTTAACAGCGCGCTCAACCCGCACCAGACCAATACGAAACTGGTTTTCCACCAGTTCACCAACTGATCGGACCCGACGATTACCAAGGTTATCTATATCGTCAATTTCGCCTTTGCCATTCTTCAGCGAAACAATCTTCTTCATTACGTCGATGACATCCTGCTTACTCAGAGTACCTGGACCTTCATCGCTCTCACGCCCAAGGCGTCGATTGAACTTCATACGACCCACCGCAGACAAATCGTAGCGTTCATGATTGAAGAACAGATTGGTAAAAAGCGCAGCCGAGGCTTCCTTGGTTGGCGGCTCACCTGGACGCATCATGCGATAGATTTCTATCTGAGCCTCTTCTTCGCTGCGGGTAGCATCGATTCGCAATGTATCAGATATGAACGGCCCGCAATCGATGTCGTTGGTATAAATGGTCTCAATCTGCACCACACCAGCCTCGCGCAAAGCCTCCAGTAATTCTGCGGTGATTTCCTGATTGGACTCGGCGAACAGCTCGCCAGTTTCCTGGTCAATGATATTTTTCGACAAAGTTCGCCCGACGATATATACATCAGGCACTTCGATCTCGTTCATGCCCGCCTTTTCAAGTTCTCGGGTGTGTCGTGCAGTGATTCTCTTCTCGGCCTCTACCAGAATCTTGCCTTTGGGCCCTTTCAGGTCGAACTCCAGTTGCTGGCCACGCAGACGTTCCGGCACAAGTTCAATCATGCAGCTTTCTTCACCGAGGGAGATGACATCATTCTCATAAAACATCGCGAGAATCTCCTCGGTGTCGTAGCCAAGAGCACGCAGAATAATGGTTGCTGGAAGCTTGCGCCGACGATCAATACGAATATAGAGAAGATCCTTCGGATCGAATTCCATGTCTAACCATGAGCCTCGATACGGGATGACACGGGCCGAAAATAACAGCTTGCTCGAGGCATGCGTCTTACCCCCATCGTGATCGAAAATCACTCCGGGAGAACGATGCAGCTGAGAAACGATAACCCGTTCCGTGCCATTAATTACAAATGTGCCGTTATCGGTCATCAAAGGCATATCGCCCAGGAACACCTCCTGCTCGATGACATCCTTTGGTTTTTTGCCGCTACCACTTTTATTAAAAATAACCAGTCGCAGGACCACCCGCAGAGGACATGAAAACACCAAACCGCGCTGCATGCATTCATTAACATCGAAACGAGGCTTCTCGAGGCGGTAACTGACGAAATCTAAAATTACGCTGCCATTGTAACTCTCGATAGGAAATACAGATTTAAACGCAGCCTGGATACCCTGATCGATGCGTTGTTGCGGCGCAATATCAGCCTGCAGATATCTGTAGTACGACTCTTTCTGGGTCGTCAAAAGGTACGGCACCTCGAAATCGTCAGAACGCTTACTGAAGTTCTTACGAATACGTTTTTTCTCGGTAAAGGAATAGCCCATCTGTTGTCCTCTTGTCAGATCAACCTAGTGTCAAAAATTACCAGCGATAAACTGCTGTAAAAAAATAAACCATATTTCAAATCAACTTTAATCGTCATTGTTGGTTAATGTTGACTAAAGCCTGTTTGAAATAAGGCTGTGCCCAATTTGAAGCCCTGTCGTGACATCAAATAAGCCTCATGAGATCCACTTGTCTCAAAACCTCCGAACGCAAAGATGCAGAGCGACGGAAACCCGTCACCCTGCACCATTTGTGAAGGACTCAACAAAAACTACTTGAGTTCGGCCGAACCGCCAGCTTCTTCAAGCTGCTTCTTAAGTTCTTCCGCTTCATCTTTAGATGCAGCTTCCTTGACCGGTGATGGCACACCTTCCACCAGGTCTTTCGCCTCTTTGAGTCCGAGACCAGTGATGGCGCGCACTGCCTTGATGACGCCGACTTTCTTATCACCAAACGCGGTCAGAATAACGTCGAACTCATCTTTTTCTTCAGCAGCAGCCGCGCCCGCATCACCGCCAGCGGCAGCAGGTCCCGCTGCTACTGCTACGGCCGCGGAAGCAGATACGCCGAATTTCTCTTCCATGTCCTTGATCATTTCTGACAGATCAAGAACAGACATCTCGGCAATCGCGTCGAGAATTTCTTCTTTGTTTAAAGCCATGGATATACTCCTAATTACTAGAACACTAAAATAAAAATTATTGAAACTTCAGCCAATCAACCAACAGATATGGCATTAAGCCGCTTCCTTACTCTCAGCAACTGCAGAGAGAGTACGCACAAATTTTCCTGGAACCTCATTAAGCGTCGACACAAACTTTTGTATAGGGGCGTTCATTGTGCCCATCAGCTTGGCCAGCAGCTCATCGCGGCCCGGAAGTTTGGAAAGACTCTCGATCGTCTTCTGATCCATCAGAGAACCGTTCATGGCTCCTGCGGTAATCTTCAGATTTTCATTGTCTTCAGCAAACTTGGACATCACCTTGGCCACAGCGACTGGGTCTTCTGAGGCTGAGAAGATGACCGGGCCGACAAAGTGTTCAGTTAAACACTCGAAGTCGGAGCCATCGATAACGCGCTTTGCAAGATTGTTCTTCACAACCCTGATCCACACGCCTGCGTTGCGCGCTTCCTTACGCAAGTCTGTTAGTTGAGAAACTGTCATTCCGCGATACTCGGCAAGCACACCGGCTTGTGCTGAAGCAATTGCCTCAGTCACTTCGCTTACTACCGCCTTTTTCTGTTCGAAACTTAAGCTCATTTAAGCAACTCCCATTAATAATGGTGTCCTGCACCAGGATGATTCCTGACTTCGGGCCACCGTCTACGCTGGCTAATTACCGAACCGAACAAATCCGATTTGGTGTCGCATTAAGCGCGGCAAAGCGCACCAGCGGTCTTTGACCGTCCGACGGATCAGCTGCGAGCAACTGCCCCTTCGGACCCCAAACTTTTCTGCAGTCAGGGCATCTGACTGCTGCTGACCCATGATCTCTATCAAATCACCGAGATACTGGATCGTTCTACCCGAATACCCGGCCCCATGGTGCTTGACAGCGCCACACGTCGAATATATTGACCTTTTGAGGCCGCGGGCTTGGATTTAATCAATGCACTGATCACGGCATTGAGGTTCTCCTCAAGGTCATCGGCCGAGAATGAAGCTTTACCGATCGGGCAATGAATAATTCCAGACTTGTCGATGCGAAACTGGATCTGACCGGACTTGGCATCGGAGACAGCTTTCGCCACATCAGTGGTTACTGTCCCGACCTTCGGGTTCGGCATGATGCCTCTCGGACCCAGGATTTGTCCGAGCTGACCGACCACACGCATAGTCGCAGGCGTCGCAATACACAATTCGAAATCAATATTGCCTGCCTTGACACTATCTGCCAGATCCTGCAATCCAACGATATCAGCACCGGCTGCCTTAGCTTTCTCGGCATCTTCACCTTCAGCGAATACCGCCACGCGAACCGATTTACCAGTACCCTTTGGCAATACTGTCGCACCGCGCACATTCTGGTCAGACTTTCGCGCATTGACACCTAGATTAATTGCGGCATCCACGGTCTCATCGAATTTAACTGAAGTGAGCTCTTTAACCAGAGACAGCGCTTCGTTCAACGGATACAATTTCTCTCGTTCAACTTTTTCGTTCGCAGCGCGAATTCGTTTTCCTTTTCCTGCCATCTTACGCACCCTCCGTTTCAACACCCATACTGCGAGCAGTACCGGCAATAATTTTAACCGCCGCGTCCATATCGTATGCACTCAGATCCGGTTCCTTGGCCTTGGCAATTTCTTCCAGCTGACTTCGGTTCAATTTGCCAACCTTATCGCGATTTGGCACACCGCTGCCTTTACCGATTCCCGCAGCTTTCTTGATCAGGATCGCGGCTGGTGGCGTCTTCTTTACATAAGTAAAGCTTTTGTCAGCATATACCGTAATCACTACTGGCACTGGTAACCCCTTCTCCATATCCTGAGTCTCGGCGTTGAACGCCTTGCAGAATTCCATAATATTGACACCATGCTGCCCCAGAGCCGGGCCAACCGGTGGACTAGGCTTGGCATCCCCCGCAGGAACCTGCAGTTTGATGTAAGCATCAATTTTCTTGGCCATCTTTATGCCTCATATATATGGGTGCAAACGCTCCGGGCAGAAGCTCCCCAGTTAATTCAACAGATAGAGAATTAGCCCTTCTCTACCTGAGTAAAATCGAGCTCAACCGGAGTTGAGCGTCCAAAAATTGTGACTGAGACGCGCAATTTAGATTTTTCAAAGTTGGCGTCTTCGACCGTCCCGTTAAAATCTGCAAACGGCCCATCAATAATTCTTACAAGCTCTCCAGGCGCAAAGGTGAATTTCATCTTAGGCGCATCGGCGCTATCTGAAACCTGCTGGATAATCTCTTTAGCCTCTCGATCTGAAATCGGCATCGGCCGGTTTTCAGTACCACCGATGAATCCGGCGACCCGGGGCACTGCCTTAACCAGGTGCCAAGTCTCATCCGTCATCGCCATATTGACCAGGACATATCCGGGGAAAAATTTTCGTTCACTGGTCCTCTTCTGGCCAGCCTTCATCTCAACCACCTCTTCAGTAGGGACCAAGATATCGCCGAATAAATCCTGCATACCGGCACGATCAATGTGCTCCTGCAGTGACTGCTTAACCTTTTTCTCATATCCAGAAAATGCCTGCAGCACGTACCACCGTTTTTTAACGGTGTCCTGGGTTTGCAATGACGGTTCTTGCTCAGACATAATTTTTACTCGCTTACTCCAAGAATAAAGTCGTAAATGGTTTCAAACAGGATCTTATCCACCAAAGCGATGAACAAGCCGATCACTATAACCAGGATAATCACCATCAATGTCACCATGGCCGCTTCGCGGCGGTTCGGCCACACTACTTTCTGACGTTCAATATTTGCACCTTTTGCAAAAGTCCACGCTGCTTTGCCGGTATCGCTCATATAAGCAACAAATAACGCCATTCCGACCCCAGCCAATACCACACCCACACGCACGACCTGGATCTGGTCCTCCAGCAGGTAATAGAGCACTATCGATGCCACGACTACCAGCGCAGCGAATGTCAGCGTCAGCTTATCTTTCAATTTGCCTTCTCTATTTCTATGGTCAGTGGTGAGTAGCTGGTTTATTCAAATCAGCTACTCAACGATTTATCGAATTCCGGGTTCGAATGGCAGGCCAGGAGGGAATCGAACCCCCAACCTGCGGTTTTGGAGACCGCCGCTCTGCCAATTGAGCTACTGGCCTTCGAACTTTAACCTTAGGCTGTCACCGGGGGGAGAATCCAAGGTAACCGCGCGCAGTTCCCACTATCCGGAACTATCGATTGTTAAGCGATAATCTTAGCCACCACGCCCGCACCCACAGTGCGACCGCCCTCGCGTATCGCAAAGCGTAGACCTTCTTCCATCGCTATCGGCGCAATCAACTCCGCCGTCATCTTCACATTGTCTCCAGGCATCACCATCTCAATATCTCCAGGCAGCTCACAGGCTCCCGTCACATCCGTCGTGCGGAAGTAAAACTGTGGGCGATATCCATTGAAAAATGGCGTGTGGCGTCCACCCTCTTCCTTCGACAAAATATATACCTCTGCCTCAAACTTAGTGTGCGGCGTGATCGATCCCGGCTTCGCCAGTACCTGACCGCGCTCCACTTCCTCTCGCTTGGTGCCTCGAAGCAGAATACCTACGTTATCTCCCGCCTGTCCTTCGTCCAGAAGCTTGCGGAACATCTCTACCCCCGTGCACGTGGTCTTAGTCGTATCATTGACCCCTACAATCTCGATCTCCTCGCCTACCTTGATCACGCCTCGCTCTATACGTCCCGTGACCACCGTACCGCGTCCAGATATCGAGAACACATCCTCTACCGGCATCAGAAAATCTCCATCTACCGCACGCTCAGGCTCCGGAATGTAACTATCTAACGCCTCAGCCAGCTTCATAATCGACCCCTCCCCGATATCAGACGTGTCGCCTTCCAGTGCCTTCAGCGCTGAGCCAATAATAATCGGCGTGTCGTCACCCGGAAATTCATAACTGTCCAGAAGCTCCCGTATTTCCATCTCTACCAGTTCCAACAGCTCTTCGTCGTCGACCATGTCCGCCTTGTTCATAAACACCACGATGTACGGCACTCCAACCTGACGCGCCAGCAGTATGTGCTCACGGGTCTGCGGCATCGGACCGTCCGCCGCTGAACATACCAGGATCGCACCATCCATCTGCGCCGCTCCGGTGATCATGTTCTTCACATAGTCCGCGTGGCCCGGGCAGTCTACGTGCGCGTAATGACGACCTTCCGTCTCATACTCTACGTGCGCCGTCGCAATCGTGATCCCGCGCTCTCGCTCTTCAGGCGCATTGTCAATGTCAGCAAAATCTTTCGCCGATCCACCATACTTCGTCGACAGCACCTTGGTCATCGCCGCCGTTAAAGTCGTCTTACCATGGTCTACGTGACCTATCGTGCCAACGTTTACGTGCGGCTTCGTTCTCTCAAATTTTTCTTTCGACATTGCTAATCTCGCTCGATTAAGATCCCATTCCTGATAAAAATTCTGTCACCTTGGACCATCAAATCCCAAGAATAACTACTAACACCTAGCACCTGCGCTAACTGCAACCGCGGCCCTTTTATGGAGCCCATAACCAGATTTGAACTGGTGACCTCTTCCTTACCAAGGAAGTGCTCTACCGGCTGAGCTATATGGGCGTCGCAACTCTCTCAAAAACTATTCCAACCATGGAGCGGGTGATGGGAATCGAACCCACATCATCAGCTTGGAAGGCTGAGGTTCTAGCCGTTGAACTACACCCGCACTTCTATACAATCACGCCGAACTGCGCGCTTTTCTCACACACACCGCGGCGGTGGTGGAGGGGGGAGGATTCGAACCTCCGAAGGCTGAGCCAGCAGATTTACAGTCTGCCCCCTTTGACCGCTCGGGAACCCCTCCAACAACTTTTCGATCCATTTGCGACCAGTCGCTGCAGGACCATTCAGGCCGGTTTCCCGACAGCCACTTCGTGCTGCGTTTCACGATACACCCATCCGTTTCAGCCAAGCGATATCCGCTTCTAGTGGAGCCCGCAGAGGGACTCGAACCCCCGACCGGCTGATTCTTACCTACCACCGCTTTCGCGGCCCCGTTACCGCCCCCAGAAGGCGTGTTTTGGGTTTGGGGTCTGGACTTTCTCTTCACCATACCCGACCATTCGGGCTGCAGGTGGGTGGTGTAAAGTCTCTACACTCCCCCAATCCAAGGTATTGGAGAACCTTAAGGTCTCATCAACTTCGAACCGGGGTAGCACGGGATTGCCAATCGGGTAACGTTGTGAAATTGACGGTCGGATTGGACCGTTTTAACAACCACCCGGGAAGGTTTCCCCGTTTTAGCCACCTCCACTTCCCGGGTTTCCCCGAAAAGGTGCAATTTTACAAATCAGCTGCTCTAGCCAACTGAGCTATGCGGGCTAACTAAAAAACGAAAAAATATCTGAAAAACAATGACTTATCGAGAAGGGATAGTTATCAAATCACCACCGCTGACCGACGCATTGGCCTGCTCACAAACCGTTACACAAAATGGAGCGCGATTTTACTCAAATTGGCACGTTAATTGCAATGCCGAAACAGCAATTTCAGCTCACCAATGCGGAGCCGATTTCGGAGGCACGCGAGCAGACATACAAATCCTAAAAACCTGTTTGATTCCGCCACTTTGTAAAGGATTCAACCCGAAGTACATTGCCGCTCAGTAATCTTTACTCCAGCATCCTGCCAATCCCGCTCCAGCAAGTCCCAGCGAGAGGTACTTTTTACCTTGATATCCATCCAGTCAAAAGGGCCGAGAGTGCGATATTCAGGTTGCGATTTAGCCTCAATATCCTGAGTCGATAGATAGGCTACAAACTTCGCCGCGAGCTCTTCCTGAGTGAAATAACCAAGTGATATTCGAGCCTCCCCGTTATCCCGAAGATATACGAAGAAATCAAGCTCCTTGTTATCCAGCCTGTCGACATCCTGCTGCGCCGCATTAATCGAGTCAAATGGCCCAACATAAACACGTACGGCCCTCAATTCCCTGCTTTCACTCCGTACCGCGACAAATTCGAGGCCTTGGTCTGTGACCCACTGTCTTGCACCGCGCCATATGGACTTGTCTTTGAATGGCCCCACTCGATAGCAAGAGAACTGACCCGGCGGGGCAGCCAGAACGATTTCGCGTCCCTCTTGAGTATCCTCACTCGGCTCAGAGCTTGAATCAGGCACCGCCCCTTCTGTTACTGTAATATTGACATCGTGATTGATATCGACTTCAACTAGATCGACATCAACCATAGCCAGCTCATTGGCTTCTATTGCAACGGTTTGCAAATCGGAATCGGAAGAGACGTCGGGAGCTGTGACCAGCGTGGGAGACCGTGCTTCGTCAGGGCCCTGCAATTCCGGATCACCTGAGTTTATCGGTAATGTTTCCTGCAGAAGCATCATACTCTCTCGATTGACGTCCGGTTTGAAATCGTTTCCCCGGAAAGCTGATTCAACCTGCCGATCACTTACGCCCAGGAATATTACGACGTTGACAATCATCAACACTGCAGCTACCCACTTCATTCCAGTTCCCCCATTGCAATCAAGGCCAAGCCAGCGAGCACCAGCCGCGGAACAATTTCACAAGGGTAGTCAATCATCGAAGTAACCAGTCTAGCATCACCTCCTGTGATCAACACATCAACAGATCCATCGCAGACTTGGTGCATCTGTCCGAGGCAGCGCTCCACCCCGCCGGCAACCGAGGCAAGCGTGCCCGCCTGCACCGCTGCATCACTGGTAACCGCCACAACATCTGGATATCGCAGTGCTTCAACATGCTGCGATACAGTGGATATATCTATATCGATCATACCGGTGGAGTTTCCCAGTGCCTTTATCATCATAGCCACGCCCGGAAGAATGGCGCCACCTTTAAACTGGTGGGCATCCACTAGATCAACCGTAACGGCGGTGCCCGCATCGACTATGATAACCGCTTGCTTGTTACGCTCTTTGCACACAAGCTGATATCCCGCCACAGCAGCCAGCCAACGATCAGATCCAAGTTGGGTGGGATCGGCATACTGGTTAGTCAAGCCGATTCTGGTTGCCTCAGAATTGACCCTTACTGGCCTAATTTGCCAGGAATCGAAACTCAATTGATCGAGTTCTTCCCAAGCTTGCTGTGCACTGACGCAACTTACAAACACCCGGGCTGGAATCCCTGCGTGTTGAACGACCTCTTCAAACCGAGATCGTTGAAACATGCTATCAGCGCTGTCTGCGATATCCACGATACCGTTATGCTTCTCTAAACCAGACAATAGTTCACCGACACTCTGACCAGGCGAAATATCCAGCATTGCCCACTTAAGGCGCTGGTTTCCCATGTCGATCAGCAATGTGGGGCTCATTCTTGCGTCCCGGTTCCTGGCGCGGGAATCAAGGAAACATCACCTGAATAGAATACTTGAATACCGGAATTGGTTTCGAGCATCAATCCACCTTGTTCACTTACCCCGTAAACTCGTCCGCTGACCGTTTGCTGTCCGCACACCTTCACTTGTCGCAAGTGAAAAAGATGATTTTGATTCCACTCTTCAACAAACGGAGCAAATCCCTCTTTTGAGAAGCGTCCAAGAGTATCACACAGCTTCGTAATCAGCTGACAGACCAGCGCCTGATAATCAATGTTATAGCCCTCACGATAAAGGTCTGTCCAAGGTGTAGACGTTTCCATAGGAGACTGAAATTGGTCTTCCTTAATATTTATGTTCACACCTAATCCCACCACACATTTATCGTCAGCAAGTTCAACCAGAATGCCGGCAAATTTGGCGCCTCTCAAAAGCAAGTCATTGGGCCACTTGAGGGAGACGCCACTTACACCGATCGCCTTCAAAGCACGCCCAACGGCAATCCCACAAGCGAGAGACAGCCCACTGATGTTGGCCTGGTCAATGCGCCAACCTATCGACATCAGAATGCTGCTTGCATAGGGTGCCTGCCAGCTGTTGCCACGCCGGCCGCGCCCTGAAATCTGCAGCCCTGCGAGGCACACTACAGCATGAAAATCATTCAGATCCATAATGTAGTCATTGGTTGAGGCGACTCGATTGAACCAGACTATTTTGCCAGCAGCTGGGCAATTTGTATTTGCAAGCTGGTCGTTCAGAGATTCGATATCAATTTTCAAGAGGTATCATTAAAACGGTTATATGGATCCGTGGAGACATCATAGAGTTGCGCCATTTTCAAAGACGCGATAGGGTAGCGACCCCTCTCGCTTATGCAATTTACCACCTGAATGATTCAACGTAATCCCACTCGCCCGGTCAAGATCGGAAACATTACTATTGGTCAGGGTCATCCCATTGCAGTGCAGAGTATGTGTGCCACACCGACTACGGATATTAATGCCACACTGGGTCAACTGCGATCCTTAGAAAAAGCTGGCGCGGATATTATCAGAATCGCAGCGGACAACAAGAAAGACGCTGCGGCCTTGATTCAGTTGCGCGATGAAACCGATGCAGTATTGAGCGTCGATCTGCAGGAAAACTATCGTCTGGCTGAAGTGCTTGCACCCCATGTCGATAAGATTCGTTATAACCCAGGTCATCTTTATCATCATGAGCGCAAGAAACCGTGGAAAGAAAAGGTAGCTTACCTGGCAGATATTGCAGTTAAGCATGATTGTGCCATGCGCGTCGGGGTCAATGCCGGTTCTGTGGACCCCGACAAAGCGGCACGTTATGCCGATGATGATTCGATCATCCCTATGGTCGAAAGCGCCCTGGAGCATAGCGATTGGCTGGACCATCTGGGGTACACCAGATATTGCGTGTCGCTTAAGGATTCAGATCCTGCCAAGACGGTTGATGCCTACCTGCGATTTGCCGAGGTACGACCCGATATACCCCTTCATCTCGGTGTAACCGAAGCCGGTATACCGCCCATGGGTGTAGAAAAGACGCGAATCGCTTTCGAGCAATTGATTGGTAAAGGGATTGGAGACACCATACGGGTTTCTCTTACTCTGCCCTATGAGCGTAAATATGAAGAAATCGAGGCTGGTAGAGGGATACTCGATGATATTAATGCCGGTAGAGTCCGAACGGTGGTGCACTTTAATGCCGACCGGCTCAACCTGATCAGTTGTCCTAGCTGTTCCAGGGTAGAAAATGAGGCTTTTATCGATCTTGCCCACAAGGTCCAGGAGCGTACATCCTGGGCTGAACAACATGCCGTTACCATCGCTGTAATGGGTTGCAGAGTAAACGGCCCTGGAGAAACAGACGATGCTGATTTAGGACTGTGGTGCGGCCCCAATTATGTCAATTTAAAACGACAGGGAGAAAAAGTAGGCGCTTTTAAGTATGACGAGATTCTCGATCGGCTGGACCAGGAGTTAAAACAGTTGGTATCAAACGGGCAATAGATCTCCACCGGACCGAAATTCTCTTATTCCACATAGGCACAGCCACATCACCCGCACCTTATAGCAAGGCGAGTTCGATTCGATGCGATATTTATAATGGTGATAGGTTGATAGTAAGCGGCTGGCTTCTCACTAGATTCTGGTTGCCCCCGAATAGCCAGAAATTTCGCCTGGGACTTTTTTAGTGCCACCTACCAGGCACTCAGTTGCACCGCTTATCGTCCCCGAAATCTGATTCTCTCTTATCGTACCTTTGAATATGGCATCGAGAAAAATACAGTTAATATCGCCATTTGTAATCTGAAGGGGCACAGTTATTTCGAAGTTTTGACTGGTTAATGGAAACGTTTCTCCTTGCACGCTAATCGTGTCGCCATCCTCAGATACCACAAAGGTGATTTGCCGGCTCAGAGTTTCCGATTTGCCGTCTACATTTGCGGTCGCGGTAATTGTTCCGGTATAGGTACCGGCAAATTTAGCGAGGTCTGCAGAATTGACGCTTGGGCTGGATCCTGAAGCAGATCCCGCGCCATTAGAACTGCCACCGTCGCCCCCTCCTCCGCATGCAACCAAGTTCAGGAATATCAAGGCAACTGCAAAGTGAAAAAGTCTTTTCATTATCCAGGTTCTGTTGAATACCTGGGAGCGAAGCGTACCACACATTGCACGGTGGTAGGTCGCAACCCCAGGTAATTTGATAAGATTGTGCCTCGAAAAAATTTACCATTATATTTACAGCAGCTGGACTCTCATCATGCCTGACTATCGATCCTGGACAACTACTCGCGGACGCACCATGGCTGGAGCACGCGCTTTATGGCGCGCAACTGGCATGACCGACGAGGATTTCAATAAACCAATTATCGCTGTATCAAATTCGTTTACTCAATTTGTTCCGGGTCATGTGCACCTTAAGGACATGGGTCAACTGGTTGCGCGGGAAATTGAAAAAGCCGGTGGAGTGGCTAAAGAGTTCAACACTATTGCGGTTGATGACGGTATCGCCATGGGCCATGGAGGCATGCTGTACTCCCTGCCTTCCAGGGAAATTATCGCCGATTCAGTGGAGTATATGGTCAATGCGCACTGCGCCGATGCGCTGGTATGTATTTCCAATTGTGACAAGATCACTCCCGGCATGCTGATGGCGGCAATGCGCCTCAACATCCCGGCAATTTTCGTTTCTGGCGGCCCGATGGAAGCGGGTAAAGTGACCTGGAGGGACCATGACCGCTCGGTCGATCTGATAGATGCCATGATTGTCGCGGCGGACGATAATGTCAGCGACGATGAGTCCGAGGCAATGGAAAGGTCGGCGTGCCCGACCTGCGGATCTTGCTCGGGAATGTTCACCGCAAATTCCATGAACTGCCTTACAGAAGCTTTAGGACTGTCACTACCCGGAAACGGTACACTGGTTGCGACACACAGTGAAAGGGAAAGACTCTTCCTTGAAGCAGGTCGAATGATAGTTGCTCTGGCAAAGTCACACTATGAGAACGATGACTACAGCGTGTTGCCTCGTTCAATCGCCAACTTTGCAGCTTTCGAAAATGCGATGTGCCTTGACATTGCGATGGGAGGTTCTACCAATACGGTTTTACACCTGCTGGCCGCCGCGCGAGAAGGAGAGATCGATTTCACCATGTCAGATATTGATCGTCTGAGCCGCCAAGTGCCGAATCTTTGCAAAGTCGCGCCGGCTACGCCGGATTATCATGTGGAAGACGTTCACCGTGCTGGTGGCGTTATGGCAATCCTGGGTGAACTGGACCGCGCCAACCTGCTCAATCGAGATGTTCGCACTGTGCACGAGCAGACTATGGCGGAAGCCATTGCGTTATGGGATGTTCGTCTAACCGAGGACAATAAGCGCAAGGACTTTTTCAGAGCGGCTCCGGGAGGAGTACCCACTCAGGTCGCCTTCAGTCAAAGCATGCTCTATAAATCTTTGGATACAGACCGAGAAAAGGGCTGCATTCGCGATCAGCGGCACGCCTACAGTCAGGATGGTGGTCTGGCCGTGCTCTATGGCAACCTGGCCGAAGAGGGCTGTATCGTCAAGACCGCGGGTGTCGATGAGAGCATCCTCACTTTTAACGGTCGTGCGCGCATCTTCGAAAGCCAGGAAGCCGCTGTCGAGGGTATTCTAGGTAACAAAATCGAGCCTGGGGACGTAGTAGTAGTTCGGTATGAGGGTCCTAAAGGAGGACCGGGCATGCAGGAAATGCTTTACCCTACCTCCTATTTGAAATCGAAGAATCTGGGTAAAGTCTGTGCGTTGATTACCGATGGCCGATTTTCTGGTGGATCATCGGGGTTGTCAATCGGGCATATTTCGCCCGAAGCTGCTAATGGCGGATTAATAGGATTAGTGCAGGAAAACGACATCATCGAAATTGATATTCCTGCTCGAAGTATTCACCTTGCAGTGAATGAAGAAACCATCGAACAAAGACGCGCCGAGATGATCTCAAAAGGCCGGGAGGCCTGGAAGCCGAATCGAGAGCGCCAGGTCAGCACTGCACTGAAAGCCTACGGCTTACTCGCTACCAGCGCCGCTAACGGGGCCGTTAGAGACGTCAGCAACCTCTGATAGCAATACCGTGGAGCTAGCCAGCTGGCACAATAGCACATGCCCTCATGACTGTCCCTCGGCATGCTCCCTGGAGGTCGAGAAGCTAGCGACTGACCGAATAGGCAAAGTCAGGGGCTCGCCCCATAACGCCTATACTGATGGCGTAATTTGTGCCAAGGTTTCAAAATATGCAGAACGCACCCATCACCCGCAACGACTGACCCAACCGCTGGTCCGCACCTCCGGAAAATCCGAAGCAGCGCGCTTCGAACCTATCGAGTGGAAAACCGCACTGGACATGGTGGTGAGTAAGTTGAATCAGGCAGCTTCAGAGTTCGGTGCCGAATCCGTATGGCCCTATTATTATGGCGGCACTATGGGCCTGGTGCAGCGCGATGGCATCATCAGACTGGCTAACGCGTTTGGCTATTCTGGCCTTAAGAAGACCTTCTGTGTGCAAATCGCATATGACGGTTGGCAGGCAGGTACAGGTGCCTTGCGAGGAACCGACCCAAGAGAGCTTGCGCTGAGCGAGCTCGCAGTCCTGTGGGGCTGCAATGCGGCGGCTACCCAGATCAATGTCATGCATCATATCAGCAAGGCACGAAAGCAAGGCGCCAGACTGATCGTGATTGACCCGTATGAAACGCCCACCGCTAAAATTGCCGACCTTCATATTGCTCCGCGACCGGGTACCGACGGCGCACTGGCCTGTGCAGTCATGCACCTGCTTTTTAAAAACAACATGGTTGATCGAAACTACCTCGAGAAATATACCGATCAACCATCAGAACTCGAACAGCATCTTGCAGCCCGTGATCCAAAGTGGGCAGCCGACATCTGTGATGTGCCAATTGCACAGATTGAAACGCTTGCAGAATGGTACGGCGGAACCAAGTCGAGTTATATCCGCCTTGGTATCGGTTTCTCGCGCAGCCGCAATGGAGCCGCGAACATACACGCCGTTTCCTGCCTGCCGGCATTGACAGGCGCATGGCAGCATCAAGGGGGCGGTGCGCTTTTATCGACTGGCGGCAGCTTCCACATTGATGACACCCTGTTCTTTGGGCTCGACCAGGACGCCCCTGCGGCACGCGTGCTCGATATGTCAGAAATTGGCGCGATACTGAACGGCAACGCAAACGCCTTACAGGGAGGACCTCCGGTCAAGGTTATGCTGATCCAGAATACTAATCCGATGCTGGTGGCACCCGATCTTGGAAAAGTCAGACAGGGACTGTTGCGGCGAGATCTGTTTGTGTGCGTGCATGAGCAATTCATGACCGAAACCGCGGAGATGGCGGACCTGGTTTTACCCGCAACCTGCTTTGTAGAGCACGACGACCTTTACCGCAGCTATGGACAAACTTTTCTGCAGGTCGCTGATAAAATCATTGATGCTCCCGGTGAGTGCCGGTCAAATCACGAACTCATCTGCGAACTTGGCCAGCGACTAGGGTCCGATTATCGAGGATTTTGCATGAGCGAAAAGGAATTGATCGCGGAGACACTGGAAAGCTCCGGTTATCCCCCGGCACAAGAGTTCACCCGGCAGCATTTTCTCGATTGTGCGCCAGAGTACGAAGATGCGCACTTTTTAAACGGATTCGAATGGCCAGATAGAAAATTTCGGTTTGCGCCCGACTGGACTTCCATCGGACCGCGGGGTATCGAAATGCCCGCAATGCCAGATCACTGGGACATAATTGACAATATGGACAGTGAGCATCCGCTTCGTCTGGTGGCCGCTCCTGCAAGAGGCTATCTCAACAGCACTTTTAATCAATCGCCGTCGTCCGTCAAGAGAGAAAAGAAACCCTGGTTGAAAATTCACCCGCAGACGGCCAGGAAGTATCAACTTGAACAGGGCCGCCTCGCCCGGATTGGTAACCAAAAGGGAAGCGTAACCGTCACCGTGAATGTGCTCAAAAACATGCAACGCGACACGGTTGTAGTAGAGGGGATATGGCCAGCCAGCGCGTTTCCTGAGGGGATTGGGATTAACTTGCTGATAAGCGCCGAGCCCGCCGCACCTAATGGTGGCGCGGTGTTTCACGATACCGCGGTCTGGGTGGAGCCGGCTGAGGACTAGAGTCAAGGCATCTGAGTGGCTCTTGAGATCCTGACTCAGGTCTGAGTAACGGGGTGAATTGAATTGCATTCAGAGACTTGATCCAATCTCGAGGTGTTAATATGGTCGTCGATAGTATGGTTGTCGATAGTATGTGGTTTGCTGAAAACAGAAAATAAATAGTATGCACGTAATCGTTAGTTGCAATCGGTGCACACGCCAATACGACACCATTGGGAGAACTGCCGGGGAAAAGTTCCACTGTATCTGCGGCCAGCTGATCGCTGTACCCGAGCATCGCTCTTATGACGCGGCGGTTGTGCGTTGTTCGGCTTGTGGTGGTGTGCGGCAGCATAATAACCAGCAATGTGGTTTCTGCGGCGCAGATTTTACCTTACATGAGCAGGACTTACAGACCGTTTGCCCAGAGTGTTTAACCCGAATCAGCAATCGATCAAAGTACTGCCACCATTGCGCGACACCCATCGTGGTGATTGGTAAAGTTGGAAAACGAACCAAGAGCGCATGCCCACACTGCCGTAACAAGAGTGTCCTGTCCATTCGAAAAATCAAATCGTCTAAATTCAACGCACTAGAATGCACCTTGTGCGCAGGTATCTGGCTCGATACAGAAACGTTCCTCGCATTAGAACGAAAAATGATAAAGCTCTCCAGTAGCGGCATCTCCAGGGAACATAAAAAAGTAACTGCAGGCCTGCCACGCATGCAGGGTGGAGACCAGAATCTATATCGGAAATGCCCCAGCTGCGATGTAATCATGCATCGGAGAAATTACGGTCCAGGCAGCGGCATCGTTATCGATCAGTGTAAGGATCACGGATTCTGGTTTGACCAGCAAGAGCTGAGTGTAATCCTGCGCTGGATCCGCACCGGCGGCTTGCTGGCATCTTCTAAACGCAGAGCAGCGATGGATCGTGACCGGGATCGGGTCGCGAAAATTGTCTCCGATATCGAAAAGTATCGAAAACGCCTTTCTGGCCGTCACTTGGCCGACTACTATTTCAAGCCATAGCACTTAAGCCGTTGCCGCCAGAACTCTCCTGCCAACGGCCTTCCATCCACAGAAACGCCTTACCTCGCTACGAAGACTTACCCCGCCTGTGCCGCCAAGCCGTTGTCTATAGCGGCAACGATCTCATCGATATCGTCTTTGGTACAGATCAGTGCAGGGCTGAGGCAAAGTGTATTATTGTATTCGACAAAACTCCGATTAGTGCGTCCAATCATTACACCTTGTTGCAGACAATGGGCAGCAACACTGGCCGCAACAGACTCATCAACAGGCTCACGTGTTTGTCTGTCTTTAACTAGCTCTGCCCCAACAAACAATCCTTTGCCTCGCACATCACCAATCATGGCGTGTTTGTCTTTTAATTCACGCAACCTATCCATTAAATAATCGCCCATTCGAACGACGTTATCGAGCAGGTTTTCATTCTCAATAATCCGCATGTTCTCCAATGCGGCGGCCGGACCGCCCGCACATCCGCCAAAGGTGCTGATATCCCGAAAGTAATGCATCTTATCGGAAGGCTCAGCCAGGAACTCGCTGAACAAATCCTCAGTGGTCGCCGTAACAGAAATCGCCGCATAGCCGCTTGCCACGCCCTTCGCCATGGTAACAATATCCGGTCTCACGCCGTAGTGCTGGTAACCAAACCACTTTCCTGTGCGCCCCATGCCGCACACAACTTCGTCAATATGCAGTAACACCCCATATTGTTTACAGATTTCCTGCACTGTATCGAAATAGCCCTCAGGTGGTGGAATCACACCGCCACCGGCGGTGATTGGCTCGAGAACAATTGATCCAACAGTATCCGGGCCCTCACGCAGAATGACTTTTTCGATCTCCCGCGCACTCTTGACACCGAAATCCGGGTCATCGCCGTTTGGAGAGTGATAGGCAAGACAATGCGGCACTTCGACAAATCCCGGGGTAAAAGGGCCATATTGATCCTTTCTTTGAAGCTGACCGGTGCTGCTCAAAGCAGTAATCGTAGTGCCATGATAGTCACGATCACGATACAGAATTTTATGCTTCTCGCCATTGTTTTTCATTGCTGCCAACTGACGTACCAGTTTGTAACCTTTTTCGTTGGCTTCGGAACCGGAATTAGAATAGTAAACTCTGCTCAGACCGGGCATCTTGTCGATTAATTTCTCGGCAAACAGCGCCCCGGGGATAGAGCCAGCGGAGTTCGCGAAGTAGCACATTTTTGCGAGCTGGTCCCTAACGGCGTCCGCGATAGACTCTCGCCCGTACCCGACGTTCACCGTCCATACCCCGCCAGAAACCGCATCAAGGTATTGTCGACCGTTGATGTCGGTTACCCGCAAACCCTTGCCCTCCACAATCACCATTGGATCAGAACTCTCAAGGGGTTTGTGCTGGCTCAGGTGGTGCCAAACGTGCGCTTTGTCTTCGCTGATGATTTTGGCGTTTTCGAGTCCGGTAACGGGTTTGTTCATGATCGTCTCCAGAAGTATGGTGGCAGCATATTCAAATACTGCATGGTGTTGGTGGTTGCTGACCGGGAATTCAGTGTGCTCATTTATTCATGGACATTACTCCCCTTACAGCCTGGCACAGTAGAACCAGATCGCTTTTTTAAACTATACCAGAGGTCAGGGTGGATTCAGCAAACAAATCCCTTAAGTGACCATGCCGGATTGAGTAGAATACCGTCATGGATGTTTCTCATATTCTCGACCCCCTCAACGATGCTCAGCGCCGAGCTGTGACCACTCCACCCGGCCCTGTACTGGTGCTTGCTGGTGCTGGAAGCGGTAAAACCCGTGTTCTCACTCACCGTATCGGCTGGTTGGTTCAGGCTGAAGGCATTTCTCCTCTTCAGATTCTTGCGGTTACCTTTACCAATAAAGCGTCGAGAGAAATGAGGGGGCGCATAGAAGAACTCCTAAATTTTCCAACCGGCGGCATGTGGATGGGCACATTTCATGGTATTTGCCATCGCCTGTTACGTATGCACTACCAGGAAGCTGGATTGCCAGAAACCTTCGAGATTATCGATAGTGACGATCAATACCGTTTGATACGACGGATACTGGGAGAGCTGGACCTAGACGAAGCGTACTGGCCACCAAGACAGCTCCAATGGGCGATCAACCAGCATAAGGAAGAAGCGCGCCGGGCTCACCACCTGCCCGCAAGCGACGATTACCATCAGCAAACTCTGTATCGCGTCTACGCCAGTTATGAGGAGTTCTGCCAGAGGCTTGGACTTGTGGATTTTGCCGAGATCCTGTTGCGAACCCTGGAACTGTTTAAAAATAACCAGACCATTAGAGAAACATGGCAGAAGCGATTTCGACATGTATTGGTAGATGAATTTCAAGACACTAATACTATTCAATACCAGTGGCTGCGGCTGCTGAGCGCCAGTAGCAGGAACCTGTTTGCTGTCGGCGATGATGATCAGTCGATCTATGGGTGGCGTGGTGCCCGTGTTGAGAACCTGCTCACATTTGAAAAAGATTATCCGGGCGCAGAAATCGTCCGGCTGGAACAAAATTACCGTTCCAGTGGACATATTCTGGCCGCTGCAAATGCAGTCATTGCGCGCAACGAAGATCGCATGGGCAAAGAGCTCTGGACCGAAGCAGCTGACGGAAATCTAATTCGGCTCTATGGCGCCAGTAACGAGATAGACGAAGCCCAGTTTGTCGTAGGGACCATTGAATCCTGGGTCGAACAGGGCAATCGGCGTGACAGTGTGGCAATTCTTTATCGCTCTAATGCTCAATCCCGGGTATTCGAAGAACAATTGCTGTCTGCCGCCATGCCCTATCGGGTATATGGCGGGCTTCGCTTTTTCGAGCGCGCGGAAATCAAGGACGCTCTTGGATATATGCGACTGATTAGCAATCACGATTCCGACCCATCGTTCGAGCGAATCGTAAATCTACCCCCTAGAGGTATCGGCAATCGCACCTTAGAAAAAATAAGAGAATACTCACGCACCCAACAAATATCGATGTGGCAAGCCGCATCTCAAGTTATTAGCCAGGAGCTGTTACCCGCGCGGGCCGCCGGAGCCGTTGGAGCTTTTTTAAAACTAATTAGCGAGATGACGGCACAAACCGAAGATAACAGTCTAGAAGATCTTACCGATCATGTGCTCAACACCAGTGGTTTACTTGAACACTATCGCAAAGAAAAATCTGAACGCGCTCAAGGCCGAGTCGAAAACCTGGAGGAACTCGTTAGTGCAGCGCGCAATTTTATTCCCGCTGAGACCGACGACAATGAGCTCGATTTGTTGTCTCTGTTTCTCGCTAACGCGGCGCTCGAAGCGGGCGAAGGACAGGCGGAAGAATGGGAGGACTGCGTGCAGCTGATGAGCCTGCATTCAGCCAAGGGTCTCGAATTTCCACTGGTGTTTCTATGTGGGATGGAAGAAGGTTTATTTCCCCACCAACGCTCTTTAGAGGAACCTGGACGCCTGGAAGAGGAAAGACGTCTGTGTTACGTCGGAATGACGCGCGCTATGGAGCAGCTGTACCTGTGCTATGCGGAGATCCGTCGACTTTACGGAAAGGACCACTACACCCAGGGATCCCGCTTTCTCACTGAAGTTCCGACGGCGAACATTGAAGAAATTCGCTCTAGCGCTATCAGCCGCCCACTGCAAAGAGGAGGCTTAAGGAAAGAAGAAAAGAATTCAAACGAGCTTCAACCTGGAAAACAGGTGCGGCATGAAAAATTTGGAGAAGGTATGGTAGTCACCCTGGAAGGACAGGGCGAGCACACCCGGGTGCAAATTCACTTCAGTGAAGTCGGTACGAAATGGATTATACCCGCCTATGCCAGCCTGGAAATGATCTGAATAGCGCTAGTCTGTTAACAGCTCAAGCCGCGTCTTTACAGCGCTCGATTTCTGGTTCCTCGACTGGCTCGATCTCCACTGCCAGCCAATGATAACAGGGGTCATCGATCCGGAAAGGCCGAAGCGGCGCGGTGATTAGTTCCGGATGGTCGTACAGCATTTCGTCTGTAACCGGAATAAACACTTTCTGGGTCATCACTACTTTCCCTTGGGGTTTTGCCGGAACATTACACCAATCAGCAGTGGCCCTAAAAAGGAGAAATAATGGTATTTTGATGGCAGTCTGAACAGGCTTATGCCGTAATTTGTAACAACCTTGGCGAAATTCGGCACACTACCCATTGACTCAGTAAGCTAGTGAAATGCACCTGGTAGAAATGTATTCCTATCAAAGCAAGTAAAATGTCAACGTAGTCGAATCAGTCAACGTCACCCCTTATTCGATAAGCGAATATATGGGACACCACGGGGGACTTTTATCGTCTAGAGACTTTTCCGCAGCTCCATTGCTTACCGCATATTCGCTCTTACCGCTAGATTCATGGCTGGATTAATGGCGTTTTTATGGCAGTTCAATATGGTCTTCGACGGGCCTGTTGCATCCGGTATACTTTCGCACCGAACTCCTACCACTCATACCGCTTCAACATGTCTAGAACCATTGCAATTGTCGAAGACGACGCCGACCAGAGGGAGAATTACGCCGACGCTCTCAAGTCCCAGGGGTATACCATTCAACTCTATGGCAATCGACCAGAAGCCATGGCGGGTTTCCAACGTTCTTTGCCGGACCTGGCAATCCTAGATATTATGCTGGAAGACGATATAGACGGCGGTTTTGATTTATGTCGTGAACTGAGAAAACAAAGTCCGAAGTTACCAATCATCTTTCTCACTGCCAGAGACAGCGATATTGACCGCGTATCCGGACTGCGCCTGGATGCCTGGGACTACATCACCAAACCGGTTAACCTTCAGTTCCTCGCAGTCAGGGTGTCTTCATTGTTTCGTATCGCCTCCGCCATGCAGACTGATTCTGAACAGCCGTCGGCACTAGTGCTTGGAGACCTTGAACTTGATCAAAGCAGCATGTCGGTGAGCTGGAAAGGCCAGATACTTAATCTGACACTGACGGAATTTTGGTTGATTGAGGCTCTTGCAAGATACCCTGGTCATGTCAAAACATACGAAGCACTCATGCAGACAACGCGTCAAAGCTATGTGGAAAAAAATACAATTAATGGATACGTTCGTAGAGTGCGAAAAAAATTTAAAGAAGTGGACCCACAATTCAACATGATCCAGACCGTATTTGGTGTGGGTTACCGTTGGCAGGCAGATTAGTCTTTCTTCTCGGGTTCGACTTTTATTCGGACAATGTTCAAGACCCTCCGCGCACTCAGTATAAAGACCAAGCTGATCTGGATCGCGTTATCCCTGCTAGTCATACCGTGGATGGGTTATCATTATGTGCAGGAAATGCAGCTGTTCCTCCTGCGTGGACAGCAGGACGCTCAGTTACTTACGGCAAACGGTATTGCGACCGTTCTGAATGACCGGTCAGAACTGTTCAATCCGACTACTGGCGTACAAGAGCTTCTCGGAGATAAGAACGATCTTTATGCTCACGAATTACCCAATCCCATACAGTTGGACGGGCAAATCAATGACTGGGAATCGATCATTGACCGGAGTAACTATTACGTAGGCGCTACCCAGTACAGCTGCGAAGCAGATGATAACCCGGATGACTTCTCGCTAAACAACGTCATTGGGTATCATGAAGATGACCTGTATGTGCTGTTTGAGATCAACGACGACCATATCGTTTATCGCGATCTGAACCGACTGCAGCTGGATAAGAGCGATCAAATCCGGATACTGCTTCAACTTCCAAATGGCGAATTACGCCATTACTTAATGGTCGCTCGCTCACCGGGACGAATGAGTATTTACCTGGTTGATCGGAACTGGAAACTACCGATTAAAGGTGAAGCTATTACCACCTTCATCGCAGAGATGGCCGAGACCGACTGGGGCTATCGTGTAGAACTTAGGGTTCCACGAAATGTAGTCGGCACTCGGTCTCGACTTGGGTATTTTGCGGTGGACGTTGACGATCCGGTAAATCCGGAAGTCGAGGCTACACTTTCTACTTCGCCGCAACGGGAAGACAGTGAACCAGGTCAAATTTTACTCAACTCGCCAGAATTAACAAAGATACTTAAGGGCCTAGACCGCCCACAATCGAGAATCTGGATACTCGACAGCGAACAACGAGTACGAGCGGTGGTGGGAGGGTTGTCCGATCCAGGCATACAACCTAGGCCAGATAACGTTAACGAATCCCTTTTTGCACGCAACCTTCGAAAAGCAGAAGCTTTGTTTGCAACACTGTTGAGCCGTCCTTCTGAACAATTCGTGGATGTTCCCAAAGATGTCACTTCCCGACCTGACAAGATATTCACGCAAATTCTTAAAGGGGAGCCTATGGTTCAGGCGCGGCTATCTTTAGATCAGAAGGCACAGATAGTTGTGGCCGGCTATCCAATCCAGTCGGAAGGTAACGTGGTAGGGGCAGTAATAGTCGAACAAAGCAGTAACGCGATTCTTGCGCAGCAGTATTTTCTGCTGCGCAGCCTTACTCTTGTGACCATTCTGGTTTTTGCCTTTGTACTGTTTGCGTTATTGGTTTTTGCTTGGCGACTCACCGCACGCATCAGAAGGTTATATCAGACCACTGAGCAAGCGATCACCGCTGAAGGAAGGGTACTCGAAGATCGCATACCGAGCCGCACCTATCCCAAGGATGAACTTGGCGATCTCGGGCGCAGCATCACCAGCATGCTGACTCGACTTTCAGGATACACACGATATCTTGAAGGCATGCCGGACACCTTGGCACATGAAATGAACAACCCGCTCAATGTAGTGAGCTCTTCACTTGAGATTCTCGAAGGAGATCTACCCGGAGCCGCCCAAAACAAACACATGCAACGCGCTCAAAACGGAATCAACAGGCTCCGCGCTATTCTGACGACGCTCACAGAGGCTGCCAATCTGGAAGAAGCGATGCGCGACGAAATCAGAGAGCGCATCGATCTCGCTTCTTTAGTATCTGAGGTGGTAGATGGCTATTACACCAGTTACCCGGACTATGTGTTTCATCTGCAGGTCGAATCACGCCCACTTTGGATAGATGGCAGTCCAGATCACCTTGCCCAGATGCTGGATAAAATGATTGACAATGCGGTTCAGTTCAGCCCTCTTGGTCAAGGCATCATTGTGCGCGTCAGAGAAAGGTCCGGTCACGGTGAAGTGGTGGTCCTCAATGAAGGCCCCTTGATACCAGAAAACATTCGCGAAAGGCTGTTTGATCCCATGGTTTCATATGGCAAAACTAACGCCAAGCAATCACATCTTGGCCTTGGATTATTCGTGGTTCGATTAATCTCTGAATATCACCACGGCAGCGCTTGGGCAGAGAATCGCCGCGATGCAAAGGGTGTTGCGGTAACGGTATCAATCCCGCTGGTTACGACTTTACAGGCCTAAGTGAAAAATTCAGCGATTAATATTCGCACGCCCAGGATCCGACTTCTACATTGCGGGATCCGTCAAGATACCAATCTGAACCGCGTAACAGGCGCGTCTGTGGCTGGGTAATATCGATATCTGCGACCCGATACTTTTCACCTCTCCATATAGCGCTCAGTTCAGTGCCTTTCTCGCATTTGTCCCCACTGTAAACTACGCACCAGGCGAATCCGACCTGCGCAAATCGATACGCACTCTTGGTTCCGCGCAGATCGTGACAACCCTCTTCATCGGCGTTTTTTACCCAACGGGCTTTCACAGGCTGGTCTTTGGAATTTAACTTGTAAATGCGCACCGAACCGTGATGGTCAGCCGCAGCTGGCGTCGTAATTGCCAGTAATAATATCGTCAGAATATACTTCGCCTTTTTCGTCACCACGACCCAATTGTCCAGCGTCTGACATTTTGAACCTCTCCCAATTCTTTGTCCTCAGTGACCCACATCGAATCGACATTGGGATTCTCATAAACTTCATTCAAACCGTTTTTTCTGTATACGGTCACTCTTTCCAGACGACCTCCAACCCTTCGCTCTTCAATAAAGTATTTTCTGTCATCGGCGATCGCTTCCTGTTGTTCGCTTGTGACCCCCGAGTCGAATTCTCCGTCAGTTACACCTTTACCCGACTTTTCCGCAATATCCTCGGGCAATTTCAAACCTTCGGATTGTTGCGCCTGCAGAAAACCCGGAATCAATAGCAAATAAACTGCAATCACGGTAAGTAATAGTGTTGACCCTAACAATCTTAGGATAGTGCCCCTAGCTTGTAGTTGGTATGTTGTCATTTTTGTATCCCCATTAAAGTTGTATCGGTATCTTGTACCTTTCCGCCAAACGGCCAAAGCCGCTGGTTTCGTAAAAGTCAAATACCGCGTCCCGAATCTCTTCGGGACGATCCAGCACCTGGAACAAGTGAAGATCTGACTCACTGATTGTACCGTGCTCGAGTAACGTATCCTGCAGCCAGTCAACCAGACCAGCCCAGAACCCCCTGCCTGCAAGTATAACTGGAATTCGGTGCGCTTTATCAGTCTGCATCAAGGTTAGACACTCAATTACCTCATCTAGTGTGCCAAGACCACCTGGCATCACTACATAGGCAGACGCGTACTGAACAAACATGAGCTTGCGCACAAAAAAATTATGAAAATCTATGCTGACGTCAAGATAGTCATTGGCTTCTTCGTCGCGACCTGGAAGTTTGATATTCAATCCCACACTAGGGGATCCACCCTCCTGTGCACCGCGATTCACCGCCTCCATTATTCCCGGACCACCACCGCTTATAATTGAAAAGCCGGCCTCAGAGAATAGCTTTGCCGTTTTCCTCGCCAGCCGGTAATGCGGGTTGCTGCGACGGATTCTAGCTGAGCCAAAAAAACTGACCGCGGGATGTACATTCGACATCTTATCGAAACCCTCGACAAATTCCGCCATAACCTGGAAGATTTTCCACGATTCGTGCTGAAGGTCTTTAACTGCCGCACCATGCATTACCATGTTGCGCAGATCTTCTCCGGATAAAGTCATAGTCTGATGATAAAACTCGAGTGCGGGTTACAATAGGCTTTGTTTGCGCATCAGATCATACCCTCAGCAATGTCCCCTGACAAAGAAATAATCCTCATCGACGGTTCATCGTTTCTGTTTCGCGCCTACCATGCACTTGGCAGACAGGGCGGATTATCGACCCGGGACGGACAGCCTACCCATGCCGTATTTGGAGTTGTCAACATGCTCAAGAGCCTGATCAAGGAATGTCAGCCCATACATATTGCGATGGTGATGGACGCTAAAGGTAAGACATTTCGGCATGAGATGTATCCAGAATACAAAGCCAATCGACCGCCAATGCCTGACGATCTGCGTGTTCAGCTTGAATACCTGCTTAGAATTATTCCGGCACTTGGGCTTCCACTGGTATCTATCTCAGGAGTTGAAGCGGATGATGTGATTGGAACCCTTTCGGTACAAGCAGTTAAAGACGGCTACCACGTCATGATTGTCAGCAGCGACAAGGATCTCGCCCAATTAGTCAATGACAAAGTGGTCATGGTCGACACCATGAGCAAAACCAAGTTAGACATACAAGGCGTCATCAATAAATTTGGCATCCCGCCAGACAAGATCGTCGAGTATCTCACGCTGATGGGAGATAGTTCGGACAATATCCCCGGTGTTCCCAAGGTTGGGCCGAAAACAGCAGTCAAATGGCTGACTGAGTTTGGGTCTCTGCAAAAAGTTGTAGAAAATGCAGAACAGGTAAGCGGCAAAATTGGCGAGTCCTTGCGCGCACATCTTGATCAGCTCGAGATGTCCAGGCAACTGGCCACGGTGAAATGTGACATTGATACCGGGCTCGGATTCGACGACCTTGAGATGGGTCAACCTGATATTGCCAAGCTCAGAGAACTCTATCAGGAACTTGAATTTCGTAATTGGCTTAGTGAACTGGACAAGCTAGATCCTGGCGCATCTGCGGACCCCGGCGATAAAGTAGCTGAAAATAAGGGTGATACGAAAAATATCACCTATGACACCATACTCGATGCTAAAGCATTGGATAAATGGATCAAACGACTTAAAAAATCCGAGGTGTTTGCGGTAGACACTGAAACAACATCCCTGGATGCACATCAGGCCGCTCTGGTTGGCATCTCGTTTAGCGACAAACAGGGAGAAGCCGCCTACCTGCCATTGACACACGACTATGCAGGCGTACCCAAGCAACTAGGCCTGGACGCAGTGTTAAAAAAGCTGAAACCTTTACTGGAAGACCCCAATCGGAGTAAGACCGGGCAAAATCTAAAATTCGATATTGAAGTCCTGCAGCATCACGGCATTCATTTAAAGGGTGTCGAACATGACACTATGCTGATGTCCTACTTACTGGACGCGGGTAACACACGTCACGATATGGATACGCTGGCAATGAAACACCTTGGTCATTCTACGATCAAATTTTCAGATGTCGCGGGTAGCGGCAAAAACCAGCTCACTTTTGATCATATCCCTCTTGAAATAGCCTCTGATTACGCAGCGGAAGACGCTGACATTACGCTAAGATTGCACCACGTGTTGTTGCCTCAACTTAAACAGCATGCGCGCTTATTCCAGCTTTACAACGAGCTGGAGATACCGCTGATCGGAGTGTTAGCCCGGATCGAGTCGAACGGCGTCAAGGTGGATGCGAATATGCTGCTTGAGCAAAGCGCAGAAATTTCGGCACGTCTCGGAGAAATTGAGCGCGAGGCACACATGGTGGCCGGCGAGGAGTTTAATATCGCCTCTCCTAAACAGATTCAGGAGATACTGTTCGAAAAACAGGGCCTCCCGGTGATCAGCAAGACGCCTAAAGGTCAGCCTTCCACCGCGGAGAACGTGCTACAGGAGCTGGCTTTGGAGCATGAGCTTCCGCGCCTGATTGTAGAACACCGTGGCCTGGCTAAACTGAAAAGCACTTACACCGATAAATTACCGCAGCTGATCAACCCTTCAAGTGGCAGAATTCATACCTCCTATCATCAGGCGGTAGCCGCAACTGGACGCCTCTCATCCAGCGACCCTAATCTGCAGAACATCCCGATCCGAACCGAGGAAGGACGGCGTATTCGTGAAGCTTTTATTGCGGATCCCGGCAAAGTCCTTCTCGCTGCGGACTATTCGCAAATAGAACTTCGCATTATGGCCCACCTATCCGAGGACGATGGACTGATCAATGCCTTTGCCCAGGGACTTGATGTTCACAGCGCTACCGCGGCGGAGGTATTTGGAGGCAGTGCGAATGACGTCGATGCCGAGCAGAGGCGACGGGCAAAAGCGATAAATTTCGGTCTAATTTATGGTATGTCTGCTTTTGGCCTTGCTAAACAATTGCAGATTCCCCAACGGGAGGCCCGGGACTATATTGACATTTATTTTGACCGATATCCCGGTGTGAAACGCTATATGGACGAAACCCGAGAACTTGCGAGGGAACAAGGTTACGTTGAAACCTTATTCGGGCGTCGCCTTAACCTGCCTGAAATTCATTCCAAGAATGCGGCGCGGCGACAATACGCCGAGCGCACTGCAATCAATGCACCGATGCAGGGCACTGCCGCAGATCTGATCAAGAAAGCGATGATCACACTGGATCACTGGCTGTCGGATAATGACTCCGATGCTAAGATTATTCTCCAAGTGCATGACGAACTGGTGTTAGAGGTCGAGCAGAGCGAATCGGATACTATGGCCACCCGGACTGCGGAAATAATGTGCGGTGTTGCGGCGCTAAAAGTTCCTTTGATAGTTGATACCGGCATCGGCGAAAACTGGAAGCTGGCGCATTGACGACTCTATCTGGTAGCATCGCTGGCCTTACCCAAGAACCTGATTGAGGCACAAGTATATGGCACAAGCGACAGCCCGGCACATCCTTGTCGAAACCGAGCAACAATGTAATGAACTAAAGCAACAGATCGAACAAGGTGCTGATTTTGCTGAGGTTGCTGCCGCCCACTCCAGCTGCCCATCGGGACGAAATGGAGGGGACCTGGGTTCGTTCAGCCCAGGGCAGATGGTGCCCGAATTCGATACAGTGGTATTCAATCACGAAGTGGGGGTAGTCCACGGGCCGGTTAAAACGCAATTTGGCTTCCATCTTCTGGAAATTCAATCGCGAACCGACTAAAACCAGCACCTATGCGGAGGCTGAAGCAGTAAAATTCCGCGAAAACGCTGACGGTTCAGACTCAGCGGATTGAACATTGAAAAATGTTTTGGCAATATCCTGGTGTCAATGCATTTTCTTGAATCTCTATGGCGAAGTCATCCAATAAACCTGTTACCCATGGATCGCTGAACTTTGTCGGCCGCACAGTGCAATCAATGCTTGATCAAGCAGGGATCGTTCTGAATGGTTCCAACAGTTGGGATATTCAGGTTAAGGACGAGTCGATGCTGCGCAAACTGCTAACAGGAGGTTCTCTGGCATTGGGCGAATCATATGTGCAAGGCCAATGGGAAGTGGATAAACTGGATGAATTGATTCACAGGCTACTGAAATCCCCGATAACGCATAAAAAGCATTTTATTTCACGCCAGCTTTCAATAATAGCTGCATCATTTTTCAATCTACAGAAAAAATCCCGGGCATTTCATGTTGGAGAGGCCCATTATGATTTAGGGAATGATATTTACGAGTCTATGCTCGACAGCCGCATGGTTTATACCTGTGGTTACTGGCGCCATGCAGGAACTCTGGATCAGGCTCAGGAGGCAAAACTTGAACTTGTGTGCAGGAAAGTGGGTCTACAGCAGGGTATGCGTGTACTTGATATCGGCTGCGGCTGGGGCAGTTTCGCCGAATATGCGGCGATTGAACATGGCGTTAGCGTGGTCGGCGTCACGGTCTCAAAAGAACAGATTGAACTGGCGCGAGCACGTTGTAAGGATCTACCGGTTGAGTTTCGCCTTCAAGATTATCGCGATATAGACGGGCAGTTTGACGCCGTTGTTTCCCTAGGAATGTTTGAGCATGTTGGGCATAAAAACTACCGCACATTCATGGACGTGCTAGATCGATGTCTGAAACCGGATGCGCTGGCATTGCTGCATACAATCGGTAAAAATGAGTCCATTCCGGGCGTTGATCCCTGGATTTCCAAATACATTTTTCCAAATGGAGAAATCCCATCTTTGAAGCAAATCAGCGAGGCACTGGAGCCTAATCTGATCATTGAGGACCTGCATAATTTCGGGCCGGACTATGATCGCACTTTGATGGCATGGCATCAGAATTTCTGCGACGGATGGGATACGCTGCAGGACAAGTATCCGGATACTTTCTACCGTATGTGGACGTACTACCTGATGGTTTGTGCCGGCGCCTTCCGCGCTCGGGATCTGCAGCTGTGGCAATTCGTTATCTCAAAAGGCACTAGCAAGTACCCCTATCGCAGACCGGATTTCTAATGCAATGCATTGCATTACCTAGGATTTCGGGACTAAAAAACCATACAGGATAAAACCGTTGTTTAATGACAGACCGCTTTGGGGGGTAGATCTAGGGGGCAGTAAAATCGAATGCGTGATCCTTGAATCAGCATTAAACCCAGTCGTGATTGAACGACAACGGATTGATACTGAGGGCGATCAGGGGTACGAACACGTTCTGCAAAGAATCCAGAATCTGGTCAATAAGATGCAGTGGGACACAGGCCTGGTTCCAGATGAAATCGGTTTCGGCACGCCCGGATCTATCGACCCTGAGACAGGTTTACTGCGCGGCAGTAATTCGAAGCACTTGACAGGGCAGCCAATCAAACAGGATCTGGAGGCTCTGCTCAATTTGCCGGTTGTGGTACAAAACGATGCGAACTGTTTCACGCTGGCGGAAACACGAATCGGTGCTGTCAAATCCATGGCCAAGCCGAAAGATGTCGTATTCGGCGTCATACTTGGGACCGGAGTTGGTGGCGGTCTAGTGGTAGAGGGCCGGTTACTACGTGGGTGCAATCTGATCGCTGGCGAGTGGGGTCACAACTTTATGGATGCTTCAGGCGGCCCTTGTTACTGCGGTAAAAGCGGCTGCGCGGAAACAATCATCTCAGGTCCGGCTCTAGAAGATTATTACTGGCAACAATCGGGATCCTCTATGCCGCTCAGTCAAATCGTAACTGAAGCCAAGCGAGAAAATCTCCATGCAATTGCGACCGTCAACCGACTAATACATTATTTCGGAATCGGGATGTCCAGCATAATCAACATGGTGGATCCGGATGTTATCGTGATTGGTGGAGGTGTTGGCAATATCGACCTGTTGTATACGAGGGGTGTTGACGAAACCTCGAAGTCCATCTTCAGTCCCACTATGAAAACCCGCATAGTCAGACCCCAGCTAGGTGACAGCGCTGGTGTTTTCGGGGCCGCTTTTCTCACCATATGATGCTCTTATTACCAAAAAAAACCGGGCTATGCCCGGTTTTTTCCTTTAAAAGCCTAACTTCTAGTAACGATAGTGATCAGGTTTGTAAGGCCCTTCTACTGGCACACCAATATAGTTAGCCTGTTCTTCACTCATTTCGGTCAGATTCGCGCCAATTTTTGCCAGGTGAAGCCTGGCTACCTCTTCATCAAGATGCTTCGGTAATACATAAACATCATTACCGTATTTATCACCGTCACGCCATAACTCAATCTGGGCCAGCACCTGATTGGTAAAGCTGTTCGACATCACAAAGCTCGGGTGACCAGTCGCACAACCCAGATTTACCAATCGACCTTCGGCCAACAGAGTGATGCGATTGCCATTAGGTAGTTTGATCTGATCGACCTGTGGTTTCACGTTTTCCCACTCGTACTGCTTCAAAGAAGCTATATCGATTTCATTGTCAAAGTGACCGATATTGCAGACGATCGCCTGATCTTTCATCTTTGTAAGATGATCGTGGGTAATAACGTTGAAGTTGCCAGTAGCCGTAACGAATATATCGATGTCGGACACGACGTCGTTCAGCTCCACCACACGGAAACCTTCCATTGCCGCCTGCAACGCACAAATCGGGTCTATTTCAGTTACCCATACGGTTGAACCGAGGCCCTTTAATGATTGCGCTGATCCTTTGCCTACATCACCGTAACCCAGCACCAAGGAAATCTTCCCGGCGATCATTACATCGGTGGCCCGTTTGATACCATCCACTAATGACTCACGACAGCCGTACAGGTTATCAAACTTTGACTTTGTGACAGAGTCATTGACGTTGATTGCCGGGAAAGGTAATGAACCACTTTTAGCCATTTGATAAAGTCTATGGACACCAGTGGTAGTTTCCTCGGTAACCCCTTGGATTTCGGCAAGTCGGGTACTATACCAAGTGGGATCATTCTGCAGCCGTGCTCTAATTGAAGCAAATAATGCAACCTCTTCTTCACTCCCCGGATTATCCAGTACTGAGAGGTCTTTTTCGGCGCGGGTGCCCAGAACCAGCAAACCTGTAGCGTCGCCTCCATCATCGAGAATCATGTTTGGTTTGCCACCATCGTGCCACTCCATGATGCGATGGGTAAAATTCCAGTACTCTTCCAAAGTTTCCCCTTTATAAGCGAAAACCGGGATACCTGCTGCCGCAATAGCTGCCGCCGCATGGTCTTGAGTGGAAAAAATATTGCAGGATACCCATCGCACCTCAGCCCCAAGAGCAATAAGCGATTCGATCAATACTGCAGTCTGTATTGTCATATGAATTGAGCCTGCAATACGAGCGCCCTTAAGCGGCTGCTCAGAAGCGTATTTCTCCCGCACCGCCATCAAGCCTGGCATCTCGGTTTCCGCAATGTTTATTTCTTTGCGTCCCCATTCGGCCAGAGAAAGATCAGCGACTTGATAGTCCTGATTGAGTTTTTCCGCAGATTGAATTGCCATGATTAATTCCTGAATTAAAGTTGTTTGATTGTTTAAATTGAAGCGAAAATTTTCGTAGTTGACAGACTCATAAACCCGCGTCTGCTCTGAGCTCATCGGCTTTATCGGTCTTTTCCCAGGTGAAGTTGACGCCGGTTCGACCAAAGTGGCCATAGGCTGCTGTTTCCTTATAAATCGGTCGAAGCAGATCCAAGGTCTGAACGATTGCCTTCGGCCTCAAGTCAAAGTGGCTTTCCACTAGTTCACCAATCTTATCGTCAGAGATTTTCCCGGTTCCGAAAGAATCCACCATGACTGAAACTGGTTTAGCTACCCCAATTGCGTAAGCGACCTGGACTTCACACCTGTCGGCGAGTCCTGCAGCGACGATATTCTTAGCCACATACCGGGTCGCATATGCCGCGGAGCGGTCCACTTTCGAAGGATCCTTACCAGAAAACGCCCCACCGCCATGGTGTGCGGAACCGCCATAGGTATCAACAATGATCTTGCGCCCAGTCAGCCCGCAGTCGCCGACCGGTCCGCCAATTACAAAACGACCTGTTGGATTTACCAGAAACTTGGTTTCGGCCGAAATCATACCCGCTGGGAGTACCGGCTTAATGACTTCCTCAATCACTGCCTCACTGAGGTCCTCATGAGATACTCCTTCATCATGCTGGGTAGATAATACGACGGTATCTACAAAGACCGGCTTTCCACCTTCATAGCGCACAGTGACCTGGGACTTCGCGTCGGGTCGCAGCCAGGTCAACTTTCCGGTCTTGCGAACCTCCGACTGTTTCTTGACCAAAAGGTGAGAATAGGTAATCGGAAACGGCATCAGCACATCGGTTTCATTACACGCGTATCCGAACATCAAACCCTGGTCACCCGCGCCCTGATCAAGGTCGATACCCTGTCCTTCGTTTACACCTTGAGCAATGTCTTGGGATTGCTTGTCCAAGGATACGAGTACTGCACAGCTTTGAGAGTCAAAACCCATATCAGATGAGTTGTAACCAATCTCCTGCACAGTCGCTCTTACGACCTCAGGCAGGTCGACCACCGCATTGCTGGTGATTTCACCGGAAATGACGACCATGCCGGTATTAACTAAAGTTTCGCATGCCACTCTGGATCCAGAATCCTGAGATAGCATCGCATCTAGCACGGAATCAGAAATCTGATCTGCAACCTTATCTGGGTGACCCTCTGATACTGACTCCGAGGTGAAGAGATACGATTTGGACATTGTGTATAAGCCTCTCGACAAAGCGATGCCCGCATAGGCAGGCGTCTGAATGGTAGATGTCTCTATGTAAAACCAGAGAATATAAAGGAATCCTTATACGACTAATCATATCATAAATTGGTTTCCGGATGACCCCCTCGGTTAATCCATGAACTGCATTTTATGTGCTAAAAGCGACCTAAATTGAAGTGATTCAGTTAGAATACGCGCCCGCTGCACAACGGCAATATTCTACTTTTAAGATAACTTCGCGATTTCATGCATCACGCTCATTCAGGGACCCGCCAGTGATGAATCAAAAAAACTCTGTCGCCATGGATACTGCGCTGGTTCTTACCGAAGCGCTGCCCTACATCCAGAAGTTTCAGGGCAAGACCGTGGTCATTAAATATGGTGGCAACGCCATGGTGGACGAAACGTTGAAAGCAAGTTTCGCTCGCGACGTAATCCTGATGAAAACCGTCGGAATTAATCCTGTTGTTGTCCATGGCGGGGGCCCGCAGATTAGCCATGTACTCGGGAAAATAGGGAAAGAATCAACCTTTATTGATGGCATGCGGGTTACCGATAGCGAAACGATGGACGTTGTCGAAATGGTTTTGGGTGGTTTGGTGAATAAGGAAATTGTAAACCTGATCAATGCCCGAGGGGGAAGAGCGGTTGGATTGACCGGTAAAGACGGCGATCTGATACGTGCACGAAAGCTTCACGTTAGAAAAGGAGACCCGCTGCTGGAGCGATCGGAAATAATCGACTATGGCCATGTCGGTGAAGTAGAGTCGATTGATCCAAAAATCGTTCAAGTTCTCGACTCAGAAGCGTTTATACCCGTCATTGCACCTATTGGAGTCGGCAAAGACGGTCAGACCTATAATATTAATGCAGATTTAGTCGCGGGAGGACTAGCCATAACTCTGGCTGCTGAAAAATTAATATTGCTGACCAATACTCCAGGTGTACTTGACGCCGATGGCAAAGTTATCACCGGTGTTAAAGCCAGCCAGGTTCAGGAGTTAATCGATGACGGCACTATCAACGGCGGTATGATTCCCAAGGTAGAATGCGCGCTGGACGCAGTCTTAGGTGGGGTTAAAACTTCGAGTATTATCGATGGGCGGGCTGCACACGCCCTATTGCTGGAGTTATTTACAGATAGTGGTATCGGCACTCAGCTGCAAGCATAATCCAGCTCTCTTCAGTTTTCTAATATGAACCTTTCTCGCCTGCGAAATATCGCAATCATTGCCCATGTGGACCATGGAAAAACAACATTAGTAGATCGCCTGCTGCAACAGTCCGGGACCCTCGGAGAACGGTTCGGGCCGGTAGAACGTGTGATGGATGGCAATGATCTTGAAAAGGAACGTGGCATCACGATTCTTTCAAAAAACACCGCCATTCGCTGGAAAGACTACCGAATAAATATTGTCGATACACCCGGTCACGCTGATTTTGGTGGCGAGGTGGAACGAGTTCTGTCCATGGTTGATTCCGTACTGCTGCTCGTCGATGCTGTTGAAGGTCCAATGCCGCAAACTCGGTTTGTTACCCAGAAGGCATTTGCGCATGGTCTTAAGCCCATCGTGGTAATCAATAAAATCGACCGCGATGGCGCTCGTCCCGAGTGGGTACTGGATCAAACCTTTGATCTATTCGACAGGCTTGGCGCCAGCGATGAGCAGCTCGATTTTCCCGTAGTTTACTGTTCCGCCATACACGGATTTGCCAGCCTTGAACACGACAAATCAGGCGATGATATGTCGCCGGTATTCCAAACCATTATCGACCATGTGCCACCACCGGATGTCGATCTGAACGGTCCGTTTCAGATGCAGATATCTTCATTAGATTACTCGAGTTACGTGGGAACAATTGGAGTCGGCCGGGTCGCACGAGGCCGCCTTCCCGCCAAGTCACGAGTGGTGTGTATTGATCGATTTGGTAAATCTAGAAGCGGCCGTGTCCTGCAGATCTTTGGATTCCACGGACTCGAACGAATCGAAGTGGAGGAAGCACAAGCTGGTGATATTATTGCGTTAACCGGAATCGAAGACCTCGGTATCTCTGATACCCTGTGCAGTCCCGACCACCCGCAGGCACTGCCCTCCCTGACTGTGGACCAACCCACTGTCAGCATGAACTTTCAAGTCAACACCTCACCCTTCGCTGGGCGCGAGGGAAAGTTTGTAACCTCCCGCCAGATTGGCGAACGCCTTAAGCGGGAGCTGATTCATAATGTTGCACTGAAGATAGAGGAAACTCCGGACCCGGACATATTTGCAGTCTCCGGTCGCGGCGAACTGCACCTCTCTATTCTGCTCGAAACTATGCGCCGGGAAGGCTATGAAATCGCAGTATCACGACCCCATGTCATCAATCGCATGATCGAAGGGGTGCACTGTGAACCCTGGGAAGAACTAAGTGTCGATATTGAAGCTGTGCATCAGGGAGCGATCATGGAAGCCCTCGGGTCTCGCAACGGGAATCTACAGAATATGCAGCCTGATGGTCGTGGCAGGGTGCGCCTGGAATACAGTATACCTGCGCGGGGATTAATCGGATTCCAGACTGACTTTTTGACTATGACCTCGGGTACAGGATTGATCTACCATGTATTTGATAAGTACGCTCCCATCGCTCCCGGGAAATTCGGCAATCGCCACAATGGCGCGCTAATTTCCACTAGTACCGGAAAATCACTGGCGTTCGCGCTATTCAATTTACAGGAACGTGGCCGCTTATTTATCCACCCCAATACAGAAGTGTATGAAGGGCAGGTCATCGGCTTACACTCGCGCAATAACGATCTGGTGGTGAATCCCCTTAAGGGCAAGCAGCTGACCAATGTGCGCGCTTCGGGTAAAGATGACAGCATCGTTCTCGAGCCCCCTATCCGTATTACTTTGGAATCCGCGATAGAGTTAATTGATGAAGACGAGTTGGTGGAAATTACGCCGCTAAGCATAAGGATTCGTAAAAAACTGCTCAAGGAGCACGAGCGTAAACAGGCGTTGAGGATAAAACAGAAAGCCTCGTAGACGTGCAACCGCTTTACTACTGCTCGATGCCGCTGGAACGGCATGCGGATCTAAGACAACAAAGTGAATGGCTGAATGCGCAGCTGGCTTCAGATGACGCGCTGGTGGTTGTTATCTGGTCCCAAATGAACCTGGTGAGATTAACCAGCGGTATTCCAGAACCTGTTTATCTGCGAATAAGTGATGCTGCACTTATCCTGGGCAATGCTACTGAAGTCATCTACCTTGGACACGATGGTCAGGCACCCGTTTTCGCAGCAGATCTGGCGCAACTGCCGGAGCGTCGAGTGCTGAAAATTCTTGGGCACGCTGCACCAGAATGTGAAATGGTCAACCTGCGTCGTATCGGAACCCTGCTGGAGCCCGGCCAGGCTTCTATACTCGCTCTGGCAAGAGCCATGGCCTACTGGCATCAAAATCACAAGTTCTGTTCCCAATGTGGCCGCAAGACACATAGCAAACGGGGCGGCCACATGCGTTTCTGCGAAGCATGCAGCAGCGAAATTTTTCCCCGCATTGACCCTGCCGTGATTATGCTGGTTGAACAGAATAATCCGATCGACGGGATTCCACGCTGTTTACTCGGACGCCACGACAAACTTCCCAAACGCATGTACTCCACTCTCGCAGGCTTCGTCGACCCGGTTGAAAATCTTGAACAAGCAGTCATAAGGGAAGTATATGAAGAAGCCGGACTGAGGGTAATCAATCCAACCTATGTGGCGTCACAACCTTGGCCCTTCCCCGCCTCCATGATGTTTGGCTTTCGAGCCAGTACTGACGACCGTGAAATCGTAATCGACAACAATGAGCTGGAACACGCTGCCTGGTTCAGCGCCGATGAAATGCGTTCATTTGGCGAATTCGATGGCCCGAACACCGAAATTGCGCTGCCGCCAAAAGACTCTATTGCACGGGGTTTGATTGACACCTGGCTCGCGGAAAACGCTTAATTTAAGCGCAGTAGAAGAGACAAGTAATAACCGTAATGGCTTGTTAAAATCATGCTCGCGGATTAATCAAAGCCTTAGCGGGACGCGCCAAAATGGATTTAAAGCAATTGTAATTTCAGATAAACCGCTATCGTTCCAAGTTTTAGAAAACTCTCAATTACCGAATCATGGCAAAAGCGCATACCGAAACAGTGACCGATGTTCACCATTGGTCGGACCGTCTGTTCTCCATTCGCACTACTCGCGATCCGACTCTCAGATTCCGCAATGGAGAGTTCGCCATGATGGGAATCATGGTAGACGGTAAACCGCTCCTGCGCGCGTATAGTATGGCCAGCGCAAACTATGAAGACTTTCTAGAGTTCTACAGCATCAAAGTCCCGGACGGACCACTCACATCAAGACTGCAGCATATTAAGGTGGGGGATACCGTATTGGTCAGTAAAAAACCCACCGGTACGCTGCTGTGGGATCATCTTCGACAAGGCAAGCACTTGTATCTACTAAGTACTGGTACAGGGCTGGCACCATTTCTCTCCATCATCAAAGATCCGGAAGTGTACGAGAATTTCGAAAAAGTCGTCCTGGTTCATGGTTGTCGTTATATCAACGAGTTAACCTATGAAAATCTGATCACCCACAAGCTGCGAAACAATGAGTTCTTCGGCGAGGAGGTGAGAGAAAAATTGATCTACTATCCCGCGGTCACCAGGGAGGCTTTTAAAAATTACGGCCGCATTAATATGCTGATTGAAAGCGGAAAGCTTATGCAAGATATCGGTTTACCTCCCCTCAGCGTTGAAGACGATCGGTTTATGTTATGCGGAAGCCCCGCAATGCTCAAAACCTTGAGCGACATGCTGATCAATCTTGGATTCCAGGAAACTCGTAAAAGTGATTTCAAAGAGTTTGTTATCGAGAGAGCATTTGTTGAAAAATAACAAACAGGATGCAGAATAGAGTTAGCGGTACTATTCTTGAGGCTTCCTTGACGCCATACGAGTTAGCCCTTCTGAGTCAATGTGCCCTTGGATTTAGATTAGCTTGAGTGAGCCGCAATTACGTCCTGCGAACAGACTGGGTAAAAATACTTTACTCGTGGCTATTTGTAAGTCCAAAGTAGCGGTAGAAGCTCATAAATCCGCCACCATACTATCAGTTTCGGAATAGGGATCGAGATTCTAAAACCGTAGAAGGCCAGGGATGGCCTGAATCGAGCCTACAGGGATGTACTTGTGGCGAGTTTTGGAATTTCGAGCGCTAGTCCGACTTACTGCAATACAAGAGAATTCTTAATTGCCCACGACTAGCCGTTTAATCTCTCTACCGCCCGCCCCATGACTGCAACGCCCGCAATAATATCTTTCTCCTCTATGATAAGTGGCGGTGCGAGTCGCAGGACATTGGCTCCGGCCATCAGAATCAATAGCCCTTCTTCGGCGCATTGAGTCAAGATGTCTCTGGCGCGGTCTTTCCATTTTTCACTCAATTCGCACCCTAGCAATAGTCCATCACCTCGCACCTGGGTAAATAGATCGTACTTCTGATTGAGTTTTTCGAGCTCGCTTTTCAACAAAGTGCTTTTACTCTCCACGGCGCTCAACATGTCTGGATCGCTGACAATCTCCAAGACTTTACAGGCTACTGCACAGGCCATTGGGTTTCCACCGAAAGTACTACCGTGCGTGCCAACCTTAAGAGAATCAGCGATTGCTTCAGTGGTCAGCATGGCGCCGATTGGAAATCCTCCTCCAAGCCCTTTGGCACTGGTAAGAATGTCCGGAGTTATACCCAGCTTCTGATAAGTAAAAAGATGGCCCGATCGTCCCATGCCGATCTGGACCTCATCAAAAATCAGACAAGCGTTATAACGATCGCATAACTCTCGCGCAGTGCGCACGAACTCCTCCGTTGCAGGATGAACGCCACCCTCCCCCTGCACCGGTTCGAAAATGATGGCGCAGGTCCGGTCGCTAACCGCGGACTGAAGCGCCTCGACGTCATTAAAAGGCAAGTGAGTGATATCACCAGGCTTGGGTCCGAAACCGTCACTGTATTTCTTTTGGCCGCCTACGCACACTGTGAAAAAAGTGCGGCCATGGAAAGAATTATTAAAAGATATGATTTCAGTCTTGCCCTGGCCATAATGATCAAGGGCATATCTTCGCGCCAGTTTCAGCGCAGCCTCATTGGCTTCAGCTCCGGAATTTGCAAAAAACACTCGTTCGGAGAAAGTCAGGGAACACAATCGATTCGCAAGGTCGATGGCTGGTCTGTTGGTCAGCAGATTGCTGACATGCCAGAACTTGCCTGCCTGTTCGGCCAGCGCCTTGCATAACTCAGGATGAGCGTGACCTAATGCACTGACCGCAATACCTGCGGCGAAATCCATGTATTCCTTACCATCTGTATCCCACAATCGCACCCCTTCGCCGCGCTCAGGAATCATGGTCATAGGCGCATAATTAGGTGTCATGACCCGGTCATAAAGCTCTCGATCAGTCAAGGTTGAAAGGGGCGGCGGGATAGATTTTGCTGTAGACGCTGTCATAGTTGTTTTGATCGCATAAAGTGCCGTTTTCAGTGTGGAATTTTAGCGTTATCAGCTGCAAAATATCACTAGATATTATGCTTGAGATGTTTATTTATTTGGGCTTTATTGAATTCTTCAATTATTACCAACTTTAATACCAGATTATGTCGACAGACCAGATTGAACGCGAATCCATGGAAGTGGATGTTGTGATTATTGGCGCTGGGCCCGCCGGACTCTCCGCTGCATGCAGGTTGATGCAACTGGCCCAGGAAAAAGAACAGGAGCTCAGTGTCGTGGTTCTAGAGAAAGGTTCAGAAGTGGGCGCGCATATTCTGTCGGGCGCTGTATTTGAGCCGCGTGCTATGGATGAATTATTTCCCGACTGGAAAGAAATGGGTGCTCCGCTTAACACTGCGGTAACTGAAGACCAAGTATTGATGTTTCGGAATGCCGACAAGGCAATCCACATGCCACATTGGATGCACCCGAAGCCAATGCGCAATGATGGTAACTATATTGTCAGTCTTGGCGAAGTGGTCCGATGGTTAGGGGAACAAGCTGAAAGCCTAGGTGTGGAGATTTTCCCTGGATTCCCGGCATCGGAAGTTTTGTTCAATGAAGATGGAACAATCAAGGGTGTTGCGACCGGGGAAATGGGTCGGGGAAAAGATGGCGAAGCGAAAAATTCTTACGAACCGGGTATGGAGCTTCATGCCCGGGTCACGTTGTTTGCGGAAGGCTGTCGTGGCCACCTCGGTAAACAATTGATTGACCATTTTCATCTGGACGCGGACTGCGAGTCACAGCACTATGCCATTGGGATTAAAGAGCTTTGGAAGATCAATAAATCCAAGCACAAACCCGGACTCGTTTTGCACGGTGCCGGATGGCCGCACAAGGAGTCAGGCTCCACCGGTGGTTCGTTTTTGTACCACCTTGGTGATGATCTGGTATCCATAGGCATGATAACCGATCTGTCATACTCTAACTCCCATGTAAGTCCGTTTGATGAGCTGCAGCGTTTCAAGCATCACCCGGAAATCAAGCAGTACCTGGAAGGTGGCGAGCGATTGACTTATGGCGCAAGGGCCATAACAAAAGGCGGTCTCAACGCTTTGCCGAAGATGGTTATGCCGGGCGGTCTGTTGATTGGTTGCGATGCCGGCACGCTTAACTTCTCCAAAATTAAAGGTTCACATACTGCAATGAAGTCCGGCATGCTGGCGGCGGAGGCGGTATTTGAAAACCTCGTTAACAATGCAGACCTGGCAGGTTACGAACAGCGATTTAAACACTCCTGGCTGCATGACGAATTACACAAATCTCGTAATTTTGGTGCCGCGATTCACAAATTTGGCACCTGGCTGGGCGGCACCTGGAACTACATCGAACAAAACATACTAGGCGGTAAGCTGCCGTTTACTCTGTCTGACCCGAAGCCGGATCATGAAACACTTAAGCCTATTGCCGAGTGCCAACCAATCGACTACCCGAAACCAGACGGCATACTCAGCTTCGATAAAACTTCTTCGGTTTTTTTATCCAACACCTATCATGAGGATGATCAACCTGTGCACCTGCGTCTAGGCGAGGAGTCTCGTGCAGTTGAGATAAACTTCAGGCGCTATGGCGGCCCTGAAGAACGGTTTTGTCCTGCCGGGGTCTACGAATACGTCAATAAAGAGGAGCGCCCCGAACTGCACATTAATGCGCAAAATTGTGTACACTGTAAGACGTGTGACATCAAAGATCCTACAAAAAACATTACCTGGGTCACGCCAGAAGGTACAGGGGGACCAAACTACGCCAATATGTAGAGAGATGGGGACCACGGGCAAAAGTAAAGCTCAAGACTCGACCCAATTGACGTTAGGGAAACTAAATAACAAGCGCCGGACCGCTTAACGAGAAAAGTGTAATGCGGGGATTAACACCGGAGGATTGTGTTGGTGAAGAAGTTGAAGCACCGCTTCATGCAGGGAGGAGCGGTATTTAAGCCGGGTACCAGTTACCTTCCTCTGCAATCGACAGCCGGGCGAATTGTCGGGGTTGCTATCGTATTGGCAATAACTACGGCTCGGGCAGAAAATCCGGTGTTGGATTTTAACCTGATCACGCTGCCCACAGATCTCATCGCCGCGATCTCCAACGTGGAAGATGACATTGCCATTTCAAGCCTGCTGCAGTCCGCCTCATCACAATCTGAAATCGAGCAATCTGCGAGCCAACAATTGAGTGCACCGGCTCCATCCACCGCGCCTTCAGCAGTCACTGATCAACAGAGTGGTTCAGATCAAATCGCTTCAAGCGGCACTATCAACGAAGTTGAAACTCAATCCGATCCGGGCGTGCAGACAGAAACTATAGAAGCAGAAGATCAAAGCACCGCGGAAATCATAGTGGCGCAGCCAGTGACTGAGGGCACCGAAACAACATTTGATGTAGCGGTAATATCCGAACCAGCATCTAAAGCCGTAGCGGACGACACTTCTTCCTTACCAACTAGCGAATCGATAGGAATAACTGAAATCACTCCACCAGAAATTTCAAAAGCAGAATCAGATGAGCCGAATACTTCACAAGTCGCAGCGGTCGATACTAACCAGCAGGCTCAAACATTCGATGGCCCCGCAGTCGAGAGTGGAACTTCGGCCAAAGCTGTGAATCGACTAGTCACCGAACAGCAGGACGCCCTGATCAATGAAGATGAAATCATCCTTGGCTGGGCTACCGCCTGGTCAAATAATGATGTCGAAAAATACCTGTCGTTCTATAGCAAAGACTTTATTCCCGATGACGCTTCCCAGGATCGGGTGAGCTGGGAGCAGTTGAGAAGGGAGCGGTTGAGAAACAAGAATATCAGGATTATTGTTTCTAATGCAGAAGTGTATCGCGTAGACAACGAGATCACTGAGGTACGTTTTACGCAACGCTACACATCAAAGAGCTATCGTGACCGGGTAATCAAATCCATTGAGATGACGGAGACACCAGGCGGATGGAAATTCCTTTCGGAACGCACTATCGAATCGCTCCCATTCGAGTAGCAATTCTACGGCTACTCAGCTAACACCGCAGTCATTCTTCGGTTTCGTCAACGTCCACCTGACCCGTCAGTCTCCGCCTGATGTGAGACCACGAAACACCGGCGCCGAGGACCAAACTAAGCGCGACTAGAGCTAACCAGTTTAGCGTGGTTGATTTCTCCATGGATATCCATCCAATATCAATCAACCACCACAACAGCAGACCGAAAAACAGGGCAACCAGTAAAGTTCCAAGCAGCCCCAGGGAGCCAAGGGTAGCGCCGAGAAAAACACCCCAGCCGATTAACAGTGCGACTCCAGCCAGACCTTTTAGAACGGTGAAATCGCCAAAATCCTCCAATAACGGTCTCAACGCCCAGTGATAATATGACCAGGGATCCAGCGGGTTATAGGTCAGAAAAACCAGCACCATTGCCAGTATTATACGAATGATAAAACTTGCAAAGGTAAATTTGGGCCTTGCCACTGTCTAAGCCACCCACGCACGAGCATTCTGAAATAAACGCATCCAGGGACTGTTCTCTTGCCACTCATCCGGGTGCCAGGAATGCGTGATAGTTCTGAATACGCGCTCAGGATGCGGCATCATGATCGTAAATCGTCCGTCTTCATTGGTAAAGCCAGTTACACCTTGAGGGGAACCATTGGAATTAAATGGATATCTTTCTGTAGCCTGATGATGGTTATCGACAAATCGCATGGCAACCTGCCCGGATCGTTCTAGTGCATGCAGGTGATCAATACTTGGAAACCACGCCCTCCCCTCCCCATGTGCCACCGAAACAGCGAATCGAGAACCCTGCATCTCGTGCAGTAAGATTGATACCTGCGACTCGATACTAACGGTGACGAACCTCGCTTCATACTGTTCTGAAGCGTTTCTTATAAATCTGGGCCAGTGATCTGCACCTGGTATCAGCTCCTTGATCGTCGACATCATCTGGCAACCATTACAGACGCCTAAAGCAAAAGTATCAGAGCGTTCAAAAAACTCCTGAAACGCGTCTCGTAAACGGCTGTTAAACAGAATAGACTTAGCCCAACCCTCTCCCGCACCAAGCACGTCACCAAATGAAAAACCGCCACAGGCGGCAAAACCGCGGAACTCATCTAGAGTCAAACCGCCAACCAGGTCACTCATGGTGACATCAACTGCGGTGAAACCAGCGCGATCAAATGCCGCAGCCATCTCAAGCTGCCCGTTAACACCTTGCTCCCGAAGAATAGCGATTCGCGGTCGGTGACCGCTAGAGACAAACGGCGCCGCAATATCCTCAGCGGGATTAAAAGTCAAAGTAGGATGAATTCCCGGATCATCGAGATCGAGCAGTCGATCATATTCCTGATCCGCGCAAGCAGGATTGTCACGCATCCGCTGCATTTGCCAGGTCACCTCTGACCAGGCTCGATGCAGGGATTCACGGGCGACATCCACAAGGGTCTCGGCGCCATTGTTAATCGCGATACGATGACTATTGGTAGGTTGACCAATTCGATAACTGATTGCACCTAAGCCATTGTCGTCAACCAAGCCTTGCATACGATCCCGGTCTTTTGTACCAACCTGAATCACTGCGCCGAGCTCCTCGCTGAACAAAATCGCCAACGAGTCAGGCCCAAGAGCGGCAATATCTATCTCAATTCCGCAGCGTGCAGTAAAACACATTTCCATCAGGGTCGCCGCGAGTCCACCGTCGGAACGATCATGATAAGCGCAGGCTAGTTGCTGTTGATGAACAGTGCACATAAAACTCATAAAACGCTTCAGCACTGTTGCATTGACATCAGGTGCCTGATCGCCGAGCTGTCCCAGCACCTGCGCAAGCACTGAACCACCAAGTCGATTATTGCCACAACCAAGATCGAAAAACCATAATTCAGTTGGTCCCTTATCAAGCCTGATCAATGGGGTACAGGTCCCACGTATATCGACGACCGGAGAAAACGCAGTGACTACCAGGGATAACGGCGCCACTACCTTATGCTCCTGCCCATCATTATCCTGCCAACGCGTTGCCATCGACATCGAATCCTTGCCAACCGGAATCGCCAGCGCCAGTTGGGGACAAAGGTCCAACGCCACTGCACGGACAGTGCGATACAGTTCGGCATCATGTCCCGGTTCTCCGGCAGCGACCATCCAGTTGGCAGACAGGCGAATAGATGAGGTCTCTCCAATCATTGCCGAAGCAAGATTGGTCAAAGCCTCTCCAATGGCCATTCGCCCACTCGCCTCTGCATTGATAACTGCCACGGGTGTCCGTTCACCAACGGCCATGGCCTCGCCCGTGTAGCCGTAATAATCCGAACAGGTTACCGCGACGTCAGATACTGGCACCTGCCAGGGTCCAACCATCTGATCCCGTGCAATCATGCCGGTAACGCTGCGATCTCCAATAGTGACTAGAAAAGTCTTATCCGCTACCGCGGGAAATGATAAAACCAGTGACAATAATTCACTAATAGACCGCTTTGAATTTTCGAGCGGCGCCAGATAAGGGACCGCGCTCTCCACGTCTCGTTTCATCTTTGGCGGCAGCCCAAACAAGAGCGCCATGGACAGATCAATAGGGATCGATGTATGGGCAGACTTTCCCTCGAAGTGACGGTCAGTCAAAACCAGATGTTGTTCTTTTGTGGCTTCGCCAACCCGGGCAAAGAGGCATCTCTCACGGGCACAAATGGCTTCAAATTCAGCGAACCTGTCTGGCTCAACAGCCAGCACATAGCGCTCCTGAGATTCGTTACACCATATCTGCATAGGTGACATGCCGGGCTCATCATTTAACACTTCTCTGATTTCGAACGCGCCGCCACGCTCAGCGTCGTGCACAAGTTCCGGCAGCGCATTACACAGGCCACCTGCCCCGACATCATGGATCGAGATAATCGGGTTTCCGTCACCCATCGCACAGCAGGCGTCGATGACCTCTTGGCAGCGTCGCTGCATTTCCGGGTTGCCCCTCTGGACGGAAGCAAAGTCAAGTGACTCAGAGCTACTTCCCGAGGCGACACTGGAAGCGGCACCACCACCAAGACCGATTAACATGGTTGGCCCACCCAGAACCACAATCGCTGCCCCGGCAGCAATCCGGCGCTTGTGGATATGACCTGGGCGGATATTTCCCAACCCACCGGCCAGCATTATTGGTTTGTGATAACCATGACGCAGTCCTTCGCCGGCCTCCTGTTCGAAAGAACGAAAGTAACCACAGATATTGGGCCTGCCAAATTCATTGTTAAAAGCTGCCGCGCCAATGGGGCCTTCCAGCATGATCTGCAACGGACTGGCTATTCGGTCCGGCTTTATTTGCTCTGGCTCCCATGGCTTGCGTAATCCAGGTATACGAAGATGAGAAACCGAAAACCCAGCAAGACCCGCTTTGGGTTTACCGCCACGACCAGTAGCACCTTCATCCCGGATTTCTCCTCCAGACCCAGTGGAAGCACCCGGAAAAGGAGATATGGCGGTAGGGTGATTATGCGTTTCTACTTTGGCAGTAAAATGTATGGATTCGTCATGGTAACTGTATTCCCTACTTTCAGCAGACGGATGAAAACGTCGCCCCCGCGAACCTTCAAGTACTGCCGCATTATCGCTGTACGCAACCAGAGTTCCTATACTGTTGTTTTGATGCGTGCTGCGAATCATGCCGAACAATGAATCCCTTTTTTCTTCGCCGTCTACACTCCAGTCAGCATTAAAAATTTTATGCCGACAATGTTCTGAGTTCACTTGAGCAAACATCATCAGTTCAACATCGGTTGGATTTCTGCCAAGTTCCGAGAACTGCTCGAGTAAGTACTTCTTTTCCGGTTCGCTGAGGGCAAAACCAAACTCTTGATCTGCTTGATCCAACGCCGCCCTGCCACCTCCCAAAACATCTATCGTTACTAACGGTTCAGGTTCAGCTTGTTTAAAAAGCTGAACCGCGTGTTCCGCTCTTAGCAAGCACGACTCAGTCATTGGATCAAAAATCAAACCTGACAGAAGGCTGTCAAGAGTCGAGTCCTGTCCTTCTGATATCGTCGATTCAAAATAAAGTTCCCAGCTGATCCCACGCTCAACTCGGTGAATTTTATCGAGTCCACAATGGTGAGTAATATCCGTCGCTTTGGTGGCCCAGGGAGAAATTGTCCCGATTCGAGGCACCGTAACACGGGACAAGGAGGCGCCAGTTGTGATGGAAGTTGGTTTACCCACACCGTATCCATAATCGAGCAACCGCTTTAACACTTCTGTTTCCGAAGCATCCAGTACAGCGTCGGGCTCAAGGTCGACGATATGAAGATACCGAGCTTCCAACCCGACACAGCCTGGGACTGCTGAGCCCAGTTGATCTACTAATTTACGCTTGCGAAAGTCGGAAAGAGCGATACTGCCGCTTAACAGGAGCATACTTCGCCGTGGTCAGAAATTAAAAGGGGGCTTCCGATCTCAGAAGGGATCGGAGTAAAACAGGTTCACTATTCATCGATTGTTAGAGAACGCCAGCACGCTCCATCGCGACCTCGAGCTGTCGTTGGTAGTGTGCAGAGAATTTAGTAAGCGGCAAGCGAATACCGTCTGGCATCAATCCTAATTTGGAAACCGCCCATTTAGCAGGAATCGGATTAGACTCAGCAAACAGTTCACGATGAAGCCCATCCAACTCATCGTTCAACCGATCAGCAGTATCATAGTCCCCTTCAAGTGCAGCGGCACACATTTGGTGCATCTTTGCCGGCGCTACATTTGCAGTGACTGAAATACAACCATGCCCACCTGCCTTGATGAATTCGAGGGTAGTGGCATCATCACCGGAATACAAAGCAAAGTCATTCCCACAACGGGCTAGAAAATCTGCTACGCGGGAAATGTCCCCGGTTGCATCTTTTATGCCGACAATATTTTTAATCTCTGACAACCTCGCTACCGTATCGTTCTGCATGTCCAGGGATGTTCGACCTGGCACGTTATAGAGAATTTGCGGCACATCAACACGCTCGGCAATATAACGAAAATGCTGGTAAAGACCTTCTTGAGTAGGCTTATTGTAGTAAGGCACCACCAGCAGACAGGCATGAATATCGTGGGCTGCGGCTTTCTCAGTCAGCTCCAAGGCTTCACTGGTTGAATTGCCGCCCGTACCCGCAATTATCGGGATCCGACCCGCGGCAAATCCAACTGTTTTGTCGATTACCTCAAGTTGCTCTGGGATATCAAGTGTGGCGGATTCCCCTGATGTGCCAACGGAAATAATCGCGTCCGTTTTAGCCTCCACATGAAAATCTATAAGTTTGCGCAGGCTGTCGAAATCCACACTACCGTCTTCAAACATCGGGGTGACCAGTGCGACTAAACTGCCAGTAATCATCTTTTAAAACCTTGTATAGAGAAGCTTTGGAGACTGTTGGATGGTATAGGTAGAATTTGCCTGATACAAGGGATAGTTGTTTCAGTGTGCCGCTTGATTGTTCTGATCCCGGTCCGATATAACCAATAAACGCGAATTCTATTTATTCTCCGATGGTAAAGCCGACAAATCTGGATATTGGACTACTGCTCTGTGACGATGTACCGGAGGACGGACGCGACCGGTTTGGTGATTACACCGGGATGTTCAATCGGGGAGTGCATGCCGCTGACCAGTATATAAAGCTGACCCCATACGAGGCGTACAAGGGAGTTTTACCCTTGGACCTCGAAGCCCATGAGGGATATTTGATTTCAGGTTCCGGTGCCAGTGTTTTTGAGGATAAACAGTGGATTAGGGAGCTAATGGGATTTGTCAGAGAGTGCTACTCCAGGCGCATTAAAACGGTTGGCATTTGTTTTGGCCACCAGCTCATTGCACATGCTCTTGGTGGCGAGACCGTGCGCTCGGAGAAAGGATGGGGGTTTGGTATCCATAGCGCAAGACTGACCGCCGATCCCGAATGGCTCGATGTCGATCGCGATCGATTCAAGCTGATTGTGATTCATCAAGATCAAGTGGTATCGCTCCCCCCCGGTTTCTCCGCAATTGCCTCTAACGACTTTTGTCCAAACAGCATGATCACTGATGGCGAGACGATGCTAGGTATTCAAGGGCACCCGGAGTTTGATAAAGAATATTGCGCTTATCGCGCCAAATTCCGGCGCCAGACTATCGGAGAAGACAAATACCAGGAAACCATCGGACTGTTAGCAAATAACGAAACTGACTCGGAGCATGTATTTGGGTGGGTCAGTCAGTTTTTTCGAAACGCTGCCTGATCGCAGTCAGTGCGCATCCTCCTGCTCCGTCATGCACCAACACCGTGGAATATCGAGCGGCGTATCCAGGGTAGAACTGATATTGGGCTGACCGAAAGCGCGCGTACGACGTTACAAAGCACCAAATTACCTAGCGCATGGCTGCAGCAACGGTGGGTTACCAGTCCTCTGCGGCGTGCACGGGATACCGCCAAATTACTTGGCGCTAGAAACTCTGAACCACACGATGAGTTAACCGAAATGCACTGGGGTCAATTCGAAGGCTTAATGCTGTCGGAAATCAACCAGCAAATTATTGCATTGGATCTGCAACCTGATCGCGGTTTAGATCTGTTGCCGCCAGGAGGTGAATCCCCCCGGATGGTGCGTGATCGACTGGCCCTGTGGCTGAAAACTCTGGCACCGTGCGATACAACCACTATAGCCGTGACTCACAAAGGCGTTATTCGCGCGGCTCTGAGCCTTGCTACGGGCTGGGATATGCAGCAATCATTTGCTGAGAAGGTCGACTGGTCACTGCCACTTGCGTTTGAGTTAGACCACGGTGGCTTATTGAAATTAACTGCAGTCAATTGCGCATGGGCAGACACCAAAATCTTAGAGCCGACGTCGGGATTTTGCTAAAATCCTGTTTACCTGCCTCCATTTAACTGAATGCATATGATCGTCAAGCAAATTTGGACCGGAAATGCCTATCGTAATTTCAACTACCTGATCGCCTGCCCCGAAACCGGGGAAGCCCTTGCTATCGATCCGCTGGATCACAAGAAATGCATAGGGCAAGCGGAAGCCGAGGGCTGGAATATTACCCAGGTTCTTAATACACATCACCATGCCGACCATACTGGCGGCAATTCCAAGGTAATCGCGGCGACCGGGGCAAAGCTGCTGGCACACGCCGGCGCAATAGAGAAGATTTCTGGTATAGACATAGGGTTGCACGCGGGTGATGTAGTGAAAGTGGGCGCTAGTGTGGAACTCGAAGTATTGGATACCCCGGGTCACACCATGAGTCACATCTGCCTCCTGTCTCACACCGACACACCGAGCCTGTTTTGCGGTGACACGCTGTTCAATGCGGGGGCGGGAAATTGCCATAATGGCGGTCACCCGGCGGCGCTTTACCAGACTTTTGTAAAACAACTTACCGGTCTAGATGACAGCACCCTGATCTATCCTGGCCATGATTACCTGGAAAATAATCTGCAGTTTACTCTTGATCGGGAGCCTCATAACGAGCGCGCGAGGGAACTTTTAGAGCAGAAACCGAACACAGATCCCTCGGACGCTATTGTCACTAGTATTGCTCAGGAGAAGGAAATCAACACTTTTTTCCGTCTGGAGAACCCTGAAATTATAGATGAATTGAAGGCCCGGTTCCCGGAGATCGGATCTAATCCGGATAGCCGCACGGTATTTCTTAAACTGCGTGAATTGCGAAACAGTTGGTAGCGGCTCAGAAGAGTTGCTAGGTCAGTTTTTAGCTTTA
>JAHEGU010000129.1 GCA_024644945.1 Gammaproteobacteria bacterium | reverse complement strand
CTGTGTTCTACAGATATAACGCTATCCACGGCTCGAATGAACGCATGGACAGGCACTGCATTACCTGCAGCTGCCCCCGATCTTGCATCATCCAGCATTTCACCGCGCACTTTCTTCAGGTGCGCATAAGTAATTTCATAACGCGCTCCATTGCGCTCATCCTGGTTCAATCGAGACAGGTTTGTCTGTGCCGTCATCAGGATTGGCGCCGCAAGAGCGGCCATTGACGCAATGCTAACGCCATCACCGATGCCCTGGGAGACTCCAACCAGGGAAGCTGCAAGCGCTGCAACGAATGTCACCGCAGCGCCAAAGCTGACGTACCGCTGCGCGGCCTTTCTATGTTGTTCGCCACGTTTATCGTAATAGATCAGTTGCACATCGAGCTGATATCGAACGAAATACTCAAGCTGTAACGGAAGCAAAGGAAAACCACCTTCACTCTGAACGTTTTCCCATTTGCGTTCAGTCAAACCACACACAGTCTCGAACAACTCGATGCGCGCCGTTTCCGCCATCGAACGATACTCATTCCACTTAACAAACGGCTGCTGGTGCTGAAGCAGATACTTGACACCAACGACACCAGCTGCGCAAATGATCTGGACTAAAAGAAGAAAATCCCGAAAGTAGCTGTAGGCTGCATCGGGGTCCGCTGAGTCAGCCATTGAAAGGACTATAGCGCCGAGAATCGCCGCAATGGTACCCAGGTAAATCTCTGCCCGTCCGAACTTCTTATAACTGCTTTGATGTAATGCTGCTGTTTTATCTGCACGATCGTACCTGTCCATGATTTCCCTGATGAATTCCGTTTCCAGCACCCGCTTGAGAGCAACAGCTTCCGGCATCAGCCGCGCCGCGTGTTCAGCCGGTTCAAGTTTCCAGTCATCTGCCGAATCGGCACCCAGCAGATCGGCGGCCCTGTCACGTACCTCTTGTCCAGTGCTCACAGCAGGTACTCCAGTTTCGCCAGCTGGTCTTTGGTCGTTCCTGGCATCCAGGTTTCAGGCGCTTTGGCAAACAGCTTTTCTGACTCAATCGCAAGGCGATCGGTTTCACCGAGGCCCTTCAATGCCTCAAGCCGTGTGGCTGCAACCCAGTAAGCCTCTCCCGCATCTTCTGGCTCTCCGTCCGCGTTTCGTGGCAGCTTCTTTTCAGCTTCATCAACCAGCCCCAGCACTTCTTTGCGCACCCGCTTCGCAAGTACTTTATCAGCAATTTTCTCGTCGTCGTCATCCTGTTGCTGCGCACGTACGTTAAGCATAAACGCGTAGTTGATGCCGTTGTAATAGTCCCGCTTGAGGTAGTAACCACGCTCGTACGCCCAGACTGCCGTATCGAGGTCAGTGCGTTGTTCGCGCAGATCCCACAGTCTCTTGTGAATAGCGCCCCATATGCCGAGGGTCTCCGGATCATTTGTCTCGGCAGGCTCAAGATTGCCCTCAACAATTTTTTGCGCATCGATTAGAGCAGCGAACTTGCCAGCATCGTCCTGCTGAGGGCATTTATAAGTTGCCAGCGCCCATTGCTGCGCAAGGTATGCGTCAGACTTATTCATTTCATGAAGTTTCTTGAACAATGCCCTGGCAGCCACGAAGTCCTCGGCTTCTCTCGCTGCCTGCGCACTTTCCAGGAGCACACCAATTGCGAGCCCATCAACTGGCGTGGTATCAACCTCCTCTTCCTGCATAGCGGCCAGCGCTGCATGCCCGCGCCTGGGCTGTTCAATATCGAGGAATTCGTAGACCGGGCTATCTGGTTGCGGTTTCTGGTGCACCAATTCGTTTATTGCAGTCACCAGGATTTGTTTGACCCGTGTTACTTCTTCGAAATCGATACCCTTACCCATGTGTTCATAGGTTCTGAATAACTGGTGATTTAAATCGAAAGGAAATTTGAACTGGTTTTCAACCATAATGATAGTGGTATATGGCCGTAGCGCGTGACGTACCCCCAGCTCGTAAATAGCGTTTGGATTTGCCGTTGACAGGTCTGCGATAACAAGATCCGCATCCAGCAGATGTTCGTACATAGGCTTGTCGATATTGCCCGCATGAACAATATCATCCGCACGAATGCATTTCAGTCCACACTGTTCGACCGCAGGCTTGATGATTCCCTTGTAGGTCTTATCCAGGTTCAGGGTCCGTTGAGTCTGGTAATCTGTCTTCTCGCCAAATCCCATTACGACGAAGCAGGTCTTTTCATCCGGCATTTTCGTTCCCTCCTGTTTTGGTTAGCTGCGATGTGAGGGCGCAGTAAAGTGTGGTACGCAATACAGTAAGTTTGTGTCCGGCTTTTAAATTTATTGATCGTTGCCGGATACGAAAACAATAAAAATACCATATATAAATCATCCCGAACAATCCTTCGTTACCGCACTGAATACCAGTAAAACCGTCTTGTCTGATCCTGTTAAACCATCAGACGCTATCAGTATTCACTCTTACTGAACCCGACAATATGCAATTTACTCCGAAAGCATGATTCATTTGAGACTAGCTGATTGGTTAACCCATGAACAACGAAAGTCTGGCATGCCTATCGACCGGTCAATAAAAATTTAATCTATGTCAAGTAAGCCATAACTGAAGGAAGCAGATCAGATCACATTTATATCTCCGGCACCTGCGGGACCGGCGCAACGCCCCGCGGTGCGATAGTCGCAACATAACTCAACGATAAACGCAGCGACCGGTCAGTGACCATTTTCCAGATCTGGCGCGCATCTTCGTCGCTGCGCCGAAGCTTTAGCTCGAGCTCCACATCCTCCAGATATAGGCCGAAGTGGTTCTCCGGTATCACCGGTGTCCGCTCGAGTTCCGAAATGGCCCATCCGGCCAGAACGTACTCGATATCGCTTGCATGCCCCCAGAACGACAAAATGAAATGCAGCTCGAGTAGTTCGGCCAGCCGTGTGATGCGATGAAGAAAAAGTGTGCCGGTGTTGCCCGTCATGGTTTCGAACTCGTTTGTCCCGATTGACTGCCAATTGACCGACTGGACGTCTGGATTTGAACTATAACCCGCTTGTTCAATCAGGTAATCGACAATTCCCCGGCAAGCGAGCTGGACAATTCGCGGATTCGCAGTAACTTCGCTTTCGACCGACATCGCGCCGAGTATCGATTCTATTTTCGGCAGCAGTGACTGCATGTGCGAGTGAAAGTTATGGAGCACGCCAACTGTCACGGCATTCTGGGTGGCAATGTCGGCGATCTCATCGGGAAGCGAGTCACGATCCGGCATCGGCGTATTCCCGATCAGCACCGGCAGCACCGGTATGCCGTTGACGAGAGCGGTTTCTATCTCCATGCAAACAGAATCGTTCGGTTCGGCGATCCGCTCATGCCAGTCAGCGCCGATCAGTGCGATCAGAACCTTGCTTTGTTCGATCGCCTCGCGGATAAATTCGGAGAAACTGACAGCAAAGGGTATGGCAGTAACGTCCATAAACACCGCATCACCGCCAAATCTTGCACTGAGCCAGTCGTAGATACGGCAGGCCTGCGGGCCGTCGGTCCGGCGGTAGCTCAAGAATATCGTTGCCATATTTAAGATTTTTTTGGTGTCAGAGTAAAACTATTCGATAATGGTTATTGAATTGTCAGTGTAACTAAAGCAGCCTGAGTAGTCACAGAGATTTTACTCTGACCGCAAGTATTTCAGATTATCCCAATGGATCTCCCTCTCCAGGGGAAACTGTCTGATGCACGACGCAGAAGCACCTCAGCATGTGTCACTGTTGTTGATTATATCCATGCTCGCGATGATGCTGCCACAACACAAAACACTCATTAACAGAAGTCCGCAGGTCAAGATTCTTTTGATCATGATAAGTAAATAATCTCAATCGACTCTGATCCTATT
>JAHEGU010000073.1 GCA_024644945.1 Gammaproteobacteria bacterium | reverse complement strand
CTGATTTATAGCACGCACAAAATCATGCTTTTTGTCCTTCGCTACTGACGACTTTCTCAGGGATAGGTTGCAGATCAAAATCCAGTAAGCTTCTAGAAAGCTCTTCCTTCTTAGCGATTAAAAGCGAAACGCCCTAACTATCAGGATTTTTCTTATAAGCGACTGATGTATCTATATTGTTAAACGTATAAGGAAAAATTCAAGGATCAGTATTCAAAGATTCTGGTGCAATGATAAGAAATCAGATTTAGGTGAGCCACGGATTTCATTGCAGGTGCAACGTATATTGATAGCCCCCATACTTATCGCCGGAATGCAGCCAATTGCTATTTGTATTGAAGTTCAATAACCTTTGAGCATGGTCTCCGATCTCTCCTTTAGTACACTTGGTTATCGCATCGTTATTTTGAGTCTTCTCTCTTTAGTGGTGGGAGGTTTGGCTTCACTGGCCGCCATAGCCTTTATAGAGAGTGTGGATTGGCTCAACGATGTGTTGCTCATTTCACCGCGTTCTCGAGTACAAATTCAGAATTCTCTTTTACTCTCGGTGGCAACAATCATGGTGCCAATGCTGGGTGGACTAGTGATTGGCATTGTTATACATCGATATTCTGCGGAACAACGACCCCTGGGGCCTCCAGATGCTATTCGCGCTGTCCAGCTTAATGCTCCTTTACCATCGGTACGTTCTGGGGTCATATCCACGCTCGCAGCCATTGTCTCGATCGGCAGTGGCGCCTCAGTGGGGCAATATGGTCCTATGGTTTATATGGGGGCCATCGCCGGGAACCTTGTTTCACAATTAAAACTAAACATAGCAAATTTGACAAACATTGCGATTGCATGTGGTGTGGCAGCGGCCATCTCAACTGCATTTAACGCCCCCATTGCCGGGCTTGTATTTGCCCATGAAGTAATACTGCGCCATTACTCTTTACAGGCTTTTGCCCCGACCACCGTCGCCGCTGCGACGGGTTATGTCATCGCGAACACTATTTTCGAACGTCCGCCGCTTTTCCTGGTTGAGTTTAGCGGGGTTGGTCATAGTTACGAATTCGCTCTGTTTGCTCTGATTGGCTTCATTTGTGCTTTTTTATCAGTCTGTTTTATGCGGTTGATTTTCTATATCAACGCCATGGCACCCAAACTGCTGGTTCCGGCAATGTACCAACCTGCGCTCGCGGGATTAATAGTCGGCATGGTGGCACTGCAATTACCCGACGTGCTCGGATTAGGGCAGGAAACCTTACGTTTTGCCACCATTGAGGGTGCATTCGAAAGTTGGGAACTGATATTGCTCGTGTTTGCAAAAATGGGACTTACCGCCGTGTGTATCGGTTTAGGCTTTGCAGGGGGTGTCTTCAGCCCATCACTTTTGATCGGAATTTTGTTCGGTGCATTCTCGTGGACCGTCTTAGAACTGATTGGAGTGCCGAATTCAGGGATCGTAGTGTATGCCATCTGCGGGATGATGGCTTTAACCAGTCCCATAATCGGTGCGCCTTTAACAACAATTTTAATCGTCTTTGAGCTCACTCATAACTATGATTTAACTATTTCAGCAATGGTCGCAGTTGTTTTTGCCAACCTCTTGTCTTTTCGATTGCTAGGTCGTTCGATGTTCGATGTGGTGTTGGCTCGCTCAGGGGTTGATTTGTCACTGGGTCGAGATCGGGCATTATTGGAGCACACGAAAATTATCGATCTCCCCATCAATGATTTCGTTCGCGTTGATCTAAATGACAGCACTCAACGGGTCATTGAAAAGTTAACAGAGGATGGACGTTCTGAAGCCGTGGTGGTCGATTCAAAAGGAATCTACCAGGGCATCATACGGACTGTTGATTTGCTCGGGCAAGATTCAATCCGCATTTCAGAGAATTTACACGCGGACTCTCCGGTGTTCTATGAGGACACGACCTTGTGGCAAGGCATGAGTGCCCTGGAGGGGTTCGTTGGCGAAGCGGTACCCATTGTATCTCGAGTGGATGCCACGGTTATTGGAATGATTGCGGAAAGCGAACTCATCACGGCCTATCAAGAAATTGCCCGGGTCCTAAGATCTGAAGAAAATGAAGCCGTTTAATATCCGCTTTTCGATGTGTTTTATGCTTTGCCTGGGGCCGCTCTCCGCCTTGGCAGACCAACAAACACTGACCATTGCTACCTGGGGTGGTAGCTATCAAAGTGCGCAGCAAAAAGCCTTATTTAGCCCATTTGAAGCCGCTACGGGAATTCAGATCAACACCCAATTTTACACTGGTGAAATTGCCATATTGAAAGGGGATTTAGTCCCGGACATCATCGATATGACCATGGATGACGCTCTACTTGCCTGTGAGCAAAACCTTGTGCAAAGGATTAAGTGGTCGAAAATTCTTGCGCCATCTCCTGATGGGCTTGAACCAGAAAAAGATTTTATTGCGGGGGCACTTATGCCCTGTGGCGTTGCACATCTGAACTATTCGACACTCATTGCCTATGATGATCGTGCTTTTACAGGAGAAAAGCCCCAAAGGATTGCCGACTTTTTTGATGTCAAACGATTTCCTGGGAAGCGCGCTTTACGCAAGCAACCATCGGCAATTTTGGAGTGGGCACTAATGACAGAAGGTGTCCCCATTAATCAGATCTACGATCTGCTGAGCACTGATCGCGGAATGCGTTTGGCATTGCGGCGTCTGGATAGTATCCGTGACCATATTGTTTGGTGGGACGATCCCAGAGAGCCTGAGGCGCTATTAAAATCGAGACAGGTCGTAATGTCATCTGGGTTTAATGGACGTTTTTTTGATGCCCAGACTCGCGGCGACACCATAACTATGATCTGGGACGGCCAGATTATTGATTGGGATGTTTGGGTGGTTCCACTGAAACCAGATCAGACGAATGTTGCCACCAATAAATTCCTCCGCTACGTTACCCAGGCCGAAAACATGGCGCACTTGGCGGAGCATATCCCCTATGGGCCCAGTCGCTTGAGTGCTTTAATACGCATAGGTCTTCACCCGCAACATAAGATTTCAATGCGTGATCATTTACCCACAGCCCCACATCATTTAGACCGTGCTCTATTTCGTGATGCCAAATGGTATGCACGAACTTTAGCGCTACGCAAGAATCGATTTTGGGGATGGATTAATTCACTTCAAGTTGGTGAAAATTAACGATCTGTTATGTCGATTCTTATCATCAAATTTTCTCGCCAGAGATGCATGAAAAGATGAACGATGTGGCTTAAATTCACGATCCTTGTAAGTCAGTACGACTCACACTGACCCCGATCTTTCAAAAAATCTACTTCCAAACGCAACTAATTTGCGGGGAAATACACAACATGTTGACGATGTAATACTAATTACTTGGCAAAGGTACCAGAGGTTTTAGTGGCGAGAGGAAGGACTTACCCTTAAACCCCGCATAATTAGCTGAATATCGCGTTAAGTTGAAATAGTAACCGCTTTTCAAGAAGCCGAGTTCTTCACAAGTGACTTCGTTCCATTGTCGAATGTAATCCGGCCTGGTTTTTGGTTCACTCCCTTCACCGATGGTGCAAAACGGACTTATGTATTTCCACACGATGTCACCGTCTGGTGTAATTTCTATAAAAACACCCTGGTTGCTGAATGCGATCAGCGTATTACCATTCGGCAATCGCTGGGCAGAAGACTGACGCCCATCATCGAATTTTCCTTGAAAATCGTATGACCAGCTGGTGTCTGCCGGACCAAAGATTCCATCTTCCAGAAAATACTCCCCTGTGTGATGATTGCCTTGTGTTGCGGGTCGAATTTGATCGACTCGATCATGCAAATTATTAAACCATAGTATATCGCCTACGCCATTCTCCTTTTCGCTGCCATAGTGATAACCAAACTCTGATTCTTTAATCCAGTGCGAGTTATGTTGCCCCGATGTTTTTATTTCACCGGGCATGTTGTAGTTGGCAGGATTACCCCAGCGGTAGCGAATGTTTCCATATTCCTGCGCGGCTTCCTGTGTTGTGCTGGTGTCGCCAATGACAACAAGTTCATTATAACTGTTAAAGCTCATCAGTATTTCCTTCCTAAGCGGATGAAAATCCAGTGCGTTTAATCTTTTGTAACTGGCGACATGAAACAATCCGGGATAGTTGGCCGGATCTTCGCCTGCTGGGACAACATGGTCCTTTACTCGCCACTCCCATTCAATGGTGCCCCCTTCACCGGGCCGGATAGACTGCCAGTCACGGTTCCAGTTTTTGTAGTCTGGTTTTACTTTAATGAGTGACTCCGTTCCGTCAGCCAGTATCACAGAGAGAAGCAACCGGCCATCGGGTAACAGGACGATGTCATGATGGGCACCGGGGCGGTAGTACTGCCAGACAATGTTGTTATCCCAGTCATATTCCCTGATCAGGGCACCATTCCCAGCACATTTTGGTGTGTCGTAACACAGATTTCTTATCAGTGTTCCCTTTTCTGTAAAGAGAATTTTCACACCGTTAAAATTGTCGGGTTCCTTCCACTCCCAAAGGAGATTTCCATCATTGTCGATCAGGTAAACACCGGTTCCCCGTAGCACACTGAACAGGGTATAGCCTTCGTTGGCGCCATAATTGCAATACAGACCGGCTGTCTGCGATGCTTTCCCTTTGCAACTTCCGGGTTGAGACCATGCCTCGTTAAAGAGAACGTGGGCGAGAATTGCTAAGAGTCCAATTACTAACGAATTTGTGTTTTGTGCCATTATTCTGCGGAACATCGATAATACTGAATCTACCACGCAACCTTATAGATCGAGATCAGAGTAGTAACCATTACGAAGGACGTGTATCAGGGACGATACGCGCAAATGCCGGCCAACGCGACGACTGTTCGGGCTGATGTCACAATGAACTGGATTTGAGTGGTAGCTAGGAGTGGTGGCCAGGGATAGAATCGAACCGGCAGCCGCGCTGTGCGGACACGGGGGTTTTTAGTCCATTGTGGTGGTTTTTATCCTTTTTTTCAATAACTTATCGATAAGCTCTTTACCAATCGTGCACGACAGTGCATAACCGTGCACAACTCATTCACACAAAATCAACGCGTATGGTTTCGGTGTCTTTATCGCCACAAGCTGATAACTACTCCGCGCACTCAACTTCCTTTGCTATTTTGCGCCCCACCTCTTGCTCAGCCACAGTGAGATCGCAGTTGGTTTGGAGGTTCATCCAAAATTGCGCACTGTTCCCAAAATAGCGGGACAAACGCAAAGCTGTTTCGGGGGTAATAGCGCGATTGCCATGCAAAATAGAAGTGACACGACCAGAGGGTACACGTACGGCCAAGGCAAGCTTGTCAGCGGATAATTCCCGCGATGCCAACTCGCGCTTTAAGATACGTCCAGGATGTACAGCTATCATAAAAATTACCCTCTGTGATAGTTAACGATTTCGACGACGTGAGCATCCCCGTCCTTAAACCGGAAAAAGACTCGCCAAGGCCCATTTACAGTCATAGCTCATTGACCTCTTCGATCGCCCTTGAGTTTATGCAAACCAACGCTCTTCAACGGACCAAGATCCTTTAATGATGTCGCTGCAATCTTTCAGGGCCATACTCCCCGGTATTTACCCTGCATGCACCTTAAGGGTCTGACCGATATCGTCCATGATGTGGCGTAAACGGTCGTAGTCCGGGTGACGGACTCTGAACCAGGCATTCGCCATATAGCCAGCATCCACTGGCTGGGTCGGGGTGCCTGGATCCGGCAGATGCGCCGTGACAATGCAATCGCCGTGCCGCTGCTGTATTTCGTCGACCCCGGAGTAATCGCGAATGATGCCATCCCGGTCTGGGCGCAGCGCGATCATGCCGGCGGCAAATCGGCGTGAAGGCTGCGAACGCACATGCCCATGCATGAGCGCAAAGGCCCATTCAAAATAAATATCGAATTCGTTTGCCGCATTGTAGACATCCCATTGACCAACGCCGGGGGGGCGACAGCCGATTTCAGAAAACTTAAGTCCTTTCGGCCCGAAGAACCACTCCATGTGGGTCGCGGAAGTGTCGATCCCAAGAACCTTGATGACCTTGCGGGTCATCTCCCGCACTTCCCGGTAGCCAGGGGCATCAATTCGGTTGGTGGTCGCCATCTGCGGAGAGATCCAGCGCTCACGCATGGCTTCCAAGACATTAGGGTAGTAGTGAGTGATGAACTCCTGCTGGACTTCACCGTCTATGCTTAATGTATCGATATATCCTTCATGCCCCTCGATAAATTCCTCCACCGCCACCGCATGGCCTTGTGCCAGGCCCGACTCTTTGATCACAGATTCCAGCTGACTGGCATCGCCCACGCGGAAGGTGCCTGAGGCGCCAGCGCCGGATGGTGGTTTGATGATCAGCGGGTAGCCGACTGCGGCCGCGAAATCACGGGCGTCCTCGGCCGATTCGGCGCGAGTTGACTTTGCGCAAGGTACACCTGCGCGGCGTAACACCTCCTTCATCGCCGGTTTGTCGCGGCACAAAAACGCGGTACGAGATGAGGTGCCTGGAATACCGGCGGCTTCGCGCACCTTCGCCGCCGGCATGATATGGGCTTCGACGGTTGCCTCAAGACGGTCGACCCATACTTTGCCCTGTATCATCTTCACCGCTTTTAACAGTGAGGGTTCATCAACAACCGAATGCACCTGAACATAATCGTGCAACCATCTTCTTACTTCCGCATCGAGATGGTCAACAGGACGTTCGCCGATCCCGATCACGCTGGCACCGGCCGCATTAAGCGCGCGCACAAACTGACCCTGGTTGTGTGGAAACGATGGCTCGATGAATATGATATTCATTTGCCGCTCAGCTGGCGGAACAGACTGACATACTGTTTAGCCTGTCGCTCCCAAGAAAAATCCGTGCTCATGCCATTATTCATAATCTGTTTCCATAGTGGTTTGTCGTCGTAAAGGTCCAGCGCCAGATTGATCGCCCAGGCAAGACGCGTTTCATCATACTCGCGAAATACGATACCGGTACCGGTCCGGGCATCAGAATCCACGCGCTGCACCGAATCGGCCAATCCACCAGTTTCGCGCACGATCGGTACGGTGCCGTACTTAAGACTGTACATCTGATTGAGTCCGCAGGGCTCGTAGATGGATGGCATCAGGAACATATCGCTGCCAGCCTCGATCCAGTGCGCGAGTCGATTGTTATAGCCGCGATAAAAGCAGACCCGACTGCGCAGCTCCTGCTGCATCCAGCTGAAGAACTGCTCAAAGCGCGGCTCACCGCTGCCAAGCACGGCAAGAGAGAATTCCCGCTTTGTGAGCAGTAAGGGTAATACCCGTTGCATAAGGTCAATCCCCTTCTGCCCCACCAGCCGCGTTATGATACCAATCAGCGGTTGCTCGGGTGCTCCGGTCAGGCCAAGTTCTCGCATCAGCGTTTGTTTGCATACTGCCTTGCCGCTTAGATCAGAACGGCTGAATGTTTGCGGGATAAGTGCGTCGCTCTCGGGATTCCACTCGTCGTCTACGCCGTTCAAGATACCAACCAGCGTCGCACTGCGAGACTGAAGTAAGTGATGCAGCCCCATTCCATACTGCTCTCCCTGGATCTCGCGGGCATAGGTAGGGCTAACCGTAGTTAACAGATCCGCGAAAAGCAAACCGGTTTTGAGGAAATTAACCCGGCCTGCTGCGAGGTCCTCCTGGTGCAGATGCTGCTCGGCTCCGTCCAGATTCAGGTCCGGCAAGATATCAGCACTGAAAATCCCTTGATAGCCGATATTGTGAATCGTCAAAACTGAACGGGTGTCGGTGAACAGCTTGTCCCAGGCATATACGGTTTTTAGGTAGAGGGGAATCAGCGATGTGTGCCAGTCGTGGCAATGAAAAATGTCCGGTGCAAATTGCATACGCTGACACATCTCGATTGCCACACGCGATAAGAATATGAACCGCAGGTGTTCGTCTGCTGCCTCTGTGTATATACCGCTACGATCATATAATGTAGGGCAGCGCAGTAAATAAACCGGTACGCCGGTTGCGGACAGCAGAGCCCGGTCGATGGCGTAGTCGATTTTCCACGGGCCGATCTGTATCGACAATTCCTGCAGAATGCCGACCCGCTCCACAAACAGTCCCCCTCGGTTGAGGGTCGAATAATCGGGTAACAGCACCCGCACATCGTGGCCTGCTCTCAGTAGCTGGGTCGAGAGAGCGCTAGTGACATCCGCTAGGCCACCGGTCTTGGCCAGCGGCGCAAACTCGCTGCTTGCGAGGCAGATCTTCAGTTGATTTTTATCTGCCAATTTTCACCTGAAGATCCGTTCGAAAAGCCGCTATTCTAACGCGCCGGCAATTGAATTTATCGAGAAAGCATCTGTTCAAACGTCATTCCTCGGACGAAGCGCAATCCGGGAAAATGGGTTTCAGGCATACTGCGCCAGGTATCGCGGCAGCATCTCGCGCCAGGTCTCCCAGTCGTGATGGTAGTTCGCGCCCCAGGAGTCGACCCTATTGGGCACACCCTTGGAACCGAGTACGGCCGCGATGCGCCACGATTCACCGATATCCTCATAATCGCCTTCGCCGCTCGGAAAAACAATAAAACGCTGGCGCAACCGGTCGAGCTGTTCGCCCTCTAACTTTGGCAGATAGTGCAACGGTGAAGAAAAATAGAAGTCCTGGTTAAAATTGCCCTTCAGATACTTCGATAGATCGAATGTACCGCTCATGGCGATCGCCAGCCGGAATATATCGGGGTGGCGGCATACCGTCGCCGCCGCATTGAAGGCGCCGATCGATGCGCCGGCAGTGATGATCTCTATGTCATCCGAGTTGCAATCTTTGCGTATGGCCGCTGCGATCTCCTGAAACACCATTCGGTCAAACAGATTCTGTAATTTGGAACAATATTCCGGCGAATGCTGATTGGAAAACCAGGCCTTACCGGCAATGCTGTCAGTTGAGTAGACTTTTATTCTCCCGGCCTCCAGCAGTGGCCGCAGCGCAGCCACCAGATGAAAGCGTTCCACTTCCTCGGCATCCCCGCCGGCGGTGGGGAAAAGCAGGACCGGCGCACCGAAATGACCCCATCGCACCAGCTGCACGTCCTGCTCGACGATCGACGAATGCCAGCGCACCGTCTCCTTCATGCCTGACCCTCGCCTGACTGGCACTGACGCCAGGCCTGGATCCGGTTCCAGAAAAGCTCGGTGAAATCATCGACTTCATGGGCTGGATATAGCGCCTCCACTTTTTCCCGGATAGCATGTCTGACCGTATCGGTACCAAAAAACTCATGGGAAACCTCATCCAGATGATCGAGATGTCGTTCGCAAAAATCTTCGAACTGTTCCACGTCGAATCGCCGCTGCGCGATTTTTACGTACTCTGCAAGCTTGTCATCGAAGGGTTTGTCTTCATCCGCCACGTCAAAGTACTGACGCCAGTTAAGGTCAGTATTCATGCGCCGCTTGGTCGCTGCGCAGAATATCGACCAGCGCAGATTCGCCATGATCAGCCACGGAAAGTGGAAATGCAGGGAAGTCACTTGAGAATCCGGGCAGGCATTAGCAAAATCGATCGGATGCCAGACGCCACCGCTAAGCAGCGACTCACAGGAATTGAAATCCCAACCGAAAAACGCGTTGATCACCATTGTCATATCGGTGAGTCGCTTTTGATCCTGTTCGGACAGGAAATCCACATCCATCTGATAGCGGTCATGCAGCGGCGCCGCCGGATCATAATTAACACAGCGCCACTGCGGTCCGAGGCCGACGCAGCGGACAAATCCTTCAAACGGCAGGACTCCCTTCTGCAGGTGCATCACCCTGATTCCACTTTCATTGTAAGCCGCGAGCAGCGCATCGCGATCCTTGATCGCGGTCACGCCGACCCATGCGCCGCCATCGTAAGGCTTCATAAACAGCGGGTAGCCTATGAGGTCTCCGATTTTCCCGAGGTCAAACATTTTTGCGTAACGCGACAGGGTCGATTGCAGGTCCGGCGATTCGGTATAGGCTTTTGGTGGAATCAGCCAGGTATCCGGCACCGGAAATCCGAGTCGCATCATTGCGGAGTAAGTGCTGTGTTTTTCCATAGCCTGCAGCGACCAGGGATTGTTGAACACATAAAGATCGTCTGCCAGAATCGCTTTTTTGATCCATTCACGGGAGGTGTGATACCAGTGTGTGAGTCGATCGATCACAACGTCGTACTTGCAAGGCTGCATCAGATCGAACGGTTCTATCTGCATCCGCTCGACCTCAAACCTGATTGTATCTTTGCCGTCGGGGATCGCCACATCCAGTTGCTTGAGCAGGGCCTCATAGCATATCGGCCAGCAAATATCGGCGCCAAGTGACAGGCCGATTCGTCGTGTTTTTATTGCCACGTTGGGGAGTTCCTCATATGGTTATTATGTTAACGGCCACTATAACAAGTGCGTATAGATCGGAATTGGAAAAATTGAAAGATCACTCGTAAACCATCCATGCCGGGCCGGGCAGCAGCCAGGAAAGTCCAATACGCAACCGATCGCGCCAGTTTTCCCAGTTGTGGGCATCCCGCGCTTCTTCAAACCGCACCTCAATTCCGCTGGCCTGCAATTGCGGCACCAGCGAGCGGTTCTCGTAAATTAACGATTCGTACATACCGCAACTCATGAAAATGCGATCGACCGGGCGGCCGGGATTCTCCCTGAAGGCATTCATGAATCGCACCACCGGATCGAACATCGGCCCGCGCTGATGGCGGCCGATATCGCTGAACGCGAAGGATCCGGATTGCAGTAGAAGCGAGCCAAACCGGTTCGGATTCTGCCACGCCGCGTGCAATGCGGCGACGCCACCGAAACTGGCACCCATGATGCAGCGCGCTTCCGGTGTATCGATCAGCGGGTAATGTTGGGACATAAAATCCAAAAGATCTTGGGACAGGAACCGCGCATGCCGGTCATCTCCGGCATATTCCTTTAGTCTATCAGGAGACTGGATCATCACGGCGATCACCGGGGGAATTTCGAGTTGATGGGTAAGATTGTCGAGCACAATCTTGAGATCGGCAAATTGCAGGTAATCGATCCCATCATGCACGATCAGTAGCGGATAGCGGCGGTTTTGTCTAAACCGGGCTGGAACGTAAACCTTTATTTCCCGCGTTTGGTTGAACGCACTGCTTTCGACCCGGTGATTCTCAAAATTACCGGGACGTGCATCCTGGTCATGCTGGGTCCACGCCGGACGCTGGTAACCGGCGCCCTGACACACCGAGTTGGCGCCAAATGGATCATGTGCCAGCACTTTGTTCAACGGATCGAGTATCAGCTTCCGATTGCCATGGGTGCTAAGTTCGAACTTGTACTCGATCCGCGACCCCTTGGGCAGATCGATAGTGGTCACCCATAGGTCAGTGCCCGCTATTGCCTGAAACGGCTGCGCCGTATCCAGGCCCGAAATCCAGCAATGCAGGTAAACCGCCTCGGCCGGCCCGCGATAGACAAATGTAACGTCAGTGCCATCGATCAGCGGAAATACTGAATCCGCGATAAAAGCATCGACCTGCGACTGATCAGGCACGCCTTTGGCTAGAAGTTTGTTCAGGGACAGGTTCATTTCGGGTGTAACTTCCTGAAGTAGCCGTCCAAGGTAATATGACGAACAGATTCAGATTCAGTCAACTGCTGACCTTCGAGCAGCAACAGCGACCCGCTATCCAGGGTCACACAGGTTGCGGGCGAAAAGCGACGACTTAACAGACCGGCACGCACCCGATCCTTCTTGCGCAAACGGCGCGACGCCTCGGGTAGAAAGATCAGCGTTGGCAGTATTCCGGCCCCCTCGCCAAGGAGTTCAGGATCACGGCGGCCCTGGGGCAGCTTGTCGTGGAACAGCACGATTCGATCGCTAAGCGCCATCGCTCCTGCCGACCAGGCGATTATATGTTTGTCCTCGAGCAGTTGGTCGACCCCGAAAAGCTTCAGACGATTGATCAGAATGACAATGTTGCCACCGGTGATCATAACGGTTTTGCAGCGTGACAGGATCTCGCGGATCGCGGCTACGTGTTCAGCAAACAGGTCGTGACGCGCGAGATCGAATGTGTGGCGAAAGAGCAAATTTGCTTTCTGCACCTGATTCATGTGATGCCGATCCAGTGCGCGAAGCTGGGAAATGGCATGGCGACGTTCCGCATCGATCACCGAAGCTTCGCCCTTCAGACGCAAGGTCTGCCTGGCGGCAATCATCAGCTGCCGAAGCCGCTGCCGATACAGACGCTGCAGCTCCTTGAGACGATTCTGTCGCAATCGGTAGGCGTCGTGCAACGCCTGGTCGGCAGCAAACAGCTGTTCCGCTCGCCGATATAGGCCAAGATCCACTAATGATTTGCCGACGACTTTCTGAACCTCTCCGATATCTCCCTCCGCCTCCTGCCACCCGGCGGATATTACGCCAATCGGCTCCGAGTCGATCTCGGATCGCGTCAAAGCGATGTCAACATTAATGATTGGGCGCTGTGGACCAAGGAGTATTCGTCTGGGCATA
>JAHEGU010000072.1 GCA_024644945.1 Gammaproteobacteria bacterium | reverse complement strand
CCGATATCCTGCAGCAGATAATCCTCCAGTGGCAAATGCTCGCAGTGATTTTTGTGCCGCTGATGCCGACCTTCGATTGCCTGGACCAATTTAGCCAAGTATGTTTTTTCGCGGTTGGGTGAATTTAGAGTCTTGTCGGCATGACGTTGCATGGTTGCTGTCTCACTTCGCTTGAATAATGTGTTCATCTGCAATCCTCTCTTAAGTTGTCGACGAAAATACAAAATTCCATAAACATCCCGAATTTCCCGTATCTTATAAAACCACATCATTCAGTTCTGTGAATTAATTCACATTTTTAGTTTTTATGTTTACACCTTCCGGAGCTAACGTCAGGCGTTGTGGGCGTCATAAAGATCCTGGTCTAAATGCAGGCTGCTAGCCAGATATAAGCCCTATACTCAGCAAACACGGCCAATACGGGTATGTGGTGAGAGCCCGAATCAAGTGTAGACGACAGGGCAAACTACGCGGTATTAAAATCCATTGCATACGGCAAGAAGAAGCGAGTAAGCGCCTCGAGTCAGCTATACGGCTGCGAAACTTTAACTAAGGGGTAGATATATTTTATTAGGTCGTCACCGGGTAATAATCACGGTAGTATTCCTGTATACCGGCAATTTCACCTGAGGGAGCTTAATGGAGCAGTTTAAGGCGCGAAAGCTCGCTGTTGTCTTACATGCTGATGTAGTTGGCTCTACCGAGCTCGTTCAACGGAATGAAACGCTCGCCCATAATCGAGTGCAGGACGCTTTTCGTCGGTTCTCCACAATAATCACTTCCTACGGTGGTATTGCTCGAGAAATACGAGGTGATGCGCTTATAGCCGAGTTTCCTCGAGCTTCTGACGCTGTCTGTGCCGCGTTGCGTTTTCAGCAGTTGAATGAACAACACAACAACCAGTTCGAAGACGACATTGCCCCAACGGTTAGAATCGGAATTGCACTAGGGGAAGAAGTATTTGCAGACGGTACGGTAACCGGTCCGGGAGTGGTACTGGCGCAACGTGTCGAACAACTGTCGATACCTGGAGGCGTTTGCGTAACCAGTGCCATTCATGAGGCCATCCCGACACGGATGCCATTCATCCAGGACAGTATGGGTGAACAGAAGATAAAAGGATTTGAAGAGCCTGTCCGAGTTTATAGGGTCAGGTTAAAGCAGGGTCAAACCATACCTGAAGCAGAGCTCTTCAATCCCCCTCGAACTTCTTCACTAAAACGTAATCTGGTTTTCGGCATCAGCGCAGTTGGACTAATAGCTGCTGGTGGCATAATTTTATGGTTGCAGCCATGGATCAATAAAGGTAACCAGGAAACCACCGTTGTGACTCAGGAATTAGAACACGCGAAACCATCAATTGCGGTACTTCCATTTGATAATTTGAGTGGAGATCAGGAGCAGCGTTACTTCGCGGATGGCTTGGCCGACGACCTGATTACAGATCTGTCGAAATTATCAGGATTGCATGTAATTGCGCGAACATCGAGTTTCGCTTATAGAGGAGTTACTGAAGGGATAAAGCAAGTGGCCATGGAGCTGGGCGTGAAATACATACTGAGTGGAAGTGTCCGTCGATCAGATAAAACAGTGCGAATAAATGCTCAACTTGTCGACGCAGCCACGGATCAACATGTCTGGTCTGATCGATTTGATCGGGACCTCACCGACATCTTCACTATTCAAGATCAAGTCACTGACCAAATTGTGAGGGCTCTAGAGTTAAGTCTCAATGCAAACGAAAGAGAACGTTTAGATCGCCCGCGTGCTGCCAATTTCGACGCTTACGACATGTTACTTCGTGCACGAGAAATCCAGGGAAGATTCACGCCTGAAGATAATGCGGCAGGGCGCGAGCTATACAAGAAGGCAGCCCAACTTGATCCAGATTATGCAAGAGCTCATGCAGGTGTTGCATTCACTCATGCCGTAGACGTGAACATGAACTGGACCGACAGTCAAGAACAGTCGATAAAATTAGGCCGCGAAGCAGTTGCTAGAGCTTTCGAGCTCGATGATTCACTTGGTCAAGTTTATTTTTCCCAAGGATCCCTTGACCTTGCGGAGGGACGGTACCAAGAATCGGTTGAAGTAATTAAAAGGGGAATTGAGGTGGCCCCCAGTTACTCTGCTGGAATCCCCAATCTAGCGTTTTCGCTGATAAACTGGGGTCATCACGAAGAAGGATTAGAGGCGATCAATAACGCTAAGAAATTTAATCCGCGATTTACTCAAGTGTATCTTTATGTCGAGGCGCTCGCACTGTTTCACCTGCAACGTTTTGAAGATGCCGTCCCCTTGCTGCAAACAGCTATTGAACGCAACCCCGCTTTCGACCGAGTGCAGTTACTGTTAGCCGCCACATTGGCGCACCTGGGAAAACTGGAGGAAGCTGAATGGGCGCTCCAAGAAGCGCTTTATGTGCGACCAGACCTGTCGCTCTCTGACGAACGCAGTGATTCAATTCTCGCCAGAGATGAAGATATTGAGCGATATATTAAAGGTTTAAAAATGGCGGGATTAGAGTAGCTGAAAGTCTTACAGAATGGGATTTGCTGGTCTGGAAAACGGCAAAACTAATAATCCAGCAAGTAGAAGCGATACTGTTTCACACTTCCGATACAAATCCTATAGTGCAATTACCCAACTGCGGTATACGTAGACTGCGCAATAATAAACAGTCAAGAGCTGCAACAGCATCAACAGGGTGCCGGTAAATCTAATCGTTTTGATTGAAGATTCACTGGGTTGCCCACTGTCTTTACGAATGAGAGACATTGAAAAAGCCCGGTGAAGCCTGGTCAATGGCCAACCAACAATTAGGCCCGAAAACAGTACCCCACCTAGGACATATATCAGTCCGCGTAAAGAGAACATCTCCGCCCAGTGGTTTCCTTGCCATGTCAGAAATAACGACACGCCTATGAACACCATCGCTGAGAAATTGAGAACAAAGTCCCTGGGTATCGTCCAATGCATCTAGATAAAAGCGAATGTCAATTTTCTTCAGTTCAAGAGTCTGAGTAGGTGTTTATAAGTTCCCCTATACCTTCGATCTCAATTCGCACGGTCCAGCCGTCTTTCATGGCTCCAGCGCCAATGGACGTGCCACATGCAATAATGTCACCGGGTTTAAGTGTCATATCATGAGATAGATGGCTGACTATTTCGCAGGGTGAATAGATCATATCGCTGACTGGATAGTTTTGTCGCTCTTGTACCTGACCGTCTCCCTCAAGAAACGTCTTGATCACTAATTTTGAAGGATCGATGTCGGTAGTGATACCAGGGCCAAACACGGCAAAACCATCAAAGCACTTGGCTCGGCTCCAATGGGCGAAAGCTTCTTCTTTAAATAGGCATTCGAGGGCGGTTACATCATTGACGCAGGTGTATCCAAAAATATAATCTTTAGCATCTTGTGCGGTAACTGCATTGCACGGTTTTCCTATAACGATACCGAGTTCGCCTTCAAACAGTATTTTGCCTTGGCAGGTTCCTGGCCGTGTGATTTGTGAATAGGCCGGTGCATAGGTATTCGGTGTTTTTACAAAATACCAGGGGTGCTCAGGTTTCGGTAGTCCTGTTTTTTCTGAGGTAGCGTGAAAGTTGTTCCATAGCGCTAGAATCTTTTCAGGGACACACGGAATCTGCAGTTCGACTTCTTCGGATGTAATCTCCTCGCCTGTAGCCTCGCAATGGTCGAACATACCTCCACTGTGAACAACGATCCGGTTGTCCGCAATAGTGCCAAATTTAGGTTCTTGTTGATGCAGGAAACGTATCCAGTTAGCCATAATCAGATTTTTCAGGTGTCAAGAGTGTTTTGAGAATTTCAGTTGCTGGGAGTTAACAATATAATCCTCGCAGCATTGTGCGATCTAAAGTGAGGTGCTATTCTTGGTATATGGTATACAAAATACAAGATTATATAGATTATTGTATTTATCCAGTTAAGGTCCGATTTTAGCATCGGAGCGGTCTATTGCTGGTTCATTTCCTCGACGCTTAATGTGGAGATGGATACCATTTCCAGGTTGAGACTTTTGTGCTGTATTCCCCACGGGATGGTTATGGTATTTTGCCGCGTTCTGTTTAAATCTTCAGCCTCTCGCATGATAGAGCTAAACAAGACTAATCAGATATTCTGATCATATTAATCACTCATCTAAAAGTACCACAAGAATATGAATATCCATGAGTATCAGGCCAAGCAACTGCTTGGAGATTTTGGTGTCACGGTGCCCCGAGGGCAGGTGGCGTTTAGCGTTGACGAAGCGGTCAGCGCGGCCGAACAATTAGGCGGACCGGTTTGGGTAGTCAAGGCGCAGATTCATGCAGGTGGCCGAGGAAAGGGTGGGGGCGTAAAAGTTGTCGACACCATCGATAAAGTCCGAGAGACCGCGGATAGCATTCTTGGTATGCAGTTAGTGACGCACCAGACGGGACCGGAAGGCAAGGAAGTCAAACGCGTGTATATCGAAGAAGGGTGTGACATTGCCCGGGAGCTTTATCTTGGACTCCTGATCGATCGCGCCTCCAGCAGGGTAACCATTATCGCTTCGACCGAGGGCGGTATGGACATCGAGGAGGTTGCCGCGAATACACCCGAAAAAATAATCACGGTGGTCATTGATCCGGCGATCGGACTGCAACCTTTTCACTCGCGTCGATTGGCTTTCGGTTTAGAACTGGAAGGCGCGCAAGTTAAATCGGCAGTAAAATTTCTTGGCGCCATGTACCGGTCCTTTATTGAGTTGGATGCCAGCATGGTGGAAATCAATCCGCTTGTGGTCAAGGGGGACGGCGAATTAATTGCCCTTGATGCCAAAATGAACTTCGATAGCAACGCCCTATATCGCCATCCAAATGTTCTTGATTTGCGGGATAAAGATGAGGAAGACCCTGCGGAAATCGAAGCCAGTGAGCATGAACTAAGTTACATCAAGCTCGACGGGTCGATAGGCTGCATGGTGAACGGAGCCGGTCTGGCCATGGCAACCATGGATATTATCCAGCTGTATGGCAGCTCTCCGGCAAACTTTCTTGACGTTGGCGGCGGTGCGACTGCGGAACGTGTGACCGCTGCATTTAAAATCATTCTGGCGGACGACAACGTTAAAGGTATTCTAGTTAATATTTTTGGCGGCATTATGCGTTGTGACGTGATTGCCGAAGGTATCGTTACCGCGGCTAAGGAAGTGGAACTGGACGTGCCCCTGGTAGTGCGCCTTGAAGGCACTAATGTAGATAAAGGCAAGAAGATTTTAGCCGATTCGGGATTGCCTATTCTTTCTGCTGATGATCTCGGGGACGCCGCTAAAAAAGCGATTAAAGCCGTAAAGGAGGCCGCGTAATGTCTGTATTAGTTGACAAAAATACCAAAGTCATCTGCCAGGGTTTCACCGGTTCCACGGCCACATTTCACAGTGAACAGGCAATTGCTTATGGCACCAATATGGTCGGCGGAGTAACGCCAGGAAAGGGCGGCATGAAGCACCTAGGGCTACCGGTATTTGACACCGTGGTTGACGCTGTAAATCAAACCGGTGCAGACGCATCCGTCATTTACGTACCGCCACCTTTTGCCGCCGATGCCATCATGGAGGCGATCGACGCAGAGATACCTCTTATCGTTTGTATCACTGAAGGGGTGCCGGTTCTTGATATGGTCAAAGTGAAACGCATGCTGGAGGGATCGAACAGTCGTCTGGTTGGTCCGAACTGTCCAGGAGTGATCACACCGGACGAATGCAAGATCGGCATCATGCCAGGTCATATTCATAAAAAGGGCAGCGTCGGGATTGTTTCCCGGTCGGGAACACTAACCTATGAAGCGGTGGCCCAGACTACCGCCGCGGGCATGGGTCAAAGTACCTGTATCGGCATTGGCGGAGACCCGGTAAACGGGACTAATTTTATTGATTGCCTGGAGATGTTTCTTTCGGATCCTGAAACAGAATCCATGATCATGATTGGTGAAATTGGTGGCACCGCTGAGGAAGAAGCCGCTGACTTCATCAAACAACACAAGACTAAGAAGCCCATGTGCAGCTTTATTGCTGGCGTTACCGCACCTCCCGGCAGGCGAATGGGCCACGCCGGTGCAATCATTGCAGGTGGAAAAGGCAGTGCGGCGGACAAAATAGAAGCGTTGAAGTCTGCCGGTATTTCGGTCGCTGATTCTCCTGCGTCTCTCGGAAGCACCCTAAAAGCAGCCCTTGAATAACCTGACTCATAGACAGATTGCCCTGGATTAAAATTAGATTCAGGGCGGTCGGTAAAGCGATATTTCATGCCGTAGCAGGGGGCGATATGTGACCCTTTATACGGTAAAAATCAGTCCTGACAATGACCTTACTGGTCTGGCTGGATATTAGAGCGATGCCGTTTTGCTTGGCGTGAATAAACCTATGCTGCGCTTGACTGGTATCAAAGAAATTAACAGTATTTAGGTAAGCACAATGGGTGTGGTATCGGATGTTGCACAAAAACGCAGTCACCCCGGCAGCGGCCGGAAAAAGACCCGTGGTCAGCCGAAAGGTCGCCAGGTTGATCCAGATGCTCTAGAGCAGATTCAGCAATTGATCGGAGCATCGATTAGACGGGATTTGTTGATTGAATACCTGCATCAGATTCAGGATAAATGGGGATGCTTGTCTTCTGCTCACCTTACGGCTCTGGCAGCGCATATGCGCCTGGCCCTCACCGAAGTTTATGAAGTCGCTACTTTCTATGCTCATTTTGATGTCATCCGTGACGACCAAGAGACGCCACCAGAAGTCACTATTAGAGTCTGCGACAGTATTTCCTGCCAACTGGCTGGGGCTGAAAATTTGATCGAGCAACTAGATAGTTCTGCTGGGAAAGATGTTCGCATCTTACGTGCGCCGTGCATGGGAAGATGTGATCTGGCACCGGTTGCCGAGGTAGGCCACAATCATATGGTTAAAGCGGATGCGGGATCTTTGCTAGATGCCGCAAAGGAGCGCAATGTGCATCCCGTGATGCCTGACTATAAAAGCTTCGACGAGTATTCAGGGGAGGGTGGATACCGGCTTCTTAAATCCTGTCTTGCTGGCGAGCGCAGCGTTGATGAGATTATCGAGATTCTGAATCAGTCTTCGCTTCAAGGATTGGGTGGCGCTGGCTTTCCTACCGGAAGAAAGTGGAGCATTGTTCGCGGATTTGACGGCCCAAGATTGATGGCGGTCAACGGTGACGAAGGGGAACCTGGAACATTCAAAGACCGTTTTTATATGGAATCCGACCCGCATCGATTTATTGAAGGCATGCTCATTGCGGCCTGGGCGGTGGATATCGAAACTTGCTACATCTATATGCGGGATGAATACCCTGCAATAATCAGCATCCTGAAAACCGAGTTGGAGAAGGTGAAGGCTGCTGGACTTTCCGATCACGTCGGGCTCGAAGTGCGTCGCGGCGCGGGTGCATACATCTGCGGTGAAGAATCCTCTATGATTGAGTCGATAGAGGGTAAGCGTGGTCTGCCTCGAAATCGGCCACCTTATGTGGCTGAAGTCGGGATTTTTGGTCGACCAACCCTGGTTAATAATCTCGAGACACTATATTGGGTGCGGGATATTGTAGAGCGAGGCGCGGAGTGGTTTGCTGGCGCTGGAGCTAATGGCAGGAAAGGCTGGCGCTCATACTCGGTGTCCGGCCGAGTGAATAATCCAGGAATGAAACTAGCCCCCGCTGGCACTACGGTCAACGACCTAATCGAAAATTATTGTGGCGGGATGCAGGAAGGGCACGCATTTAAAGGATATCTTCCCGGCGGTGCATCAGGGGGGATTCTTCCAGCGAGCCTGGGGGATGAGCCTTTAGATTTTGGAACCCTGCAGGAACATGGATGCTTCATCGGCTCCGCCGCAATCGTGATTTTCAGCGACCAGGATAATATGAAGGACGTCGCCTTAAACCTCATGCGATTTTTCGAGGATGAAAGTTGTGGGCAATGCACCCCCTGCAGGGTCGGTACCGAAAAGGCCGTTAAATTGATGGTGAAGCCGGATTGGGATACCGGTCTGCTGTCAGAACTTAGCCAGGTGATGACGGATGCCTCGATTTGTGGCCTCGGCCAGGCTGCGGGCAATCCTATAAACTGCGTCCTTAAATACTTTAAGGAGGATCTATAAGTGTCTGATATAATTAAATTCTTTATTAACGAAAAGGAAGTTGAAGCAGATGCGAATCAGAGCATCTGGCAGATCGCGCAAGCCCACGATATCGATATTCCCCATCTTTGCTATTCCCCCAAACCGGACTACCGGGCAGACGGTAATTGCCGGGCCTGCATGGTCGAAATAGAGGGAGAGAGAGTACTTGCGGCGTCCTGCCTGCGTAAGCCTACCGACGGAATGAAAGTCACCACCAATAAACTACGTGCTAAGACTGCGCAAAATATGGTGATGGAATTGCTGATTGCAGACCAGCCGGCAAGAGAAGTCGCACATGACCAGGCTTCGCATTTATGGCAGTGGGCGGACAAACTTGCGGTGAGTGAAAGCCGTTTTGAGCCTCGAGAAGCCCACCAGGCGGATACCAGCCATTCTGCCATGCACGTCGCGCTCGATGCCTGTATTCAATGCAATCTGTGTGTACGCGCATGTCGCGAGGTCCAGGTCAATGATGTGATTGGTATGGCGCATCGTGGGGCAGAGGCCAAGATTGTGTTTGATTTTGATGATCCTATGGGTGCCAGTACCTGCGTGGCCTGCGGTGAATGTGTGCAAGCATGTCCCACAGGGGCATTAATGGAGGCAAGCCTGGTAGATGAAAAAGGAGTGGGAGTCCAGGACCCGCTAGAGGAAGTAGATAGTGTCTGCCCTTATTGTGGAGTTGGCTGTCAACTCACCTACCAGATTAAGAACAATGAAATCGCTGCGGTTCAAGGCCGTGACGGACCCTCAAACAACAACCGGTTGTGCGTCAAAGGCCGCTTCGGCTTCGACTACGTAAAACATCCTCATCGACTGACCGTTCCTCTAATCCGTAAGGAAGGGGTGGAGAAGAAAGGTGATTTGGATCTCGATCCTAGCAATCCATATTCCCATTTTCGTGAGGCAACCTGGCAAGAAGCTTTGGACCTTGCCGGGAATGGGCTCAAACAAATTAGAGATAACCAGGGCAGCTCGGCTCTGGCGGGCTTCGGCTCAGCGAAATGCTCGAATGAAGAAGCTTATATGTTTCAAAAGCTGGTACGCACCGGCTTCGGCACTAATAATGTCGATCACTGCACCCGCTTGTGTCATGCCTCATCAGTAGCTGCCCTGCTGGAAGGCGTGGGGTCTGGAGCAGTTTCGGCCCCTTTTAATGCGGTTAAAGATGCAGACTGCGTCATAGTGATTGGTGCCAATCCAGTGGAAAACCATCCGGTGGCAGCGACCTTTTTTAAGCAGGCGGCAAAACACGGTACGTTGATTGTGATGGATCCGCGAGGTACGGGACTAAAACGCCATGCGACGCACATGCTGCAGTTCAATCCAGGTGCTGACGTATCGATGCTGAATGCGATACTAAACGTGATCATTACCGAAGACCTGGTCGACAAAGACTACGTGACAAAGAACACAGAAGGGTTCGAAAACCTTAAGCAGCACATCGCTGAGTTTACGCCTGAGGCAATGGAGTCGATTTGCGGAATTGATGCGGAAACGCTCAGGACCGTGGCGCGCAAGTTTGCGACCTCAAAGGCCTCGATCATTTTTTGGGGAATGGGGGTGTCGCAACATGTGCACGGTACCGATAATGCTCGTTGTTTAATTGCCTTGTCACTTATTACCGGCCAGGTAGGTCGCCCTGGCACAGGCTTACACCCGCTGCGCGGCCAAAATAACGTCCAAGGCGCATCCGATGCTGGTTTGATTCCAATGATGCTTCCCGACTATCGGCTTGTGGACGCTGATAATTTGCGCGCTCAATTTGAGGATGCGTGGGGAACCAAATTAGATCCCAATCGGGGTCTGACCGTAGTGGAAATCATGCACGCGATCCACAACAATGAAATTTCCGGCATGTACATCATGGGGGAAAATCCAGCGATGTCAGATCCGGATGTCCAGCACGCTCGTGACGCACTGGCCAAACTCGATCATTTGGTGGTCCAGGATCTATTCTTAACCGAAACTGCATTCTATGCGGATGTGATCCTGCCGGCGTCCGCATGGCCTGAAAAAGACGGAACGGTAACCAACACCAACAGGCAAGTTCAACTTGGACGTGCAGCGCTCGATTTACCCGGTGACGCGCGTCAGGATTGGTGGATTACGCAGGAAATTGCACGCCGCCTCGACCTGGATTGGCAGTACACACATCCTTCCGATGTGTTTGCGGAAATGACCACAGTCATGCCTTCCCTGAATAACATCACATGGGATCGTCTGGTCAGTGAAAGCGCGGTTACCTATCCTTGTGATGGACCGGATCAGCCTGGCAACGATATTGTATTTTCAGATGGCTTCCCAACCCAAAATGGAAAAGGAAAACTAGTTCCAGCCAACCTGATTTCTCCTGACGAACTCCCTGATGATGAGTATCCCATGGTACTTACAACGGGTCGACAACTGGAGCATTGGCACACCGGTACAATGACCCGTCGGAGCCAGGTTCTGGATCAGATTGAACCAGAAGCTATCGCCTCAATTTCTCCGGTGCTGCTGAAGAAAATGAATATCGGTGCAGGAGAAAAGATAAGGGTATCTACCCGCCGAGGCGTGATCGAGTTAAAAGCGCGTGCAGATACCGCAATACCAGAAGGTATGGTATTTATACCGTTTTGTTATGCGGAAGCCGCGGCAAATACATTGACTAACTCGGCGCTCGATCCAGTCGGAAAGATTCCAGAGTTCAAGTTCTGCGCAGCCAGAGTGGAAGCCGCCTAAGCGCCAAATGATAATTCATTTTTCGCGGATCAAGAGCCGATCGCAGGATTAACTTTAACGGGTAGAAGGTTGCTTCCGATTTAAAGGTATGGATATCCAGCTTCAACCTGATCAGGCAACCAGGTGATCACCTAGATTTCTCGATAGCGGACTTTCGATAAAAACAACCGAACATCTGGACAATACTCATTTCTGCCGTTCGATGATTCCTTCCAAAAGGTAGTTAATGAGCCAATTGACGCTCGCTTGAAAGCGAGCCAATGATGCTAAGTTATTGATAAAATATTGAATGCAACTATGGAGAAAATGGATAATAGAACCATAAAAACAAACCGAGGGGGTGCTTGTATACAAATGTTATGCGGCAGATAGTGAGACGAAAACAAGATGAAACTAAGCAAGTCCATATTGCGAATTTTTGAGGTACGGGCTAAACCAGGACATGCCGAGGTGCTGAAGCAGAAACTTTCTGATACTTCTGTTTCTGTTGTAAATGGCAAGCCCGGTAACCTTGGCTATTTCTTCGGTAATAATTTATCTTCTGCCGAAAACGATTTGGTGTTTATTTCAATATGGAAAGATTTGGAATCTATAAAATCACTTTTTGGAAAGGATTGGGAGGAGTCATTCCTTCCAGAAGGATATGATGAAATAATAGAAAGCTGCTCCATCAAACACATTGAATTCGAAGGCAACCTGGTTTCATAAGTCCAAGCCAATCCCGACTAACCAATGAAACTTTTGCACAATAAGCGCATACAGTCGGATCAGCAAACCGTTACGTACTTTGCTGACCGCTGATGAGAGGCGTTATGTGTAATGAGAGATAGTCCAAGGCTGATCAACAGAAGATGACACCGACCATTAACGTGGGCCCCCTGTTTGATGGCAATCTCGATGCCTGTGTTGCCGTTGATCAATTAATTGGAGATGCGTGCGAGAGCACAGGTGGGTTCGTAGTCACCGGATTACCCCTCCTGCACCTTGGCTTTTCATTTGAAAGGTTTTTCAAAATATTTGAACTGCCTGAGCCCGTTCTCTATGACATAGCCAAACGGGAAATGCGCCCCGATAGCAAACTAACCATGCGTGGGTATTTGAATCGCGATAAAGGCGGGTTTGCCTATGGCGAACAATTCGATTTGGGCCCGGAAGATCCGATGCATGGACCAGAAATCGATGGAATAGAAATGTTGATTAATGCAAACGCCTGGCCTTCATTGGAACCCTACCCCGGTTGGCGAGAGGAGATAATCGAACATTTAAAGCAAATGGAATTGATTGGGTTCGTAATTATTGGATCCATAGCACGCTATCTGGGCGCTAATGAACTCGCTGCCATCAAACGTTATCAAAAAAGTAGTTCAACTCTCCGCTTTCTTAAGTACCCGGAGCGTCCCGATCACATTGAAATTCGAGGAGAAGAAGGTGCAATGCGAGTTGTCGGAGGACACGAAGTCCCTCTGGTTGCCAGCGAACACACCGATAATGGTGGTCTAACATTCCAATGGCAGGATGAACCGGGATTGCAAATCCAGACGCCAGAGGGGGAATGGCTCGGTATTCCAAATATTCGCGACGGATTTTCCGTTCACCTGGGAGAGACATTAGAGACGCAATCATCGGCGCGGATGCGTGCGACGCCGCACCGTGTTTACAGCACTGGCAAGATCCGTCAGTCAATGGCCTTCTTTTTCGAACCAAACTTGTTTGGAAGCACCAAG
>JAHEGU010000128.1 GCA_024644945.1 Gammaproteobacteria bacterium | reverse complement strand
CTGCACAATTGAGCTCAAATTGATTTGTAAGATGATCCGGCAGGATGAGGTCCGGCCACGCATCCCCTGGCGGTAACCGCTCGTGGACAAACCGGTCTACCTGCCCGCCGCCGCTCACTCGGTGCGATCCACTTCCGGGCGAGGATCTGAAGGCTCCCAGTCTGGTGCGACCAGGCGGCGTTTACCGTCTCGGCTCAACAATACTCCTGGCGTATCCTTATCAATACGGTCCCATAGCTGGCATGTCACCTGCTTGTGTTTCTGATCGAGACCTTCACAGTAATTGGTGTATTCACAGGTTCGGATCTGATCGCCGAAACCACCCTGCAGTTTGCGCACCCAGTCTGGATCAGCAAGGCTCTGTCGCGCGGTCGCGACAATGTCCGCTATGTGCTCCTGCAAGACCCTCTCTGAGATTTCGAAGTTATGTATCCCCCCTGCGGCGATAACAGGAGTCAGGTAACCCGCATCCCTGATCGATGTTCGAATATATTTTGTTGCAGAAAAATTGCGTCCGAATGGACCGAACCCATCAGACAAATATTGTGGCATGCATTCGTACCCACTTTGCCCGGTATAGGGATAGGCCGCTTGACCGATCTTTGGCTGTTTGGCATCGTCGAACTTGCCGCCACGGGAGAGCGACAGAAAGTCCATGCCCGCACGGGCAAACTCACTGGCAAAATAACAACCATCGTTCAATGAGCTTCCCCCTTCAATGCACTCATCAGCGAGGAATCTGGCCCCAACCACAAATCTGTCTGATACGCGCCGGCGAACCTGCTCGAAGACCTCTAGTGGCAGGCGCAGTCTGTTTTGCTTTTCACCGCCGTATCCATCGTTTCGAGTATTAGTTGCCGATAAAAAAGACGCCATGGTATAGGCATGTGCATAGTGCAGTTCTACTCCATCCATTCCGGCCTGTTCTGCACGCCCGGCCGCATCGGCAAACAGTTCGGGCAGCACCTCTGGCAGGTGCCGAATGTGCGGCAGGTGTAAATCAGTCACCCGTTCTCGATATCCGATCATCAGGGACTCCCAATCACGCGTATTCAAAACCTCTTTAAGCGCCTCGTCATCCATGTTTAGTAACGCCTTTCGCACCTCCACCTCTTCATTTTCCTCTAACCCAAGAGTGCGCCGAATCTGTGGCGATATCTCAAGGAATCGGTTGATGTATTTGTCACGTGAAGGCCGTCTTCGAATCGCGAGGAAATCAATCAGCTGAATAAAAAGGCGGGTCTGCCCCTCACTTTCCTCGTCTACGCGTTCAACCAGCTTTTTAATTCCCGGAATAAACCTGTCATGCCCGATTCTGAGCAGTGGTCCTGAAGGTACGTCGCGAATACCGGTCGCCTCTACCACGATCGCCGCCGGACGGCCCCGGGCAAATCTGCCATACCAGGCGAGGACTTCTTCCGTCATCTCCCCTTCCTCGGTGGCACGCCATGGCACCATCGCAGGGACCCAGGTTCGGTTACGTAGGTTCAGGCGTTCAAATTCAAGGGGCGAGAACAACAGCGAATCCGCAATTTCCTGGGATCCTGGCAACCTGCCTTGGGAGGACTTCCATCGAATCCTGTCAGCGGGCTTCCACATCTTTTACATTGAGGAGCTGTTTAATCATCACGTCGCTTGGTATGCGTTCAGTTTTTGTATTTTATCAACAATACCGGATCATAAAGCTGCAGTTTCAAACTAACTCGCAGTTTTGAAACCACCGCTTTATTGTTGTTAAAAATCTAGACCGCCATCCTTACTTCTATATTCGCAGTAGTCCGGTAGACCTCTTCTCTAAAGTATGTTCGATATAAACATAACAATCACTTCGATATACAGATTGACGTCAATAAGTTCAGACAGATTTATAGTGCCGGACATGCAGCAAGCATAACGCTCGCAAGACTTTACATTGCGACAAGTTGAATCCATTATCCGTTTAATCTCAGTAGCTGAACCTATGAATCATCCCCTTTCACGCAGAGCGTTTCTGCAACACGCCGCAGGAATTAGTGCCGGAATCGGCTTGAACATTTTGCCTTTGCGCGCCGATAGTGCAAAGACGTTCGAACTATCACCCAAGCCTGGCCGCGCTCAGTTAGTACCGGAGCAATATGGCGATACGGCCGTATGGTGCTTCAATGGCCAGGTTCCTGGCCCGGAGCTCCGGGTAAAACAAGGCGATCGTGTGCGTATCAAGGTGCATAACGAGCTGGATGAAGCGACCACGGTGCATTGGCATGGGATAAGAGTCCCAAACAGTATGGATGGTGTGCCCTACCTGACCCAGACACCTGTCAATAGGGGACAACAATTCGTATACGAATTCGACGCCCTCGATGCCGGCACCTTCTGGTATCACCCGCACCAGCAGAGCTCTATTCAGGTCGGCCGAGGCCTCTACGGCGCCTTAATCGTGGAAGAACCGACACCATATCCAGCAGATCGGGATCTCACCTGGGTGCTGGATGACTGGCGCCTGGCACGCAGTGCAGAGATTGTTGATGACTTCGGCCATCGACATGATCTTAGTCACTCAGGACGTATCGGTAATACGGTAACGATCAATGGCAAATTACAGGAAACATTCGATGTCCATGCAGGCGAACGCGTTCGACTTCGACTGATTAATGCCGCCAATGCGAGAATTTTTGCGCTTAGGTTCGGAGGACATGATCCAAAAATAATCGCGATGGACGGACATCCGGTTACGCCTCATTCGCCAGAGAACAATCGGATAGTGATCGGTCCTGCGATGCGGGTCGACCTGGTGCTGGACATGTCGGCTAATCCCGACGAACGACACACGATCACTGACGACTACTATCCGAATCGCGCTTATGCGCTGACTGATCTGGTTTACTCAAATTCATCCGTGCGAGACCGCCCGCCTGATTTGAAAATAGAGCTACCGCCGAACCCATTAGCGGAACCTGAACTTAATGCCGGCATTCATCACGAAATTGCGTTCGAAGGTGGCGCCATGGGATCTATGGGCGGGGCAATGATGGATGGCGCCTGGCAGGACATTCGGACCATGGCCCACGACGGTAAGTTCTGGGCGATCAACGGCGTTGCCGCGACCGGTCACATCATGGACCCAATGCTGACTTTAGAAAGGGATAGGACCTATATTCTCACGTTAAAAAACCGCACCGTCTGGCCTCACCCCATTCACCTGCATGGTCATTCGTTTCGTGTACTTTCTCGCAATGGCGAACCTACCACCTTCCGCGAATGGCGGGATACAGTCCTGCTTGAGAGAGAAGACCAGGTGAAAATTGCTTTTGTCGCAGACAATCCTGGCGACTGGATGTTTCATTGTCACATCCTCGAGCACCAGGCGAGTGGCATGATGGGAGTGATGCGGGTAGTTTGAGTTTGCGGAATCCGATTCCTTCGAGCGCTCCGTGGCAACGGTGAGGCAGATCGTAACCATTAATTGCGATTAATTCTCAGATATGTCAAGTTTTGAGAAAATTAGCTAACTCAACCTGCGGCGCTTTGCTCACTCCGGGGCACAATGCGCTATACAAAATCAAGGCTTTTTTTGAGTAAGTGTCAGTTTCTTGATCTCGATCAAGTTTCGCTTTATCAGCTAAAAACCCTATAAAACCAAATGTTATTGTCTGGTTGCCGCTAACGAGGGTTGACCTGATGAACAATAAAAACTTGGCCTTCAACAGGCCTTTTCTGGCTTTACTTCTGCTTTTTCTCGCGTATTTGCCGCTTTCCGCATCAGCGGCTTCCGGTTGTTTGACCTGTCACGACGGTATCGAATCGATACGCGCGCCTGAAACAGCGATGATGGCGCTGATCAAGGCAATGGGGACCGGGCACGGCGACCCTGAGGGCTGCGTGATGTGTCATGGTGGGGACCCCACTGCGACAGAGGCCGACGCGGCGCACAGTGGTTCCCCGGAAGCGCTTAAAGCCTCCATGGGTCCACAGTTGTTCTACCCTGATCCCGGCGCTATGGACGTTAACCCATTCACCTGTGGCCA
>JAHEGU010000031.1:27958-38705 GCA_024644945.1 Gammaproteobacteria bacterium | reverse complement strand
GGATCGTTCCATAACACTCGAGCGATACGCGCATCCGCAGCTTCTGTTCCATCGCAGACAATCACCACGCCGGCATGTTGCGAATAACCCATGCCCACGCCGCCGCCATGGTGTAACGATACCCACGTTGCGCCGCCGGCGGTGTTCAAAAGCGCATTCAGCAGCGGCCAGTCGGATACCGCATCGGAACCGTCGATCATGGATTCGGTTTCACGGTTGGGACTGGCCACCGATCCGGAATCGAGATGATCACGGCCGATGACTACCGGTGCTTTCAGCTCGCCATCACGCACCATCTTGTTGAACGCAAGACCGAGTTTGTGTCGCTGACCGAGACCGACCCAGCATATTCGCGCCGGCAATCCCTGAAAGCTGATGCGTTCCCTGGCCATGTCGAGCCAGTTATGCAGATGGGCGTCGTCTGGAATCAATTCCTTGACCTTGGCATCGGTGGCATAAATATCTTCAGGATCTCCTGACAGCGCCACCCATCGAAACGGCCCCACGCCGCGGCAGAACAGAGGCCGTACATAAGCGGGTACAAAACCTGGAAAATCGAATGCGTTTTCCACTCCATAGTTTAATGCTTCCTGGCGAATATTATTGCCGTAATCCACAGTGGGGATGCCTTGTGAATGGAAATCAAGCATGGCGGTGACATGCCCGGCCATGGACTTGCGGGCTTCATCGACGACCCGTTGCGGATGTTCGCGCTGCTCCCGATGCCATTGTTCCAATGTCCAGCCCACGGGAAGATAACCATGCACTGGGTCGTGGGCCGAGGTCTGGTCGGTGACCAGATCCGGTTTGATGTCGCGCTTCACTAGCTGCGGCAGAATCTCACCGCCGTTTCCGAGCAACCCAACCGATAGTGGCGTTTTTGATTTGCAGGATTCCTCAATCATTTCGAGTGCCTGGTCCAGGTCTTTGGCTTTCTTGTCCAGGTAGCGTGTGCGCAGACGGAAATCAATATGACTCTCGTCGCATTCGATGCACAGCATGCTGTAACCCGCCATGGTGGCGGCGAGGGGTTGTGCACCGCCCATGCCGCCAAGGCCCGAGGTCAGAATCCATCTTCCGCTGGTGTCGCCGTTGTAATGTTGTCGGCCAGCCTCGACAAAGGTTTCATAGGTGCCCTGCACAATGCCCTGGCTGCCGATGTATATCCATGAACCTGCGGTCATCTGGCCATACATCATCAGACCTTTTCGGTCGAGTTCATTAAAGTGATCCCAAGTGGCCCAGGCCGGCACCAGGTTTGAATTGGCGATCAATACTCGCGGCGCGTCGGCATGGGTGGTAAATACGCCAACGGGTTTTCCGGACTGCACCAGTAGTGTCTGATCATCTTCCAGCTCTTTCAGACACTCGAGAATTTTGTCGAAACTTTCCCAGTCTCTCGCCGCGCGGCCGATGCCGCCGTATACGATCAGCTCGGCTGGATTTTCCGCGACCTCGGCGTCGAGATTGTTCTGGATCATTCGAAACGGGGCTTCACTGAGCCAGCTCTTGCAGTGCAGTTTGGTGCCGCGAGGTGACACTATCTTTCTGTCTTTATCGATTCTGGTTTTGGCCATGTTGATTTTCTGTATGAATAACGGGGTATTGGTTAGTTTGATATCGTTCCACCAGGTCGTAACGGCTGCCTGGATAAATCAGTGCAACGCGTGTCACCACGGTTTGATCTTTCCACGTTCTGCGTAATAGTCGAAGGCAGGGTTCGTCGGGTTCGATCATCAGGGCTGCGGAGACGCGTTTGTCGGGGCAAACAGCCTGGACGATGTGTTCCATCTCATCTGGTTTGATCAGTCCTACCAGATATTCGGTTGCGGTATGTTCGGTAAAATCCTGGTTTGCAAACTCAGGTGCCATAGCGGGATTGGCGACACGGTCTTCAAACTGAATGGGTAAATCTTCCTGAAAATGCACCGCCCTTAAGTGGAACAGGGAGGTGCCGGGTTTGACTTCCATAAGTTCTGCCATGGAAGCGGTTGCCTTGATCGATCTCAGTCCAAGCACCTTGCATCTGTACCTGAGTCCTCGACTACGCACTTCTTCGGCGATGTCCTGGAGCGTAATCAGGCTGGCATGACGGGCGGGCTCCGCGACAAAAGTGCCGAGGCCATGCACGCGTTCGAGCAGACCTTCGTGGGTCAGCTCTCGAAGGGCGCGATGCACGGTCATGCGACTGACGCCTAGATTTTCCACCAGTTCGTTTTCAGAAGGCACGCGCTTTCCTGCTAACCAGTCCTGCTGCTGGATCTTGTCGCGAATAACGTTCTTGATCTGCTGATAAAGCGGTAGCGCCGTATCCTTATCCAAATGCGAGAGGCTCTGCCTGTTCACGGTTGGGCCTGATCGCGCCATTTGCCGTCTTGCATGACGGCTGAACAAGGGTTGAGCCCGATGTGGTAGCTGAGCTCCGCCGGATGAGCACACTGCCACAAAGCCAGATCGGCTTTCTTGCCCGTCTCAATGGATCCAATCTGATCTTCGCATCCCAAAGCCTTGGCCGCATTTATGGTAAAACCCGCAAGGGCTTCGAGCGGGGTCATGCCAAACAAGGTACAGCCCATGTTCATGATCAGCAGCGGGGAAAAAATCGGCGAACTGCCCGGATTACAGTCCGTGGCCAGGGCCATAGGGACATTGTGATTGCGCAGTGCCACCACTGGCGGCAGTTGGGTTTCTTTGAGCACGTAATAGGCGCCGGGTAACAGCACGGCGATGCTGCCCGCTTTCGCGATATTGCCAACGTCGTCAGCGGATAAATACTCGAGATGATCTACAGACAGTGCGCCCCGTGAGGCGCTCATGACCGCGCCCTGAAGATTGCTCAGTTGTTCGGCATGACACTTGATCGGAAGATTGAATTGTTCGGCGGTTTCGAAAACTTTTTCCACCTGCCTGACCGAGAATCCGATTTTTTCGCAGAAGGCGTCTACGGCATCCACAACACCTGCCTCTACCGCGGCGGGCAGCATTTCGTTGCAGACTAAATCGATATAGTCATCCGATCTATCTGCATACTCAGGAGGCAGGGCGTGTGCACCGAGAAAGGTGCGCTGCACGCGCAGTTTGTGTTCACGAGTCAGCCGATCCGCTGCCCGCAGCATTTTAATCTCGGTTGCCGTATCGAGTCCGTATCCCGATTTGATTTCGACCGTAGTCACACCTTCCGTCATCAATGCATGAAGTCGAGGGCGGGAATCATTGACTAACTCATCTTCACACATCGATCTTGTGGCGGTGACCGTCGCCATGATACCGCCCCCCTGGCGCGAAATTTCGGCATAGCTGACCCCTTGCAAACGGCGCTCGAATTCCTCCGCTCTGTTTCCCGCATAGACCAAATGCGTGTGGCAGTCGATCAGCCCCGGGGTCAGCAGCTTGCCTTTGCAGTCGAAGACGTTTTCATTTTGATTGGAATAGGTACGCGGCAAGTTTGCAGCGGGTCCCACCCATTCGATGATGTCTTCATTAATGACGGCGGCGCCATCGGATATCCGGCCGTAGTCACCGGAATCCGTAAGACAGATAATATTGGCGTTGCGAAGCAGCACTTCAATTCACTTGTATATACATGTATGCGCTATGTTAAACTGCGCAATTCTGATAAGCAAGACACGCAATGTCTGATAATCAAATATTCCGGTGTCGCAAGATTCTTCTCGATCACGGATGGTCCGACGACGTTCTGCTCGGCGTCGATGACCAGGGTCTGATCACAAGCGTTACAGTCAACGCATCTAAGAATTCGGCGGAGTCTCAGGTAGTAAATCTGGACAACGTCATCATTCCTGGAATGCCAAATCTGCATTCCCACGCCCACCAGCGCGCCATGGCGGGTCTTGGTGAACAGGCCAGCGGGGAAGAAGACAGTTTCTGGACCTGGCGTAAGGCGATGTATCACACCCTGGCACAAATCACGCCGGACCAGCTCTACCACATCGCACGCATGCTCTACTTGGAGATGTTGCGAGCGGGCTATACACGTGTGGCCGAGTTTCAATATCTTCATCATGACCAGTCGGGATCGGCCTACGCCAACCGGGCGGAAATGACTCTGCAATGCGCCAAGGCCGCCAGCGATGTAGGAATTGGATTTACCGTGTTGCCGGTTCTCTATCGTTACGGTGGCTTTGGTGCGCAGGAACCAGGTGATGCACAAAAACGTTTTATCAATGATGCCGAAGGCTTTCTTGAAATCGTAAGCTGCCTGGAGCGTGATCTTCAAAAGGAGATGACGCTTGGCATTGCGCCTCACTCTTTACGCGCAGTAGACAAAAACCTGTTGCAGGATGTGCTGGATGCTACGGATAAGGAGCGTGTGGTACATATTCATATTGCGGAGCAAATGAAGGAGGTTGATGATTGTCTCGACTGGAGCGGACAACGACCGGTTGAATGGCTCTATCATCAGTTTTCTCCTGATCCAAAGTGGTGTCTGATTCATGCCACGCATATGGATAAAGAGGAAACAGAAATGATTGCAAAATCTGGTGCAATTGTCGGTTTGTGTCCTACTACCGAAGCTAATCTCGGCGATGGTTTCTTTAATGCGAGTGAATACTTCGCTCACAAGGGGCGTTGGGGTATAGGATCGGATAGCCAGATATCCGTGAGTCCGATAGAAGAGCTGCGCTGGCTCGAATACGGTCAGCGGCTTTTGACGAAAAGTCGAAATGTGCTGGCGGGAAGGGAGGGTGATACAGGTCATACCGGCGCGGAACTATATCGGCAGAGTACTTTGGGCGGCGCTGCGGCATGCGGCGTAAAGGCTGGGTCCCTGAAAGTTGGCAACCTGGCCGATTTTTTAGTGATAGACGATTCGTCGCCACGTCAGACTGGTAGATCGGAAGACGACTTTTTGGATAGCATGGTATTTTCCGGAAACGAAAATCCGGTGTCAGCGGTCTATGTTGCGGGTAAACCTGTTATCGTGGATAAACAACATTCTGAACGGGCCCAAATTCATGAGCGATTTAGGGAAGCGATCAAGCAACTGTCACAATAACCTATGAGCATCGCAATTAATCTGAAACCAGGAACGCTGGGTCTCCGTTCCATGGAACAGGCCTATCGGGAGGGCGTAACGGTTTCAATTGATCCGGCCGCCAAAGTGGCGGTGGATCATGCGGCAAAGGTGGTGGCTGCTGCCGCAGCGGGTGACGCGCCGGTCTATGGCGTCAATACCGGATTCGGCAAGCTCGCGCATACCAGAATAGATGCTGAAGATACAGAGACATTGCAGCGCAATCTGATTCTGTCCCACTGTTGTGGAGTCGGGGAGCCATTGTCTGAACAAGTGGTCCGTCTGGTGATGTTGCTAAAAATAAATTCGCTCGCACGCGGGGCGTCTGGTGTGCGCTGGGAGGTCATCCAGCAGCTTTGCAATATGCTTGAGAAAGATGTGTTGCCGTTGATACCGTCCCAGGGATCAGTCGGTGCGTCGGGGGACCTGGCGCCATTGGCCCATCTGACTGCCGGGATGATCGGTGAAGGTAGAGCTGTGCTGGACGGGCAGGAAATGACCGCCGATCAGGCGCTGTCAAAAGCGGGTCTCGCGCCGATTACCCTTGGACCGAAGGAAGGTTTAGGAATGATTAACGGTACACAGGTCTCGACCGCGCTCGCATTGGCCGGGCTTTACGATACCTGGCGATTGTTGCAGAGCGCTCTGGTGACCGGCGCGATGGCAAGCGACGCGATGATGGCGTCTACTGCACCGTTCCGAAATGAGATCCATCAGCTAAGGGGGCATCCAGGCCAGATCGACGTCGGCGATTCACTGCGCGCTCTTTTGGATGGTTCGGAGATACGGGAATCACATAGAGAAGATGATCACAGGGTGCAGGACCCATATTGCATTCGATGTCAGCCCCAGGTCATGGGTGCCTGCGCCGACATGCTCAGGCAGGTGGCGCGGACACTGGAGATAGAATCGAATGCAGTAACCGACAATCCATTGGTTATCCTCGAAGACAGAACGATATTGTCCGGCGGGAATTTTCATGCTGAGCCTGTTGCCTTTGCCGCAGATCAGATTGCACTTGCTATTGCCGAAATAGGATCTATTGCGGAACGAAGAATTGCCACCATGGTTGACCCTGCGCTTAGTTATGGATTACCGGCATTTTTATCACCAAACCCAGGACTAAATTCCGGCTTCATGATTGCAGAAGTGACTGCAGCCGCCCTGATGTCGGAAAACAAACAGAAAGCAATGCCTTGTTCGGTGGATTCCACGCCAACCAGCGCAAACCAGGAGGACCATGTTTCCATGGCCTGTCATGGTGCCCGACGTTTGATCGAGATGAATCGCAATCTGGGTCATATTATTGGTATTGAACTTCTTGTCAGTGCACAGGGCATCAGCTTCCGCCAACCACTAAAAACCAGTAAGCCGCTAAGTGAAACTATTGGAGTGATGCGCTCGCAGATTCCAGCTCTAGAGAATGATCGGTACATGGCGGAAGAACTAAAACTGGCTCAGCGTCTGGTCTTCAAAGGACGGATACTGAAAGGACTGGAGTCATACCTGCCTGGTCTAAGTGGAGGCGACTCCCGGTCCGCGAAGCGCGTGTCAAAAACTAGTCCTTGATTCAATGCTAAGTGACCCCGAGCTTGATCGATTCAGATCAAAAGGATATCTGGTGCCGGACTATCGTCTGACTGCTGAAACTCTTAATGAGATGCGGGAAGCATACGAAAAATTGCTGCACGATAATCCCACATTGAGTCCTGATTTTTTGCTGGGCCCTCATTTGGAAAATCCAGGTACTCAAGGCGTAAAAGGTTCGCGTCAATGGTTAGAGTTTGCGACCCACCCTGATTTGATGCAGATGGCGGCGGACCTTATTGGCGAAGACATCATTTTGTGGGGCACAACCATTTTCGGGAAGCCCGCACATAACGGCAAGGAAACGCCATGGCATCAGGACGGAGACTACTATCCGATTCGGCCGCTGGAAACATTGACTATCTGGATTCCACTGGATGATGTCACTGTGGAAAACGGACCGATGAGATTTATTCCGGGATCACATCGCCAACGCAAAATCTTCTCCCACCACTGGGAAGAGAACAGCGATCTCACCATTAACCTGGTGTGCGATAGCGAACACTTCGATGAAAACACCTCGGAGAGTTTGATCCTCAAAGCCGGGCAAGTTTCTTATCACGACGTTTATATGATTCATGGTTCGCTAGCAAACAATACCGATCATAGAAGAGCAGCGTTTGTGGTGAGACTGATGCCGGCGACCAGTCATTACGACCATGCTCTGGGGGCAGAGATCGGTCGCAAACACTCCGCTCACGACTATGGAAAACGCCCGCTGTATTTGGTTCGTGGTAGAGATGCCAATGGCAATAACGATCTATCGATTGGCCATTGATCGTCACCTGAATCCCATACGTCTGTTCTAGAACTTGATTCAGGATCGCACCGAGCTGGACAGCAACCTTAACCGTTGACATCGGGCTTTAAGCGCCTTATTGACTCCATTCTGGTCAAGGAGTACGGTAATCATTGGATGGGATTCCTGAATTACAGATATCCCTAAAGGGAAAAACACCCTCATCCAAACACCACACTCAAACAACCCTAATATAGAGAGGAAAACAATATGCATGCACGAGTAACCAGTTTCACTATGGACCCAAGCCGCTACGACGAGATTAAGGAGGTATTGGACGGCGTTAAAGATCAAATTGATTCCCTGCCAGGTCTAGTGCAGATGACAAATACCATGGACCGGGAGACTGGGGAAGGAACCGTCTTGGCAATTTACAATGATGCCGAGTCAGCAAATGCAAACAATGACAAAGTGCAGGCGATCTGGGCGAATTTTGCTGATTACATGACGTCTGAGCCGAAAAGGGCGATACATGAGGTCATCCATATGTATTCTAGTTAGACGCAGACGGTTTCATTGAAGCGAAGGCGTCGATATTTCATAAAGATCCGGGGTCGAGGTCCGGGATGGCGGGCTCAGCACACCGCCGGCTCTGAACTCGATTCAGGATCTCATTGAGCCTCTTCGCCTTAGAAGATAAATCTGACTACTGGCTATTTATACGCTTGTCGTATTCTATGAAGTCGACTTTGAAGTCACGATCAATCTCACTTCCTGGTGTTCTATAGCGATTGATATAGTCAATCAGGTTGGGGGATCCGTTGCCTTGTGCTCTTTCATATTCGATAAAATCCTTTTCGAACCAATCAAAAATTTCAGATAACATTGCACGTTGACCCTGTCGATCAATTTTTACATGCTGTTCTGAGTTGACGAACTCGCGGATCGCCGTGTCGAGCTGTTGATCAAGCGTTTCAGTTAAAAACGCCTGTTGTGGCAATCGCGGGCAGCTCACCGAAGCGCAGTTTAGTGCAGCGTGAATGCGTGGATCCTTGAACTGATCCCGTATAACCTTGTTCTCAAGTTTGCGAAGATTTGTCCTGTCTCCTCCAACAATGACTGGCGTTCTGACAAAGAAATTCAGTCCGGAAATCAGGCCGCTCCAAACGCTTTCGGTCTCAGGCCCGCGTTCCAATACGGCTTTAAACACCAATGCGTTATAGGCGTTGATGTAGTAAGCCAGCTCAGCCTCTCTTGTTGGAAACAGTTCCGGAGAGTTAACGGGACTATACTGCTCAATTCTACTAACATATTGATTTAAAGTATTTTTATTCTTGTTCAACGCGGCATAATCTACGTAACCTCGAGGGTCAACATACTGGTTCAAGATTGATGTCCACTCATCATGACTGAATTCCTGAAGCTTTGTGCTGTCTGCATGTCCATACGGAATGGATACGATAAGCAGGCATATGAATACAATCCATTTACTTAGTGTCATTAATGTCGAGATGGGGGTCATTTTTGTGCGAGCCAAAATTTCCAGTGTAAGACTATGATAGTGCGTAATAGTTCTTATGAGAACTTTTCGGGACAGGATATTTAGGATTATGAAACTGTCATTGTTCGATCCAGTCTCAGCCGAAACCCGAAGATTATTGACCGAACGCTGGGAAGACTTGCCTCAACACCTTAGGCAGCACAATCAGACTGTCGGTAAGCATTGGGTGCAGTGCGGATATACATTGGGGCCGTCATACTGTTCCTTCGGATGTTCTCACTGTTATCTGCCCGGCAATGCCAACAGAGTGCCGTTAGTGCCATTGCAGGATATGAAAGTGCAGATTGACGCTAACCGCGTCATGTTGGGCGAGGGTGGGAGTATTCAAATCACCGGCGGCGATGTTGTGGATGCTTACTGGCGCGCAGGAAAATCGTCTGAACTTACCGAGATCCTTGCGTATGCGAATGCTGTTGGTCTGGTGCCGATGTTAATGACCCATGGGCAGACTTTGTTGCAGAATCCCGACTACCTTGAAGAGCTTGTAGTTAAAGGCGGATTGCGAAAACTCAGCCTGCATATCGATATCACCCAGGCCGGTCGGAATGATTACCCGATCAAATCATTGAAGTCTGAGTCTCAACTGAATCCGCTCAGAGATGAGTTTGTTCGCCTGGTACTCGATTGCCGCAAGAAAACGGGGCATCAACTTCGGGCTGCACAAACTGTCACTGTGACGGAGGCAAATATTGACTCGGTTTCTGACATTATTGGGTGGCTGATTTCCAAACCGGAAAACATGGAAGTCTGCCGGACCATAAGTTTCCAGACTGAGGCCCAGACCGGCAGGAGCAGGTGCGGAAAGCAAAAGATCACCCCGGCGCAGACCTGGCAATCGATTTGCGACAAGCTCGATATGAAATTGCCACGCGACCATCTTCTGTTTGGACATCCGGACTGCAGCAGCACGGCTACACTGATTGCGCGCAGTTGTGATCGAAAAATTGTCCGCCTCAGTGGCGAAATGCCTTCTGCCCGGAAATTCTGGTCTGCTTTACTCACGCATTACGGTGGTGTGGGCGCAAGAGGACGAAGTGGTGCCCATGCGTGGGCGCGAAAACTGGCGGTGCTGGCAATGCATCCAAGCATGATGATTCACTTCTTCGCATTTGCTGCGCATCTCTTTAAACATGAGAAATTGACGCTGGGAATGCTGTGGTCATGCCTGACCGGCCGTGCCAAAGGATTCAATATCGTCATGCATAACTTCATGGATGATCATCAGCTTTCCGGGGAGCAATCGCCGAGGGTGAAAGAACGGTTGAAGGCTTGCTCTTTCCGCGGCGCGGTCAAGCAAGACGGTGAGTGGAAAGCAGTTCCAATGTGTCAGATGAATGCTTCGCTACGGCAAGATCTTTACCAGACAAAGATAGATCGCCATCGACATCAATCGGCAGTTCGGGTAGCTGAGAACCGAGTATCGACAAAGCGGACCAGCATTCGTGTTGTCGAACCTGTCAACTAGTTTAAATTATCAACGGTTCCCTCGTGACTGCATCTCAAACCTGATATTCTTTTTGCCCTCCCAAAGGGTCAATACCCCAATATCTTTAAGCTTTTCAAGCTCGGAGACAATAGTAGCAAAGTGGTTTCCGGCCAATGCTCCTGCCTTGGAGGCAAATTGCACGCTGCCGTAAGCGATCAGGATTTCTGTTTCGCTCTTACCTCTGGGATAAAGCAAAATATGACCAGGAGCCGGATAAGAAGTAGCGTCTTCGTATCCGACATTGAAATCCATATCGCCTAGCGGTATCCACATTCCTTCGCCGCTCCAGCGAACATGAACCACTTCACCGGTAAAGGGCATTACTTTGCGAAATGCATC
>JAHEGU010000031.1:0-27858 GCA_024644945.1 Gammaproteobacteria bacterium | reverse complement strand
GGGCCTGTCAGAAATCTATACAATTTCATAATTACTCCGTAACGCTCTGATTGTTATCGTGATCTCTCGATTTCATCGTCAAAATATGCTGATCTTCGATCCGGGCCATACGGATCGAGACAATCAATTCTGTATTCCGAGGGGGAGCGTGTTTCTCAAGATCAACCGCGATGCATATTTTGAATGTCATATAGGTTTCCATGCGATAGCTATCATCGATTTGGCAAAAGGCGAGACTCTTCCAACACGTTTAAAATTAATATTCACAAAGCCAATCTCCTCCAATAGTGCCTGGAGCGTATGTTCGGACCAAAATTTAATGTGGCCCCCATCCCAAAGTGGACTCCAGTGCGCGTCAAACTTGCCTGTCAGGGCTAGTGCAAGATTTTTCCAGTAACCGTGAAAAGGGGTGGAGATCACTGCAAGCCCGCCAGGGCGCAGTGACGAGAAAACAGTCTTCGCGAAAAGCCGTGGCCAGTAACAGTGCTCAATAACCTCAAGGCTAACCACAGCATCGAACTCTCCAAACTCATCTGAAAGATCATCGTAGGCAGAGCGCTCCACAAATCGAACCGCCGGGTATGATTCAGTCGCTACACGAATTCCCGTAGTGGAGGTATCGAGTCCAATAACAGAGAAACCGAATTCGGCTAACATGGCTGAGGTTGCGCCATTTCCACACCCAAGATCCATGATCCTGTTGCCGGCTTTCAAGCGGACCTTGAGGATTTCCTTTAGTGCAGGCCACAGATAGCGGTTTGACCATGTCGGCTCAGCCGAAGTGTAAGAATATTCAGAAAGGTTATCCTTCATCACTGCTAGTTTACGGATAAGATCAGGGTGGGTGTGAGTCCATTTTACTGCATCGGTGGAAACTAGAATTGAACTCATCCTGATTTACATCTGCATTGATAATATGAAAACATCCAGATAGTTGCTACCAATCTGGATGTTTGATCTCTTTGTCAAGCAGGTTCGGCCAGGTTGACGGCTTGGGATGCGCCATTTTCCACCTTGTCGATACACCGCACCACAAGTTTGTTTAACGCATCGAGATCAAACGTGGTGAGGTTTGAGGACTTGGAATGGTGCATCAGCGCAGAAAGCGCTGCGCCAAGCTCGGAAGCTGCCACCGCCGCTTTATGCCCATCCTTCATTACGTCAATGAAATACGGATAGAACAAGTGTCCGGTAATGCGTGCATCACCCCTGCCGACGCCGTACTTTCCATCATGGGCGGGATCAACTTTCGGGTCGTCGAATTGCTCCGCAATTCTGGTGGAATCTTCCGCGTCCAAAGGCAGGTGGATCAGGTACTGTTTGTTCTCGTACTGATAGCAGGTGAGTGACCCGCCGGTGGAAAACCCCAGAGCAAAAGTCATGCTGGGATCCATGTGCGGATTGTGATTTCTGGTAAAACGATCGGTTATGTTGCGGAGCACTTCGTCAGAGGATTCGTCTGGATAAATCGGTGTACCGAATTTCTCCAGCAGTTCGTCGTCATTGCAGCAGACGATGACGTCGTTATTGCCAATTCTTGGCTTTATCGAATCGAATCCAATCCCGGTCGGAATGATAATTTGTGGTCCGAGATAACTGTTAAGATACCCCGGTGTCAGAATCGGAATATTGTCAGCGGTTTTAAAACGGGCCTTGATCTCCGCATCCAGTGTATCGATAGGTGGGTGTGGCGACACCAGGAGATAAGTGCGGCCATGTGCGTTGCCGTTATAGCATTCTCTTGGCCCCCAGATGTGCGTATGTATCTGCACAATGCTAATGTCGTTGTATACGTGCTGATCAATTTCCTGTTGAGCGATGGAGGATCGATCATCCGGCAGAATGATCTTGAATTGAATATCCTGATCGGTAGCGGCATAAAGCGATATCAGACCAAGAAACGCGTTCATGGTGTTACCACCCGAATTGGGAGCTTCTACGTTATCCCTTGAAATAAAATACTCAGGGTGATCCTCGTCATCGAGTTGAAGATAGAACCCGTCTTTATCTTTGGTGACTTTTTCAAGCGGAATCTTGTTGTAGCGAAACTCCGGTATTTCTACAAAGTCATGAACATAGTAGTCATTCACCGGAACCCCGATACCTCTCATTTTTGGCATCGTATCTAACATGGCGACCAGTGTAGTCGATTGCAGTCCGCGACGAATATAAATTAATTTATATCTGCATTAATAATTTGAAATCTGCCACATAGCTGCCGTCAGAGTGCGCGGCAACTTCGGATTCAGGATATCGCAACCACAGCGCTATGAGCGTACTGAATCTGCTGGACGCTCGGTGCCTTCCTGGTCCGATGTGATTTTTCGGAGATACTGGAACAGCTGCCGTGCAGCCCGTGGCGGCAGCTGGCGCTCGGCTTCGTAAGCGGCATTTCGTGCTAGTTGCCGCATTTTCTGGCGGTCCGCCTGATACTGACTGACTAAAGATTCAACTATCTCATCATCCCCGTCGATCAACTGGTCGCGCCATTTTTCCAGCTGATGGAAATGTGCATTGGCCTTGGCTTGGGGCTGTTTCAGCGCGGCAAGCAGCTCGCGTGCTTCATCGACTGCTTCATCAGCCATATTTTTGCTGATATATCCGATTTGCCGCTTAAGCGCACCTTTCGACATACTTCGTGCCCGGACAATTTCATCGGCGATGAAGTTTGAAAGCGGTAGTTTTTTGAGCTGACTGTCTGGAATTTCGATAAGCGTTCTTACGAATTCCTGTAAAGATTTAAACTCTCGCTTGATCGCAGATTTACTTTTTGGTTCCTGGTGATCCAAAGGTATGGTGAGAGAGAACTAAGTAATTCCCGCAGCGTTCTTTCGCTCTTCCAGCTTTTCCAGCACATCCAGTTTCTGTTCACGGGTCATGATAATCCACTCGCGAATTTCATCTGCATTGCGATAGCAGCCTATACAATACGGCTCACCATCGAATCGGCACACGGATAAGCAGGGCGAAACGACGGAATTGTCGATCATACGCGGCCGTCGGCGGGTTTGGCGCCGCTGACGGGGTTCACTTTCCGATTGGGTGTCCGGGTCGGATTGTTGTCGACTCATTCTAATGATTATTGCAGTGTCTTCAATTAACTGGGTGCTCAGAGACTGAAGTCAATGTCAGCACGTCTTTCCATGTGAGCGATTTATTTGTGCCGTAGCTCAGAGGGCTGATAGTACTTGCCAGTACTTTTCACTTCAATGCCTGTGTCAGCAAGGCGTTGAACGAACTCGTCCAGGTCGATCCCGCTGGCATTGTTCAGTTTGATCACTGATTGATCATTTACCACTATGTGATATACATTTCCAGGATCTGACTGACTCTGTTTTGCGCTTTTATCCACATACTCGATCTCGCCGAGAGCCAAAGTAAATGAAGGATCGATGTTTTGATTCGGTGATTGCCAGGATATCTCCTGATCGGAAATTCGAATAACCCATTCGCCACCGGTTTGACTGATTTGCCAGGACTGATACAGATAAAACCCCCCAACAGCCAGCAGCGCGACTCCCGCAAGATTTATGGCTAAGGATTTTCCCTTCATGGTTGCATATCCTAATACCACGAGTCCGGCAACACCGATTACCGCAGCCCAAATTTGCTGCTGGCCTGCGACGTTTTCGGCGCTGCTTATAAATTCAAAAGACATACTGTCTGCTTTGTTATTCGTTTATACACATGATTATTAAACGCTCGAAGAACAGACCGTTGCCATGCCTGGGGTTAAATATCGCACTTGAGGATGAATTGGAGTTTAATCTGCATGGTCAGCGGATTCTTGATCTGCTGGGTTACCAAATAGAGTCTCAAGGGTCTGCTTGAACCACATACCCTGGGCGTCGTCGTGTTCATCGATCAGCACATCCTGCTGTTCCCGGGTCTGGGCCCCTTCGACCCCGAACATCGCCCATTCAGCACTTTGCCATCGTCGAAATATATGTGAGGTGACCTCTGGATGAAATTGCAATCCAATCACGTTCTCCTGATAGCTGAAGGCCTGATTCGGAAAACGTTCGCCTTCTGCTAGATGCACCGCGCTCTCGGGTAAAGAGAACTCCTCATAGTGCGCTTGGGTGGCATGCAGCGATTCCGGCAGCCAGTCTGTTCCGTGTGCAGTAGGCTTTATTGGGTAATACCCGAATTCGCACTCTCTTGGTTTGCGCGGGCCTACTGTGGCGCCGAGTGCATGGGCGATCAATTGACCACCGAGACAAATTCCGAGAACCGGCAGGTCCTGGCGAATACAGCGTTCTATCCAATCTATTTCATCTTTCAAAAATGGATAAACATCCTGTTCACCTACATTCTGACTGCCGCCATAGATGACCGTTCCATGTACCCCCTCAAGGGGCAGATCCATAGTTTCTCCTTTAAATGGACAAATCAGTCTGCGTTCAAAACCGAGTTGCCCAAGGTGCGTCCAGGCGATGTCGTCCATCAGATTTTCATGATGGTCGATAAATACGATGGTCTTCGTCACTCCTTCTTCCACTATCAAATAAATTAACGGATTCCTAAAAACAAACTAACCAAAATGCATTTATTTTTCGCCTCGAGTTTCCTTTATCTTGTTCCATGCCTGCTGGATCTCATGGGTTTTTTCGTTGGCAAGCTTTATCATTTCTTCAGGCAGGCCGCGGGAAACCAGTTTATCCGGGTGGTGTTGACTCAATAATCGTCGATAAGATTTTTTGATTTCCGTCATCGAGGTGCCTGCGGTAACGCCGAGAATCGCGTATGCATCGCTAAGCTCCATTCGATCCGGGTGATCATGAGTATGGGCGCTGCCGCGGACCATTTCGATGATTTGCGCCAGCTGCCCCTGGGTGAAACCGAGTCGTTCCGCGAGCGTCTGCAGAACACTGTTTTCGTTGGGATCAAGCCGCTGGTCCGCGAATGCCGCCTGCACCTGGATTTCGAGAAACATCCTCATCAGCGTTGTGCGGCGATGGCATTCGATCCTGAATTGTTCAACTACCGCATCGAAATCAAACTCTTGCTCTTTGCCCTGATTAAACAGCGACTGCGCAATTTTTCGCTGCTCCGGATTGAGCTGCATTTCCCCCATTAGCGCATTAGCGAGGTCGATTTCCTGTTTGGTGACCCGACCATCCGACTTGGCGATATGGCCCATGACTGAAAAAGTGGCGGTGAAGAATGCCGCCTGGGTCCGCTCCTGATCTCCGGGCAGTGCCTGCCAGCCTCTGTTCTTCGAAGGTCCACTGTCAAAGTTATGGCCGAACGACGCCCCCAGCAGGGCGCCAAGGGGGCCACCCACGAGAAAACCAAGAGTTCCGCCAATTAATTTGCCCCACCAGGCCATGCTTCTATATCCGATACCAGATGAAGTGCTGAATTGTAACGCGTCGCCTGCGGAACCGGCGTCTCAGTCCAACTTTTTCGACCATAAACCAGGTTTGCTGTCGCAAATCGGGTAAACGTGCTCAGGATCAGTCCAAATGGTTGAAATTTGAGCCCAATCACCCATGTAAAGGCCGTTGAGATGAGGTATCATCGCGCCCTCTTTTTTCCAGGGCACTATCAGGATCAACTTGCGGGATTTTCTGGCCCAAGAACCGGGCAACAAAACCACCTGATTTATCGACCCAAACTTTAGTCACCGTCATGAAAGACTTAACGAAATACAGAAACATTGGCATCTTCGCGCACGTTGATGCGGGAAAGACAACAACAACTGAACGAATTCTCAGTCTCACCGGCAAAATCCACAAAATAGGTGAGGTGCATGATGGTGAAGCGACTACTGACTTCATGGATCAAGAGCGTGAGCGTGGCATTACGATCCAGTCTGCGGCGACCAGCTGTTCATGGAATGATCACAGGCTGAATATTATCGACACCCCGGGCCACGTCGATTTCACCATTGAAGTGTATCGATCTCTCAAGGTACTCGACGGCGGAGTGGGCGTGTTTTGTGGTTCCGGCGGGGTGGAGCCCCAGTCAGAAACCAACTGGCGCTATGCTAATGATTCTGAGGTCGCACGTATCATATTCGTCAATAAACTTGACCGCATGGGCGCTGACTTTTACCGTGTCGTGTCACAGATTGAAAATGTCCTGGGTGCCAATCCGCTCGTGATGGTACTGCCTATCGGTATTGAGGATGACTTTAAAGGCGTTGTGGATCTGTTGACCCGTAAGGCATGGATCTGGGATGAATCCGGCGATCCGACCAAATACACCATCGAAGATGTACCAGCGGATATGATGGACAAAGTGGAGGAATACCGAGAGAAGCTGATCGAGACTGCGCTGGAGCAGGATGATGAAGCGATGGAGATGTACCTGGAAGGAGAAGAGCCACCGCTTGAAACCCTGAAAGCGTGTGTACGAAAGGGTACGATCAATCTCGACTTCTTTCCGACACTCTGCGGTTCGGCGTTCAAGAACAAGGGTGTCCAACTGGTGCTGAATGCCGTGGTGGACTTTCTGCCAAACCCGACCGAGGTGAAACCTCAGCCTGAGATTGATCTGGAAGGTAATGAAACTGGAGAAGTTGCCAAGGTGGATGTGAACGCTCCAATGCGTTCGCTCGCCTTCAAGATCATGGACGATCGTTATGGTGCGCTGACCTTTATACGTATTTACTCCGGCAAGCTGGCGAAGGGCGACACGGTACTCAATACCTTTACCGGCAAGACCGAGAGAATAGGACGGATCGTTGAAATGCACGCGGACTCTCGAGCAGAACTGAACTCAGCCCAGGCAGGCGATATTGTGGCGGTGCTTGGCATGAAGAACGTCCAGACCGGGCATACCCTGGCGGACGAGAAGAACCCAGCAACCCTGGAGCCGATGGTGTTTCCGGATCCAGTAATTTCCATGGCGGTAGCGCCCAAGGACAAGAGCGCCTCGGAGAAGATGGGTATAGCGATCGGTAAAATGGTGGCGGAAGACCCTTCATTTCGGGTCGAGACCGACCAGGAAAGCGGTGAAACCATTCTTAAGGGAATGGGTGAGCTTCATCTCGATATCAAGGTGGATATTCTGAGACGGACTCACGGTGTGGATGTTAACGTGGGCAAGCCTCAAGTGGCCTATCGGGAGACCATTACCCAGCCGGTAGAAGATAGCTATATCCACAAAAAGCAAACGGGTGGTTCCGGTCAGTTCGGTAAGATCGAGTATGTGATTGAACCCGGCGAAACTGGAAGTGGTTATGTGTTTGAATCGAAAGTTACCGGCGGTAACGTACCGCGTGAATTCTGGCCGGCGATCGACAAGGGCTTTAGAGACATGATGGAAGAGGGCGTACTTGCAGGTTACCCGTGTCTTGATGTCAAAGTTCTTTTGATGGATGGTGCGTTCCACGCGGTGGACTCGTCCGCAGTGGCATTTGAGATTGCCGCCAAGAGCGCTTACAGACAGTCCATGCCCAAAGCAGGTCCGCAACTTCTTGAGCCGATCATGAAAGTGGATGTGTTTACGCCGGAGGATCATGTCGGCGACGTGATCGGAGATCTCAATCGTCGCCGTGGAATGATCAAGTCCCAGGACGCGAATCCCACTGGTGCGCGGATCAAAGCCGACGTACCTCTGGCGGAAATGTTCGGTTATATCGGTGATCTGCGCACCATGACTTCAGGTCGAGGTCAATTCTCGATGGAGTTCGAGCAGTATTCACCCTGTCCCAGGAATATTGCGGACGTGGTGATCGCGGAGGCGATCGAACGTAAGGCCAAGAAATAGCTGCAGTACTGTTTTATATTCAAAACCCCGGCACAGCCGGGGTTTTTTTATGGACGGGATGGCGTTGACCAGGGATTGGGCTAAGATCCAGTGAAATGCATGATACCGCCAATCAACGAACATCTGGAAAGACCGGAATACTTGCCGCCTGCTGTGGTGCGCACAGTATTCAGGATGGCCTGGTTGCATTGCAGTACGTGCTGTTGCCTATTCTGGCCCAGACTTTTAATCTGAGTTATTCGCAGGTCGGTTTGTTGCGCGGGATTAACAGTTCTGCTTTAGCCGCCTTTGAAGTTCCTTCGGGGGTTCTTTCAGAACTTTTCGGTGAGCGCCGTTTGATCGCTCTCGGGCTGTTCGGTGCAGGCCTGGGTTACCTGGGGGTTGCCTCCTCCTCGAGTTTCATCGCCATTGCCGCGTTCTTTCTGCTCGCGGGTGCGGGCGCAGGATTTCAACACTCGCTGTCGTCTTCGGTAATTGTAAACAACTTTGATGATAGCGGGAGAAGGCAGGCGCTGGGTACCTATAACTCGTTTGGCGACGCGGGTAAACTGACGTTTACAGCGCTGTTCAGCCTGGGAATAGGTGCTGGATTGGCCTGGAACACGGTCGTCACAGCACTAGCGCTGGTGGCGATCCTGTTTGGGATGATTGTTAACAGACTTCTGCAGAGGGTCGAAGTCGCCAAGATTGACCTGCGAACCAAAAACGCGGGTAAAAACCGGGATCCAAATTGGGGCATCAAGGATCCAGCGCGCTTTACTTTTCTTGGCGCTCTGGTTTTTCTGGACAGCACTATCCAGGCCGTGTTTCTGACTTTCATTGCATTTGTAATGCTTGAAAAAGGCGCCGGACCAGGTATTGCGTCGGCAGCAGTCGTGCTGGCGCTGGCGGGTGGAATGGCGGGTAAGTTCAGCTGCGGATTTCTCGCCGCCCGATTTGGCGACCGGATCACATTTGCTTCGATGCAGCTACTCACCATAGGCGGAATTCTTGCTTTAATATGGCTGCCGGTTTCGCTATTGATCCTCTTGCTGCCCGCTATAGGTCTTGTGGTGCAGGGTTCTTCGACGGTCACTTATGGATCAGCAGCAGACTTTATTGAACGGGGCCGTCAGACAAGGGGGTATGCCCTGATTTACACCGTGGCGAACGGCGCATCAGTCGCCGGACCATTTGTTTTCGGCTGGATCGCTGATCGAGCAGGTGTAGATTCAACCCTTTGGATTCTGTCGGTGCTCGCGATAGCAACCTTGCCGCTTTGTTTTATTCTGTCCCAATCTGGCGGGAAGGGAGGCAAGTAGGCAAATAGGTTTATCTATATCGCCAGGAATCTGGCTCCGTAAACATCGTGCTTTCACCAGGGGGTGTTAGAATTATTAGGAGTGGCGTTTCAACAAACGATTCAAACAAACACAAAAACTGAATTTACACGCGGTACTTAATAATTTCTGGTGTTTAAAACCTTCAATAAAGGAGAAATTCAATGCCTCAATACGTTATTGTTTATCTGGGCGGCGATCAGCCATCTAACCCGGAAGAAGGTAAGCAGCATTTTGCGAAATATATGGAATGGCTATCGTCATTGGGTGACGCGGCTGTCAGTCCTGCTAATCCACTCAAGAATACCTGCACAGTAAACTCTGATGGTTCTGTTACCGGAGGAGGTAAATCGACGATGTCTGGGTACACCATTATAAAAGTGGATTCCATGGAGGCGGCACAGACCATTGCAAAGGCCTGCCCTTTTCTTGATATTGGCGGCTCACTCGAGGTGTCAGAGTTAGCGCAGATGCCAGGCAAAAAATAAGATCAGAAAAATTTGCCCCGCCGCAGGCTGGAGGCGCCAATGCGCACCTCTGCTATAGGCTAACAGATAAGGAGTAGTTAACGTGCTTTCAATTGATCCTATTACCCCATCAATAGGTGCTGAAATTTCAGGCCTTGATTTCTCTCAGCCAGTTCCCGCATCAGTCTATGATGAAGTGTACCAGGCGCTGCTGCAGCATCTTGTAATATTCATTCATAGTGTAGAAATCGGTCCAAAAGAGCACCTGGATTTTGCACGAAACTTTGGGGATCTGGATGACCCGCATCTCTTCTATCCTCATGTTGAGGCTTTCGAGAATATTGTGCTTCTCGAGAACGACGCGAGCACACCGCCAGACACCAACAGCTGGCACACCGACTTAACCTTTAAGGCGGTTCAACCATTTGCGTCAATTTTAATCGCACGCCACGTTCCGCAAACGGGAGGCGATACAATGTGGTCCAGCTGCTATGCCGCTTACGACCGATTACCCGACGGTATAAAAAGAGATCTGGAGGGGCTCGAAGCCGTGCATGACCTTGGGGATTTTCGCAATAGCTTTGCAACCGAGAACAGTGGACAAACCGGTGTCGAACGCCTTAACGAAAGCGTTTCGCAATTTGGTCACAACGTTCGCCCTTTAATCGGGACGCATCCCGTTACCGGGCGTAAATTTCTGAACTTCAACGAAGCATTTGTGAACCATATCGTAGGCCTTACGACGAACGATTCGAGTTCGCTTAAAACATATCTGGCTAACCACATGAACAAGCCAGAAGACCAGGTCAGATGGAGATGGTCGGCTGGTGATCTTGCGATGTGGGATAATCGCGTCACCATGCACTATGCTCTTGCTGATTACTCACCTCACTATCGTTGTATGAATCGGGTGACGGTCATTCATGATCGACGCGCATAGGCACGACACTATTAGGAGAGTCAGCTAGGCTTTGGCTCGCGAAATGGCCTAAAAGATGCAGAAAAAGATGCAGAAAAAGAAGAGTATGCCGTTGTAATCAATTATTCAGGGTCGCCGATACGTGACTTATGGGATTGAAGGAAAATTGGATGGAAGCACTAAAATAGGGAACACCATTCTTTATCTACACGAGGGAGTGACGCATATGAGCGAGCCTAAACGCCCGGTTAATATTCATGAGAGCTATCATGCCCATGTATATTTTGAATGCGATACACTTGAGAATGCGATCGATCTATGCGAGCGAGCAGGTCAGCTTTACGGTCTTGAGGTTGGAAGTATTCATAAGAAACCGATTGGACCGCATCCTAAATGGAGCTGTCAGATTAAATTTTCTGAACAGCATTATGATAAGTTCATACCATGGCTGGATGAAAACCGAAACGGGCTCAGTATTCTTGTTCATGGATTAACAGGAAATCATCTAAAGGATCACACCGACTATGCGTATTGGTTGGGGGATAGTGCCGAACTTGATCTTTCTATGTTTAATGACTGAAAGTGTCCGACACCATTCGGATATCGCCCTTTGATCGGCATCCAGACTAATTGTAGAAAATGGCAGACCGAAATTGAAAATTATAATTGCGATTTGTTTTGTGCTGGCTCTGTCTCCGTTAAGGTTATTCGCCGTCGAGACTGATCACTGTGTTGGAGAGACACAAAAAGAGAATGTTTGTTTGGAAGCGAAAACAATAGCAAGTGAAATTGCAAAGCAGCTTCCGTTAAGAATGAGTGACACTATGATCTGGGAGTCAGTCCTTGCAATTGAAAATACAATACAGGGTCATCTTTTTCTCTCCTACGATAAAGAGTCGTTGGAGCAATCTCTTGAAGATTCAGGCTCGGATTTAGAGACCGCTAAATCCGCAATGTATGATGCAGCGCGCGCTGTATGTGCTGAAGGCAGCCCCACACGCTCATTCATCGATATGGGCGGTGCGATGCGCTACGTATATGGATTTGCTGACGGTGAAGAATTTTTAACGGTCAATGTCGATCAGTGTGAACAGTCATGACGACCGCTTAGAGATACCGCTTTGGATATCCCTGGTCGCGACCCAATAATACCGTGGTGGTGAGATAATGAAGAACGTATTGGCGGCGATGGTGTCCTTATTCCTGAGTGGCTGCCTGGGAATCCCGGAATCTGTTTCACCAGTTAACCAATTCGAACTCGATAGATACCTCGGAAGATGGTATGAAATCGCCAGACTGGACCACTCTTTTGAAAGAGGGCTGGAGCAAGTCACCGCGGACTATTCAATGCGTAGTGATGGTGGTTTAAGAGTGCTAAATCGTGGCTTTAACGAGGACAAACAAAAATGGAGCGAGGTAGAAGGTAAAGCTTTTTTTGTAAGCGAGCCCACCGAAGGGTATTTAAAAGTCTCTTTTTTTGGTCCGTTTTATGGCTCATATATCATCTTCGAACTGGACAAAGAAAATTATCAGTACGCCTTCGTATCCGGTCCAGATTTATCCTATTTATGGCTGTTATCAAGAACCCCGACGGTAACGCCAAGGCTATTGGCCCAATTCGTTGATGAAGCAAAGAAGCTTGGCTTCGAGACGGAGAATTTAATTTATGTCGATCATGAGTAATAAACCTCTGATCGAGAAAATGAACATATATAAAAACTTGACAGGCGTGAAGTGGGTTGAGGACGCGCGGCATTGAGTGGGTCATTTTCTGGGCGCTCAAGGACCGACACCTACTTATGCGTTTGATATGGAACAGCACAAAAGAAACGAGCCATGCGAACTTCTACGAGATAGGTTGCCTATCGAGACTGTTCGACCTGACTAATCACTGCAAGGGAAAGTATGTGCGTGCTTTGGCGAATGCGCGGTGTCCGATTTTGAATCCCATCAGCCTCCCTGGAATATCGTCCGCTGTTGGATGGATGCCACCATATATGCGCGACAAACTGCATTCGTCCGCCGCATCCTGATAGGTGGCCCATTCAAGTCTGAGAGCTTCACTCGGTCCTTTCTCGAAAACAAGATAGGTATCTTTTGGTATTCTGAAAATACCCAGACCGCCTGGGAAAAATTCTGAACCAGTTAGCAAAGTCAGTACCTCTGCGGCCGCGCGGCTATAGGTGCTATGGCCGGAGACATAGCCGGCAAAAGGGGGTGTTACAAAGTTCGGGCGCTGGTAAGGCCACCAGTCGCCGCATAATATCCATCCGACCCCTGCGGTATTCTGATCAGGGTCCTCAACGAAATCTGGGCCGCGCCATGAACGTATGGCAATCTGCCCGATGTGAGTCCTATCTGTGGCGAGGTGATGGTGGCGCCCACCCGGCGCCGCGGATTTCTCTGTGACCAGTTCAATTATTCCGGGCTTAAGCGTGATACCGTTTTCATTATATCGGGGCAGGGCTGGATCACTGGCCTGGCCTTGATCGCAAAGATAGCGAATTGCGGAGATTGGTCTGGTGTAATCATACCAGCCCTTGTTGCTCCATGCGGCAATAGCCACGTCGTGCATAGCCCCTCCAAGAGTAAGGTAACCGCGTAAATCCCATTCGAGTCTGCTTAAGAGAGGGCCTTTACCAGCAAAACGTTTTTCCAAAGCCGGCTGGTCGGACACGACATTAAATAGTGTAAACCAGTGACCGGGCGGTGTTTCAGAGCTCGGGCCATCGGCCCAGAATTCTGCAAGCACCCGATAGTAGTCGCCGGCTTTGACCAGTTGCGGCTGGTAAGGCAGGCCGGTAACCGGATTTCTCTCATAGCCGCTACCATCGTTGGTTCCCAGGGTGTTGTTGCCACGGCTCTCCGGGCTGATATCGATATAAACACCATCGGTGGGATCGAGGCTGGCACTCCATTCAATCACCTGCTCAAATCCCTGCTTATAAAGCTGGCTCTCCTGTTTGCTCGCACCTAACAGGGGCGGGGGCCCAGGATCGAGAAAAACCTTGTAGTCGACACCATTTCGACTATAAATGGTCGCGTCGGATTGCAGCAGAGAAAACGGTTTGACATTGCCCCATTCGGGGCCGACAAATGCCGGATAATTCTTTGCGCGCTGTCCTGATTGGCCAACAAAATTGGGCAGATGCAGCTGTTGCCAGCGATTTGGATCGGTAATTTCCGGGTTCCCGGTTGCCGAAGGATCGAGGCGGGCATTAACCGGCTTGTAGTGCATACTGGAGTAGTTATTCTGTTCATTGGCCCCGTCGTGCAGTCCATACTGAATAAGACTTTGGGCTATGCGGTTGCCAAGGGCTGCGGGACTGTTTCCGGCAACACCTGTAATAGCAATATCGTAACCAAGTTGTTCCATTTTGCGTTTAAGAGCAGTATTCGTCTGGGCAACATTGGGCGATAGCTTGAAACGCCACTGTAGCAGTCGATAGGCCGCATAGCTGATGGTTTCGTGGCGCGCCGACGCGACATCAGTTACGTCCAGCTTTACCTGGTGGATGACTTGTTTGGCGTTCGTTTCATAGGCAGCCCACGCGTCCCACATCGCCACTGAGAGGTGGAACAGGTTACGAGCGTGAACCGTGGGACGGGCTTCATCCATTCGAATGGCGGCCAGTAGCTGTTCATTCCACTGGCGGGCGATTGAATGAGATTGCTGCGCCTGGGCATTACTGGTAATCCCCGCGGCAAGAATCAGGCATAGAATCCATTTAGTGCGGATGGCGAAACAACGAAGATAGATCGATGTCATACTTTGACTTTACCTGTGTTTCCCATGACGTTAGATTTTACTTCAAGCATGGATAAGTTATTTTCTAAAACCGTTGAAACTCCCGTCGGCAGAATTTTTCTGGTGCAGCGAGAGCAGTACCTGGTGCGCGCGGGCTGGGGTAATGCTGAAACTGAGGATGATACTGAATTACTCGATGAAGCCAAAGACCAGCTTCAAGGATACTTTGCGGGGCAACTTAAAACGTTCGATTTGCCCCTTGACTATTATTGCAGCGATTTTCAGAAGATGGCGTGTGAAGAGATGCTGCGAATTCCGCACGGCGAGACCATAACCTACGCCGAACTCGCGACTCGACTCGACACTTCGGCCCAAGCCGCTGGAAATGCGTGTGGTGGAAATCCAATCCCAATCATAGTGCCATGCCACAGAGTGCTGGGGAGCGGTAATCTTGGGGGATACTCCGGTCGCGGTGGCATTGAAACCAAAATCGCTCTTCTTAAAATGGAAAGTTCGATACCCTGGTTGATTTGAGGTGGACCGTAAGCTGCTCATGATAGGTTGACCTAAGCGATCTAGAATTGCGCCAATGAAAACAACTTTACGAAAGACGCTGCTGAATCCTGTAATAAATGAATTAACGATGTCAGGCGTTGTGGTCGGCCTGTTGCTGATTTCTTTGGTCCGCCCCACATGCGCACAACAGTCTGACGTGGAGGAATCTTTACCAGCCCCCGCAACCAAGGCGGAACTGGATATCAACCAGCATTTTTGTGATGTAGAACCTCGCGACAAACCCTGTTCGACAATCCCAAAAGACGTGACGGACTTCAGCGCTTCTCGGGTTTATATGCTGATCGAGCAAAACGCACAGAACCCATTCGATATTTTTTCCTGGAAATCCTTTGTCGCATTAAACTGGCCGGTGGAGCATAACGGCGATGGGTTAGAAAGCTATCTGGACCCTGCGCGGACCCCTCTGCGTCGTTGGCAGACTTATGCCACCCTCGAATCTCTTTTTGGCGTCCCGAAATCCGGCATATGTCAGCACCAGAATGTTGACCCGAAGATACTGGTGACTTCAGAATACATCCAGGCTCAGGGGCAACCGCTCATCGACCAGGATGGAAACTATGTGGTTTTTGATGTCAGAGTGAACCCGGAGATGGAAAAATACATTCGAGTAAATGGTCTGAATACCGTTCAGGGGCAACAAAAGTTTAAGAATTCTGGCGCTGAGATCAATTTCCCCAGGGGGCACTACGACAATGCAGAGACTAGGATGGGAGGCTCGGTGGGCGCACTTGAAATCAAAACGGCCTGGCGCATTATGAATGCGCAGAATGATGAAGAAATGGGGCGCTTTCTGGTGGTGGACGGAAAGATTGAAATCGCAGCTGACCGCACGACTGATGGGGTTGACTTGTGTCTGCCAGTCAAACTCGGGTTAGTGGGATTCCATATCGTTCACCGGACCGAAAGCGGCAATGGAGGCGACTGGGTTTGGACGACATTTGAACATGTCGACAACGCACCTTACGCCGAAACAGCGCGAGGGCCGAACAGCATATTCTCCAAACCGTTATTTCCGGACGGATGTCAGGCCACGGCAAATCACGATCGAAAGTACTCTTTTTTTGATTCCAGTTGCGCAAACTGCGAATCTAATGCGGCGCGGGTCAATCTGGAGGGCTGGAGGTGGTCCAGCCAGCCGCCCTATGCTGGAGCTGGAATACGACCGCCGCAGGTTACGCGGTGCTGGAAGCCTTCGCTTGGCACGCGCTGGATAAATCGCACCTGGCAGGAGAAGCTGTCTGGAACGGTGTGGCAATACTATGCGCTCTCTACCACTCAGTGGAAGGGAGCCAATAAAGGACAATTGTTTCCCCATGGTGAGGTGCCCAGGTACCTTACAAACTCCACCATGGAAACCTATATTCAAACCCAAGAAATCGGGACCTGCCTGGGGTGTCATGCCGAAGCTAGAACCGTGGTTGGCCAGCCTGCCAACTTCAGCTTTGTGCTTTCGCGGGTGCCGAGGGAATAAGGCTAGATAAGACTGAATTACCCAAAGCCCCCAAGTTCGGGAACTCCTGACTTTTTCTAATGTCTTTTTTTTGAGCCCATCAGCCGATATCGTTAATTGTGAACATATTCCATCTTCTATTGTTTCTAGTGAGCGCCTTATTTGCCGGTACAAGCGCTTCTTTTGCGTCAGGCACTGGCGACTATGGCCAGGAGAGTCTTTTTCAGACAAAAGCCGATCATTTTTACGAGGAAGGCAAATCCGTTTTCTATGCTAAGAGTGCGGATGGAAAGCCAGTGTACTATTGTATTAAGCAAGCTGACCAGCTGGAGAGAGTATCCCGGCGTACTTTACGGCAGTTTGAGAACACGAGCGTTGAAGAGTTGTCGGCGCATTTACGCAACTGCGATCAGCCTGAGAAAATGATTGAAGAACAGTTTGACAGTCGCCAGTTAAGCGCCATGATCTATTATCTGAATAAACGCTATCTACTATCTCTTTACTCTAACAGCTAAAAAATTCAAATTCGTTGGCGGTGAGAAACGAGTGGGTGTTTCCAATCGATAAATAAGGCAGTTCCGACTGCGCCAAATTCAATCAAGAGTACTGCCAGGGGCTGCTGATAGAGACCCAGTGATGGATCGCCAGTATAGATTCCCGTAACGTAAGCAAGAAGTATTGACGCGCCCGCAGTCCAGGCCCACCTTGAGGGATACAGTACTGCAAAAGGCAATATCCATGACAGATACCATGGATTCAGTACTGGAATACACAATAAGAAAACGGCGTATAGATAATCTGCTCGAATTGGAAGATTTCTAAATTCTCGATCAGCGGTAGATCCTGCTGTCGAGTCTACGCGTTTGTAATATTGAAATAGCCAAATACCATAAACTACTGCAAACGATGTCAGTATTATCGCTTTAGCACTTTGCAGCGAAATCCAGGCGGTTAACAATAGATAAAGCGGTGCATTGAATAACCAGTTGTCGGCCATTGACACAAGACCTGCAGGCACCCAGATCTTAACCGTGCCGTACCACCATGTAATCAGCGCAAGTGTGAGGATAAAGCTGACACTACCTATAAACGATCTTTTGAGATCTTTCCTGACCAATAATAAAAATGGGGCAAGAAGCAGTGCAAATATTTTAATCCCACATGCCAAACCAATAAAAACTCCTACAAGTGAAGGGCGTCCCAGAAACCTGAACTGAATTGCAGCCATAGTCATAAAAACAGCCACAATGTCGGGGTGTGCGGTGAATGCGAATTCTTTTATCAGAAGAGGCGACCAGGCGTATAAAAGTAACGTATTGTGTCGGCACATCAAGCGTAACAAAAGTAATATGCCAATATCTGCCAGTGTAGCAATCCACTGCAATGGCCATATTTCCCCGGGCGCCATAAAGTAGGCGGCCGCAAAAATCCATTGGCAGACCGGGCCATATACCGTTGTAATGTCTGGATAGTTAATATTGGAGAGAATGTGCTCGAATCTGGCGGAGATCGCTTCCTGGGCGAAAAACCAGGAGGGCGGCAACGAATAGGGATCTCCAGATACCGCGGTACGATAGCCATCCCACAGATATCGATAGAAATCATCTTCTAACAACGGTTGGCCGGTTACCCCGATTACTCGAAACAAAATTGCGCTGCATAGAATCCATATAAACGGAATCTCACGCTTATGAACGGAGTATTGCCAAACCACCAAGGCTGCGAGGGCGGCGCAGATGAGGCTAATTGAGAGGAAAACAGAAAGATCGACTGAACGGTCTTGGTGAGATAGCCACGCAAGCAACGCATAGCTCAGCAAACACACTACACTGGTGATCGCCAGCAATTGGTCCGGCAGAGTTCTACCTTCTATCATAGAAAACTCTCGCATTTATTCTCAACAGAGATGAACTAAACATTTGCAGTGAAATCGAACACAACATGTATGCCGACCGTCATATCAGCGTTATTGTTCCGGCCCATAATGAAGCGCCCTCAATTGGCAGAGTTCTTGAAAGTCTGTTCGCGTTGGTCGAAACCAACGCAGGAAGCCCGATAGTTGATCTGGTCATAGTATGCGACAACGGGTCTACAGACGATACCGCAAGAATCGCGAGTCGGTTTCCCTGCGTGATCGTTGCAGAACCTGAGCTGGGCTACGGTGCAGCCTGTCAGGCAGCACTGAATTACCCGTGTGAAAAGGATATCGTTGTTTTCGTGGATGCCGACTGTTCGGTTGATGTGAGTGAATTGCCGTTGTTGCTTGATCGAATAAAGAATGGTGCAGATCTTATAATCGGTTCGAGAGTTCCTGAATACCGTCAGCCTGGTGCACTTTCAATTCCCCAGCTGTTTGGTAATCGACTCGCCAGCTTTTTGATTCGCCTATTCTGGCATCAATCGGTTACTGATCTTGGACCATTCCGCGCGGTTACCTGGAAGGGCTTGCAGGCAATTAATATGCAGGACAGACGGTATGGGTGGACGGTTGAGATGCAGGTGCGTGCTATCCAAGAGGGATTGCAAATGGAAGAAATTCCCGTGTCGGCTTTAAAAAGAATTGGGTATTCCAAGATCAGCGGGACGATATCCGGTGTGCTCGGCGCCGCTACCGGCATCCTCGGCACTCTATTCAAGCTTCTGATTCGGGAGCAATTTCTTTTGCTTAAACGCCGTGTCGGGATACGGGAATCTGCGTTGTGAATCCATTCAAACTCATAGCTCTGTTAGGGGTGTGGGTCATTGTGTCAGGGTTTTCATGGATTTCCTCCGGCCCTGATTCGGTTCTTGATCCTTATTGGGATACTTTTGATCCGTTGAGTGTGCGTGAGGTCGATCATGGACTTTGGCAAATGGTGCTTGATGATTACCTGGTGGAGGATGATTCGGGTATCAATCTGTTTGACTATGAAGGTCTGCAGGGCGATGCTGATCCCAGGCTCGATCAATATATTGAAAGCCTTAGGAAGATTGATCCCCGGGCACTCAGTAAATCTGAACAAATGAGCTATTGGATTAATCTCTACAATGCGCTGACCGTTCAGCTCGTGGTAAGAAACTATCCAGTTGAATCTATAACCGAGCTGGGGCAAAGCATAATATTTACCGGTCCATGGAATGATGATATTGTCGAAATTGCCGGGAAGACGTTAACGTTAAACGATATAGAACACAGAATTCTGCGACCGGTGTACAAAGACCATCGGATTCACTTTGTGGTGAACTGTGCGAGTATTGGTTGCCCCAACCTTGCTTCGATCGTGTATACGGCCGATAGCCTGGAACAGTTGTTGTCCCAGTCGGCGGAGAAATTCCTTAGCCATCCGCGCGGTCTGATGTGGCAGCAAGACAAGCTTTTGCTGTCACGGATTTTCAAATGGTTTCAAGAGGATTTTGGCAAGAATGAGAAACAGATGCTGATTGCAATTTCTCAGTATGCGGACGCTGAAGACGCTGCCAGGTTGAGACGATTCGCCGGTGAGGTGGACTACATTTATAACTGGAAACTAAACGGATTGTAATGTTCAGTTCTGAGTCGCGCGCAGGATGAATTTCTGTGTGCATTTTAGTTCCTCAGACAGGCAAAAGCTGCCTGTTTTTGCGGGAAATCCAGTTGCCGTGGAATCTTTTCAGGAATTCGGTTGTCACATTAACGGATTTAGTAATACCCTGCACATCCGGCATCTTGCCGGTCGTAAAGTCCGATTTCATATCGTGCCGCTTTGGTGACTAAAGCGGATTATGACAATCCATCTTCCTCTCGTTGTTAGTCGCGCCTGGACCAAGTGGCCCAGGCGCGATCTTTTTTTAGGCTGCACCTGATCTAAATAGTAAGCAGCTTTAATCAACTTGTTAAGAATTGATCAAGTTGCGGATTCGGATTCAGATTCAGTTCCGCTTAGCTTGTGTGCCAGCTTGCCTATGGTTAATCCCTGCACCACGATTGAAAAAATAACGATCATGTAGGTGATCACTAGAAATAAATCCCGTTCCTTACCGGGAGGAAGCGATAACGCCAGCGCCACGGAGATACCGCCCCGCAGACCGCCCCAGGTTAGAATTTTGATCACATGCGGGCTGAATTTAAATGCTGACAACTTGCGAAGGACCGTGATGGGAGTGCCCACAGCAATGAATCTTGAGATCAAAACCAGCGGTATCGCGAGTAAGCCGGCAAACAAGTATGGTTCATCATATTCGAGAATTAGAATCTCAAGGCCGATCAATACAAACAATATTACGTTTAGAATTTCGTCTAACAGTTCCCAGAAGTTATCCAGGTGTTCCCTTGTGTTGGTAGACATCGCATACTGTCGCCCGCGATTGCCAATCAACAGACCGGCTACAACAACCGCAATAGGACCTGAGGTATGTAATTGCATCGCAAGGGTGTAACCACCAAGCACCAGCGCCAAGGTAAGCAGAATTTCGACCTGGTAATTGTCCACGCTCTTGAGAAGATAAAATCCAAGCGTACCGAGAAGCAGGCCGAAAACTACGCCGCCAATAGCTTCCTGTATAAACAAAAGCACAATACTGCCGGCGCTTACTTCTACCGGATTGAGTACCAGTCCCAAAATGACTACAAATACCACGACTCCAACGCCATCGTTGAACAACGATTCTCCAGCAATTTTAGTTTCCAGGCTGCGCGCGATGCCCGCTTGCTTCAAAGTCGCCATTACCGCAATGGGATCGGTGGGGGAGATCAAAGCCCCAAACAACAGGCAGTAGATATAGGAAATATTAATACCGAGCGATGAAAGTAATAACCAGGTAAGGGATCCCACAACAAAAGTGGAAATTGTCACACCGGCAGTGGCCAGCAGTCCCACCGTCCATTTCATATCTACCAGGTCGCTGGTGCTGACATGGAGTGAGCCGGCGAAAAGCAAGAAACTTAACATGCCATCCATCAGCGCCTTATTGAAATCAATATTAGACAGCATTGCTTCGGCCTGATCTCGTGCGTCAAGAATCCCCAGGAAGTCAAGTACGATCATTACTAATGAGCACAGCAATGCAATGAGCATCACGCCTATTGTGGTAGGCAGGCCAATAAAGCGAAAATTGATATATGCAAATGCCGCCGACAGCGACAAAATAATTGCAAGCAGGTTAACCAGGTCCATTACGAAGCCGCGGTTTCAGGTTGGTGTGGGATTTTAAACAACCTGCTGCATCGCAAGAACCGTTCGGAGGTAAATCTTAACGGCATCGGTTACTTGGTCGATTTCGACGAATTCATCAAGAGTATGGGCCTGTTGAATTGATCCTGGACCGCATATCACCGCAGGACACATCAGATTTGGCGCATCGGTACCGCCGTTAAACGGCTTGAGCTCTGAGGCCTGACCAACGGTTTCTCTATATGCCTGGGCAGATTGCTCGACGATGGGGGATTCCAATGGCGTGTCGAGTGCTGCAGTTTCAATGGTGACAGGACCAATTTCATAGTGGAAATCCGGGACACTGGAAGTTAAAGGTTCGATGCGCTTTCTATATTCACTTATCACGTCCTGGGTGGACTCTCCGACAATTGTGCGTCGATCGACCTCCAGTTCACAAAAGTCGGGCACTGATGAAGCAATGTCACCTCCCCTGATGACGCCCGGACTGAACCGGCCGTGGCCGCACTCCGGGTGGGGTGGCCGTGACATAAGCTCGTCATTGTAATCTTCAAATACACCTATCAATTTCGCCATGTGGCTGATGGCATTGACCCCAAGCTCAGGAATGCTGGAGTGACAGGCGCGGCCATATGTACGGATATGCATACACAGCTGTCCCTTATGAGCATGGCAGACCTCAAGTTCCGTGGGCTCTCCAACAATCGCGAAGTCTGGAATCGGACCATTTTCTCGAATCTCCTTGGAGCCAATCATATGATGTTCTTCATCGGCAATACCGGCAATCAGCAGGTCACCAGCTAACTCGATGTCATTTTGAATGATGATTCTCGCCACTTCTATAAATGCGGCTAAGCCTGCCTTCATGTCACAACTGCCGCGACCATAGACACGGTTATCTCGAATTACTGGATCGAAGGGATTGCTGTATCCCGTCACGCCGACGGTATCCAGATGGCCCGCGAGCATGATGCAAGGCCCTGTGCCATTTCCCTTTATGCGGCCGAAAATATTTGGCCTGCCGGATACCACATTCCTTCTAGAGGTCAGCAGTCCCAAATGGTCCATCCTGGACTGGTAGTAATCCGCGATTTCCAGCTCTCTGCAATCCTCATTAGCAGGTTCGTCAAAAGGGTTTACACTTGGAATGGCGATCATCTCGCGCAGCAGGTCAACGATTGATCCTTGAGCGACCTGTTCTAGTAAAGCTTGGAGTGGATAGTTCGATGGGGGCATGATTGTTTGTCGCCCAATATTCAGTTGTTCAAGGCTCAAGAGTACAATCCTGCTCTCGGATTTTCCATCGGCGCGACAGATAAACAATGAAAGTAAAATACAATACGATGAAAAGATGTACCTGGTGTGGTGAAGATCCGGTCTATATCGACTATCACGATAACGAATGGGGGGCGCCGTTGCACGACGAACGCCTGTTATTTGAATTTTTGTGTCTTGAGGGCGCGCAGGCAGGCCTGAGCTGGATCACCATACTGAGGAAGCGCGATAATTACCGTAAAGCGTTCGATAATTTTGATGCCAACAAGATCGCACGCTACAGCGATAAGCGAGTCGAAAGACTGCTGCAAAACCCCGGTATTGTTCGCAACCGGCTCAAGGTCAACGGATTCGTGAAGAACGCTCGAGCGTATTTGGAAATGCGTGAGCAAGATCTGAGTCTGGACCAGTATTTCTGGGATTTTGTTGATGGTACGCCGGTGCAGAATCGCTTTCGCACTCTGGCCAAGGTGCCGGCAAATACGGCTCTTTCCGATCAAATCAGCAAAGATCTGAAAAAGCGCGGCTTCACTTTTGTGGGCAGTACTATTGTGTATGCATTTATGCAGGCCTCAGGCATGGTCAACGATCACCTGGTCAGCTGCTTCCGATACCAGCAAGTTCATCCCTAAGCACGTTATGTTGCCTCCAGCTATGCCTATGATCTGGCCATATTTGCTGGTACTTATAGCTGGTTCGGTATGGGGGTCCACCTTTTCATTAGCGAGGATCGCCGCTGAAGCGAACTACCATCCTATTGGCCTGGGATTCTGGCAAGCGCTGGGCGGCGGTACGGTACTGGCAGTTGTCAGTCTGGCGCGAGGCAAATGGCCACGGGTTAATCGCGACAACTTGATTCGCTTTACCGTGATCGCAGTGCTGGGCACGGCAGTGCCAGGGGTGCTGTACTTTTACGCTGCGCGACATCTGCCCGCGGGTGTATTAGCGATTACAGTAGCGCTGGTGCCGATGATGACTTACGCGGTATCACTGGTGTTGGGAGTTGATAGGCGGGAATTGATGCGGATGCTTGGCGTGTTGTTGGGCTTTGTCGCCATGATTCTGCTATCGAGACCTGAAGCATTGCCGGATCGCAGTATGGTGCCCTGGTTGCTCATCGCTTTGGTCTCTGCCGTTTGCTATACCATGGAGAATATATATGTTGAGGTAAAAGTTCCGGATGATACAGACATGATTTGTTTGCTGATGGGCGGGATGTTTATGGCTGCTCTGCTGATGTTACCGATTGTCGTTGCGAAAGATGCATTTGTGCCGATTGATTTGCCTCTAAGTACTGCCGAAGCATCCGTAGTGATCTTAGTGTTGGTTAACAGTTTCGCTTACTTGGCATTTCTTTACCTGATCAAATCATCCGGTGCGGTGTTTGCCAGTATGATGGGTTATGTCGTGACCATCGCTGGAATAGGATGGGGAGTCTGGCTGTTTCAGGAAAAGCATTCCATTCTGGTCTGGATTGCCTTGGGTCTGATGTTAGTCGGGATGGCGATGGTCAAGCCGCGCTCGCATTAGAGCGCGGTTAAAGCTGACACAAAAAGTTGAAGAATTTGTCGGATCAGAAGTAGTTGGCGTCTGACCCGACAGGTTGGATTTATTTAGTCGTAGAAACCCGAATCTGATCTTTCAATTTGGAATTTAAAGCGCGATAAAATCTGACAACTGGGAAAGCGGCTGTTCATTAAAATCGCCCGAGCGGCTCAAGATGTGGGCCAGTCCAAACCAATATTGGGTAAGATGGTATGTGCTCGATCGTCTCCATCACCTGTATGAGGTTATCCCTGATTGCCGGGAAGCCAGCTGAGCCGCGGATACGGAAAACAGTCAGGAAATAATGGGTAGGCTCCAAATATGTTTCAGGATCCAATTATCAAAATTGTCTTATGTATTACTTACTAACAAAAGCTGGTCGGTTTCTGGAATTGCAGCAGGTCAAGTTAATGATTAAGTACGGGTTGAAGTCATATCAACCAGACCCGTTTGGCCTTGTATCTTCTGGTGCGGATGTTGACAGGGATCCAGAAGGGACGCTGAAAAAGTGGCTGCTGATAAAGGATGAGTTGCCGGACGAGCCCTACACGGCTTTGGATCTGGGTTGCAACATCGGCTACTTCTCTTTCAATATGGCACGCAATAACGCAGATCATGTTGTAGGCATTGAACTGGAAAGAGGGCCTGTTCTGGTTGCGGAAAAACTAAAAATCCTGGGCAGGGTTGGAAACGTTGGATTCCTGAATTCCACCATTACAGATAGAAATGTTGATTTGCTGGGAGAGTACGACGTCATACTGTTCCTGTCCGTTTTTCACCACATCGTCTATGCCCATGGAATGGATGCGGCAAAGTACGTGCTTTCAGCATTGATCAACAAGTCGAGAAAGGCGCTTTACTTTGAAACCGGTCAGGGCGATCAGGGGTTTGGAAAGATGGCCGGATACATGCCAAAAATCATGAAAGAGGATGCTCGAGATTATTGCACTGATCTGTTGCTGGAATGTGGTGCAGGAAACATACAGCTTCTCGGAGAGACACCCTTGAAAAACGGCGTGAGCAGACTATTGTTCAAAGTACTTAAGCGTAAAGGATAATGGTCTGACAGACTGGGGCCGCATGGCGCTTTGCAATATGAAATTTGTGCAGACAAAGGAATTCAGGGAAATTTCCGATAGTCACAAAAGTATGCTGGAAGCCAGAAATTATGCCGTGCACGGGCAGCTTTACCTGGACGACCATCTTGTTCGCAATGCTAGGTGGAAGACATACTGGCGTGCTTCAAAAACTGGAATTGGTGACGTTTTTGTTAAAATTAATTATGGCTACGATGAGAGAACAAACGGGCTTTACGGCAGGAAAGAAGCTCTGTTGCCTGCCTACTTTGGATCGCATTGTGCGCACCTGACGGGAATAAAATTCGCAACGGTAACCGATAGCTGGGAGGAAAATGGCGAGTTCGCGGTCGTGTATAAGTTTGAAACTTTTAGCAATCGACCAATCGGCTCGCTGGTATATGACGCAGTACACCACGAGAAACTATTACAGTTTCTGAAGATGTGGTCTGAGATTCCGCCACCCGATTGGTGGGGCGATGAATATGTGCTGAATAATTTCGCCCTGCAAAAATATCCTCTGCCAGCAGGCGCGAAAACTGCTCCATTTGGATTCGACCTTGGCGATAACCTGGGCGTGGATCAGAGCGGTAATGTTGTGATCTACGATTTCGAATTCATTCAATGGGCCCCCGCGGGGTTGCAGGACGCCTATTTTAACTATTTTATTCTGGGGACGGGGCGCAACTATTTGAAGTTGTTATTCAGGAAGGGGTTTGTTGGCCGGATGTTTCATCGTGTTGTCTTGTTCGGCAGTAAAAAAAATATCAAGCAGGGATTCAGAATATATCGAGAACGACATCTCCGCAACAGCAGTTGGCGCTATAAAACCAGTAGCTATGCGTTGATGGCAATGTTTTTACTGTATCTGGCTTCGTCGTTCGAAAGCAAAACAGGTAATGAGTGAAGAGGTCGTCAGAAGCGTATTCCCGATATTCAATCGGCCGGAGTGTCGACTTCCGACTAGGTATTTATATCGGGTTCTAAAAAAAATGGAACAGACGGCTCAGTTTGCTCTGGAGCCCTTGCTCACGGATTGACGCAGGAAATATCACATATCTGCCCTAAGAGGTCATTAGAGGTAACGGCCAATCTACAGCAGTAGCTGCAGGCCGAAGTTTATTCCCGATTGCTATTGGTTCAGCCCTTAAAAAATGGAGCACTATGGATGTCCACCGGAGCCGACACTGGGAGCTAAATGAATTTGGGGTGAATTAAGTATACTGTCCCCGGAATGCCAAGGAGGGCTTTTGCAGTTACTTATGTAACCTGTGTAGTTAACTTGCTAGTACCATGAAAAGAACACTCGCAATCCTGTTGGCTGCAAATGGTTTGTCTGCCATCGGAAAACAGTGCTTGGCCATATCTCCATTGCCGAACCTGCTCTCCCCGGCACCTTAAGGATTCGAAATCGTACGCAACCAGTCCAGAGGACGTATTGCGACCGTGGAACCCGGGCTTTACCGAAGCCGGTACAGATAGTTCAGCACAACGGTGTTGTAATCACGCCCTGATTCGTACTCACCGGTCGGCGCGACCACTTTCAAGCTGGTTGCGAGTACCGGTTTCGGATTCTGGCGAAACGCCTGGAATTCGGCTCGTGTCATCGTGGGAGCGCCCACTAGGTTAATGGATATAGTTGCCGAAACATCGCCGATGCCAGTGATCTCACGATCGACCGTATCGCCCCGGAACTCGCCCGTCGTGGTGGCGTCGGTATACGGCAGTTCGAACTGAATATTTGTGGTTCGCCCGGCGAGACTGATCGTCTGCTGATAAGCGAAAACGCCCGTGCGAATCGTGGAATCGACGCCAACGAGCGGCAGAGACGGATCGGTAACGATATCGCCCGTAGAGTAGGCATAACCGGCAAGCACGAATTTCGTGCCCTGCGGGGCCGGCCAGTATGCGCGTGGCGTCAACTCTTGGGTGAACGCGACCTCCACTACAGAAAAGAGCACAACGCACAAAAAAGCCCTGGCAATATCCCGCCTCGAGCCCAGCGGGCATATTCGGCCGCAATGCCGCTCACAAACTTCTTTTAAGCATCTCAACACTCAAACTTCATCTTCGCAACATATATATTTTAGAGGTGCACAATGTCGTTTTTCATGCCATAAGCGATCGCCAATATATCCGCTTTTTCCCTCTCGCCGACTCCGTGTTTAACCATTGCCTCAAGGATGTCATCCACAACAGCAACAAACTCAGCTTCATTAACGTTCATTGCCTTATGGGCCTCCGGCATGCTCATCCCGGTATACTCTTGAGGTCCCCCAGTTCCAGATCCAATCAAATCAACCACGAGCTTAATCAACTCGGCATCGCTTTTCTTCGCGTTGTCATAACGGGGGCTGATTACAGGGTTCGCATGATGTAACGCGACTATGTCCGTAACAATTGCCCTGACGGGTTCTTCGCCTCCAAGCCTTTGGTACAAACTTGTTTCTGTCATCTTTATAACTCCAGTTGTGTCAATGAATAGGTTTAAATTAGGAAATTAACTTAAGGTCCGCTAGTGGACACGACGACTATGCCCTTTTAGAATCATATGTTCTGACGGGAAACAAGTCCGCTATTGAGAAATCTGGTTATCCGCCACGGTTTAAGATCAGATTGAAACCGGATGTCCGAA